>NZ_DAMDBP010000003.1:171057-192039 GCF_032092815.1 Agrobacterium sp. | reverse complement strand
GATCAACAAGATCGTTCGTACATCGCGCCAGATGCTGCATGAAATCGGTCGCGAGCCGACACCGGAAGAACTGGCTGAAAAACTGGCCATGCCACTTGAAAAGGTGCGCAAGGTTCTGAAGATCGCCAAGGAGCCGATTTCGCTCGAAACGCCAGTGGGTGACGAAGAAGATTCGCATCTGGGTGACTTCATCGAAGACAAGAACGCGCTTCTGCCTATCGATGCCGCCATTCAGGCCAACCTTCGCGAAACGACAACCCGCGTTCTGGCCTCGCTGACACCACGCGAAGAGCGTGTTCTGCGCATGCGTTTCGGCATCGGCATGAACACCGACCACACCCTGGAAGAGGTTGGTCAGCAGTTCTCGGTGACCCGCGAACGTATTCGTCAGATTGAAGCCAAGGCGCTTCGCAAGCTCAAGCACCCAAGCCGTTCGCGCAAGCTGCGTTCGTTCCTGGATAGCTAAAAACAGCGACATGAATTCAAAAAAACCGGCCCTTGTGGCCGGTTTTTTATTGCGATCCATCTGGCCGCACCTATCTGTTTCATGCACGGGATATTGTACGAGAACGCCGTCGCACTTTGGCTATGTTTGCACTATTGATGGTGTGCGATGCAGAAGATTCCAGACAAACAATGGTGGCAGCAAGGATGGACGATCCCGGTATCGATCGTGCTGCACCTGGCCATTGTTGGTGTTTTCTTTTTGCAGTTGCCGGATTTTCCAACTGAGGTGGCTGAGCCGGAAAGCATCAGTGTCGATCTGGTTCCACCGCCTGAGGCGCCACCTCCTCCACCAGAGTCTGAAAAGGAACAGGAAAAGCCACAAGAGCCTGCTGCACCTCCGCCACCGCCTCGGCCGCCAGTGGAGCAGGCTGCGCAAAACATGTCGTTGGCCGAGCTGCCGAACATCCCGATCCGCCCAGAGCCGCAACTGACTGATGTGATGGATAATCCTGGCGCCAGTCCTGAAGACGAGACGTCCGTCTCGGAAGATCCTGCTCAACCGGAAGAAAAGCGAACCGAAACGGCAACCGAGCCAAACGAGAAACCGGTTGAGACTGCCGAGTCGAAAACCGCACCAGCTGCTGCCGAGGACAACCCGCCTCCGACCGCTGCCGATGGTGAGTTGGGGCCGCCTGATCCTGTAAAGGCAGAAGATCCAAAGAAAGCCGAAGAGGTCAAGCCACAGGAGAAGCCTGTCGAAGACAAACCCGTCGAGCAGAATTCCGCGGCACAGCCACCGAAAACCGATACGCCAAAGAAATTAAAGAGCGCCAAGAAGCTTTTATCAGGTCAGACGATTAAAGATCCTGCCGTGCGCTCCATGCTGGGCGATTTGCCACCCAGACGCCGTATCGCGCAGATGTGCAGTATTGAGGCTCTGGCGCAGATCCGTGCGACACGCGCTGACTCCGTTGGACTGCGAGGCGTTGTACCAAATTCGGAAAAGGGTCGTGTGATCACCGGCAATGTGCTGGAGGCGAGTGGTGGTGCGTTTAACATCAATAATCGTTGGTACGATATTACGTTCCAATGTGAGGTTGACCTCGACAACTTCAAAGTCACCTCGTTTCGGTTCGACATCGGCAAGACGGCGGTGCCGCAGGCTGATGCCGTGAAACGCGGTTTACCGGTTTATTGAACCTGACGCCTCAGGCGCTTTCCCGTTTGGGCGCCAGTCTACCAATGGCGGACATCAGCGCGTCTTCATCGTAGGGTTTGCGGATGACAGGGACATTGGTCAGTTCGACCGGCACAGAAAGACTGTCGGAATAGCCGGTGGCGAACATGAATGGTATATCCCGCTTCAGCAGTTCCTGGGCGACCGGAATGGAGGTGTCCGAACCGAGATTGATATCGAGGATGGCGATATCAGGTGAGAAGCTTTTCAGCTTTTCCAGTGCCATGCCGGAGGATGTGGCGGTTTCGACGCCAAATATGCCGTTGTCTTCCAGCATGTTTTCAACATCCATAGCAATCAGCATCTGGTCTTCAACGAGTAGCACTTTCAAGGGCTCACCCTTTTCATGATGGTGTGACGGGGTAACGGTATTATGGTCAATGGTGCTTGGGGCCACCGATGACGATGAAGAGACATGGCGGGCTGGCAGCAGCATTTGTACCTGCAGGCCATCCAGCAGGTAGGTGGTGGTGCTTTTGCCGCCAAGGTCATAGGGAATGCTGCGGTTGATCAGTGCGGTGCCGAAACCCGTGCGTGATGGCGGCACCAGGCTGGACCGCAGAGTTTCGCGCCAATCGAGTGCGCAGTCGCCGACCTCGTTCAGTTTCCAGCTGACGGTCAGATGTCCGCCATTATGGGCGAGCGCACCATATTTGGCGGCATTGGTGGCCAATTCATGCAGCACGAGCGCCATGACCGAAAAGGCGCGCGAATCAAGCACCACATTGGGGCCATCCAGCGTGATCGTGCCTTCGCCTGCCTTGTGTGGGGTCAGTTCTGCGTCGAGCAGGTCTTTCAGGGCGCCACCGCCATCACCACGTATAATCTGGTCATGGGCAAAGGACAGCGCCTGTATGCGCCCCTTGAGCGATGTGATATAATCCTCCAGCGTGCGGCCTTGCTGTTTTGGGTTGCCGACGATCGACTTGATGATCGCAAGCACATTCTTGACGCGGTGGTTCAGTTCCTCGTTCAGCATGCGTTGGCGCACTTCGGCGCGTTTGCGTTCACCTGCCATCAACTCGCTGTGGTGGAAGGCGATCTCCATCAGTGCGACACGTGCGGCTTCGGCAATCTGCCTGTCGGCTTCAGTCCATGGCTGGGCCTGCATTTCCACCGTTTCTTTCCAGATGGCGAAACTCTTGCGCGGGGTCAGGCGGTCACCCATTGGACCGGTTTCATAGGATTTTTCCGGATTTCCGGCCCAGTTTAGGGTCTGGATCAGCTCTTTGCGGAAAAACAGCAGGTATTTTTCCTCGACCTGCGATAGCGGAATGGCCAGCATGCCTGCAGCCAGACTGCTATAGGAGGCCGCTTCCGGATGCTGTTGTGTGAGGCTGTGGCCAGCCCAGATCTTTGCACTTTCAACCATGGATGTCGTGAACATCACCAAAGCGGGAATAGCCTCTTCTGGCGGTGTCGAGCCATAACCGTACCATTTGCCATTGAGCCACAGGCCAACGCCATCACACGGCATCAACCGTGTGAAATCATGGAAACTTTCGACCAGAAGCTGTTCAATGTCAGTGTGGTGCGCAGCAATGCGTAGAAACGTATCGAGGGCTGCATGGGCCTGATTTGCTGTGTCCAGTTTGCGTTTCTGTTTCAGTGCCTGCAGATGCAGTGAGAAAAACTCACCGAACATTTCTGCGGCAAGCCGTTCCGGCATCGACAACATGCGTGGGGAATAATGATGGCAGGCGATCAGACCCCACAAAACACCATCGACGATGATGGAAATCGACATGGATGCGGACACACCCATGTTGCGCAGATACTCGAGATGAATAGGTGAAACGCTGCGCAAATGCGCAAATGACAGATCAAGCGGTTCACCGGATGCATCGAGGACCGGGTTGATAGCCACACGCTCACCTCTGGCATTGGAGATGATGCGCAGCGTGTTTTTCAGATAAAGCGCACGCGCCTGCTGGGGAATATCGCTGGCCGGGAAATATTGGCCGAGGAAGCTTTCCAGCTCTCTTTCCTTGGCTTCGGAGATGACCTTGCCGGCACCATCCTCTTCGAAACGGTAGATCATCACGCGGTCATAACCAAGCGTAGCCTTGACCAGCTTGGCGGTGCGTTCGACAAATACGTCGATGCTGTTGAGGGATTTGATCCGCTCAATCATCCGCTGCGCAATATGTAGGGGATAAACTTCCCGGCTGGATGGTTCAAGCTCAATGATGGTGGTTGACTTGTGGCGATGCACTGCAATGTCGAAGACCAAGTCGTCCTTGATCCTGACGCCGGGCAAAACGGCTGGCCGTTCGCTGCGGTTCATGATGGTCAGCGCATTGCGCAAATCGTGAACTGCCTGCTCGCCAAGAATGGATTCGATCTGCCTGCCATGCAGGTGCTCGTCTTCCTGCAGCATTTCGGCACAGTTTTCAGAGTGCCTGATCACCGTGTGCATGGCCTTGTCACAGGCAATCAAACAGCCATGTGGCTGGATGTATCCGGGGATATGGATGGGTTCCTTGTCGCAGTTTGTCAGGTTGACCTGTTTGTCAGGGATATTCATATGCCATACTTTCAAAACGAACCGGAACCGAAACAACGGCGTTGCTATGTCGAGGATATACAGACGCAATTGATGATTTTTGATGAATTATCAGTGGGGAACGGTTGAGTGCGGCACCTGTTTCAAGCGACATGCATAGCTGTCTGCGGTCAAGACTGGGAAATAGTAGGGCAAAGAAATCAGCCAATGTTGCAGTAATCACGCTTTCGTCCCGTTATGGAAATTGCCCTGATGGCTATCAACATTTTCGAGACGGTTAAGTTCCCTTGAAAATCAGGAAAAAACGCATGCCGCAGAAAAAAATTACAATCGCCACACACGCGCAGGGACTTTATGAGTTCACGCGCGAGGCAGCATCCTTTGTGCGTGACAGTGGCGTGGATGAGGGGTTGTTGACGGTGTTTGTTCGTCACACATCCTGCTCATTGCTTGTTCAGGAAAATGCCGACCCGGATGTGCAACGAGACTTGCACGTGTTTTTTTCCCGCCTTGTACCGCCGTCAAACGATCCCTCCATGCGCTGGGTCATTCACACCATGGAAGGCCCGGATGATATGCCGGCGCATATCAAATCAGCGCTGACGCAGGTGTCGATTGGCATCCCTGTTTCAGCGGGTCGCATGGTGCTTGGAACGTGGCAAGGCATCTATCTTTTCGAACACCGCGACCAGTCTCACAGACGTGAAATTGTATTTCATCTGTCTTCATGATTTTCTATTTTTGCATACAAAACAGAAGGTTATGTTCCATTCTCGGCCAAGTTAATCATAATGAACTATAGCTGAACGGACGGTTCTGAATCCGTTCAGCCTGATTTTTCTATGTTCTCTTCAACCGCTTGGGAAATGCGGGATCTTTATTGGTCCAACCCTTGAGAATTGGAGAAAACACAATGTTCAATAGTTTTGCAAAAGCCGGTCTGGCAGCACTCATAGCGCTTGGTGGTTTCTCGGCAACGGCTTCCACAGCTTCTGCCGGTGGTCCTGAAATTCGCTTTGGCATTTACAATGCCGGTGGCCATGGCCATGGTGGCCCCGGTTGGCACCGTGAGCGTGATCGTCGACGTGACAATTGCTCGCCATGGTTTGCAGAGGAAAAGGCAAGCCGGATGGGCCTGCGCCGCGCCCGCGTTGTTGACGTGTCTCCGCGCCGTGTCGTTGTTGCCGGTTTTGATCGTCACGGTCGCGACCGCGTTGTTTTTGCCAATGTACGTGGTTGCCCGGTCATCCGCCGCTAAACTTTCGAAGTTTCAGCCGTCCAAGTCCTACCCGCCCTTGACGGCCTGAACGGAACGCCTCTTGCTTTGCCCTACAAGGGCAGGCACGGGGCGTTTTTTGAATGCGGAAATGCACTGCTCGTGTGCAGTTGGCTCGTTGCTTTTAAAGGGGTGATGGTGGGCCCGGAGGGACTCGAACCCCCAACCAAGCGGTTATGAGCCGCCGGCTCTAACCATTGAGCTACAGGCCCGTTGAACAGCATGTGCTGAACCGCGCCATATGCAATGGTTCATAATGGCGTGAAAATGGCTCTAACCCAATTTGTCAGAACCTACAAGCCATTGCCGTAAAGGCTTCACAATCTATTGCCACAGGATAGAGATGCGATCAAACTTACAACGATTTGGTGCATCCAATAACGAGGAGACATTCCATGATTGCTAAAAATGCCCGCACTGCTTTGGTTCTGGCGGCATTCACGACATTTGCGACACTGCCTATGGGAGCAAGTGTTGCGTTCGCACAGGCATCAACGCCGCGCGAGGCAACGATCAATGTTTCCGGTGAGGGACAGGCCGCAATCGTGCCTGACATGGCGATTCTTTCCTTCAGTGTCGTGAAGCAGGCGGAAACCGCTGCTGCTGCGCTTGAAGCCAACAGCAAGGCCCTGTCCGAAGTGCTGGCAGCGTTGAAGGACGACAAGATCGATGACAAGGATCTACAGACCAGCAACTTCTCCATTCAGCCGCTCTACAAGCAGGTTGAGCCGAAGGACGGCGTTTATGTAGCCCCTGAAATCACGGGTTATCAGGTCAGCAACGGTTTGACCGTTCGGGTTCGCGATCTCAGCAAGCTCGGTGGCATCATTGATACCTCCGTCAAGCTCGGCATCAATCAGGGTGGCGATATAAGCTTCACCAATGACAAGCCGGATGCGACGGTGACCGAAGCGCGCAAGGCAGCGGTTGCCAATGCGCTGGAAAAGGCAAAGACCCTTGCTGAGGCGACGGGTGTGAAGCTCGGTCGGGTAATTGAAATCAACGAAAACATGCCACGCCCAATGCCGCAGCCAATGATGCGCGCGGCGATGATGAAGGAAATGGACGCAGGCGTGCCGATCGCGGCTGGTGAAAACAACTATACCGTGACTGTAAACCTGACATTTGCGCTGGAGCAGTAATCACTTGAAGAAGAGGGCAGTGGATTTCCGCTGCCCTTTTTCCGTTTTTTTCACGATTTTCTCCGGTGATCGGGGAAAGGAAAACTGTTGCAATTGACACGGCATGTCCTATCTAGGGGCACAAGAGAGGACGGCCTCCCCCATAACGGGAACAGTGATCGGGACGACCCGGTATGACCCACAGGGGAATAATATGCGTTCTGTTCGCGATAGAATCCGTCACGCCATCAGCTTTGAAGTCATTGGTCTTTTGCTGGTCACGCCGCTTGGCGCGCTGGCGTTCAACAAACCGATAGAAGACATTGGTGTGATTGCCGTGGTTGGTGCGACGCTCGCCACGCTTTGGAATTACGTTTACAACCTGAGCTTCGATATTGCGATGACGCGCTGGCGCGGCACGACGGAAAAGACGATCCCGATCCGCGCGTTGCACACGGTGCTATTTGAGGTCGGCCTGCTTGTCGTGCTGTTGCCGTTCATTGCCATCTATCTTGGCATCACCATCTGGGCGGCCTTTATCATGGATGCAGCCTTTGCCCTGTTCTATATGGGGTATGCCTTTGTTTTCAATTGGCTCTACGACCGGGTTTTCCCGCTTCCCGAGTGGAGTCAGGGCGAAAACCTCACGCAATCGTGACGCCTCTACGCCTTCGAATGCAACCATGGTTTACTTGTTTTATCGCTCCTGCGCTGACAAGTAAGCGCCATTGTTGCGTGCGTATATGAGTGTATGTTTGTGCGAATTTTGAAAATTGCGAAGATTGCGGCTGTCTGCCTAGTTGCATTGCCCGTTTTGACCGGTGCCCATATGGGCATCAATCAACTGATCGGAAATTTCCATGAAGTTTTGCCGGGCGAGCTTTATCGCTCGGCACAGCCAAGCGGCAAGGATATCGCGTCTTACGCCGAAACCTACGGCATCAAGACCATCATCAATCTGCGGGATGAAAAACGCGAAGCCTGGTACGAGGCAGAAAGCGAAGCGGCCAAGGCAAACGGTATTCGTCTGGTCGATTTTCCGCTCAGTTCCAAGGAAAAGCTGACACAGGATGATGCTGAGCTTCTTGTTCAGATCATGAAAAACGCTGAAAAGCCCATTCTCATCCATTGTGAGCATGGTGCCAACCGCACTGGGCTGGTGTCTGCCATGTATGTTGGCGCGGTGGCTGGAAAAAGCGAAATGTTTTCCGAATTCCAGCTGTCACCCTATTACGGCCATGTGCCGATTCCTGGCATTGGTCGGTATGCGATGTACGAATCCTGGGATGAGTTTGAAGAAAGCATCGGGTTTTAAGCCGGATTTTGGCAAGCCGTGCCGCGCGGGACGCGGCACGGAAGAGTATGATGTGACGGTCAGAACCGGCCGTCTTTTTCTGCTATGACCTTGGTCAGGCTGCCAACGGCTGGGAACAGTGGAATGAGGCAGGCCTGCAGCGCGTGATAGATATCACCCTTGCCCGGGAATAGCGTGTTTGCCGGAACGAGATTTTCTGTCAGTTCCTCATGCCAGCCACCGTTTTTGTGATCGATGAAGCGGTTGGCAATGGTGCTCCAGATCTTGCGATAGCTGTCCTCATAAAAGGCGTCAGCCGGCAGATTCTCATTGAGGAAGTGGGCAGCACCGGCTGCCTCACACATTGGCCACCAGAGCTTTTCTTTCTTTGCCGGAACATTGTCCCAGTCCAACGTGTAGAAAAAGCCGCCTTGCTGCCTGTCCCAGCCAAGCGCCATGGACTGCACAAACAGCGACTGCGCAGCAAGTGGCATCCAGTCATGTTTGCGTTCACCCAACACCCACAATTGCAGGATCAGGCGTGCCCATTCCAGCCAGTGGCCGGGCGTGGAACCAGAAGGGCGGAACATCTCGTTGCCGCGATAATCCTTGTTCAGGGTCCAGTTCTCATCAAAATGTTCAGGCACGCGGAAATCGAGCGCGCGGGCGCAACGGTTGATGATCAGGTTGGCAATGCGCTCTGCCTTGTCGAGATAGCTGCGCTCACCGGTCACCTCGTAAGCGGCCATCAGGGCTTCGGTCAGGTGCATGTTGGAGTTCTGGCCGCGATAGGCCTCGATGGGCGACCAGTCGCGATTGAATTCCTCATTGATGGCGCCGTGGTTTTCTTCCCAGAAACGGGACTGCAAAACCTCTGTCACATCGGCCAGCATGGCGTCTGCCAGCGGATGGCCAACCATTTTTGCGGAGGAGGCAGCCAACAACACAAAGGCGTGGCCATAACCCTGCTTGCTGGAATCGACTGGGCCGTTGTCATCCACCTGCCAGAAATAGCCGCCATGCTGCGTGTCGCGGTGGTTTCCCCACAGATAGGTCATGCCATGGTCGATAATGTCGCCACATCCGGGGCGACCGAGCAAATGGCCAATAGCGAAAGAATGCACCATGCGGGCGGAGGCATGAATACCACGAACCGGATTGTTCGGCTGCAAAGGGGCGCCGCTGGGGTCGAGGTCGAAAAAACCACCTTTTGGATTTACAGCGCGGTATTGAAAGAAATCATACAGACCCTCTGCCTGTTTCATCAGCCATTGCCTGTGTAGGGGCAGGGCGCTCCAGTTTGCAGAGAGTGTTTCAGCCTTGGGCATTGTCTTCCTCCATGTTGGGGAAAGCTATATCTGGTGATGTGTTTGAAGTCACGTATAAGACGATTCTCTTATTGTGCTTAAAGACGCGAAACCATTGCTGTACCTTGAAGATATATTGACATAAACATATCTTTATGTGACTTGATGCTTGCGATACCGCAAGTTGGAATGAGGAGAGTGCCCGTGTTTGACGAAGTGTTCGGCCCGGAAGGTGGCAGCCGTGATGGCGCTGAAATTCTGAAAGCTCTGCAGCAGGCGGCGCGCGAGCGTATCCTCATCCTTGATGGTGCCATGGGCACGCAGATCCAAGGACTGGGATTTGAGGAAGATGACTTCCGTGGCAACCGCTTCATCGGTTGTGCCTGCCATCAGAAGGGCAATAACGACCTGCTCATTCTGACCCAGCCGAATGCGATTGAAGACATCCATTATCGCTACGCGATCGCCGGTGCCGATATTCTGGAAACCAACACCTTCTCATCCACCAGCATTGCGCAGGCGGATTACGAGATGGAAGGTGCCGTTTACGATTTGAACCGCGAAGGTGCGGCCGTTGTGCGCCGTGCGGCGCAGCGCGCCGAACGTGAAGACGGCAAGCGCCGTTTTGTGGCCGGCGCCATCGGCCCGACCAACCGTACCGCCTCCATTTCACCTGATGTGAACAACCCCGGTTACCGTGCCGTGACCTTCGACGATCTGCGTCTAGCCTATGGCGAGCAGATCGATGGTCTGATTGATGGTGGTTCCGACCTCATCCTGATCGAAACGATCTTCGATACGCTGAATGCCAAGGCGGCAATCTTCGCCTGCCAGGAGCGTTTTGCTGCCAAGGGCATTTATCTGCCGGTGATGATATCAGGTACGATCACGGTCCTGTCCGGCCGCACGCTGTCGGGTCAAACGCCATCGGCGTTCTGGAACTCGGTGCGTCACGCAAATCCATTCACCATCGGCCTGAACTGCGCGCTGGGTGCTAACGCGATGCGTCCGCATTTGCAGGAACTGTCTGACGTTGCGGACACCTTCATCTGCGCCTATCCGAATGCCGGCCTGCCGAACGAATTTGGCCAGTATGACGAAACGCCTGAGATGATGGCAAAGCAAGTCGAAGGTTTTGCACGCGACGGTCTGGTCAACATTGTTGGCGGTTGCTGTGGTTCGACGCCGGACCATATTCGCGCGATTGCAGAAGCCGTGAAGGGTTACAAGCCGCGTCAGGTGCCTGAGCACAAGTCCTTCATGTCGCTGTCTGGCCTCGAGCCTTTCGTGCTGACCAAGGACATTCCTTTCGTCAATGTCGGTGAACGCACCAACGTGACCGGCTCTGCCCGTTTCCGCAAGCTGATCACATCAGGTGATTATACGGCGGCGCTTGCCGTTGCCCGTGATCAGGTGGAAAACGGTGCGCAGGTCATCGACATCAACATGGACGAAGGCCTGATTGACAGCCAGAAGGCCATGGTCGAGTTCCTGAACCTGATTGCTGCCGAACCGGATATCGCCCGCGTTCCCGTCATGATCGATTCGTCGAAATTCGAAATTATTGAAGCTGGCCTGAAATGCGTTCAGGGCAAGTCGATCGTAAACTCCATTTCGCTGAAAGAAGGCGAAGAGAAGTTTCTTGAGCAGGCACGTCTTGTGCGCAACTATGGTGCTGCCGTTGTTGTCATGGCTTTTGACGAAGTCGGGCAGGCTGATACCTATGAGCGCAAGGTCGAGATTTGCAGCCGCGCTTACAAACTGCTGACTGAAAAGGCAGGTCTACTGCCCGAAGACATTATCTTCGACCCGAACGTGTTTGCGGTGGCAACCGGTATCGAAGAGCACAATAATTACGGCGTCGATTTCATCCAGGCGACTGAAACCATCCGCAAGACCATGCCGCTGACGCATATCTCCGGTGGTGTTTCCAACCTGTCCTTCTCGTTCCGTGGCAATGAACCGGTGCGTGAAGCCATGCATGCCGTGTTCCTGTACCATGCCATTCAGGTTGGCATGGACATGGGTATCGTCAATGCCGGCCAGTTGGCGGTTTATGACAATATCGATCCTGAGCTGCGTGACGCCTGCGAAGACGTGGTACTGAACCGTCGCGATGATGCCACCGAACGCCTGCTGGAAATTGCCGAGCGGTTCCGTGGCGCCGGTGCCAAGGAAGCCAAGGCGCAGGACCTGTCCTGGCGCGAACTGCCGGTTGAAAAGCGTCTCGAGCATGCGCTGGTCAACGGCATTACCGAGTATATCGATGCCGACACAGAGGAAGCACGCCAGAAGGCCGAGCGTCCGCTGCACGTTATTGAAGGCCCACTGATGGCCGGCATGAACGTGGTGGGTGACCTGTTCGGCGCTGGCAAGATGTTCCTGCCACAGGTGGTGAAATCTGCCCGCGTCATGAAACAGGCCGTGGCCGTGCTCTTGCCTTACATGGAAGAGGAAAAACGCCTGAATGGTGGCTCTGAGCGCAGTGCTGCCGGCAAGGTGCTGATGGCGACCGTGAAGGGCGACGTACACGATATCGGCAAGAACATTGTTGGCGTCGTGCTGGCCTGCAACAATTACGAGATCATCGATCTTGGCGTAATGGTGCCGACCTCGAAAATTCTGGAAACGGCGATTGCCGAGAAAGTCGATGTGATCGGCCTGTCGGGTCTGATCACGCCGTCGCTGGATGAGATGGTGCATGTGGCTGCTGAAATGGAGCGTCAGGGTTTTGACATCCCGCTGCTGATCGGTGGTGCAACCACCAGCCGTGTGCATACGGCTGTGAAGATCCATCCGCGCTACGAAAAGGGCCAGGCGATCTACGTCACCGATGCATCGCGTGCGGTGGGTGTGGTGTCTTCCCTTTTGTCGGCTGAGCAGAAGCCGGCCTATATTGATGGCATTCGCGGTGAATATGCCAAGGTTGCTGAAGCGCATGCCCGTAACGAGCGTGAAAAGCAGCGCCTGCCGCTGTCACGTGCTCGCGATAATGCCCAGAAGGTGGATTGGAACAGCTACAAGCCTGTGAAGCCACAGTTCTACGGCACCAAGGTGTTTGAGAGCTATGACCTCGAGGAACTGTCGCGTTACATCGACTGGACGCCGTTCTTCCAGACTTGGGAATTGAAGGGTCGCTTCCCGGCAATTCTTGAGGATGAAAAGCAGGGTGAAGCCGCACGCCAGCTTTATGCTGATGCACAGGCCATGCTGAAAAAGATCATCGACGAGAAGTGGTTCCGTCCGCGTGCTGTCATCGGCTTCTGGCCGGCCAACACGGTGGGCGACGATATCCGCCTGTTTACCGATGAAAGCCGCGCCGAGGAACTGGCAACCTTCTTCACGCTTCGCCAGCAGCTTTCCAAGCGGGATGGTCGTCCGAACGTTGCCCTGTCGGACTTCGTGGCACCAAAGGACAGCGGTGTTGAAGACTATGTCGGCGGTTTCGTTGTGACGGCGGGTATCGAGGAAGTTGCGATTGCCGAACGTTTTGAGCGTGCCAATGACGATTATTCGTCGATCCTCGTGAAGGCGCTTGCTGACCGTTTTGCCGAAGCCTTTGCCGAGTGCATGCATGAGAGGGTGCGCAAGGAGTTCTGGGGTTACGCCACGGATGAAAGCTTCAGCAATGAGGAACTGGTTGGCGAAGCCTATGCCGGTATTCGTCCGGCTCCCGGTTATCCGGCGCAGCCTGACCACACCGAAAAGAAGACGCTGTTCAGCCTGCTGGATGCCACCAATGCCACGGGCGTTGAACTGACGGAAAGCTATGCGATGTGGCCGGGCTCGTCTGTATCGGGCATCTATATCGGCCACCCCGAAAGCTATTATTTCGGTGTTGCCAAGGTAGAGCGCGATCAGGTTCAGGACTATGCCACACGCAAGGGCATGCCGGTTGTGGAGGTTGAACGCTGGCTGGGCCCGGTACTAAACTATGTGCCCAGCGCTGGTGCCGATGACGTGGACGGCGTGGCCTGAGAGATTGAATCAGGTCGTTGATGAACTGATTCCGGCTTTGCCGATAACGGTTTGAAGCAAAAGAAAAAGGCGCGGAATTCCGCGCCTTTTTGCTGTGTTGATATCTGACGCCTGTATGATCAGGCGCGCAGTGTGTCCAGTTCTTCGATGCCGACATGGCTTTCAACTTCGTCGCCACGCACATGCAGGTAAACGCCGATTGCAAAGGCCAGAACGGCGATGAATACCAGATACCAGGCATGGGCCATGGGCGTGTAAGCCAGCGCCGTGGTGACGCCGACCGGTGTCAACCCGCCAAAGATGGCGTAGGAGACATTATAGGCAAAGGACATGCCGGAGAAACGCACCGATGCCGGGAAAGCACGAACCATCACGTAAGGCACTGCACCGACGATGCCGACCGAAAGACCCATCACGGCGTAAAGACCGAACAGGGCTGTAACCGAGGTGCCGGCAAAGCTGTAGAAGGTGAAGGTGGCCACACCAAAGAACACGCTTGCGCCCATGAAGAAACGGCCGCTGCCGATCTTGTCAACCAGAACACCGGCAAGGATCACGCCGATGATCAGGAACAGCGTTCCAAAGCTGGTGGCCGCCAGGGATTGCAGTGCAGTGTAACCATAGAGCTTCTGCAGGAAGGTTGCTGTCATCAGTGTGGTGACGACGATGGCTGCGGAAAGAACCCATGTCAGCAGGGCAGAAATGATCACGCCGCGCTTGTGGTTTTTCAACACGGTGCCGAGCGGCAGATCACGCGACAGCGACTTAGACTTCTTCATCTCGTTGAAGATCGGTGTCTCTTCGAGCCAGCGGCGCAGGTACACGGCAACGAGGCCAAATATGCCACCGATGAAGAAGGGGATACGCCATGCGTAGCCTGCAACTTCTTCAGGCGTGAAAATGCTGTTGATCGCCGTTGCAATCAACGAACCGAGCATGATGCCGAAGGACAGGCCGGAGGTCAGGAAACCGCAGGCAAGGCCAACACGGCGGAAGGGCACGTGTTCCGACACAAATGTCCAGGCGCCGGGTACTTCACCGCCGATGGCAGCACCCTGCAACATGCGCAGGACAACCAGCATGATCGGAGCTGCTGCGCCGATGGTTGCGTAGGTCGGCATCAATGCCATGCCAAGCGTCGACAACGCCATCAGCAGAATGGAGAAAGCGAAAACGCGTTTGCGGCCGTACCGGTCACCGAAATGCGCAAGCACGATGCCACCGATCGGACGGATCAGATAACCGGCAGCAAAGATGCCGAAGGTCTGAATCAGCACCAGTGAATCCGGCATGTCAGCCGGAAAGAACAGATGACCGATAACGGTTGCAAAGAATACGAAAATGATGAAGTCGTAAAACTCGAGCGCACCGCCAAGGGCGGAGAGGCCAAGGGTACGGTAATCCTGCGTATTAAGCGGGCGGACAGCCGCCGGTGTCGTGGTGGGAGACATGATGATGCCGTTCTTCTTCGTAGATGACCCCACGCAATCCGCTGCGGCTACAAATCTGTCACGGCAAGGAACTGCGCATACAACATTAAGTAGACTGTCCGGCTTGTTCTGACTGCGCCGAAAGGCCTGAAACTCAGTGTTCGAGCGGTTGAATGCGGTATCGTTGCCCCGATTACAAGCGGTTTCTGGTCGCTTTTGCCTCATCAGAGGCAAAAGCGCTACAATGCACAATTAAATCGATTGTATTTACTTCTCGCGGATAACGAGAAGGTCGCGTGCGTTGAAATGCAGCGTCACGACGGAATCATGTTCCGGTGGCTGCATGCCGGGGTTGTTGAACATGTCGAAGGAGATCTTGTGTCCTGCGACATCGAGACGGGTACGGATGACCGAGCCGAGGAAGTTGCTGCTGAGCACCTTGCCCGAAATGGATGAATCCTTGTTTTCCTGGGCTGACAGGGTTCCGGCTTCCGGACGAAGGGCGAGCGAAATCGTGTCACCCCGTTTGTAGGTAGCAACTGGTTCGGCCAGCGTCAGTGTCGTTTCGCCAATCTTGACCGTGGCGCTGGCAGGGTCAACCACCGTTGCCTCAAGAATGTTGAGCGTGCCGACAAAGGACGCAACGAAGCGGGTTTCCGGCGTGTTATAAACCTCAAACGGTGTGCCGATCTGATCGGCGCGACCGGCATTCATCACCACGATGCGGTCGGAAATGGACAAAGCCTCTTCCTGGTCATGGGTCACGAAAATGGTGGTGATGCCAAGCTGACGCTGGATCTGACGGATTTCTTCGCGCAGCGATACGCGGATCTTGGCGTCAAGCGCTGACAGTGGCTCGTCGAGCAACAGCACTTCGGGTTTGGGGGCCAATGCACGGGCGAGAGCAACGCGCTGCTGCTGGCCACCGGACATCTGGTAGGGATAACGGTCTGCCAGGTGATCGAGGTGAATGAGCGCCAGCATTTCCTTGACGCGTGTGTCGATCTCGTTCTTTGGCTTGCCGGCCACCTTCAAACCGAATGCGACGTTTTCATACACATTCATGTTCGGAAACAGCGCATAGGCCTGAAACACCATGCCGATATTGCGCTGGTTGGGTTTCAGCGTCGTCTGGTTGCGACCATTGATGACAATGTCGCCGTCACTTGGTGTTTCGAAACCGGCGATCATGCGCAGAATCGTGGTCTTTCCGCATCCCGATGGGCCGAGGAAAGAAATGAACTCACCTTTTTCAATCGCCATGTTGAAATCATGGACGACCTGCACCGGGCCAAAGGACTTTTTAATGTTCTGAAGTGTCAAAAAGCTCATAAATTTTTCCTCAGGCCTTTGGAGGCGCGCCCTTCTGGTAGCGTGAGACGAGTTGGATCAGACCAAGGCAACCCCATGTGATGCCGAAGGAAATAACGGCAAGGGCTGCAGGCTCATAAGCGCGGTTGGCGCCGAGCAACTGCATGTAAGGTCCGAAGGCGGGGCGGTTCAAAAGAGCTGCCATGGTGAATTCACCAATCACGATGGCAAAGGTCAGGAACGCACCTGACAGCACGGCAACCAGTACATTTGGCAGGATGATGCGTGACAGGATGGTAAACCAGCCGGCGCCAAGACTCTGGGCGGCTTCGGTCAACGTGCCGATATCAATGGTGCGAAGTCCGGTATCGACTGCGCGGTACATGTAGGGCAATGCAAGCGTTGCATAACCGAACATCAGCAACAGGTTGGTTCCAAAGGCGGAACCTGTCAGCGGCAGCCAGCTCGAGGTGTTGTAGAGCCTGATGTAACCGAACACGATAACGATGGCGGGAATGACCAGCGGCAACAGCGTGACGAATTCCACGTAAGGGCGAAGGGCCGGAAGTTTGAGACGCACCCAATAGGCAGTCGGAACCACCAGCAACACACCGAACAGGATGGTGAACAGTGCCATCATCACCGAATAGCTGAAGGTTTCCTGAAAACGCGGATCGCCAAGCACCTTGGCGTAAGCGTCGAAGGAATATTCGCCGCGTCGCATTTTCATCGAGAAATTGGTCATGCCGATCAACGGCAGGGCGAAATAGAGGATGCCGAAGACCAGTGCACCCCAGGCGAAAATACGCTTCATTTCAGCCACCTTTCACTGCGGGCACGCAGCCAGATATAAAGCGCATTGGCAATGCCGGTCAGCACGATCATGCCGAAGGCAAGGGCGTAACCGAGATGCGGGTTGCCAAGAACGTCACCGCGGATCTGGGCAAATAGAAGAATAGGTGCGATATTTAGAGACGAGCCAGTGAGTGCAATAGCAGTGGCCACGGCGCCAAATGCATTCGCAAATAGTAGCGAAAAGGTTCCAAGGATGGACGGCGTCAAGATTGGTAACGCTATATAACGCCAGTACTGGCTATCGGTTGCACCAAGAATTGATGCTGCCTCTCGCCATTCCCGCTTTAGACCATCAAGCGCAGGCGTGATAATGAGGATCATCAGTGGAATCTGGAAGAAGAGATATGTTATTGTCAGGCCCCAAAAAGAAATCAGATTGAATCCCATAAGGCGCAGGTCAATTCCTAGCTGCGACTTCAAAAAAACTGTGACAATACCGACAGGTCCAAGAGTTGCTAAGAACGCAAATGCCAGTGGCACTCCCGCGAACTGGGAAGCCACGCCGGAAAATGTGATCAGTGGACCGCGAATCCATTTAGGTAGGCCTCCCAGCACAACGGCTGCGGCCACACTAAAACCGATCAGACACCCGAGCAGGGCCGAGGCAATACTGATTTTAATCGAAATCCAGTAGGCGGCCATGATGGAGGGCGTGAAAAGTCCGGCGATGTTATCCAGCGTGAAGCTGCCATCCGGATTTTGAAATGCGCCGATGACAATTTTCATTGTCGGCAAAAACAGGAAAAGAACAACAAATATAAGAAACGGAACAACGCCCAGCCAATCAAGCGGAAGGCGAGGTCGCTTGCTTGTCTGCCGGGTCGCGCCAGTGTTGGCTGATGACATGCCGTTTGCCCCACACGCCGCAATTCATGCGGTCTTGTTTCTATTTATAAAAAAAACCGCCCCAGCGTGCAACGGCCGGGGCGGTCACGTATCAGTGCTTACTGCACGTTAGCGCCAACAACGCTGTCCCAGCCGGCGGTGACGGCAGCCTTGTTGTCGTCAACTTCCTGAAGGGTCGGGAAGTATGCCTTTTCGTAAGCTGCTGCTGGTGGCAGGGCGTCAAGCAGATCCTGCGGGATCTTGTTTGCCTTTGCCATCGCATTGAAGCGGATCGGGTGGCAGAAACCTTTCAACCAGCCAAGCTGACCATCGTCGGAATACAGGTGCTCCATCCACAGCTTGGCAGCATTCGGGTGCGGTGCGTAGGCGGAAATGCCCTGAACGTAAACGCCTGCCAATACGCCCTTCTCAGGAACGACAACTTCTGTCGGAGGGTTGCCGTTCAGTGTCTTTGCCCAGGACAGCGCATTGTAATCCCAAGCAATTACGATTGGTGTCGAGCCTTGCGCAAGCGTGCCAGCCTTACCTACAGTTGGTACGAAGTTGCCCGACTTATTGAGTTCAGCAAAATACTTCAAACCAGCTTCGCCTGCGTCCTTGCCTGACTTCGCATCTGTTGAAAGTCCGGCAGCTAAAACGCCAAGAATTGCTTGGTTTGATGTTAGCGGAGGACCAGCTAAAGCAACCTGACCGGCATATTCCGGCTTCAAAAGGTCAGCCCAGTCTTTAGGAGCATTTGTAACGAGATCCTTGTTCACAAAGAATGACATAACGCCGTAGTAGTCACCGTACCAGTAACCTTCGGCATCCTTGACGTTTTCAGGAATTTCGTCCCAGGTGGATACCTTGTAAGGCTGCAGAAGGCCTTCGGCCTTGGCCTGAGGGCCGAAGGCAAGCCCAACGTCGATCACGTCAGGAGCCTGCGGGCCCTTGTTGTCCTTGTTTGCCTTGATGGCCTCGATTTCGTCAGCGGAACCAGCATCCGGGTTCAGTTCGTTGACGGTGATCTCAGGATACTTGGCCTTGAAAGCGGCGATAACATCGCCGTAACCACACCAGTCGTGCGGCAGAGCGATCGTGGTCAGCATGCCTTCCTTCTTGGCAGCTTCGATGAGTTCTGCACTTGGCTCGGCAGATGCGACGGCCGTGGAGGCGATCACAATGGCTGTAGACAGTGCTAACAGGCGGCGGCTGGTAGAGATCACTTTTTTCTCCTCTTCGTGGTTCTCAGACGTCGGCGGACGCTGATACTTCCGTTACGTGAACTTAATGTGACGATCAGAATGCGTTGCCCTTATCCGGATTCCGCCGCTTTTCGCCTTTTTTCCGCCATCTTTGCTTTTTGTTGCAACCCATGAAGCGGAAAAATATTCTTTTGTTCAGTGAAAAATGTCTAAGCGTCTACTCCGGCTTATGTTCTCCCAATCACGCGCCGGAGGCGTTGTGAGGGTTATCCAAGCAGCAGATGCTATATTCGTCAAGGAATATGCATTCTGGCTGATGTTCATGTTCTGTCGGGTCTGCGGAACAGACGTGTTTGCTCGAAAAGCCCTTCCAGTGCGTTCATGCGTTCCTTCGTTTCATCCCATGAGCGGCTCTGAACGGCTTCGATCAGGGCTTCAACAACAAACAGGGTAACAACGGACGAGTCCCACGCGGACGGTGCTTCGATGCGCACCCTAAACGTATGCAATGCATGTTTTGCGACAGGCGAGGTCCACTGGTCGGTAAACAGCAGAATGCTGACACCATTGGCATGGGCAACCTCGGCAAGGGTCGCCATGTCGTGTTCGTAACGCCTGATGTCGAAGATTACCAGCACGTCGCCTGCACTCATGTTCAGCATATATTGCGGCCATGAGCTGGAGTTGGACGACATCAGTGTCGTTTTCGGACGGATGACCTGCATATGGGTGAAGAAATATTCAGCGATCGATCCTGTAATGCGGCCGCCGACAAAATAGAGGCTGCGCTTGCGGTCGGCGAGCAGTGCTGCCGCATTGTCGAATGAGGCAGTGTCGAGGTCACTCAGCGTGTCGCGCAGGTTACTGGTAATGGCATCGGCAAAACGGTTGAGAATGTGCAGGCCGGGGGCATTGGATGCCCAGCGGTCATGTTTGGCGATCGGGCCGGAAATCGTCGCTTCCAGCTCCTGATGCAACCTTGCCTGAAATTCCGGATATCCCCTGAAGCCAAGTTTCTGCACCATGCGCACAACGGTTGGCGTTGAAACGCCAGCGTTATCGGCAATGGTGGTGATGCTGCCGAGACCCGACACTGGGTAGTTGGCAAGCAGGCTTTCCGCGAGCTGTTTTTCAGCTCTCGTCAGGCCTTCATAATGGCTATGGATGACATCCGAGACGGTAGTCGCTGCACTTTGCAAATTTTCCCCCTTCCGGTCTTCGCGCCGGTCTGGTGCCATTGATTAACAATGCTCACCTCGCAGGAGTCAATCGAAAAATTGAAAAGATTTTTTCAGAATTCATTTGACAGAAATGGAATGGTGAAGAATTCTTTTCTTGCTGCATGGGGATGCGGCGAGATCAGGCGGGGGTTCATGCATGACATTGCGTTCGCGGTTTTTCACAGACAATGAAGGTGACGCCGTTGCCGTGGAAAATGCGGATGCCGTGGGCGATGTGCTGCTGATTTGTGAACATGCCTCACAGACGATACCGGATTATTTCGGAACGCTTGGCTTGTCTGCTGCCGCGCTTTCAAGTCATATTGCCTGGGATCCAGGCGCACTGGCTGTCGCGAAACTTCTGATGGGCAAGCTGGATGCGACGTTGGTTTATCAACGTTATTCTCGGTTGATCTATGACTGCAACCGTCCGCCGGAAGCAACGGCTGCCATGCCTGCGACCAGCGAGATCTACGAAATACCCGGAAATCGGCAGATTTCAGATGCCGAGCGTTTTGCCCGTACGTCGGCGCTCTACATGCCGTTTCACGAGCGGGTTGATGACATTATTGCCGCCCGTCAGGCGCAGGGGCGCAGTCCGGTGATCGTGACTGTTCACAGCTTCACGCCCGTTTATAACGGGAAGCCTCGCGCAGTGGAAATTGGGGTGTTGCATGATGTCGATAGCCGTCTGGCGGATGGCATGCTTTCGGCCAGCAAGACCAGTCCGTATCGGGTGGAACGAAACGAACCTTACGGACCGCAGGATGGCGTGACGCACACATTGCGGCTGCATGCGCTGCCGGAAGGTTTGCTGAATGTGATGATCGAGATCCGCAATGATCTTATCAGGAGTGAAGAGGAACAGGAGAAGGTGGCATCCCACCTCAATGACATTTTGAGAATGAGCCTTGCCGGCCACTAAAAAATAAACGGGAACGGCGGCAAGGCCCATCGGGTGATAAAACTG
>NZ_DAMDBP010000003.1:150430-171047 GCF_032092815.1 Agrobacterium sp. | reverse complement strand
GAGGAATTTTCATGACCAAGCCGTCGGTGGTTTGCGGCATGCATGATTTTATCGCGCCTTGTGCCGAAAGGTACTGGGGGGCGTATCATGCCTGATTTCATCTGTTCATATGTTCGTTTTGTTGATGCCTTCAATCGCAAGGTCGGGATCATAGCGATGTTCCTGATCTTCGTGATGCTGGCCATCCTGACCTATTCCTCTCTTTCCAAGGCATTTCTGCTGCCTGCAAACTGGACGCTTGAAAGTGCACAGTTCGTGATGGCGGCCTATTATATGCTGGGCGGCGCCTGGGCGATGCAGATGGATGATCATGTGCGCATGGATCTGTTTTATGGACGCTGGTCCCCCAGACGGCGGGCGATCACAGATATCGTTACGGCCATCGCCCTTATTGGCTTCCTCGGTTTCCTGTTGTTTGGCGGCATTTCGAGCTCTGCCTATGCGATCAATTACGGTGAAAAAAGCTACTCGGCCTGGGCCCCTTACATGGCGCCGATCAAGATCATCATGACCTTTGGCGTGCTGATGATGTTGTTGCAGGCGTTCTCGGCACTGTTCAAGGATATTGCCGTGGCACGCGGGAGACCGATCGTATGAGCTATGAATTCATTGCGATCACCATGTTCTCGAGCATGATGGTTCTGCTGCTGACCGGGCAGCGTGTTTTTGCCGTGATCGGTTTCGTCGGCGTTATTGCTGCTGCCCTGTTGTGGGGTGAGGGCGGCTCCGAAATGGGCTTTTCCGCTGCCATGAAGCTGGTGAAGTGGTACCCGATGCTGACCCTGCCGATGTTCATTTTCATGGGCTACATGCTGTCGCAATCGGGTATTGCGGAAGATCTTTACAAGGCTTTTCATGTCTGGATGGGGCCGATCAGCGGAGGTCTGGCGCTTGGTACGATCGGTCTGATGGTGATCATCTCCGCCATGAACGGCCTGTCGGTTGCCGGTATGGCGATTGGTGCGACCATTGCCCTGCCGGAACTGATCCGGCGTGGTTATGACAAGGTCATGGTGACGGGTATCGTGCAAGGTGGCAGTACGCTCGGCATTCTTGTGCCACCAAGCGTGGTGCTTGTGCTTTACGGCATGATTGCCCGCGTGCCGGTGGGGCAGTTGTGGCTGGCTGGTGTGTTCCCCGGCCTCCTGATGGCCTTCCTGATGGCGGTTTATGTTTATGTCCGTTGCCGCATCAATCCCAAGCTGGGTCCACCGCTGCCCAAAGAAGAACGCAATGTTCCGCTGCCGGAAAAACTGAAGCTTCTGACGGCAGGCATCATTCCGCTTGGCATCTTTGCCCTGATGATGGGGCTGTTCCTGAGTGGCACAACCAGCCTTGTAGAAAGTTCTGCCGTTGGTGCATTCAGTTCTGCACTTGCAGCATGGTATCGCGGGCGTCTGAGCAAGAAGGTCATGTGGGATACGTTGGAGAGAACGCTTGGTATCTCTTGTATGTTCATGTGGGTATTGGTGGCATCACTTTGCTTCGGCGCGGTGTTTGACGGTCTTGGCGCGGTCAAATCGATCGAGAACTTCTTCCTTGGCGATCTCGGGTTGTCGCCATGGCAGGTGCTACTGTTGATGCAGTTGTCGTTTATCATCATGGGAGCGTTCCTTGATGACACGGCAATGCTGGTGATCGTGGCTCCTCTTTATATTCCGCTGGTCGGGAAGCTGGGCTTCGATCTGGTCTGGTACGGCATCCTTTATACCATTACCTGTCAGATCGCGTACATTACGCCGCCTTTTGGCTACAATCTGTTCTTGATGAAGGCGATGGCGCCCCGGGAAATCGGTATCCGGGATATCTACCGGTCCATAATGCCGTTTGTCGGCATCATGGCTGCAAGCCTCCTCATTATCGCATTCTTCCCGGAAATCGCGACGTGGCTTCCGAACTACTACTATTCAAAGTGATGGCAATACACAGGCGGGGAAATTCTAAGAATAAATAAGGCCAAATAAAACAAATAATTGAAGGTGTTTGCTTCCGGAGAAGGCCGTTCCGGAACATGGCGAAAGAAACTGCAACCAGAGGGAATTCCAAAATGACCAACAGAAGACAGTTTTTAACAAAAGCAGGATTGATGGGCATCGGTGCTGCCGGAACGGCAACGCTTGCTGCCCCCAATATTGTCAGAGCACAAAGTGCCATCAAATGGCGCATGCAGACCTATGCTGGCTCCGCACTTGGCGAACATGTAACCAAACCGATTGTGGATGCCATCAATGAGGCATCGAATGGTGAGTTGCAGGTCGAGCTTTATTTCGCCGACCAGATTGTACCGACTGGCGAGCTTTTCCGCGCCTTGCAGGCTGGAACGATTGATGCGGTTCACTCCGACGATGACTCCATGGCATCGCCTGCGGAAGTGGCAGTGTTTGGCGGATACTTCCCGCTTGCCACCAAGCAGATCCTTGATGTGCCTGCGCTGTTTTATCAATACGGTTTGGCTGATATCTGGCGCGAAGCCTACAAAAAGGTCGGCGGCGTTGTTTGGCTTTCTGCCGCAGGCCAGGATCCGTGTCACTTCAACACCAAAAAGCCGATCAACACGCTGGCAGACCTGCAGGGCCTGCGCCTCTATACCTTCCCGACCGCAGGTCGCTTCCTGACCCAGTTCGGTGTGGTGCCGGTATCCATTCCTTATGAAGATGCGCAGGTTGCAGTTCAGACCGGTGAACTGGATGGCATGGCCTGGTCCGGCATCACAGAGGACTACACGGTTGGCTGGGCTGACGTGACCGACCACTTCCTCACCAACAACATCTCCGGTGCCTGGATCGGTTCCTATTTCGTCAATGAAAAGAAGTGGGCTGATCTGCCAGATCACCTCAAAAAACTTGTCATGACGGCCATTGAAGCCAGCCACACCTACCGTAACCAGTGGTACTGGGGCGGCGAAGCCAAGCTGCGTGCCACCGGCACGAAAATGGCACTGACCAGCATTCCTGCCGCCGAATGGAAGCAGGTTGAAGATGCCGCCAAGGTGTTCTGGAAGGAGATTGCCGGGCAGGGGGAAACCGCTGCCAAGGTCGTCAAGATTTTCGAAGACTACAATGCCGTGCTTGAGAAGGCTGGCCCTCCATACACCAATGGCTGATCCGCATTGATCATGATGGCAACGGTCCGGGCGCCAGTCCGGGCCGTTATCGATGAAAACCAGCAGAAGCAGTGAATGCAGGCAGGGGAAACATGACCGCCACCTATACATTCGATGAACTGAAAAAAGACGTGACCGAAGGGCGTATCGATACCGTGCTGGCATGTCTGGTTGATATGCAGGGCCGCCTGATGGGCAAGCGTTTTCAGGCGGAATTTTTCGTGGAAAGTGCGCATGAGGAGACGCATAGCTGCAACTACCTGCTTGCCACCGACATGGAGATGGAAACCGTGTCCGGTTACAAGGCGACAAGCTGGGAAAAGGGCTATGGCGATTATACCATGAAGCCTGACCTGTCGACGCTGCGGCGTGTGCCATGGCTGGAAGGCACAGCACTGGTGCTGTGCGACGTGCTGGATCATCATACCCACAAGGACGTGCCGCATTCGCCACGTGCCATCTTGAAGAAACAGGTGGCGCGTCTGGCCGAGATGGGTCTCAAACCCTTCATGGCAACAGAGCTAGAGTTCTTCCTGTTTGACCAGACCTATGATGCGGCGCGTGAAAGCGGATATCGCAACATGCACCTCGCCAGCGGTTACAACGAGGATTACCACATCTTCCAGACCACCAAGGAAGAGGATGTGATGCGAGCCCTACGCAAGGGGCTGCAAGGGGCTGGCATTCCGGTGGAAAACTCCAAGGGTGAGGCATCGCCCGGCCAGGAAGAAATCAATGTGCGTTATGCCGATGCTTTGACCATGGCGGACCGCCATTCGATCATCAAAAACGCAGCCAAGGAAATTGCCTGGTCCAAGGGCAAGGCGATCACCTTCCTTGCCAAGTGGAATTATAATGCCGCTGGCAGTTCCTCACATATTCACCAGTCGCTGTGGAGCCTTGATGGCAAGACGCCTGCCTTCTTCGACAAGGGGGGAGAGCACGGCATGTCTGACACAATGAAGCATTATATGGCTGGTCTGTTGGCGCATGCCAGCGAGATTACCTATTTCCTTGCGCCTTACATCAACTCCTACAAGCGGTTCATGGCGGGTACCTTTGCGCCAACCAAGGCCATCTGGAGCAAGGACAATCGCACAGCGGGATATCGTCTGTGCGGGGAGGATACCAAGGCGATCCGTGTCGAGTGCCGGGTGGGTG
This sequence comes from Agrobacterium sp., assembly GCF_032092815.1. GTDB lineage: Bacteria > Pseudomonadota > Alphaproteobacteria > Rhizobiales > Rhizobiaceae > Agrobacterium. Next base: position 166,783 of record NZ_DAMDBP010000003.1, on the reverse strand, counting down.
GCTCTGACCTCAATCCGTATCTCGCCATGGCGGCGCTGATTGCTGCAGGCATCGATGGCATTGAGAAGAAACTTGAATTGGAGCCTGCTTTCGTAGGAGATGCTTACGGAGCAAAAGAGGTGCGGGAAATTCCAACGACATTGCGTGCCGCCATGCAGGAATTGAAGTCATCTGCCATGTTGCGGTCTGCTTTTGGCGATGAAGTGGTGGACCACTATGTGCGCGCTGCCGAGTGGGAACAGGAAGAATACGACCGGCGCATTACCGACTGGGAAGTCGCGCGCGGTTTTGAGAGAGCGTAATTTGTCGGACCGTCGCCTGTGACGCGGTTTCGGTCCGATACCGAGCAAAGACTAAGGGCGGTAATAACATGCCGTTTTCGCCGCCCGTTTCATTAACACAGGAAAACGATCATGGTCATGATCCAGAATATCTCCCCCATTGACGGTTCGGTTTATGCCGAACGCGAGGCACTGTCACTTGAGGCGGCTCGGGCAGCCGTTGCCAAAGCCCGCAAGGCCCAGAAGGACTGGGCGCGTCGTCCGCTTGAGGACCGTGTGCAGCTGGTCATGAAAGGTGTGGCACGCCTGAATGAGATGGTCGGCGAGGTGGTGCCGGAGCTGGCGCATATGATGGGCCGTCCGGTGCGTTATGGCGGCGAGTTCAAGGGTTTCAACGAGCGCTCCAATTACGTCGCCTCGATTGCTGCTGACGCTTTGGCGCCGCTGGTCATTGAAGAAAGTGGCAATTTCGAACGCCGTATCGAACGCGAACCGCATGGCGTCGTGTTTGTCATCGCGCCATGGAACTACCCTTACATGACCGCGATCAACACGGTTGCGCCGGCTCTGATGGCAGGCAACACGATCGTCATCAAACACGCCTCGCAGACCCTGCTGGTGGGTGAGCGCATGGTCCGTGCCTTTGTCGAGGCAGGTTTACCCGAAGATGTGTTCATCAACGTGTTTCTGGATCATGGAACTACATCAGCCCTGATTTCCGAAGGCCTGTTCAACTTCGTCAACTTTACCGGTTCGGTTGAAGGTGGTCGCTCGATCGAGCGGGCTGCTGCCGGTACCTTTACCGGCCTTGGTCTGGAGCTTGGCGGCAAGGACCCCGGTTATGTGATGGAAGATGCCGATCTGGATGCGGCGGTTGACACGTTGATGGATGGTGCAACCTACAATTCCGGCCAGTGCTGCTGCGGTATCGAACGTATCTATGTGAATGAAGCGCTTTACGATGAATTTGTCGAAAAGTCGGTTGCCTGGGTTTCCAACTACAAGCTTGGCAATCCGCTGGAGCAGGAAACGACGCTGGGGCCAATGGCCAACAAGCGTTTTGCCAAGGTGGTTCGCCAGCAGATTGCCGATGCGGTTGCCAAGGGCGCACAGCCGCTGGTTGATCCAAAGCTGTTTGCCGCTGATGATGGTGAAAGCGCCTATGTCGCGCCGCAGATCCTGGTCAATGTCGATCACTCCATGGAGTTCATGACCGAAGAGACCTTTGGTCCGGCCGTCGGTATCATGAAGGTGAAGAGCGACGATGAAGCCATCGCGCTGATGAATGACAGCAAATACGGCCTGACCGCGTCCCTGTGGACGCAGGACCCGGCAAGGGCAGGACGTATCGGCCGCGAGATTGAAACCGGCACCGTGTTCATGAACCGCGCTGACTATCTTGATCCGGCCTTGTGCTGGACCGGCGTGAAGGAAACCGGCCGTGGCGGTTCGTTGTCCGTCATCGGTTTCCAGAACCTGACCCGTCCGAAATCCTACCATCTGAAGAAAGTCACGAAATGAATATTGTAGCGAACTGGAGCTATCCAACAGCCGTCAAGCTGGGACGCGGACGGATCAAGGAACTGGCGGACGCCTGCAAGACACTTGGCATCAAGAAGCCGTTGCTGGTCACCGACCGCGGTCTGGCGAGCATGGCGATTACCGGCCACGCGCTGGATGTTCTGGAAGAGGCGGGTCTTGGCCGGGCAATCTTTGCCGAGGTTGACCCGAACCCGAATGAAATCAACCTTGAAGCCGGTGTAAAGGCGTTCAAGGACGGTGGTCACGACGGTGTTGTTGCGTTTGGCGGCGGCTCGGGCCTTGATCTAGGCAAGGCGGTAGCTTTCATGGCTGGCCAGACCCGGCCGGTATGGGACTTCGAAGATGTCGACGACTGGTGGACACGCGCCAATGTCGAGGGGATCGCCCCGATCGTTGCCGTGCCGACCACGGCAGGGACCGGCTCAGAAGTCGGTCGCGCCAGCGTTATCACCAATTCCAAAACCCATGTGAAGAAGATCATCTTCCATCCAAAGTTCCTGCCCGGCGTGGTGATCTGCGATCCGGAACTGACGGTGGGTATGCCGAAGATGATTACGGCCGGCACCGGTATGGATGCCTTTGCCCATTGCCTTGAAGCCTATTCTTCACCGTTCTTCCACCCGATGAGCCAGGGCATTGCGCTGGAAGGTCTGCGCCTGGTGAAGGAATATCTGCCGCGTGCTTACAAGGATGGCAGCGATATCGAAGCTCGCACCAATATGATGGCAGCAGCTGCCATGGGTGCTGTTGCCTTCCAGAAGGGGCTCGGTGCGATCCATTCGTTGTCGCACCCGATCGGCGCTGTCTACAATACCCATCACGGCATGACCAATGCTGTGGTGATGCCGGCGGTTCTGCGCTTCAACCGCTCTGCCATTGAAGACAAGATTGCCCGTGCGGCAGCCTATCTCGGTATCGAAGGCGGTTTTGACGGTTTCTACAACTACGTTCTGGAGCTTCGCAAAGAGTTGGGTGTGCCGGAAAACCTGACAGCCATGGGCATCAAGCCGGACCGGATTGATGAACTGGCGGCAGAAGCCATCAAGGACCCGAGCTGCGGCGGTAATCCGGTGCCAATGACTTTGGAAAACACCAAAAAGCTTTTTGAAGATTGCTTCTGAAAGCCAACGCTATTGTGAAATTTTGAAGCGTTGATGCCGCATGTTGCGACTGGCATGTGAGGGCCGTATAGGGACAGCCTATACGGCCCTTTGGCGTATTGTATCGGGGAAAACGTTTAAGGAACAGCGTGTTGCATGCGTTCTCGCTGGAACGCTCTGATGATGGTCTTGCGTTCTGGAAAATTACAGTCTTTCCAAAATTTCCGGTTCATTAACCATAATCGTTAAGAATATGGGCTGGCACCATGAACATTGAGGTGCCTTCAGGAGCGATGAAATCAGGCTCTGCATCACTTCGAGGGCCCTATGCCAGTCATTACATTCGCAAATACCAAAGGCGGCGCTGGTAAGACGACCGCAGTCCTTCTGCTTTCAACCGAACTTGCCCGCATGGGTCACCGGGTTACCATTCTGGATGCCGACCCGCAGCACTGGATTTCCCGCTGGCATGAGTTGTCGGGCAATATTGCCAATCTCTCGGTCATTTCGCATGTCACGAGCTCGTCGCTTGAAGGACATATCCGCGAAAATCGCGCCGATACGGACTGTTTTATCATCGATATGCCCGGCACCCGCAGCCCGCTGCTGACGATGGCGCTTGGCATATCAGACCATGTCGTGATCCCGATCCAGGGCTGCGCCATGGATGCGCGCGGTGGCGCACAGGTCCTGGAATTGATCGAATTCCTCAATGAAAAGACCGGGAAGAAGATCGACCATTCGGTTGTGCTGACACGCGTCAATGCGATGATCACCACCCGTTCGCTGCTGTTGGTCAAAGGCCTGCTGGCTACCAGGAATGTGCGTGTTCTTGACACGCCGATTGCTGAACGCGCCGCTTACCGCGATATTTTCGATTATGGTGGTACACTGGCGGGGCTTGATCCGCTCAAGGTCAGCAATCTCGACAAGGCAAAAGAGAATGCGCAATGTCTTGCGCGGGAAATTCTCAGGCTTTTGCCGGTCAAGGTGGTTCGCTCCGTTCGGAGCACGCCAAGCATTCTCAAGCGCAAGGTTGCTGCCTGACAGATCGACCGCAGTTTGAAGATTGGATATTTGCGCCCGTTGTCTGCGACAGCGGGCGTTTTACTGTCTTTTCTACTGGCCGCTATGCGAGTTGCGATAGGAGCGTGGTGAGGCACCCAACATGCGTTTGAACATGGTGGTGAAAGCCGGAATGCTGCCATAACCGAGATCGAGAGCAATACTGGTGACCGGTTCACCGGCGGCAAGCCGTGGCAGGGCTGCAAACAGGCAGGCCTGCTGTCTCCACACGGACAGTGACAGGCCGGTTTCCCGGCGAAAGGCGCGGGTAAAGGCGCGCCTGCTCATCGACAGTTCCTTTGCCCAGGCGTCAATGATGAGATCCGGTGTCGGGTTGGCGATGAAACGGCGACACAGGGCCGCAAGGCGGGGATCCGTGGGGAAGGGCAGGCCGAGCGAAATGTCCGGTAGTTTGGCGACAACATTCAACAACAATGGCAAGATCAGGTCTGCACGCTCACGGCTGTTGTCGTCCGATGGCGGCTGTACGGCTTCGATGATCAGTTCGCGGGCAAGACCTGTGATGCTGACCACGCGCACGAAGCCGGGAAGGTCAGGCACGGCACTGGCATCCAGGTAGAGCGACAACATGGTCACGGCACCCAGCATTTCCACGGAATGTTCGACACCAGGCGGTATCCACAAGGCATGTTCGGGCGGCACCATCCAGCGCCCCTGATCCGTGGTGACAAGCACCACGCCGGAGCGCGCATAAAGCAACTGTGTCCTCTTGTGGCTGTGGCGTTCAACCAGATCGCCGGCACTGTAATGGTTGGGTGAGGTGTGAACCGGACCGGCCGCAGTCTCGATCGCCCACAGCCTGTCATAATGCTTGCTGCGAGGTCCCATTATTTCTTGTGGCTTCTTTTGCTGCATTTGGCCCACTCACGTAATAAATCGACCAAAACACGAAAGCGGGGGCGCTGCAATCCTCTTATTGCATTATATCAAATCAAGGAGACGGCAGTGGCCAATAATTCAATAGGTCTGGAAACACACAAGGCGGAAGAAACCGTCTTTGGCATCATCATGGCGGTGAGCTTCTGTCATTTGCTCAATGACACGATGCAATCGCTCATTCCCGCGCTCTATCCGATGCTCAAGGACGGATATGCGCTCGATTTCACGCAGATCGGCCTGCTGGGGCTGGTCTTTCAGGTGACAGCCTCGCTGCTTCAGCCGCTGATCGGTATCTATACTGATAAACGGCCGCTGCCCTATTCGCTGTCGGTCGGCATGGGCTTTTCGCTGATCGGCCTGTTGTTGATGGCCTATGCACATTCCTACGCCGTTCTGCTGTTGGGTGCCGGTGTCCTCGGCCTCGGTTCGGCGGTGTTTCATCCGGAATCCTCGCGTGTTGCACGCCTTGCTTCCGGCGGTCGTCACGGTCTTGCGCAGTCGCTGTTTCAGGTGGGCGGTAACTTCGGTTCGGCACTTGGCCCATTGCTGGCAGCCTTTATCGTGCTGCCGCGTGGACAGACCAGTGTTGCATGGTTCTCGGCGGCTGCTCTGGCGGGCATGATCATTCTGTTCCAGGTCGGCAGATGGTATTCGCACCACCGTGTTGCCACGGCAAAACGTATGGCTGCTGCACCTGCAATTGTGCTGCCACGGGCGACCGTTTTGAAGTCAATTGCTGTACTGGCGCTGCTTGTGCTGTCGAAGTATCTCTACATGACCAGCCTGTCGAGCTATTACACCTTCTACATGATCGAGCGTTTTGACGTGTCGGTACAATATGCACAGATCCTGCTGTTCGTGTTCCTCGGTGCTGTTGCCATTGGCACGGTTGCCGGTGGTCCGGTGGTTGACTGGTTCGGCACGAAGTTCGTGATCTGGTTCTCGATCCTCGGCGCGTTGCCGTTCACGCTGGTGCTGCCTTACGTCGGTTACAGCACAACGATCGTGCTGACATTCATCATCGGTGTGATCATGGCATCGGCCTTCTCGGCAATCGTGGTGTTTGCGCAGGAACTGGTGCCGGGCCGTGTTGGCATGATTGCCGGTCTGTTCTTTGGTTTCGCCTTTGGTATTGGCGGCATCGGCGCTGCGGCACTGGGTGTCGTAGCAGACCATAAGGGCATCATCTTCGTCTACGACGTCTGCTCGTACCTGCCTCTTCTGGGCTTGCTGACCGTCTTCCTGCCTGACATCGGCAAGGGGCGCAGGCACAAGATCAAGGCCTGAGGGGCCACGACGACGACAAAAGAAAAGGCGCGACACCTGAGCCGTGTCGCGCCTTTTTCATGTTGTCAGAATGGTGGAGACCTTATTCGGCGAACTCAACTACCACGCCCGCCTTGACCATCTTGGCCAGTTCGGTGGCATCCCAGTTGGTCAGGCGAATACAGCCATGACTGTTGGTCTTGCCGATCTTGGAAGGTTCCGGCGTGCCGTGGATGCCGTAAGTGGGTTTTGAAAGCGCAATCCAGACCGTGCCGACCGGACCATTCGGGCCCGGTGGGATCTGGAGAATCTGGGTGTTCTGGCCCTGTTGGAAATTGATCTTCGGATTGTAGGTGTAACCCGGATTGAGCGCGATACGCTCCACGGTGTGAACACCGCTTGGCGATGGGGTGTCCGACGAACCAATGGTGGCCGGGTAGGCGGCAACCAGAGTTCCGGTTTCGTCATAGGCAAACACCTGCTTGATGCCCTTATGGGCAACGATACGAGCAACAGAACCGGATTTCGGTTTGCCGGGGTCGATCACCTTGATGATGGTGCCGGGCACGGTGAAGTCGATGCCGGGATTCAGCTCTTTCAGATAGGCTTCATCCATGTGGAAACGTTCAGCCAGAGATTCCGTCACCGACGTGAAGGACATGGCTGGAAGTTGCGCCTTCTGGCTGTAGTCATCCGGAATGGCGGCGACATAGGGCCCGGCAGCATCGGCAGCGGTAATCGTATAATTGACGATCGCCATACCACCAGACATGCGCAGGCGCTCCAGAATGTCATCGGAGTTGTTTGGGTCCAGCGTTTCGCCAGTCATGTCCTGCCAGGCGGAAATTGCCTTGGTGACGTTGGAGCCCATCTTGCCATCGATAACACCGGGCGAAATGCCTTCACGATCAAGGAAGGTCTGCAGGGCAACGATTTCCTGGCGTGAACGGTTGGTGGGGGCGGTGACCGGGGCGTGGCGCTCGATCAGGCGGTCTGGCTGTGGAACGGCAGCCGTGGAGGATTCGCCCGGCATAGGCTGTTCCAGCGGCGCGCTTTCGATGACACCGGGTGCGGGCACAGACCCGGTATAGATTTCACGGTCGCTGCCATCGTTGCGGTATTCGCGGTAGTCGCGAACGCTGCCATTGTCGTAATAACCGATGTCACGCTGCGAGCGGCCGGGTGCCGGCGGATAATAGGTTTCGCGGGATGGCTGCTGCCTGCGCACGGCTTCTGGCGGCATTTCCGTGGCCAGCAGGTTGCCATAGCTGTCGTAAAATACGGTGCGGCCCATGCGGTCACGGCTGATGACGATATCACTACGTTCCGGGATGAAATCAAGCACGCGACCGTCCGGCGTTACCAGCAGTGGCTGTTCCTGATAGGCGTAGCGATAGCGGTCCTGCGCCTCAGCGAAACTGAACGGCAGAATAGACAAAGTGGTAACAGCCACGAAAAAAGTTGTTTTAAGAAACTGTTTCACGATTCCGCTTTTCCTCACTCTTTTCATCCACATACACATCACAATATTGACCCTATTGTGAAAAAGATGAATTCGAAGTGAACGTTACGTTAATTTCATCATGTCTCAGTGCACGTTCACGGTAAAATATAGTTCAACTGCCAGTAAGAGGCCGTATGCGAGACATTCAACTCGGTAAATCACCCGTTATTCATCTGGATGAAACGTCGGTTCTCGACATCGGTTCCTGTATTGTCGAGGGAATCAATATTGCGCCCGGCCGGGCCATTCCCGATGACGGCGATCCACGCATCGATCACTCACTGGAAGGTTTCCTGTTCACCTGCGGTCCCGATCATATCCGCCATCCGCAACCGATTGAGGGCGATGCCACAGGGCGCAAATATCCGCTGCATGGTTCGTTCTCTTCGCATCCAGCTGAGATAACCGCCTGGGACATCGGCGAGAAAAGGGCGAGGATTGCCGCCGACATTCCGGTACGGCTGGCCACTGGTGGCACGGCCTTGTTGCAACGGGTCTGGACGATTGACGGGGTAACCGGCGAAGTTGCGCTAGACGACACGATCACCAACACGAGTGATACGGTGCAACCGGTGTTTTTGATGTACCACATGAATGTTGGCGCCCGGTTGTTCGATGGCAAGGTGCAGCTTGAGGGCGATATGCTGGAGGGCGGTGGCTTCAACTGGCGGTTCGGAGAGGAGCCGGGCAGCGTGTTCTGTGTTCCAGCCACCAGCAATGAGGCATGGGCAACGCTTCGTCTGGGGCCGCTATCTTCACTCGGCGGCAAGAGCCTGACAGTGCAGTTCCGCACCGATACGCTGCCTTACCTGCAAATGTGGCGCAACCAGAATGCGCCGGCCGATGTGCTAGGCATTGAACCGGTTTCGCACCGCTGGGTCAGCCGGGCCGAGCTTGCCGAGAGTGGCGAATTCAACATATTGCAGCCGGGTGAAACGCGGTCTTACGGCCTGCGTTTCCACATTGCCTGATGCGCTTTTAAAGCAGGTGTTGGTCGTTGCGTGTCGATTGACGCACCGGCTAATTCGCCTTACACCCTTGGCACTTCAATTTTAGGGGCAGAGGGCGGACAAGAGCCATTCTGAACCGAGGCATTTCAGGAGGATTTGAAGATGGATATCCGGCGTATTGACGATGAATATTCGGTGACCGGCCAGATCAGTGTTGTCGATCTGGACGAGATCAAGGCACTCGGCTTTAAATCCATCGTCTGCCACCGCCCAGATGGTGAAGAAGAGGGCCAGCCTCTGTTTGCCGATATAGCCGAGCGGGCAGAAGAACTGGGTCTGACCATTGCGCATGTGCCGGTTGGCCGTAACGGCGTCGATGGTGAGGCTGTTGCCGGAATGGTGGATGCGCTTGATGAGTTGCAGCGTCCGATGCTGGGCTATTGCCGCTCGGGCGCGCGCTCGACGGCCATCTACGACAAGACACATCATCTGCGCGGCTAAGCCATTTTTGCATGTTGCCCTTTATGGGGCAGGGAATTTCCATAAGCATATAACAGGAGCATTTTCATGAGCATCAAGCGTATCGAACCCGGCAAGCGTATGAGCGGCGCAGTCGTTCACGGCAACACTGTTTACCTGGCTGGTCAGGTTGGCGAAGGTTCGTCCGTTGCCGAGCAGAGCAAGTCGGCTCTGGCTGAGGTTGATCGTCTGCTGGCTGCTGCCGGTTCTGACAAGTCCAAGATCCTTCAGACCATCATCTACCTCTCCGACATGTCGACCTTCGGTGAAATGAACGCTGTTTGGGAAGGCTGGATCGACCCGGCAAACCCACCGGCACGCGCCACCAGCGAAGCGGCTCTCGCAACGCCGGATTACAAGGTAGAGTTCATCGTGACGGCTGCTCTCTAAGCTGCAGATCACGTCGATCAAACAAAAGGCCGGGGCGAAAGCTCCGGCCTTTTTTGTGGTTCAATCCACGTCGTGTAGTCAGGGATTCTGTTTGGTTTTGAATCCCTTGCTCGCGTCAGTTCGTGTCCTGATTCAAAGCCTTCGCAAGCTGATTCAATGTCTCGACACGGTCCGAAAACCACAGCCGCGCCAAGTCGGAAGACGCAGCAAGGTCGATGCCATCTGGATCAATCGAGGTGATTTTCCAGGTACCCGCCTTTTTGCCGGCAAGAGTTGCCAGACGGGATGCTTCCCCCTTGATGGCATTGAGGCGGGAAATTTCATCTCGCGCTGCCGATACCAGATCCTCTGCGCCGGAAAGCTCGGTGCGGATATCCGATGGCGTGATGTTGCTGGCATTGCGTGCCGGGCCGCCATTGATCTGCACGCCTTCGACTTTGAGCCTGAACAGCAATGTGTCCGGCAGGGCGAGGTAGAGTTTGGACTTCGGGTAACGGGCGAGATAGGCGGCCTTTGCCGTTTCCATCTCCTCTGGTCCGATCAGCACCGCCTGTCCAACCAGCGTCAGCCGTGGTTCGGTCAGGGCGTCGCCCTTGCCAAAGGGGGCAAGCGTCAGGGAAATGCGGTTATCGGCTTCTATGTTGCGGGCGTGAAGTGTCAAACGGGCTGCAAAAAAGAATGGCGTACCGTCTGGCTCAATCGCGATATTGGTGACTGTTGTATAGGGATAACCGCTGAGCGGATCGATGGTCGCCAGTGCTGCAAACCGGCAGGTATGAAGAACTGATTTGGCAACCCGCACCGCTTCAAAAGGGGCGCCGGCGCTGGGTTCGATCTTCATTCCTCTTGGGGTGATCACGGGGGACTGTGCTTCCGGCATGGCGCTTCCTGTTGGTTTATTCGACCGCAGGAATTGCACCATTCCGGAAACCTGTCCATGCCAAGTATCAGGTTTTTCCGCGAATTTGCGTCAGTGTACGGGTAGGCGTGATGGCTTCCGCATCCAGCTTGATTTCGATGATTGCCGGTTTGCCGCTGGCGCGTGCACGCTCGAATGCAGCAGCAAACTGATCGGTGGTTTCGACAAGTTCACCATGACCGCCATAGGCCTTGGCAAAAGCCACGAAATCTGGATTGACCAGATCCGTGCCGCTGACACGACCGGGATATTCCCGCTCCTGGTGCATGCGGATGGTGCCATAGGTGCCATTGTTGACCAGCAGCGTGATGATCGGCAGGCCGTAACGCACAGCGGTGATGAATTCCTGTCCGTGCATCATGAAACAACCATCACCGGCAAAGCAGATGACCTCGCGTTCAGGGAACAGATGTTTGGCAGCGACGGCAGCCGGTAGACCGTAACCCATCGAGCCGGATGTTGGTGCGGACTGGGTGTTGAAACGCTGGAAGCGATGGAAACGGTGCAGCCAGGTGGCGTAGTTGCCAGCGCCATTGGTGAAAACGGCGTCCTTCGGGGTGTTTTCCTCGATCCATTCCATGATCGGTCCCATGTGAACCGAACCGGGTCCGGTTTTCGGTGGCGTCGACCACTTGAGGTAAGTTTCGTGCATGGCAACGGTGCGCTGTTCCCAGACGGGATTGGACGGTGCCTCAAGCTGAGCCAGGGCCGCCACAAAATCCTTCGGGCTGGCGCAAATGGCCAGATCCGGGCGGTAGACACGGCCAAGTTCATCCGGGTCCGGATAGACATGCACCAGCTTCTGCAACGGGTAGGGGATATCAAGCAGCGTGTAGCCGGAGGACGGCATTTCGGAGAACCGTCCACCAAGCAGCACGATGAGGTCGGCTTCCTTGACCTCCTTACCAAGGGCTGGATTAACGCCAATACCGATGTCGCCGACGTATGATGGATGCAGATGGTCAAACAGCATCTGGCGGCGGAAAGAGCAGCCGACCGGTAGTTTGAACTTTTCGGCAAAAGCCTGGAACTGCGCTACGCTTTCTTCCGTCCAGCGGGTGCCACCAAGAATGACCAGGGGACGTTTGGCCGAATTCAGCATCTCGGCAAAGTCAGCAATCTGTGCGGCACCCGGATGCGCCTCGACCGGGGTTGATGGCTTGGCCTGAGGTGCGTCGAATTCCTCAACCAGCACATCTTCTGGCAGGGTCAGCACAACAGGGCCGGGACGGCCTGACGTGGCAATTGCAAAAGCGCGGCTTACAAATTCCGGAATGCGCCTGACATCATCGATCTCGCCCACCCATTTGGCGAATTCGGTGAAGGCGCGGCGATATTCGACTTCCTGGAAGGCTTCACGTTCACGCGCGTCGCGTTGCACCTGACCAATGAACAGGATCATCGGCACGGAATCCTGCATGGCGATATGCAGGCCGGCTGACGCGTTGGTGGCGCCTGGGCCACGGGTTACCATGCAGATGCCGGGTTTGCCGGTCAGACGACCCCAGGTGTCGGCCATCATTGCGGCGCCACCTTCCTGGCGGCAGACAATGGTTTCAATGCCGCTTTCATAAAGCGCATCAAGAACGGCGAGATAGCTTTCGCCCGGAACGCAGGAAACGCGGCTTACGCCATTGGCCTTTAGCGCCTCGACAATCAGTTGTCCGCCGGTTCTTTTCATGGCGTCATATTCCTTTCGATCTCTTCCAGTTCAGCCAAAACATCAGCCTGATGTTCGCCAAGGCGAGGGCTGGGGCGTTCGTAATGCAAGGGGGTTTCAGACAGCACGATCGGCGTGCGCACGCCGGGAATGGTTGTTCCGTCAGTCGCCTGCAGATCAACACGTAAGCCGCGCGCCTCTATCTGCGGATCGGCAAACATTTCCTCGATCGAGTTGATCGGACCGGCCGGGACGGCATTGGTCTCGCAGGCGGTCAACAGATCGCGTTTTTGCCATTTCAGCGTTTCGGTCGAAACGATACGGCGGACATCTGCCTTGTGGGCAACACGCGCCTTGTTGGTGGCGTAACGCTCGTCTGTAGCAATGGCGTCGATGCCGAGAATCTTGCAAAGACGGCTGAACTGACCATCATTGCCAACGGCCAGAATGAGGAAACCATCGGCTGTTGGCACTACCTCATAAGGCGAAATATTGGGATGGGCATTGCCCAGCCGCACCGGCGCTTTGCCTGATATCAGGTAGTTCATGTTCTGGTTGGCCAGCACGGCTGACTGCACATCCAGCAGGGCCATGTCGATATGCTGACCCTCTCCGGTGCGCATGGCGTGGATGAGGGCTGCCTGAATGGCGGTGACTGAATAGATGCCGGTGAAGATGTCAGCGACGGCCACGCCCGCTTTCATCGGCTGGCCATCCGGTTCGCCGGTAATCGACATGAAACCTGACATGCCCTGCACGATGTAATCGTAACCGGCAAAATCGGCATAGGGGCCTGTCTGGCCGAAACCGGTGATCGAGCAATAGATCAGCTTGGGGTTAAGCGCTTTCAGGTTTTGATAATCCAAACCGTATTTGACCAGTCCGCCGCGCTTGAAGTTTTCAATCACCACATCTGCTGTTGCGACCAGACGACGAACGAGCTCGCTGCCTTCTGCCGTGCGCAGATCAGCGGTTATCGAGCGTTTGCCGCGATTGGTGGCGTGGTAATAGGCAGCCGAGAGATTGTCGCCATCAACACTTTCTACGAAGGGTGGACCCCATGCGCGGGTATCATCACCCCCATCAGGGTTTTCAATCTTGATGACATCGGCGCCCATATCCGCCAGCATCTGCCCCGCCCATGGCCCGGCCAGAACACGGGCCAGTTCGATAACGCGGATGCCTTTAAGTGGCGGTTGTCTGTCATGTGTCTGCTGGGTCATGTCTAAGGTCATTATCTCATGGGGTCAGCGGTGTGGTCTCGACATTGGAGACTGGCTTTGAGGCAAAGCGGCGTTCCCGCCAGATGATGTAGAGGCCCGATGCCACGATGATGGCGATGCCAAGCCATTTGATGGCATCCGGGAAGTGGTTGAACACCAACCAGCCGAAAATGGTCGCGGACACGATTTCCAGATATTGCAGCGGCGCCAGCATCGAGGCGGGGGCTGCGCGGTAGGCGTAAACGCCGAGAATGCCTGATAGTGTGGCCGAAACGCCAACGCCCAAGAGGTAAAGCAAAATCGTGGTATCGACTGAGGTAAAGGCGACGGCCGGCATGCCAAACATGTCACTGAACAGCATGGGCAGCGCGCAGAAAAGGAAACCCCACATGCCGGATTGGAGCTGCATGCTCCACGGGTCTTCCTTCTGCGAACCGATGCGGGTCAGAATGGCAAAAATGGCAATGCAGAATGCCGAAAGAACCGGCAGAAGCGCGACGTAACCGACTTCGGCAAAGCTTGGCTGGATGACCAGCAGCGCGCCGAAAAAGCCGACGGCGCAGGCGGTGTAGCGCCGCCAGCCAATTGCTTCCTTCAGAATGATGCTGCTGAGGATGGTCAAAATGATCGGCTCAACGAAAAAGATGGCAATTGCATCTGCCACTTCCATGAACTCAAGCGTGGCAACAAAACTGATCATCGACAGGGCAAGGATGCCGCCGCGAATGATGTGAAAGCCGGTTGAATGCCACGACATGGAAAACAGATGTGGCCGCATGATGAGAAATGGCACGGCGGCAAGCGATTGGATCAGGAAACGCGCCGCGCTGATTTCAATGGCCGGAACGGCGGTGATGGCCAGCTTCGCAAAAATGTCGATGATAGGGGAAATCATCACGGCGGCAAACATCATGAACAGCCCGGTAGATACACTACCGGACGCCAGAGCACTTGTTTGAGGTGCTGTTTTTTTGCGGGCCATTTTCGATGTCATCGTTGTTTCTTTCAGCGTGCGAATGCGCAAGCGATAAGCCCACTATAGAACAGCCCATGGAGGGAGCGCATTCGATATTATGTCATGATGCTATTCCGTTTCGGAACAGGACGCCTCAATCTGATGTGACTTTTGCACACCAGGCTGCGAAATCGGCTGCGGGCACTTCCCAGCCTTTTTCATTGAGGGTTTCGTGGCGCATGCCCTTGTAAATCATGTCCTTGACGTCGGTAAAACCGGCATTTCGGAACTGACCGGCAAGCCAGACAATTTCCTTGCCATTGTTGGTGGCAGCATCTTCATCACCGCTGACCAGCAGGATTGGCATGTCTTTTGGTAATCGGCTGATCAGTTTCGGGCCCCGGTAGGACATGGCGAACACGTCCTGCCAGAGAGAGACACTTGCCTCGAAACTGCAGAGCGGATCTTCGACATAGGCATCAACGGCTGCCTTGTCGTGGCTCAGCCAGTCGGCAGTGGTGCGTTTTTCCGGCATACGGGCATTCCATGCGCGGAATGTTGCCTTGGGCAGAATGGAACTTGGCACATCCGAGCCCTTCAGCCATTTTTCAATACGCAGCACCAGTTGGGCAGCGCGGCCTGCAAAGCCCGGATTGAGATTGGAATTCCAGATCGACAGGGCGGCAAAGGATTGTGGATGGCTGACGGCAGTGTTGAGCGCCACAAGCCCGCCCATGGAGTGGCCGAACAGGATGACGGGCAGGCCAGGGTGCCTTTCGCCGATCATCATACGCATGGCCATGACATCGGCAATCGCCTTGTCGACGCCGTCTTTCCAGGCAAAACGGCCAAGTGGTGCGTCGTCGGCTTTGGTGCGGCCATGGCCGCGATGGTCATGGGCATAGACCTCAAAACCCTGCTGCGCCATCGCCTCGGCAAACCTGGCATAACGGCCAGCATGTTCGACAAGGCCGTGGCAGATCATCAACACGCCGCGTGCGCCGTTTTCCGCAGCCCTGTAGCGATAGGCAACAGAGGCGCCGGACGGGCTTTCAAGGCGGTTGATCTGCGAGAACATGACATGACCTTTCTTTCAGAGCGATGGGCTGCTCTCACTTGCCTGTCGCAAGTAATATAAAATCAATATTTCATCCTATACGGATGCAGCCTTGATCTTGTTGGGCTGGGCTATGGTTTCCACATCAGCGAATACAATGAAACCGTTACAGAAAAACGGTCAATTGTCTCTCTTCCACGCATCTTTGCTGGTTTATGTCGTTGCCATCATCATAATCTTTCTCAACATGAGTGATGGGGTTGCTCGTTTCAGTGATGTTGATGACCAGATGCGCGCCTTGCAAATCCGCCAGGTGTTGTCAGCCGACGGACACTGGTTTGATTTTCAATTGCCTTTCATCGCCATGCCCGAAGCCTATTTTTCGCCATGGTCGCGCCTGGTTGATTTGCCCTATGTCGTTGTCGCGTCAGTCGCAGGCATGTTTGCCGAACCTGATGCGGCGTTGAAATTTGCTTTTTTCATCGTCCCACTTTTACTGTTGACACCCTTCAGTTTTCTGGTCGCCCTGCTGTTGAAACTGATGGTGACGCTGGAGACATTTGCCCTGCGCATGCAGGCCATTCTGGTGGTTATTACGGTGTGTTTCCTTGCAAGTGTCGTGCAGGAGTTTTCACCCGGACGCATCGATCATCATAATGTGCAGATGCTGGCGATGATGATGATTGCCTGCGGGTTGATGTTGTGGCGTTTCACCGGCGGTCTGCTCGCAGGTGTTGGTGCTGTCATATCGCTGGTGACCGGCCTTGAAGCCTTGCCATTTGTCATCGTTGTCTGGGCCGGTATGCTGCTTGCACATCTGGCTGGCTACACAGGCAGTCGTGCTGTTTTGTTTGGTGCCTGTGCTGCCATGCTGATTGGCACCATTGCCAGCGCCTTTGCGTTTCTGGGCCCTAGGGCCATGCTGTCGGTACAGTGTGATGCGTTTTCCGCGCCCTATATTCTGCCGATGATTTTGGCGCCACTGAGCATCTGCGCCAGCCTGTATCTGACGCCCAAAAATG
>NZ_DAMDBP010000003.1:103839-150420 GCF_032092815.1 Agrobacterium sp. | reverse complement strand
CAAGGTGTTGGCCATAACGGTGCCGCTACTGATCATCATCGCCGTCACTGCCTATCTTTTCCCTGAATGTCTGCAAGGTCCATATGGCATGCTGGGACCGCTCGAGCGTGAGCTGTGGCTCAACAGGTTGCTGCAGGAAAAGAATGTCATTGATCTCTATGGTGTTGATACGAGTGGGGTTGTGGTCGCTCTCGCCACGCTATGCGGGCTGGTGTTTTTTGCCCTCGTTCCGGTTGCTGGCAGGGGATTTCGGCAAAGCCCGGCCTGCATTATCCTTTATGCCGTACTGCTGTGCGCACTTGTGCTGGCATTGCTGATGGGGCGGTATCTGAAGTTCCCGAGCCTGCTTGTTCCTTTCTTCGTCGTTTATTCTCTCTACTGGTTCCGGCTGCAAAACGGACGTCTGGTCCCGATCATGTCTGCTGTCTCACTTGCCGTGGTCAGCGTGTTGGTGTTTGCCGGTGTGGTGCTTGGTTTTTCAAAAGGCGCGGGCACCTATCATTCCGTTGACCTGATGGCGTTTGACCAGTGCGAGGCACAGGACATGTCTGTTCTGGCAAGGCTAACGCCGGGGCGCATCATCGCGCCGCAGGGGCTGGCGATGCCGCTCGCAGCGGCAATGCCTAATGGTTTTACGATTGCATCTGCGCCGTTCCATCGCACGGCACCGGGCATGCGTCGGGTTTTGACTGCATTTCTCTCCGACAAGGCCGAAGACCGGATAAAAGCGCTGGCACCGTTCGACTATGTGGCGGTGTGCCGTCTGACATTTGAGCTGAATACCACCGATGGCGCGCTTTATACGGCGCTGGCACAGGGACAGGATTGGCCGGGTCTGGAAAGGCTGACGGATGGCGGTGTATCACGTCTGCAGGTTTTCCGCATCGATCACAGCCGTTTGCAATAGGATTTTGACCGGTCTTTCCACGGTCGGCCTGTCTTCAAAATGGGATATTTCCCGTTTCGACATTGCCCCACACGGTCATTTCGCCTACATAGCGGCAAAACTCATTTCATGGCGCGGAGCATTCCTTTAATGGCACGTCAGTTCATTTATCATATGTCTGGTCTTAACAAGTCCTACGGGGCGAAGAAGATCCTCGAAAACGTTAACCTGTCGTTCTACCCGGATGCCAAGATTGGTATTCTCGGCCCGAACGGTGCCGGTAAGTCGACGGTGCTGCGCATCATCGCTGGTCAGGACAAGGAATTTACCGGCGAAGCCTGGCTCGCTGAAGGCGCGACTGTCGGTTACCTCGAGCAGGAACCGAAGCTCGACCCGGCCAAGACTGCGTTCGAAAACGTGATGGAAGGCGTTGCTGACAAGCAGGCCGTCCTCGACCGTTACAACGAACTGATGATGAACTACTCCGACGAAACTGCCGATGAAGGTGCAAAGCTGCAGGACATCATCGACAGCCAGAACCTGTGGGATCTGGAGCAGCAGGTTGAAATGGCGATGGAAGCCCTGCGCTGCCCGCCAAAGGATGCTGATGTAACCGTTCTGTCGGGTGGTGAGCGTCGTCGTATCGCGCTCTGCCGTCTGCTGTTGTCGCAGCCTGATCTGCTGCTGCTCGACGAACCGACCAACCACCTTGACGCGGAAACGATCGCCTGGCTCGAAAAGCACCTGCGCGATTACCCTGGCGCCGTGATGATGATCACCCACGATCGCTACTTCCTTGACAACGTCACCGGCTGGATTCTCGAACTCGACCGTGGCCGCGGCATTCCTTACGAAGGCAACTACTCTGCATACCTGACCGCCAAGGCCAAGCGCATGCAGCAGGAAGCCCGTGAAGAAGCCGGTCGCCAGAAGGCTCTGTCGCGTGAACAGGAATGGATTGCGTCCAGCCCGAAGGCCCGTCAGGCAAAGTCGAAGGCCCGTATCAAGGCTTACGAACAGCTGGTTGATGCAGCTGAAAACATTCGTCCCGGCGATGCGCAGATCGTTATCCCTGTGTCTGAGCGCCTCGGTCAGGTTGTTATCGAACTTGAAGGCATCAAGAAGGGCTTTGAAGGCCGCACGCTGATCAACGACCTGTCGATCAAGCTGCCTCCGGGCGGTATCGTTGGCATCATCGGCCCGAACGGTGCCGGTAAGTCGACACTGTTCAAGATGATCACCGGTCAGGAAAAGCCGGATGCTGGTTCTGTCCGCATCGGTGAGACCGTACATCTCGGTTATGTCGACCAGAGCCGTGACGCGCTGAATGCCGACAAGACCGTATGGGAAGAAATCTCCGGCGGCGCAGAAGTGATCAAGCTTGGCAAGTTCGACATGAACTCCAGAGCCTATTGCGGTGCGTTCAACTTCAAGGGGGGCGACCAGCAGCAGAAGGTTGGCAATCTGTCGGGTGGTCAGCGTAACCGCGTTCACCTTGCCAAGATGCTGAAGGCCGGCGGCAACGTTCTGCTTCTCGACGAACCGACCAACGACCTTGATACGGAAACGCTGGGTGCTCTGGAAAGCGCGCTCGAAGCCTTCGCTGGTTGCGCCATCATCATCAGCCACGATCGCATGTTTCTTGACCGTCTGGCGACTCACATCCTCGCTTTTGAGGGTGACGGCCATGTTGAATGGTTCGAAGGCAACTTCGAAGACTACGAAGAAGACAAGATTCGTCGTCTCGGTCCGGATGCCCTCAACCCGGGCAGCCAGGCCTATAAGCGCCTGACGCGCTAAAACCTGTCCAAATACGGATAAGTCCTCGAAGCCTCTGCACGCTATGTGTGCAGAGGCTTTTATTTTGTGCGGCAAATATTTCCGCTTCATGAAGACAATATGGCCTGCGACATTTGTGTGCAGCTTGACTGTTGTCATTTTAAGCCATTGTTTCGGCACTTGTTTTCAGTTTTCCTTAACGGGCGACCCGTAAGTTGTGTCGGTGCATGATCGGCACAATTTTTGATGGCATGAGGCCAGAATTCAGGAGTGTCTCATGAGATTGGTCGATATTTCCATCAGCAAACGACTGTGGACGGCAGTCACCCTGCCCATGCTTGCTGCCGCTTACCTTGCCTATGTCCAGATAGCGGATCGTTTGTTCATCTATAATGACATGCAGCAGATCAGCACTGCCAGCGAACAGCTCAAGAAGCTGAGCGACATGGTGCATGCCTTGCAAGTAGAGCGTGGCCTGACAGCAGGGTTTATTGCCTCAAAGGGTACGCAAAATGCCTCGCAGCTTTCCAGCGCCCGTTCGCAGACAGATGCGGCAGTTGGTCAGTTCCAGGCCGTGTCGCAGGAACTGGCGCAGTCCGTCGATTTTGATCTTGCGGGCTCGCAACAATCGATCAGCGCAGGTATTGGCGAAATTGCCGTTCTGCGCCGCTCGGTAGACAGCCTGTCAGCCACCGGTGCCCAATCCTTCAGTTTCTACACCGGTGTTGTTGGTCGAATTGTTGGCCTTTCCGGCACGATCGCTGCGACCGCGCAGGATGCGGCGATAGCGCAGCAGATGTCTGCTTATGTTCAATTGATGCAGGCCAAGGAAATTGCCGGTCAGGAGCGTGCACTTGGCAATGGCTTTATTACTGCAAAACGCGTCGACCCAAGCCGATTTGCAGAATTTGCATCCATGGCTGGAGGGCAGACGGCGCTGATCAATGCATCCCTATCTGTGCTGGATGAAAGCGAACGCGCCAGGTATCAGGCGATGATTGCCGATGTCACTGGGGATGTCACGGCCATCCGCACGGTCATTCTTACCAACGGTGAAAATTCCGACCTTAGCGCGCTCGACAGTGCCAATTGGTTTGGCGTGTCGACCAAACGTATTGAAACGCTCAAACAGATCGAAAATGAGGATTTGCAGCGGATTACGACTATGGCGCAAACGCGGGCAGGTGGCGCATACAGCAATCTTGTGATGATTGCAGTGCTGTGTGTGCTCGGAGGCGGTGTCATGATCGTCTTTTCCGGCTTGATGGCGATGACCGTGGTGCGCCCGATTGCTCGGATGGTGCAGATCATGGGACGGCTTGCGCAGGGTGAAATCGATAACAACACGGTGTCTACCGGCCGCAAGGACGAGATCGGGGATATGGAACATGCTGTTGAAGTGTTCCGTCAGGCAGCCATTCGCAACCGAGAGCTGGAAGCCGCCGAGGCGGAGGCACGAGGTCGCGCAGAACGCGAGCGGCTGGAAATGCAGCGTATTGCCGAAGCGGAGGCTGAAGCGCGGCTGGTTGCGGCAACCAACACATTTGCGGCCAGCATGAAACGTCTGGCAGCCGGCGATTTGTTATGTGAGTTGCATGAACCGCTGTCATCGCAGTTCGAGGCTCTTCGGCAGGACTTCAACAGTTCGGTTCGCCAGTTGCGTGAAACGCTGGCCAGTGTCGGTCACTCCGTCGCCACTGTGACAGGCGGATCGAAAGAGGTTTCGTCTGCCTCGGATGACCTTTCGCGCCGTACCGAACAGCAAGCCGCTTCGCTTGAGGAAACGGCGGCGGCTCTGGAACAGATCACTGCCAATGTCACCTCTACTTCGCGACGTGCCGGTGAGGCTCGTGATGTGGTGCGCAATGCACGTGACCGGGCTGGTAGCTCGGGCAATGTGGTGCGCAATGCTGTCGCTGCCATGGAGAAGATTGAAAACTCCTCCAAGCAGATTAGTCAGATCATTGGCGTGATCGATGAGATCGCTTTCCAGACCAATCTTCTGGCTCTCAATGCCGGTGTTGAAGCAGCCCGGGCCGGGGAGGCGGGCAAAGGTTTTGCAGTGGTTGCGCAGGAGGTGCGTGAACTGGCGCAGCGCTCTGCCCATGCTGCCAAGGAAATCAAATCGCTGATCGGCAATTCCGAAATTGCTGTCAGTGAAGGTGTGCGCCTGGTCAGCGATACCGGAACAGGTCTTGGCGAAATTGCTGAACTTGTGCAGTCGATCAACGTGCATATGGAAGCCATTGCCACAGCGGCACACGAACAATCTGCAGGGCTTGCGCAGGTCAATACGGCGGTCAATCACATGGATCAGTCCACCCAGCAGAATGCGGCGATGGTGGAAGAGATGAACGCGGCCGGTGCAGCCCTTGCGCAGGAAAGCGTCAATCTCAATTCGCTGCTGTCGCAGTTCCAGCTTGGTCAGCAAATCGGGCAGCTGCATGCGACAGCAGACGCCATGCGTCGTGTGGCGGGGGCTGCTCCCGTCGCGCAACGGCAGGTACCGGTTCGTCGCCCTGCCGTAGTTGCACACGGCAATGCGGCAGTTGCCGAGGACTGGACCGAGTTCTGATGCCATAGGTCGCACTCTTAAGCGCAACGTGGACATAAGCGGCCGCATGAGGGGAACCTTCTGCGGCCGTTGTCAATTGCGCTGCGTTTTGACGTTCGATTTGTGGGGCTGGCTTTGAAAGAGGTGTGCCGGCTTCCCTCCAGCTGGGAAAAAGGCTACGAACGACGGATGAAGTCTGCACCGTGTACCATCTGCATAGTGCTCCCACGCATCTGACGTGAGGGGCTGTGGCGACAAGATCTGTTGATCTTTCGCGATGATGCCGCGTGCCTGCAAGTGCACCGCGGCGAAACACATGCAGAGAGAACTTCAATGCAGAACTATTTTGAAAGCCCGTTCAGGGGCATTACGCTCGACAAGCAGGTCACCAACCCAAACATCGTAGTTGGCCGCTACAGCTATTATTCCGGTTATTACCATGGTCACAGTTTTGATGATTGTGCCCGCTATCTTTTGCCGGATGACGGTGCGGACAGGTTGATCATCGGCAGCTTTTGCTCGATTGGATCAGGTGCGTCCTTTATCATGGCTGGCAATCAGGGCCACAGAAACGACTGGATCAGCACATTTCCATTTTACTGGATGCCGGAAGTGCCGGCATTTGTTGGTGCTCAGAACGGTTACAAACCAGCTGGCGATACGATCATCGGCAATGATGTGTGGATCGGCTCCGAGGCCATTATCATGCCGGGCGTCAAAGTCGGTGATGGTGCGGTGATAGGTACGCGGGCGCTGGTAACCCGTGATGTCGAGCCTTACGCCATTGTTGGCGGCAATCCTGCCCGAACCATTCGGTCGCGCTTCGATGAGCGTCTGATTGCGATGCTGTTGGAAATGCAGTGGTGGAACTGGCCCGATGACCAATTGCATCCGGTGATGCCATTGCTGACAAGCGGTGATGTTGAAATGCTCTACGAACATTGGCAGGTCAGCATCAACGTCGTTTGAGTTTGCTTGTTCAACTCAGGGCGGCCGGAACGCTGCCCTGAGGGACCTGTCGTGACCATAAAATGGCTTACATGATCCCGCATTACTGCTTGCATCGTTTCGTCAAATCACATAAAGATATCTTTATGTCTTGATTGGGTCTTGGCGAGGCGTGTCGTGCAGTTTGAATTGAACAATCTGGTGGATTTATTGAAGGCGGCTGGTGAGCCGACGCGGTTGCGTCTTCTGGCGTTGCTGTCTGCTGGCGATTTAACTGTCACCGATCTTACCGAAATTCTCGGCCAATCCCAACCCCGTGTTTCGCGTCATCTGAAACTGTTGACGGAAGAAGACCTGATCGACCGTTACCAGGAAGGCGCCTGGGCCTATTTTCGTCTGAAACAGGATGGTGATGCTGCCGCGCTGGTGCGCCAGTTGCTGGATGCGACGGCCAAGGATGATGCTGTGCTGCTGCGTGACGGCGAGCGCCTGGCGGATGTCAAACGTGTGCGCTCCGAGCGTGCGCAGGATTATTTCAGCCGCAACGCGGCCGCATGGGATGAACTTCGCAAGCTGCATGTCAGCGACGAACTGATTGAAAATCAGCTTCTGGGGCTGATCGGCAAGAGCCCGATCGATTCCATGCTTGACCTCGGTACGGGCACGGGCCGCATCCTGCAATTGCTGAGCGGTGTCTACCGCCGGGCAATCGGTATCGATGCCAGCCGCGACATGTTGGCTGTTGCGCGGTCCAATCTCGACAAGTCAGGCATTACCAATGCATCGGTCCGTCATGGCGATATTTTCAATTTGCCGCTTGAGGGCCAGGATTTCGACCTGATCGTCATTCATCAGGTCTTGCATTTCCTTGATGAGCCGGACCGTGCCATTGCCGAGGCAGCACGTCTGCTGCGTCCAGGCGGTCGTCTTGTCATCATCGATCTGGCGCCACATTCATTCGATTATCTGCGGGAAGACCATGCCCATGTCAGGCTTGGTTTCTCCCATCAAACGCTTGAGGACTGGCTGAAGAAGTCCGATCTCGAGCTGCTCAAGGCGGTTGATCTGCGCTCCGGCAAAACCGGCAGCCAGTCACTGGATGTTACAATCTGGATTGCAAAGGACCAACGTTTGCTGATTGCAAACGAGGCAGCAGCATCCACTCCGTTAGTTGCCTCGGGGAGGGCATGACAATGGCCACGACAGAACAAAACCGCGCCAATGGCCGTCTTCATCTGTCCTTTGAATTCTTTCCGCCGAAATCGCCGGAAATGGACAAGCAGTTGTGGGAAACCGTGGCCGAGCTTTCGCGCTGGAATCCGGATTTCGTTTCGGTGACCTATGGCGCTGGTGGCACGACAAAGGCACCAACACTTGAGGCTGTGCGCCGCATGATTGGCGATGCCAAGCTGCATACGGCCGCCCATCTGACCTGCGTGGATGCCAGCCGTGACGACGTGCACAAGGTGGTGGACGAGTTTCGTGCGGCCGGTGTACGCCATTTCGTGGCGTTGCGTGGCGACCCATCGACCGGTATCGGCACGGCCTACACACCGCATCCGGACGGTTATGCCAATGCAGCCGAACTGGTGAAGGGCTTGCGCGAAATCAGCGATTTTGAAATCTCCGTGTCTGCCTATCCGGAAAAACACCCGGAGAGCGCCGATGAGGCGGCTGACATCGACATGCTGAAGCGCAAGTTCGACAACGGTGCTACACGTGCCCTGACACAGTTCTTCTTCGATAATGATGTATACGAGCGTTACATGGAACGTGTCGTTGCGGCCGGCATCACCATTCCGGTGGTTCCTGGCATCATGCCGATCCAGAACCTGACGCAGCTCAAGCGCTTTGCCGGTCGTTGCGGCACAAGCGTGCCGTCATTCCTGGATGTTCGTTTCGAAGGGCTGGATGAGAACCCGACTGACCGCGCAAAGGTGGCAGCCGATGTTGCTGCCGAACAGATCGAGGATTTGCAGCGTCGCGGCTTTCACGAGTTCCACCTCTACACCATGAACCGCGCGCCATTGGTCAATGCAGTTCTGGAAAATCTGGGCCTTTCGCCTGAGCGGCGGTCGGCGGCCTGAAAAGATTGAGCGTGTCGGCGCGCCGAAAGGCGCGACCGTGCGGACCGATCAATAGGTCTGAAATGCAAAAAGCGCAGATCCTCCCCAATCTGCGCTTTTAAATTTTTGAGCTATCAACTTCGTTGGATGCTTGATCGAGCCTTGAAGTCCTCGTCAGATAAAGAGCATTGCTCCGACGAACACAAACGCCACACCGACTATCAAGGCATTAAGAGAGTTCGTGAGTCCCATGGTCTGCCTCCTTGTGTTGACTGGAGGATAATATGACCGTTTTGTGTCGCTTGAAAAGCGTATTTTATGCCGCAGTGCAGTGCATTTGCCTGGTTTTTTGGAATGAATTTCCTCAATCCATTGAAAATCAAATAATATTTTAATATTCGAATTTGGTTGTTTTGTTGAGAAAAAGTAAAGCGGGTGGTGCTTTTCCCCAGTCGATTGGTCGAGATTAAGACACAATGCTTAAACGACATGGTAAACGCGGCCCCGGAATCGGACAGGGGCCGCATCGCTGATTTTCGATCAAAGGGCGTTGAGCAGCTCTCTGGTTGGCCAACCATCGGCCGGCAGACCCAGACGCTTCTGTTCACGCTGCACGGCCATACGGGTGCCGGAGCCGAGAATGCCGTCGATCTTGCCAACATCATGGGTGAGGTTGTCGAGCTTGGTCTGAAGCTCACGCATGGCTGCGTCGTCGAGACCCTGATCCGGGTTGCCCTTGTTGTAGACAGGAGCGCCCATCAGACGCGTGGCGAAGTAGGCGGCAGAGGTCGTGTAGATGAACGACTGGTTCCACTCGAGATAAATGTTGAAGTTGGGGTAAGTGATGAAGGTCGGGCCCTTGCGGCCCTGCGGCAGCACCAGGGCAGCCGGCAGGTTTGCAAAGTTCTTGTTGCCATCGCGCGGGGTCACACCCAGCGCAAACCACTCACCAGCTGTCAGCGGGCCGCCGAGGCCGGATTTTTCCCAAGGCAGGTTTTCCGGTACGCTGACTTCCTGGATCCAGGGCTCGCCCTTGCGGAAGCCGAGGCTCTGAATGAACTTGGCAGCCGTCAGGATCGCATCCGGTCCGCTGGACTTGACGTTGATGTGGTGGTCACCGTCCCCATCGACGCCAAAGGCAATGATGTCCTCCGGCAGCATCTGTACCTGACCGATTTCGCCAGCCCACGCGCCGGTGTTGGTGGAGGGCTCGAGATCGCCATGCTGAACCATCTCGATCAGCGCGATCAACTGCGGACGGAAGAGTTCCGGCCGGCGGCAGTCATGCGACAGGGTGACCAGCGCGTTGCGGGTGTTGAAATCGCCCTGAACGGCACCAAAATCGGTTTCCATGGCCCAAAAGGCAGCAATCACACCGGCGGGAACGCCAAACTCGCGCTCGGCGCGTTCAAAGGTGCTGGAAAGCTCCTGGATTTTCTTGCGGCCAATATCCAGACGCGACTGGCTGACGGTGCGCTGCGAAAACTCAAGGAAGGTCTGTTTGAAAACACCCTGGGCGCGGTCACGCGACAGAACCTTCTGGTCGATCTGTGCGCCAGCCAGGGCCTTGTCCACTGCATCTGCCGGAATGCCCTTTGCCAATGCCTCTGCCTTGACGCCCTGAAGGAACGTCGAGAGATCGCCACCGCAAGCGGCAGCCTGTGCAGGCGTGGCTGTCTGGGCCAGAACAGTGCCTGATGTGAGAAGGCAGGTGGCAGCGGCGAGAACCGCGCTGCGGAGGGATGGCATGAACATCGTGTGGTTCCTTGGTAATGAATTTGTCCTGCTTTCGGCAAGATTTGTGACGAAAGCATGAGATCAGGCACAAAAATACGCAATGGTTCGGGGCAAAGCCCGTTTCACTGATGGTGATGGTGTCCAAACTGTTCCAGCATTATTTGCTAGCGGTTGTAACCCAGTTTTTCCAGTGCTTTTCTGTGCCCGCAAAAACGTTGATATCGGTCGGGCCATTGACGCCGGGAACAACGCCGGTGGCGGTATATTGCCAGAATGCCCAGCGGCGATCCTCGTAGATCTTGGCAGGGTGGGCGGCGACGGAGCGCACCCAGAAATGGTAGTTCTGGAACTGGCCGACCAGATTGTCGCGGTGGAAATCGACCGAGGTGTAGATGATCGGGCGTTTGCCGTAATGTTTTTCGATACGGTCCAGGAAGCGCTGCATTTCGGCACGCACCACCATCGGGGCAGGGCGTGTCTTGCAGGTCGGTGAAGAAGGGTTCCATTCCACGTCGAGAACCGGCGGCAGCGTCACCGCTTCCTTTGGCACGTTCTGGATGAACCAGTCAGCCTGCGCATCCGCCGTCGAGCAGAAATAATAGAAATGGTAGGGGGCATGCAGAATGTCCGCCTTGGCGGCCAGGCGCCAGTGGTCATTGAATTTCGGGTAGATCCGATCCGAACCTTCTGTCGCCTTGATGAAAACGAAAGATACGCCAGACTTGCGCACCTGCTGCCAGTCAACATCGCCATTCCATTTGGAGACGTCGATGCCATGGATTTCATGGCGATGCGGATTGTTGGGGCCAAAATCCTGCGGGTCGGTGTCATGGAAACGCGGTTTGCCCAGGGATGCCGTTTCCAGCAGGTCATAGCTGGCCGAGGTGCAGCCGCTTGCCAGCAACAATGTGGAAAGAACCACCGGTAAAAGCCGTCGCCCCATGTCTGTCTCGTTCTCTAAAAGGAATATTCCCCCACACGGCTTTCCTGCTTCGGAAAGGTGTCGGATATTCATACTTCAGCATAACGTGGTAAACAACCGGTTATGACAAGAGGCAAAACACTGTTTTGCCTCAAGAAAATCTGACATGGTTTGTGCTGGGAAGCGTTTATTTGCCGGCCGCTTTGGTGATGACGGCGCGCCAGGCGTAACCACCGCCAATGGTTTCGAACCGCAAGCTGGCATCATGGCGGCTCAGACGGTCTTCGAGAACCTGGCGCAAATCCGCTCTGGGGGTGACGTGGAAGCGGGTCAGCCAGCCACGCAGCAGACGGCGAAACAGGGCTGGAAGACGCTCCTGCTGACCGAAATCGACGATGTGCAGGCTGCCGCTAGGTGCCAGTGCCGCCAGTGAGGCATCGATTGCACCCTGCCAGTCGGGGATCATTGACAGGGCATAGGAAATCATGATCCGGTCAAATCCCCCATCCAGACCAAAATCGGCGGGGTTGAAGGCAGTGGCGTCGGCTACCCGAAAAACCGGTTTTTCCGATTCAGATCTGAAGTTTGCGGCGGCTGTTTCAAGCATTTGCGCAGAAATATCCAAGCCGAACAAACGCGCCGATGGAAAGGCTTTGCGGGTGAGGAGAAGGTTGCGGCCTGTGCCGCAACCAACTTCCAGCATGGTGCCGTTCACCGGGATGTTCAGCCCAGTGATGGTGCCATCGCGACCCAGCAGATAATATTTGCGGGTCAGATCGTAGATGTACCGCTGGTAGCGGTACATATCATCCATCAGTCCAGCCTGCTCATTGCTGTCAAGCGACTGAAAGCCCTGGCGCTGACCGCTCATGCTGAGGTCTTTTCATAGATGTGGAAGCCACCATAGATCGCTGAACGGTCCTTGCTGTTCAGTTCCTTGGAGCGGTCTTCCAGATAGACCCAGTTGTTGCGGATCTCCGGTGACAAGCGGCCTTCGATCACGCTTTTTTCCGCAGCGGTGCGGAAAATGACACGTGCACCTTGCGCCGCCGTACGGGTCATCTGGCCCCAGAGATCATTGAGCTGGGTGTCGTTCATCCAGTCCTGCGCATCGAGCAGCACGTAGCGGTCGAGGCTCGAAGCCTGTTTTCCGGCCAGCAGCTCCGTGAAGGTTGCATGGTGGACCGAGACCTTGAGCGCGTTGTTACGAATGGCTTCGTAATATTCCGGCTTGAGATAGGCGGGCAGGGCACCTTCATGCGGTTCCGGGTACCGACGGGCGAAGGCCTGCCAGGCGAAGTAATTGTCCTTCAGCGGGAAATCGCAGGCGAGTTTTTCCAATCGGGCACGTAGAACCGGCGTGATGGTGTTGCCGTCCGAGAGACTAGCCAGTTCATCATATTGGCGTGGCGGGATGCCAAGGCCAAACAGCGAGCTTTTGCGTTTGGTCAACCAGCGGATCATCGGCTTGTCGAACAGCGGCGCGACCTTCTCATCAAAGAAGCGGCGTTGCTCATCCATGGTGCGCGCCTCGGTCATCTCGGTCAGCTTGACGCCGTGCAGGCGGGCAATCACATGGCCGGCACCAATGAAACGGCCGAGCAGGCCGGTGCGGTAGATATTGCGATTGAACACCGAAATGCGGCGACGGCCGGTCATGGTGCGTTTTGACCAATAGGCACGGGTCTGGTGATCGAGATGTGGGGCAATAAAGCGGTCATAACCCTCGCTGTTGCTGCGCACATTCGACTGGCCGAACTGGCGAACCACGTCGCCATGGCCGGGCAGATGGTGAAATGCCGTCAGCTTGAGTTTGTTCAGGGCAATGTGATGCGGATTGAGATCGACGACATCAATGCTTTCAGGGTTGCGCGACAGATAGGCCAGCACGTTGCAGCCGCCGGATCCGATGGTCACGATGCGATGTCCATCGCGCAGTTCCATGGCTTCCATGTCCACCTCAGGATCTTCCCAGATCTGCGGATAGACAAGGCCTGAAAACAACACGCCGAACAGACGCTCAGAAAAGCCGTCCGTTGACAGTGTCTTGTGCTGGAGAAGGGCATTCTTCAGCTTTCCATTGTTGCGAAAGCTGGTCTTGTGTGTGGCGCTCGTCATATGATTCCACCTCTACATTGGGTTAGAGGCGTTTATCTCTGCTACGCTACAGTTTGATGACGTGCTGTGGATTGCCCTATTTGCGCAGGACGTGCAGCATGCCCTTGCGCTTGGCATCGTAATAATAACCACGGGCATAAAGGCGAACCGCATTGTCGCGGTCATTGTCTGCCACCAGCCATGCACCGCGCAGATATTTGACGGCGTATTTCAGGTTGGTTTCCGCATCAAACAGGCCAGAGGCAGGGCCGTCAAAGCCCATGGAGCGGGCGGTGGCATGTTTGATCTGCATCAGGCCGTAATGTCCGCGATTGAAGGCGGATGGCACATAACGGCTTTCACGCTGTACGACGCGGTGCACCAGATCTTCCGGCACGTCATACATCTGCGAATATTTGGAAATCAGGCCGCTGAGCTTTTCGCGTCCAACAGGTGAGGTCTCCATGCCTTCGCGGGTGTTGATGGCGGCAAGGGCGGCATTTTGCGGCGCGGAGGCGTAGGCCATCATCACGCCTTGCGGTTTTTGCGAGGGCACGACGGTTTGCGCCGAGATGGCGGCCTGCGCAGCCTTGCCATCATCGAAGGGCTGCATGGCCATAGAAATGCGCATGGCTGCGGCTTCGGTTTGTTTGGCCGGGAAGGAACCCTTGACGGCAGTGACCTGCGTGAAGGCTGGCGCAGCGGTTGCGGTGGTCGCAGTAGCAACCTGTGTTCCCGGAACCTGCGGCTGTGCCTGCTCGCCGACCGGAGCGGTGACTTCGGTCTGAGCGACTAACTGCGGCTGCGCATCGCTGACCGGCTGTTCGGCAGCGGCGGCAATTTCCGTGGCGGGAGGAAGAATGAGTTTGCCCGCTGCATCAACGGCGACGGTGGATGAAGCTGCGACTTGGCCTTCTGCTGGCGCTGATGTAGCAGACTGCGCTGCAACCTCGGTGCCGGCTTCGCCTGTCGTGGCAGCGGCTACGGTACCATCGGCGGCTGGCTGCGAAGCCTGTGCCTGCAGTCTTGGCTGCGTGGTTTCGAGCTCTGGCTTGGAGGCATATTCTACGCTGGTGCAACCCGCCAAAGTGGCCGCGATACCAAATGTGGTCGATATCAGGAGTGCCGTTTTCCGGCTTGCACCCAGGCGTATTGTCATGTTGCCGCTCTCGTTTTGCCTGTCTTTCGACGCCCCCGTCGCGAACGAAGCAGGCTATTGGATGTTTCGTCCATTAACCTATTGTGAACCGGGCGGCAATACGGCCGTCGCATCAGGCAGCGATTCGGCGGTATCCAGCGGTCACTGCACGGCCACTGATGAAGTAGCTACGGCGTTGATAAGGCTTGCGTTTTTGGTTGCTCATCTGCCGTGCGAGAGACAGGCTCTTTTCGGCAAAAACAGCATGTGCGAGGGCAAGGGCAAGCGACACCAGCAGCACGCCGGCCTGCATTTCCGCAAGCGGCGTAATATTGTCGGCACCCGCCGTCACGAACTGCGGCAAAAGCGCAAGAAACACGGCGATGAAACGTGGGCTAAGCGCCTGGCAATAACAGTCGGTAAAAATGCCACCGGCGGTTTCAAACGGTAGATTGTCATTGTCAGCCTTGGCAAGACGTACTGCAGGGCTGGCAAACACCCACAACATGAACAGCATTAGCCAGCCTATGCCAGCCCATTGCACGATTTCCAACAGTGATACGGAAATATAGGCAAAACCGAGAGTTGGGATCGCGGCGGCGGTCATTGCGGTGACAACGCCGGTCGATGCGCCGGTAATCGCGGGAAGGATGGTCTTTTTACCCCTGATGGCGCTGTAGGAGGCCACGCGGTGCGACAGAGGTGAGGGGAGTGAGAATAAAATGGCGCAAGCTGCGGCAAATGTGATCCATAGCTCTGCGTTCATCATTTCGGCTCCCTTTCCTCCCAA
The DNA here is from genome assembly GCF_032092815.1 of Agrobacterium sp. GTDB lineage: Bacteria > Pseudomonadota > Alphaproteobacteria > Rhizobiales > Rhizobiaceae > Agrobacterium. The sequence continues at coordinate 135,503 of NZ_DAMDBP010000003.1, read as the reverse complement.
AGCGCGCCATCTGTTCAGGATACGCCTGACGCGCCTTAAGGCTTCTATATTGCATGTTCTTCTCTCAAAACCGCTACACAGTTTTGTGTGACATGCCTTAAATTAGCAACGTCAGAAGCATGATGCCATGCTCCTGACGTCTTGCAAGGGGATTTCCCCCTTTAAAGCAATAAAGTGCTGTTATGCGTCAAGCTGACACAGCTTTCTGGCCAATATGATCCATAACGTCGGTAAACCATTGTGCCGAAATATCGAAATGCTTTCCACCCTTAATGCGCGGAAATTCGATCGTGCGCAGTTTGCCGCCCTGTTCTTCATCATGGCCGGTCACGCCCGATACCTTGTTGAGGGCGCTTTCAACCGCCAGATCCACCATGCTCTGAATGAGACGTAGGTCATCCTGGTTGGCTGGAGCGGAGCGTGCGTAATAACCCGATTTCTGAACCATGGAGCGTTCAGCACCGATCAGGCTGGCGAACTGCTTCTGGAACCAGCCGCCAACATTGATGGTGTCGATCTTCACATGGCCGAAGGCATCGCGCTTGACGGCTTCGCCAGAGGCTTCGCGTTCGGCAACGATGGTGTCGAGGCCAGCACCTTCCGACACGAACAACGTCACGTAACCCGACTTGTCCATGATGGCGCGCAGGCGCTCAGATTCAGCTTCCAGGTCAAATGCCATTTCCGGCAGGAAAAGGCCGTCAATATTCTTCATGGCGGCATTCATCATGAAACCGTCGACATATTCATTGGCGCTGGTTTTCTGGATGTAGGCGCGGGCAGTTGCCGCTGTCAGCCAGCCGCAGTGACGGCCCATGACTTCATGGATAACCAGCGTGCGCGGTGCGGCACTCTGTTCGTTGCTGACATTGTCAAAGAAATTGGCGCCAACTTCGGCTGCCGTCCAGGCACCCAGCGACTGCTTGATTGGCACGACGTCATTGTCGACGGTCTTTGGCAGGCCAACCACGGTGAGGTTATAGCCATTGGCGCCGAGATAGGCGGCGAGATCAGCTGCTGTCGTGTTGGTGTCATCGCCACCAATGGTGTGCAGAATGGTCACGCCGTCATTGGCCAGACGTTCGGCCGCAACGCGCAGCGGGTTTTCGCCTTCCTTGACAAGACCGCGCTTTACGCAGTCGGCAGCATTGGTCAGCTTGACGCGGCTGTTACCGATTGGCGAGCCGCCATAACGGTGCAGGAGATGCGCCTTTTCGCGCATGTCCTTGTTGATTTCGATGCGGTCACCCAGAAGAACACCCTGATAGCCGGACCGATAGGCCACGATGTCGATCTCCGGTGCGATGTCCGTGTATCTGCCAATCAGGCCGCCAACAGCGGAAGAAAGGCAGGGAGCAAGTCCACCGGCGGTCAGCATTGCGACTTTCTGTTTGGCCATCACGGCACTCCTTTTAGGTCATGAAAATCTGGTTTGTGGGCAAATGGATGCGACAGCAGGCCGCGGCTGTAAAGTGAATTTATCAAGAAAAACGGGTGTTTCGCCCGGTTTTTGAAGCTTATTGCAGGTGCGGGCAAATATAATCGTTTCAATTGATAACGGTGTTGCGACGGTGCTTTGCGTGGCTGTGGATAAACTCGTGTGTAACCACATCAGTGTTTTCAAGGGGGCAAACAGCAGTTTCACCTCAACCAAAGATGAATAAAACTTAATAATGCCAGACCGCCTGACGCCTTGCTTTTTCGGGCGTTATCTGGTGAATCTGGATTATGATTATAGATTTCGCCTGTCTGCAAATTTCATCTCTGTGGGAACGGCTGCTCGGTGCGATAGGCGAAGTAGCGGGCAATACGCTCGGTCGCGTGGTGGAAGCCATCCGCACGCTGTTTGAAGGCGACCCGGAAACCCGTCGTAAAGTTTCATTCTCTGTTGCCATCATTGCGCTCTCTGCAAAGATGGCCAAGGCTGACGGCGTTGTGAATGATGCCGAGGTGAAAGCCTTCCGGCAGATTTTCGATTTCCCTGAAGAAGAAGCGCAAAACGTTGCTCGGCTTTACAACCTCGCCCGTCAGGACGTGGCCGGTTACGAGGCATACGCCGAACGGCTGGCTGGACTGTGTGGTTCGGGGCAGGACAATTGCCAGATGCTGGAAAGCGTCATTGATGGCCTGTTTCACATTGCCAAGGCTGACGGTCTGATCCATGAGCGCGAACTGGCGTTCCTTGGCCGCATAGCGGAAATCTTCCACATTAGCGAAGACCATTTTGAAACCATCATGGCACGGCACGTCCATCTTGATGGTCGTGATCCCTACCGTGTTCTTGGCGTTTCGCGTTCTGATGCGTTTGCTGAAATCCGCAAGCGTTATCGCAGTCTGGTGGCAGAACACCATCCGGACCGTTTGATTGCCCGTGGTGTGCCGATGGAGTTGCATGCTGCAGCCAATGAACGTATGGCTGCACTCAATGCCGCCTATGCGGCGATTGAGAAAGAACGCCGCGCTGCATGACTGCTTTTACACCTGACTACGCGGGTGCTTCCGTTGCACCTTCGCCGAACCATGGCGAGCGGGCAGACAACTGTTCGCCCGACATGATCATTCTGCATTACACGGGCATGCCAAGCGCCGATGGGGCGCTATCGTGGCTGTGTAACCCTGAAAGCGAAGTCTCCAGCCATTACTTTGTCCATGAAGACGGGCGTGTGGTGCAGCTTGTACCAGAGGGGCGTCGTGCATGGCATGCGGGCAAAAGCTTCTGGGCTGGCGCAACCGACATCAACTCTCGCTCCATCGGTATTGAAATCGCCAATCCCGGCCACGTTGGTGGTTTGCCGGATTTTCCTGCCGAGCAGATCAGGACGGTTATTCAATTGTGCGCAGATTGTGGCGAGCGCTGGTCTATCGCGCCGGAAAGGGTGCTTGCGCACTCTGACGTGGCGCCAGTTCGCAAGGTTGATCCGGGCGAAAACTTCCCCTGGAAGACCCTGCATGAAAACGGGGTAGGGCACTGGGTTGAACCCGGTTCCGTAACCGGTGGCCGCTTTTTCCAGCGCGGTGATGCTGGCCAGCCGGTCGAGGCGCTGCAATCCATGCTGTCGTTTTACGGTTACAACGTTGAAATCACAGGATCTTTCTGTGAGAAAACCGAAGGTGTGGTTGCTGCTTTCCAGCGCCATTTCCGTCCATCACGGGTCGATGGCATCGCGGATTTCTCGACAATCGACACGCTGCACAGGCTTTTAACAGAACTTCCAAAATATCGTTCTGTTTAAGTTGTTTTAAGGTGTTTTGTTCCTGAATTGGCGGCTTTGAAGATCGGTTTTTCTTCGTTGCCACAGTATATCCTTAATGAGCTGTTTAAACGTCACCATTGAACTGCGGTGGGACGCTCATTTAAGCAACTGTCGTGAATATCAACAAGTAAGACATTTAGGGTCGGAGTATCCGTGATGGACTCCGTTAGGTGAGTTGTTGCGTCGAGGCGCCAATTCAGTCTTACGTCTGGAGATTTTTTCTAAATATGAGAAGAGTTGTTGTTGCCGGTGCAGCATGTCTTGCCATGCTTGTCGCACAGGGTGGAACTGCGTTTGCCCGTGATAAGCAGGTTAAAACCAAAACCGTTACACTTGAAACCATGATCCGTAAGCCCGGTTATCCAATGCCGGAAAAGGCCGTTCCTTCGGCGCTCAAGAATTCTTACTCCCCGATCATCGTCAAATACGCCAAGAAATACGGTGTGCCTGTTGGTCTTGCCCATGCTGTTGTCAGCGTGGAGAGCAAGTTCAACCCGAAGGCCCGTGGCAGTGCCGGTGAAGTTGGGCTTATGCAGATCAAGCCAGCAACAGCACGCATGCTCGGTTATCGTGGGACAACAAAGGGCCTGTATGACCCTGAAACCAACATTCGTTGGGGCATGGAATATCTTGCCAGAGCACATCAGCTTGGCGGTGGCCAGACGTGCGGCACCATTCTGCGTTACAATGCAGGCCATGGCGCAAAACGCATGAACCCGGTTTCGAAGCGGTATTGTGGTAAGGTGCAGGCATTGCTGGAAGGCTGATTGTGCTTCCCCTTGCCGATGCCGCCAATAAACGGCTGCGTTGTTGCTGTTTGTGTTGATATCTTATGTTGACAGGCGGACGGCCGCTCATGGTAGCTCTGCTCCCCGAATGTGGAGCAGAATGCAGTGACGGACTTCAAATACATAATCATAGGTGCGGGCATGATGGGCTCTGCCGCAGCCCGCCACCTTTCCCAAATGACCGATGGCGTTGCGCTGATTGGTCCTGCTGAACCTGCAGATCGCAAAAACCACAGAGGTGTTTTTGCCAGCCATTATGATGAAGCGCGCATCACGCGCGGTTTTGATGGCGATAGGATATGGGGCACTCTCGCGGTGCGATCTCTTGCCCGTTACGCCGAAATTGAAGCGGCAAGCGGTATTCCGTTTTATAGCGAGGTAGGCTGCCTGTTTACAGGTGAAGCACCAGTGTCTGACGCCAGTTATGTCAGCAGAGCCCTGACCAATTCCGCAAAACTTGGTCTTCAAATTCAGGCCATCAAGCCGGATGCTGTACCGGAGCGTTTCCCAATGTTTGCTCTGCCGAGCGAGCATCATGGTTACTTTGAAGCACGCAATGCCGGATATGTAAATCCGCGTGCTCTGGTGCGGGCGCAGGTGGTGATTGCCGAAAAGCAGGGTGTTACCGTTCTGCGGCAGACCGCCACGCGTGTTAGAAATGATGCTGGGCACGTGCTTGTCGAGACCGCGGATGGCAACAGCTATACGGCGGACAAGGTGCTGGTGGCGGCCGGTGGCTTCACCAATATGGCCGAGATTTTGCCACGTCCGGTCGACATGGCCGCAACTGGCCGAACCATCGTATTTTTTGAACTTGATGAGGCGAAACAGGCTCTATTCAAGGGCATGCCATCAACGATTGTGCTGGCTGATAATGACGATGATGTCGTCTATATCCTCCCGCCGGTGCGCTATCCGGATGGCAAGGTCTATCTGAAGATTGGCGGTGAAGGGGAAAAGGGCGCGCTCTCTTCGCTCAATGAAGCGGTGTCGTGGTTCCAGTCGGATGGCAGTCTTGGGGAGGTCGATTATCTGACCAAACGTGCGCTTTCGCTGATGCCTGATCTAGCCGGTGCGCCTGTCACATCAGGCTCCTGCGTCGCATCGATTACCAAAACCGGATATCCCTATATCGGTTACACGGATGCGCCCAATATTGCGGTGCTGACGGGTGGCAATTTTGTTGCCGCAAAATCCTCCGATGAAATTGGCCGGCTTGGCGCGCAGCTGTTATTTGACGGAGCGCTGCAGGAGCGTGAATTCGCCGCAGCGATGAACCCGGTTTTCATCTGACTTTGATTCAACGGATCGCTAGAACGTGTTGATCCTGAATCCAAAAAGCAGGGCGCATATTTAAAAGAATAAGGGAACAGCATGTCAGCACATTTCAAACATATCGTCATTGGGCGCGGCATGATGGGGGCGGCCGCTGCCAAATATCTAGCGCAGCAGGGTGATGGTGTGGCGGTGATCGGGCCGGATGAACCACAGGATGCCAGAACCCATCAGGGTGTTTTCGCCAGCCATTATGATGAGGCGCGCATTACGCGCACGATCGATCCGGATGCCGACTGGGCGCTGATGGCCAATCGCTCGATTGCCCGTTACGACGAGATAGCCCGCGACAGTGGTATTGATTTTTATGCGCCTGTCGGTTGCCTAGTGGTTGGCCCAAAGCGTGGCGGTGCAAACCCCTTCATCCAGAATATTTGCAATGCCGCCACCAAGCTGAATGTCACGACCGAGCTGCTTGACGATCATGCGCTGGAACAGCGCTTTCCCTATTTTTCCTTTGAGGCCGGCTGTGAAGGCGTGTTCGAGGCGAACAATGCCGGATATGTCAATCCGCGGGCGCTGGTGAAGGCGCAGAGCATTCTGGCTGAAAAAGCCGGGGCGACAGTCATTCGTGACTTTGCGGTTTCTGTTCGTGATGAAGGCGGTGTTGCCGTCGTTACTACGTCGCAAGGCCAAGAATACCGCGCTGACAATGTGCTGGTGGCCGCTGGTGGTTTCTCGATCATGGAAGGGTTGTTGCCGCAGCCCGTGGCGCTGGATGTCTACAAGCGGACCGTGACGTTTTTTGAAATTCCTGAGGACGAGCTGCATCACTATGCTGGCATGCCTTCTCTGATTTATGAGCCAAGCGACCCGACAAAACACATCTACATGTTGCCGCCGGTGCGGTATCCCGATGGCAAGGTCTATCTGAAGATTGGCGGTGATCCTGATGACAAGCTGGTTGCCGGTGATGCCGATATGCGTGACTGGTTCCGCTCCGGCGGCCGACAGGTCGCGCAAGATCATCTGACGGCTATTGTCGCAACCCTTGTGCCATCGGTTGATCTGTCGCGGGTTTCCACTGGCGCTTGCGTGGTGTCCAAAACACCGGGCGGTTACCCCTCTATCGGCTTTACATCCTCACCCCGTATCGCGGTTTTGACCGGTGGCTGCGGCATGGCTGCCAAAAGTTCCGATGAAATCGGCCGTTTGGGGGCGACGCTGTTGCGCGACGGGCAAATCGGTGATGGCGCCTATGCCACGGATTTCGTGCCGGCCTTTGCTGCATCCTGAATGGGATAGCCGATTTTTGCTGTGGCTTTCCTGCCGAAAGCCGTTTAAGGAGCCGATGCCAGTTGGCCGGGCAGCCGCGCTTTACCAATGTCGAAAGACGGTAAGGTGAGGAAAGTCCGGGCTCCACGGAAACACGGTGCCGGATAACGTCCGGCGGGGGTGACCCCAGGGAAAGTGCCACAGAGAGCAAACCGCCACGCATGCGTGGTAAGGGTGAAAGGGTGGGGTAAGAGCCCACCGCGCGACTGGTAACAGAAGCGGCAAGGTAAACCCCACCGGGAGCAAGACCGAATAGGGATGACGCGGGGTGCGCAAGCGCTTACAGCCGGTTTTCGGGCCAGTCATCCGGGTGGGTTGCGAGAGGCGGTGTGCAAACATCGTCCCAGATGAATGGCTGCCACGTTCCGGGTCAAACCGGGGCCATACAAAACCCGGCTTATAGGCCAACTGGCAAATTTCCTCTTCTTGAGGTGTGTTGCGGATCTGATTCCGATTTTCCTGTTATTGTGCTGAAATATATCGATAAATCGCGTTTTATCACGCGGTTCTGCGCGCCGTTTCGGTTGCGCTTTCGCGCGTCGCATAAACCATTCATTAAACTTAACGGTCTATGAATATACGATGCGGAAGACGGTATTGTGCTGGCTTCTCCCATTGACGCCCATAGTGTCCCATGGTATCCCAAATGCACATCGCAAAGGGTCGTGTTTCTGGCCCGCAATCGCTGAAATCTACGGGAAGCCTCTCTGGGGCTGCTGCGGAACATGCTGTTCCGGCGGCCAGCGATCTGTCGTGTGTATCGGTGTGGCTTGGGTGGCGGTTGGTCCGTCGTTCGGGTGATGTTTCAAACGGGACGGGCAATGAACCGCTTTCTGTCGAACGTTACGAACAAGATCGATACAAAGGGGCGGGTCTCCGTTCCGTCGGCATTTCGTTCCGTTCTGGCCGTTCGCGGTGTTCAAGAATTGTATTGTCTACAGGATTTCGCGTTTCCGGCGATCAGTGTCGGTGGGCCGGATTTGCTGGATCGTTACGAGCGGCAAATCGCGGCGATGGATGCTTTTTCGCCGGAGGCCAACATGATGTCGTTGCTGGTTCACGGCGGCGGCGTTTTCATGAAGCTCGATTCCGAAGGGCGGCTTATGGTGACGGATTTCATCCGGGAATTTACCGGGATTTCCTCCGAGGTCACATTCGTTGGTCGGGCAGATCATTTTCAGCTTTGGCAGCCGGAGGCTTTTCAGGAAGCGCAGGCAGCCGCAAGATCCGGACGCAATTTTGCGGTAGCGCGTCCGGTTTGATACGGGGAAACAAGATGACAGTGAATTCCGACGAAGGCATTGATGATGCCGGTGGCGAAACCGTTCGTCATATTCCTGTTCTTTTGAAGGAAGTGCTGGTCGCTCTCGACCCGCAACCCGGTAAGATCATTCTTGATGGTACGTTCGGGGCAGGCGGTTATACGCAGGCCATTATCGATCAGGGCGCAGAGGTCATCGCGCTTGATCGCGATCCGAATGCCATTGCTGCCGGTCAGGCAAAAGTTGCTGCCAATGGTGGACGCCTCAAACTCATACAGTCACGGTTTTCCGACCTTGCCCGTCATGCGCCGGAAGGTGGTCTTGATGGTGTGGTTCTGGATATTGGCGTGTCCTCCATGCAGATCGATGAAGCCGATCGCGGTTTCTCGTTCCAGAAAAATGGCCCTCTCGACATGCGCATGTCGTCATCGGGCGTATCTGCGGCCGATGTGGTCAATCGCTGCAAGCCGGGTGATCTGGCGCGCATCTTCGGTTTCCTCGGTGAGGAAAAACAGGCCGGTCGCATCGCACGCGCTATCGAAAAGAAGCGTGCCGAAGAACCTTTCCGCACCACGCGTGATCTGGCTGGCCTGATTGAAATCGTCACGCCACGCAAAGCCAAGGACAAGATCCATCCGGCAACCCGGGTGTTTCAGGCGCTGCGCGTTTTCGTCAATGATGAATTGGGTGAATTGGCTTCGGCGCTGTTTGCTGCCGAACAGGCCCTGAAGCCCGGTGGCCGACTGGTGGTCGTGACCTTCCATTCGCTGGAAGACCGCATCGTCAAGAAGTTCTTTGCTGATCGTTCCGGTCGTGCGTCCGGCTCACGCCACATGCCGATGGTCGAAGAAAAGCCAGCCATCTTTGATGCGCTGGGCAAGCCGATGATCGCTGCCAGTGAAGAAGAAGCTGCAGTAAACCCACGTGCCCGTTCCGCAAAGTTGCGGGCCGGTGTGCGCACCACAGCCGCGGCGCCAAAGGCGGATGTCTCGATCTTCGAGTTACCCGATCTCGCCAGCCTTGAAAAACTGGGAGGCTGACATGCTGCGTACTCTTGATCTCGTTCTGGTCGGTGTGATGATTTCCGCAGCTGTCGTAACCTATACGATCAAGCACCGCGCGGATGAAAAGCTGGCCGAGGTTCGCAAGCTGGAAACCGAAATCAAGCTGGAGAAGGACACGATTGACCTTCTGCGTGCTGACTGGGCCTTGCTGACACAGCCGAACCGCCTGCACCGCCTTATCACTGTTTATGGGGATGAGCTGAAGCTGGAGCCGACATTGTCCACCCAACTGGCCCAGCCCAATGAATTGCCGATGCTGCGCTCACAGTTGCCCCAGCCGCCAGAGCCGGAAGGCATGAGCGTTGAGGATGCAATTGCCTCTGCGACAGCCGGGTCCAATGACACGAAGCTGGCCAATCGTGGCACAACAACCGGCGGGCTTGCTTCGTCCGGTATTCCGGTGCCGCTGCCGCGCGCTTCGGTGCGTGGTGTAGATGCAACGACAACAGGATCGGTGAACCGCTGATGTCATTTCTTTCCCGTATCATGGTTCACAAAAGCCGGGCACATTACTCCGTATCCACCGGAGGGGTGACCGACCACGCCGCCTTTGAGGGCGCACGCAAGAAAAGAGCCGGGCAGGCGAAAAGCCGCGTTGGCATCATCGCGCTCAGCTTTACCGCCTTTTATTGCGTGATCGGCGGACGCCTCGTGCAATATGGTATGGAAAAGCCTGAGGTCGTTTCCAGCATCGCACCAGCCGACCGCCTGATGGCGTCGCGTCCTGACCTTTTGGACCGTAACGGTGAAGTGCTGGCGACCGACATTCGTACCGTGTCGCTGTTTGCCGAACCACATCGTATCGTCGATGTCGACGAGGCGATTGAAAAACTCAGAACCGTTCTGCCTGACCTTGATGCGCGCGGCACCTATCAGAAGCTCTCTTCCAATTCGCGGTTCCAGTGGCTGCGCCGTCAGCTGACACCGAAACAGCAGAGCCAGATCCTGGCGCTTGGCATTCCCGGCATTGGTTTCCGTCCCGAGAAACGTCGTTTCTATCCGGGTGGTCCGACTGCCGCGCATATCGTCGGTCACGTCAATATCGACAACCGTGGTGTTGCCGGCATGGAACGTTATGTCGACAATCAGGGCCTTGCCGATCTTACAGCGCTTGGCATGACCACCGATCAGCCGCTCGAGCCGGTCAAACTGTCGATTGATCTGCGCGTACAGGCCATTCTGCGTGAAGTGATCTATAGCTGGATCGCCAAGACACAGGCGATTGGTGCTGGTGCCGTGGTGCTCGACGTTCACACCGGTGAAGTTCTCGGTATGGCGTCTGCGCCGGATTATGACCCCAACAACCCGGCCGAAGGTGCCAAGGAAGGTTGGTTGAACCGCATGTCGAACGGTACGTTCGAAATGGGCTCGACCTTCAAGTCCTTCACCACCGCGATGGCGCTGGATACCGGCAAGGTACGCATTACCGATAGCTTCGATGCATCTGCGCCAATCCGTATCGGCGGTTTCACCATCAAGGACTTCCACGGCAAGGGCCGCGTTCTGTCCGTTCCGGAAATCTTTCAGTACTCCTCCAACATCGGTACCGCCAAAATGGCCGACGTGGTGGGTATTCAGGGCCACAAGGACTTCCTGACCAAACTTGGTCTGTTGACCCGCATGAAGACCGAGCTGCCTGAGGTGGCGATGCCAACCCAGCCGCGCGAATGGAAAAAGATCAACTCGATCACCATTTCCTTCGGTCACGGTGTGTCGACAACGCCGCTGCAAACGGCGGTTGCCGGCGCTGCACTGGTCAATGGCGGCAAGCTGATCGAGCCAACCTTCCTGCCACGCAGCCGTGCCGATGCTGATGCTGTGGCAACACAGGTCATTCAGCCATCCACCAGCAAGGACATGCGTTTCCTGTTTGACTGGAACGGCACCAAGGGTTCCGGCCGCAATGCGCGGGTGGAAGGTTTTGACGTGGGCGGTAAAACCGGCACGGCCGACAAGGTTGTAAACGGCCGTTACGCCAGCGACAAGAACTTCAACGCCTTCCTGGCAGCCTTCCCGATCAGCGATCCGCAATATGTGGTGCTGACCTTTATTGATGAACCAAAGACAGACAAGGGTAACGGCGCGGCACTGGCAGGTAACACTGCGGCACCAATGGTCAAAGAGATCATCAGCCGTTCCGCTGCCATCCTTGGCGTGAAACCAAAGTTCGGTGAGGATGGCTCGGCCTTGCTCGTGTCTTATTGATTGTTAGAGCTTACTATAAACCGACGATTCGAGTCGGGGGACAAGACGGAAAACAGTCGATGAAATTGCGAGATCTGTCCGGAACCGAGTTTCCGGAACTGAACGAAGTTATGCGCTCCGCACTTGGAGAGCTTGAAATCAAATCCCTGACGGCAGACAGCCGAAAGATGGAGCCCGGTGGCCTTTTCGTGGCGCTTGCCGGTTCCAAGGCGGATGGTGCAGCCTTTATCAATGATGCTGTTGCCAAGGGCGCTTCGCTCATTCTGTCTGGCCATCCGGCCGATGCACCCGTGCCTGTTCTGGCCGTGTCCAATCCTCGCCGTTACCTGTCGCTGGCCGCCGCCCGTTTTTATGGAGCGCAGCCGCAGACCATGGTGGCGGTGACTGGCACCGCTGGAAAAACCTCTGTTGCATCCTTTACCCGCCAGATCTGGGCGACAGCCGGTCACGCGGCAGCACAGATCGGCACGACTGGCGTGATTTCGCCTAGCCGTTCCGATTATGGTTCGCTGACGACACCAGACCCGGTTTCGCTACATGCGCTGCTTGCTGAACTGGCAAGCGAAGGTGTGACCCATGCTGCGATGGAAGCATCCAGCCACGGCCTTGATCAGCATCGTCTGGATGGCGTGAAGCTGGTTGCCGGTGCTTTCACCAATCTCGGACGTGATCATATGGATTACCATCCGACGATGGAAAACTATATGGCAGCCAAGATGCGGCTGTTTAACGAGCTGCTCGACAAGGGGCAGCCTGCGGTTATCTTTTCGGATGATCCATGGTCACCACAGGCCATTCGTGCAGCCGAAGAGGCAGGGCTTGAGGTTCGCACTGTCGGTCGCAAAGGTAATTTCTTGACGCTGAAACGGGTCGAGCATTTTCGCCACAAGCAGATGATTGAAATTCATCACGAGGGCGAAATCTTCGAAGTCGATATTCCGCTTGCCGGTGATTTTCAGGTGGCCAATGCGCTGGTGTCGGCCGGTCTTGCCATTTCCACCGGTGTTCCGGTTGCTGTCGCCCTGCGCGCGCTGGAAAAGCTGGTTGGTGCCGCTGGTCGTCTTGAACTGGTCGGTCATGCAAAAAATGGCGCGCTGGCCTATGTCGATTATGCCCATAAACCGGATGCGCTTGAAAATGTGCTGACCTCGGTGCGGCCATTTACATCAGGTCGCATTGTCGTGGTGTTTGGCTGCGGTGGAGATCGTGACAAGGGCAAACGCCCGATCATGGGCGAGGTGGCCTCACGCCTGTCGGATGTTGTGATCGTTACAGATGACAATCCACGCTCCGAGGTTCCCGAAACAATTCGTTCTGAAATTCTGGCTGCTGCACCCGGCGCTCTGGAAATTGCCGACCGTGCTCAAGCCATTCGTCATGCCGTTGCCATGCTGGAAAGCGGCGATACGCTGATTGTTGCTGGCAAGGGCCATGAAGAAGGCCAGATCGTCGGCACGACAGTTCTGCCATTTTCCGATCATCAACAGCTACGCAGTGCATTGGAGGAGATGTCGCTTTGAACTGGTTATGGACAGTGCAGGAATTGATTTCGGTCATGTCGGGACGCCCGGTTGGCAACCTGCCAACCGGTATAACGGGCATTTCCATCGACAGCCGCACGGTCAAACCCGGTGAAGCTTTCTTTGCGATTAGAGGTGACCGGGTAGACGGGCATGATTATGCCAGCTTTGCGGTTGCCAATGGTGCTGCACTGCTGGTGATCAGCGAAGGAAAGCTACCAGCACTTGGTCGCCTGACCGTGCCAATGATCGTCGTGGAAGATGTGTTGGCCGCACTGGTCAAGCTTGGCATGGCGGCCCGTGCCAGAAGCCAGGCCAAGATCATCGCCGTGACCGGTTCCGTCGGTAAAACGACCACCAAGGAAATTCTGCGCCAGATGCTTGAGCCGTCGGGCAAGGTGCATGCCGCCGTTGCCTCCTTCAACAATCACTGGGGTGTGCCACTGACCTTGGCGCGCATGCCTGCCGACACCGATTATGGTGTGTTTGAAGTGGGCATGAACCATCCGGATGAAATTCGTCCGCTGGTGAAGATGGTACGTCCGCATGTGGCGATGATCACCACCATTGCCGCAGCCCATCTCGGCAATTTCCGCGATCTGCAGGAAATCGCTGCTGCCAAGGCTGAAATTTTTGAAGGTGTCGAGCCGGGTGGCGCTGTTATTCTCAACCGTGACAATTCCCAGTTCGAATTTCTGGCCGAGACCGCCCAAAAGGTCGGCATCGAACATATCTATACCTTCGGTCAGCATGCCAAGGCGGATTTCCGTCTGGCTGACTATGAAAATACGCCACGTGGTTCGACATTGTGGGCCATCATAAACGGTGAGACCCGCGAATTGCGGATTGGTGCGCCGGGACGCCATATCGCTGACAATGCCATGGCGGCGCTGGGTGCGGTGCTGTTGTGTGGAGCCGATCTGGAGCGGGCCGTTTCTGCACTTTCCCGTCTGGAAGCCGTCAAGGGACGTGGCCAGCGCCACCGTCTGACGGTCGGGGACGGTTCCTTCGTGCTGATCGATGAAAGCTACAATGCCAACCCGGCCTCGATGCGTGCTGCCATTGCCGTTTTGGCAGCAGCCGATACCAAGGGGCAGGGCAGGCGCATTGCCGTGCTTGGCGACATGCTGGAAATGGGCGAGTTTTCGCCGCAGGTTCACGAAGAGCTTGCCGGTCCTCTGCTTGCTGCCGGCATTGAAAATGTCTGGCTGGCGGGGGAAGCGATGGCGCATCTGCGCGACGCATTGCCGGACAGCGTCAACGTGTTCTGGTTTGCCACCACGCAGGAATTGAATGAATTCGTCGCTGAAGCGGTGCAGGCGGGCGACATTTTGATGTTAAAATCGTCTCTTGGTATTGGTTTCGGCAAGATCGTCGCAGCTTTGCTTGACAAGCATTCACCATTCCCCGACACGGAACTCCAAAACTAAAACTGCCTTGCTGAAAGGGCAATTATGCTGATCTGGCTTGTCGAACTGGCTGACCATATTCAAATTTTCAACCTGTTCAGGTACATTACGTTTCGTGCCGGTGCGGCCATGTTTACCTCCGCACTGATCGTCTTCATGTTTGGACCTGCAATCATCAACTCCCTGCGCGTACGCCAGGGTAAGGGCCAGCCGATTCGTGCCGATGGACCGCAGACCCACTTCAAGAAGGCTGGTACGCCGACCATGGGTGGACTGATGATCCTGGCCGGTATTCTCGGCGGCTCCTTGTTGTGGGGTGACCTGTCCAACGTTTACGTGGTCAGCGTGCTGATGGTGACACTTGGATTTGGCGCCATCGGTTTTTACGACGACTATCTGAAGGTGACGAAGCAGAGCGACAAGGGTTTTTCCGGCAAGGCACGTCTGGGCATTGAATTCGTGATTGCGGCGATTGCCGTGTTCTTCATGATGAAGATGGCGCTGGCCTCCAGCCCGCACAATCCAACGCTTGGCACATCGGTCGCGTTTCCGTTCTTCAAGGAATTCGTGATCAATATCGGTTACTTCTTTGTACTGTTTGGCGCATTCGTGATTGTTGGTGCCGGTAACGCCGTCAACCTGACGGATGGTCTTGATGGTCTTGCCATCGTGCCTGTCATGATTGCCGCTGCAACCTTTGGCGTGATTGCCTATCTCGTTGGTAACGCGGTTTTTGCAAACTATCTGCAGATCAATTTCGTGCCGGGCACGGGCGAACTTGGCGTTATCGTTGGTGCGGTTATTGGTGCTGGTCTCGGCTTCTTGTGGTTCAACGCGCCGCCGGCCGCTATCTTCATGGGTGATACCGGTTCGCTGGCACTCGGCGGTCTGATCGGTTCTGTGGCAGTTGCCACCAAACACGAGATCGTCATGGTTATCGTTGGTGGTCTGTTCGTTATGGAAACCCTGTCGGTGATCATCCAGGTGTTCTGGTTCAAGCGCACCGGCAAACGTGTGTTCCTGATGGCGCCGATCCATCACCACTTCGAAAAGAAGGGTTGGACCGAAAGTCAGGTCGTTATTCGTTTCTGGATCATTGCTGTTGCCCTTGCCATGCTCGGCCTTGCCACACTGAAATTGAGGTGATGGCATGATCCCTGTTACGGTTTTCAAAGGTCGCAAGGTCGCGCTTTTCGGTCTGGGCGGTTCCGGCCTTGCCACCGCCAAGGCGCTGGTTGCTGGCGGGGCTGATGTCGTTGCTTATGACGACAATCCCGACAGTGCAGCCAAGGCAGCGGCCGAAGGCATAACCGTTGCGGATCTGCGCACTGTTCATTGGCCGTCTCTGGCGGCCTTTGTGCTTTCTCCCGGCGTTCCCCTGACACATCCCAAGCCGCACTGGACGGTGGAGCTGGCGCGTGCTGCCGGTGTTGAAATCATTGGCGATGTGGAACTGTTTGTGCGCGAACGCCGCGCCCATTCTCCGGATTGCCCGTTCATTGCCATTACCGGCACAAACGGCAAATCCACCACAACGGCGTTGATCGCCCATATTCTGCAGCAAAGCGGCCGTGATACGCAGCTTGGTGGCAATATCGGCACTGCCGTTCTGACGCTCGATCCGCCGAAGGCAGAGCGTTATTATGTGGTCGAGTGCTCGTCCTACCAGATTGATCTGGCACCGACACTGAACCCGACAGCCGGTATTCTTCTCAACCTGACGCCTGACCACCTCGATCGCCACGGCACCATGCAGCATTACGGTGACGTCAAGGAGCGGTTGGTGGCTGGCAGCAATACGGCGGTTATCGGTGTTGATGACAGTTACTGCGCCTTGATTGCCGACCGCGTTGAGCGGGCGGGTGTCAAGGTCATGCGCATTTCCAAGCGCAATGTGGTGGCTTCTGGCCTTTACGCGCAAGGTAGCCAGATCATCAGCGCTGAGGGTGGTACCTCGTCGTTGTTTGTCGATCTCGATGGCATTCAGACGCTGCGCGGTGCCCACAATGCACAAAATACGGCGGCTGCGATTGCTGCCTGCCTTGCGGGTGGTGTGAGTGCCGATGATATTCGTTCCGGCCTCAAAACCTTCCCCGGCCTCAAGCACCGCATGCAGCCGGTGGCACGTCGCGGTTCGGTGACCTTCATCAATGACAGCAAGGCGACCAATGCCGATGCGGCAGCGCCTGCATTGTCGAGCTATGATCGCATCTACTGGATTGCCGGTGGCCTGCCGAAATCGGGTGGCATTTCCAGCCTGTCGAGCCTGTTTCCGCGCATCGCCAAAGCCTACCTTATTGGCGAGGCTGCGGCTGAATTTGCAGCCACGCTCGGTGATACGGTTCCTTATGAAATTTCAGGCACTCTTGATAAAGCTGTCGAACACGCCGCTGCGGATGCGCAAAAGGACGAAAATATCGGCAATGTCGTGATGTTATCCCCGGCTTGCGCAAGCTTCGACCAGTATAAGAACTTTGAAGTGCGTGGTGATGCGTTCGTTGCACATGTCGCGGCGCTTGACGGCGTGACGATGCTGATTGGCTCAGGAAAGGGGGGCTGACGTTATGGTAAGCCGTATTGACCGAGGTCCGGTTGCCGAATGGTTCTGGACCATTGACCGATTTTTCCTGGCAGCATTCATTGCGCTGATGGGCATCGGCCTGATGCTTTCCTTTGCGGCGTCGCCGGCGGTTGCCGAGCGCATTGGCCTCACCAGTTTCTTCTTCGTGGAGAGGCACGCGATATTCATCCTGCCGTCGATTGCGATCATGGTGGGCCTATCCTTCCTGTCGCCGCGTCAGATCCGCCGCGTTGCGATCATCATGTTGATCGCCTCGCTGCTGATGATGATCTTTGCGCTGTTTTTCGGCCTGGATTTCCATCGGCACATTCTCGATCCAGCCGTCGGAATTCATGAAGCCGGCGTTTGTGGTTGTCTGCGCATGGCTGTTTGCCGAACGCGCCCGTCATCCGGAAATTCCCGGCAACCTGTTTGCCATCATCACTTTCGGTGTTGTTGCAGCCCTTCTGATTGCCCAGCCTGACTTTGGTCAGACAATCCTGACCAGTGCAGTGTGGGGCGGCATGTTCTTCATGGCCGGTGTGCCATGGCTGTGGATCATTCTGCTTGGTGGTCTGGGTGTTGCCGGTTTTATTTCCGCCTATTTCGTTTTCCCGCACGTGGCCGGTCGTATCGACCGCTTCTTGACCGGTGAGGGTGATACGTTCCAGGTGGATACTGCCCGTGAAGCGATCATCCGCGGTAACTGGTTTGGCCAGGGACCGGGCGAAGGTGTCGTCAAGCGTATCATTCCTGATAGCCATACCGACTTTATCTTCTCGGTTGCGGCGGAAGAATTCGGCATTCTGTTCTGCATGGTGCTGGTGGTGATTTTTGCCTTCATCGTGCTGCGCGGTCTGTCGCATGCCTTCAAGGAAAAAGACGATTTTGCCCGCTTTGCGGTGGCTGGTCTGGTGTTGCAGATCGGCATTCAGTCGATGATCAATATTGGCGTTAATCTTGAACTTATGCCTGCAAAGGGTATGACATTGCCGCTTATTTCCTATGGTGGTTCATCGATGATGGCGATCAGCGTTACAGCTGGTTTCCTTCTGGCATTGACACGCCACAGGCCGGAGAAACGTGCGCAGGAGCGCAGCTTTTTCCGGGTAGGGGCCGTGCCCGCGGAGTAATGTGAATGAACAAAGGTATTGTTTTGCTCGCCGCCGGTGGTACCGGCGGCCATGTGTTTCCGGCAGAGGCGCTGGCCTATGAGCTGAAGGCGCGTGGCTATTCCGTGCATCTGGTGACGGACAGCCGTGCCGAGCGTTACGCAGGCAAATTTCCAGCCGATGAAATCCATGTGGTGCCATCGGCAACGATCGGATCAAAAAATCCGATTGCAATCGCTCGTTCGCTGCTGAAGCTGTGGACGGGGCTTCGCGCAGCAAGACGTCTGATAACACGCTTGAAGCCGGTGGCCGTGGTTGGTTTTGGTGGTTACCCCACTGTCCCCCCACTGCTGGCCTCAACCGGGCTTGGCGTTCCTTCCATGCTGCATGAGCAGAATGCCGTGATGGGCCGCGCCAACAAGGCGCTGGCAAAGCGGGTGAAGGCTATTGCAGGTGGTTTCCTGCCATCGGGCCGTGGCGAATATGCTGCAAAGACGGTTGCCACTGGCAACCCCGTCCGCCCGGCGGTGCTTGAGGCGGCCAATGTTGCCTATGACCCTTCGGAAAATACCGAGCCGTTCAAACTTGTTGTGTTCGGGGGAAGCCAGGGGGCGCAGTTTTTCTCCGCTGCCATTCCGGCTGCCATTTGCCTTTTGGGGGATGAGAAGCGCTCACGCCTTTCAGTGACCCAGCAGGCACGCCCGGAAGACAAGGACAATGTCATTGCAGCCTATGCCAAGCTTGGCGTTCAGGCCGATGTCTCGCCATTTTTTGGCGACATGGCCGAGAGGATCGGCGCTGCCCATCTGGTGATCAGCCGCTCAGGCGCTTCCACGGTGTCGGAACTGTCGGTGATTGGCCGTCCTTCGGTGCTGGTGCCTTATCCGCATGCGCTTGATCATGACCAGGCTGCCAATGCTGCCGCCCTTGCTGGTGCCGGTGGTGCAAGTGTCATCAAACAATCCGACCTTTCTCCGCAGAAGCTGTCGACCATTTTGGCAGACGCGCTGACGCAACCGGAGCGGCTGGCCACGACGGCCGCTGCTGCCAAGGCAACCGGCAAACCGCATGCGGCCTCGGTTCTTGCCGATATGGTGGAAACGCTTGCGCAGGGCGGGTCCATTGCCGAATTTAAAAAGAAAATTGAAGGAGAGCATCCATGAAGATGCCAAAAGCCATAGGTCTAGTTCATTTCATCGGTATCGGCGGCATCGGCATGAGCGGTATTGCCGAAGTGCTGCATAATCTCGGCCACAAGGTTCAGGGCTCCGACCAGTCAGACAGCGCCAATGTGCAGCGTCTGCGCGAAAAGGGCATTGATGTGTTTGTCGGCCATACGGCTGAAAACCTTGGTGAAGCCGAAGTGGTTGTTGTTTCGACCGCGATCAAGAAAAACAATCCTGAGCTGATTGCCGCCCGCGAAAAACATCTGCCGATCGTACGTCGCGCTGAAATGCTGGCCGAGCTGATGCGCTTTCGCAATGCGATTGCCATTGGTGGCACGCATGGCAAGACCACGACTACGTCTATGGTTGCCACGCTGCTGGAAGCCGGTGAGCTGGACCCGACCGTTATCAATGGCGGCATCATCAATGCATACGGCACCAATGCCCGCATGGGTGAGGGTGAGTGGATGGTTGTCGAGGCCGATGAATCTGATGGCACCTTCTTGAAACTGCCGGCCGACGTCGCTGTTGTCACCAATATCGACCCAGAACATCTTGATCACTACGGTGATTTTGATGCCGTGCGTGCCGCTTTCCGCCAGTTCGTGGAAAATGTGCCGTTTTATGGTTTTGGCGTCATGTGCCTTGATCATCCTGAAGTTCAGGCGCTGGTGGGCAAGATCGAAGACCGCAAGGTTGTCACCTATGGTGAAAATCCGCAGGCCGACGTGCGTTTCTCGAACGTGCGCATCGATGGCACACGCTCGATCTTCGATGTTGAAATCCGTCGTCGTCGCACCGGCAAGATCTTCACCTTCAAGGATCTGGTTCTGCCAATGCCGGGCCGTCACAATGTGTCGAATGCCTGCGCGGCCATTGCCGTTGCCAACCGTCTTGGCATCTCTGAAGAGAACATCAAGAAGGGCCTTGCTTCGTTTGGTGGCGTGAAGCGTCGCTTTACGCTGACTGGCGCCTGGAATGACGTTCAGGTGTTCGATGACTACGGTCATCACCCGGTTGAAATCAAGGCTGTGCTCAGAGCAGCACGCGAAGCCTGCAACGGCCGTATCATCGCGGTACACCAGCCACACCGTTATAGCCGTCTTTCCAGCCTGTTTGACGACTTTGCGCATTGCTTCAATGATGCAGACACGATTATTCTTGCTCCAGTCTATGCGGCGGGTGAAGATCCCATCGAAGGCGCAAACTCCGAAACCCTGATTTCGGCCATCAAGGCGGCCGGTCATCGCGATGCACGGTTTTTGCCTTCCAAGGATGAATTGGCCAAATTGATCGCAGGCATTGCGAATCCCGGTGATTTCGTGGTTCTGTTGGGTGCTGGTAATATTACGCAATGGGCGGCGTCGCTGCCTTCTGAACTGGAAAGCATATCAGGAAAGTCTGCATGAAACAGGTGGATGGGGTTAAGCTGCTGGGAAGGCTCGGCGAGGGAGTAAATGAACTGCGTGGACGCCTGACGCCAGATGCGCCGATGGACCGCGTTACGTGGTTCCGCGCAGGCGGTCTTGCGGAGCTGATGTTCCAGCCTCACGACGTAGATGATCTTGTTACCTTCCTGAAACTGCTGCCGGAAGATGTACCGCTGACGGTTGTCGGCGTTGGCTCCAACCTTCTGGTGCGTGACGGGGGTATTCCCGGTGTTGTCGTGCGTCTTTCCGCCAAGGGTTTTGGTAATCTTGAACTGGAAGGCGAAAATCGCATCCGCGCTGGCGCGATCTGCCCGGACAAGCATATCGCCGCAATGGCCATGGACAATGGCATCGGTGGTTTCCACTTCTACTATGGCATTCCCGGTTCGATCGGTGGCGCGCTGCGTATGAATGCCGGCGCCAATGGCGGCGAAACCCGCGAGCGCGTGGTAGAAGTGCGTGCTGTTGACCGCCAGGGCAACCTTCACACGCTGTCGAATGAGGAGATGGGTTACACCTATCGCCACTCCAGCGCTTCCGAAGGTCTGATCTTTGTAGATGCGCTGTTTGAAGGTTATCCGGAAGACAAGGCAAAAATCCGTGCCGATATGGATGCGGTGCGTCTTCACCGCGAAACCGTGCAGCCTATCCGCGAAAAGACCGGTGGTTCGACCTTCAAGAACCCTGAAGGCCATTCCGCATGGGAGTTGATCGATGAGGCCGGCGGCCGTGGTCTGGTGATCGGTGGTGCGCAGATGTCGTCGCTGCACTGCAACTTCATGATCAACACCGGCAACGCGACCGGTTACGATCTTGAATATCTGGGTGAGACGATCCGTCGTCGGGTGCGTGATCACTCCGGTATTCAGCTGGAGTGGGAAATCAAGCGCCTTGGTCTGTTCATGCCCGGCCGAGAGGTTGAGCCGTTCCTTGGTGGCTGATATCGCCTGACACGACGTATTTTGATGGTTTTGAAGCGGCCGGGTTTATCACCCGGCCGTTTTGGTTGCGCGATGAGGGATGTCTTGCCCTTGTCTGCATTTCGGTGATGCTGGGGCCTCGCGCTGGCTAAAGCCGTGAGCCAGGCAAAGAAAAAGCCCGCAAAGCCAAGGGCTTCGCGGGCTTTTCTGTCAGTTTGATTCAGTGTCAGACTTCGTTCTTGCCGGACAGCAGAATGCAGGCCAGCGTTATAACCGCTGCTGCGCAGAGGTAATAACCGACATAGGTCATGCCGTAGTTCACCTGCAGCCATGTGGCGATGTAAGGCGCCAGCGATGCGCCGAAGATGCCAGCCATGTTGAAGGTGATCGACGAACCTGTGTAGCGCACGGTTGTCGGGAACGGTGCAGCAAGTGCTGTACCGATCAGACCGTAGGTCATGCCCATCAGAGCCATGGCCAGTGCGGCGAAGACGAAGATCGAACCTTCGCCACCGCTCATCAGGCCAGGCAGCAGGAACGAGAATGCGCCAATCAGCACGGTGGTCAGCATCAGAATTTCACGACGGCCGAAACGCTCTGCGAGCTTTCCTGCAAACGGAATGAAGATACCAAACACGATCGAGCCGAGGATCTGTACTTCCAGAGCGTCAAGGAACGGGATCTTCAGAACCTTGACGTTGTAGGACAAGAGATAGGCGGTACCGATGTAGAACAGCACGAAAGTTGCCAGAGCAACGAATGTGCCAAGCGCCAGGCTGCGCTTGTGGTTGCGGAACAGTTCAGCAACGGGAACGGCAACGCGTTCCTCCTGATCGATAGCCTTTTGGAAGGCCGGTGTTTCGGTGATCGACAGGCGAACCCACAGACCAACGGCGATCAGAAGGATCGATGCAATGAACGGAATGCGCCAGCCCCAGCTCAGCAGGGCTTCCTGCGACATGAAATGCAGCAGGATCCAGAACACGCCGGACGAGAGCAGCAGGCCGATTGGTGCGCCAAGCTGCGGAAACATGCCGTACCAGCTACGCTTGCCGGGAGGAGCGTTTTCGGTTGCCAGAAGCACTGCGCCACCCCATTCACCGCCAAGGCCGAAGCCCTGACCGAAACGGCACAGTGCCAGGAGCAGCGGTGCAAGGATGCCGGCTGTCTCATAGGACGGCAGCAGGCCGATGATAACAGTGGAGATACCCATGGTCAGCAGTGCGGCAACAAGCGTCGTCTTGCGACCAACACGGTCGCCGTAGTGACCGAAGACAACGGCACCCAGCGGGCGCGCGAAGAATGCGATGGAGAAGGTGGCAAATGATGCCAACAGCGCCGTCATCGGGTCGTTGTTCGGGAAAAATAGCGTGGGGAACACGAGGACTGCGGCTGTCGCATAGACATAGAAGTCGAAGAACTCGATGGTCGTGCCGACCACGCTGGCAGTAAGAACTCGTGCAGGCGAATTTGTCTTTACATCGTTCGGATTGTCAGCGGTCGGCGATACACGGGATATCGCGTCGGTCATGGTATTGGTTCCATTGTATATTAGAAATCACCTTGGAAGGTGGCCTTGCGTTAACGCAATTTTTGCAAATATGAAATGCTGCAGGCGCAATAAAATTTAAAGCGCCATTCTTTTTTGGTCATATAAGCGTATTTCCGGCTGTTTTTGGGCCTTTTTTGCCGGCTTGCTGCGCGCGGTTGACTGCGTTTGAGCACTGTTTTGAACAGGATTATGCTGCGCTGCAAAATATTGCGTTTGGGGCTGGTTCTCTCAAGGGTTGTGGATAAGCCTGAATCTTAACGGTTTGGGGCTTGCTTGTTAACGATTGTTCTGACGCGAAGCCCTGTCTCATTTTTGCTTTTTTTGACCCGGACATATTGCATTTAGTGCAACTCTCTGATTCTAAGGCGTTAATCCGAACATTGAATGATTCATGTTTAAAAAACCGCATGGAAGGTGCGCTGGTTAACGAAAGTAAACGCTTCATTAACCTTAATGGCTCTTAAGTGGTTCAGTGGATGGTGCTGAGAGAATCAGTGCCGGAATTTGGGCGCAAGGCAGTCGTTAATGGCGTCAGAGAAACGTTTGATGTCGGGGTTTTGAATGAGCGGCAAACATATCGCTGTCCTTATGGGTGGTTTTTCGTCGGAGCGAC
Organism: Agrobacterium sp.; assembly: GCF_032092815.1. Classification (GTDB taxonomy): domain Bacteria; phylum Pseudomonadota; class Alphaproteobacteria; order Rhizobiales; family Rhizobiaceae; genus Agrobacterium. The sequence continues at coordinate 112,038 of NZ_DAMDBP010000003.1, read as the reverse complement.
CAGTCAGCCTGTCTTCGGGTGAGGCGTGTGCCTTGGCGCTTGAGGGTGAGGGCTATAAGGTTACGCGTATCGACGTTGATCGTGATGTTTCTGCTGTGTTGTCGCAGTTGAAGCCTGATGTTGCCTTTAACGCGCTCCATGGTCCATTTGGTGAAGATGGTACCATTCAGGGTATCCTTGAATATCTGCAGATCCCTTACACCGGTTCAGGTGTGCTTGCTTCGGCTTTGGCTATGGATAAGGGCCAGGCGAAAAAGGTTGCTGCTGCGGCCGGTGTGCCGGTTGCTGAAGCGTGCCTGATGAATCGTTTTGAATTTACCAATGAGCATCCGCTGGCGCCGCCTTACGTCGTCAAGCCTGTTCGTGAAGGTTCCAGCTTTGGTGTTGTGATCGTCAAGGAAGATCAATCTCATCCGCCGCAGGTCCTGACGTCTTCCGAATGGCGCTACGGCGATGCTGTCATGGTGGAGCGTTATGTTGCTGGTCGCGAGTTGACCTGCGGTGTCATGGGTAATCGTGCGTTTGGTGTCACAGAGGTGGTGCCGGTTGGCCACGGTTTTTATGATTACGACGCGAAGTATGCTGCGGGTGGCTCGAAACATGTCATTCCGGCAGAAATTTCACCGAAAATTTACCAAAAAATACAATCATTGGCCCTTATGGCGCATCGGGCAATCGGGTGCCGTGGAGTGAGCCGATCGGACTTCCGTTACGATGATCGTATGTCTGAAGATGGTGAGGTTATCTGGCTTGAGGTGAATACCCAGCCAGGAATGACGCCAACCTCTCTTGTGCCGGAAATGGCGGCTCATGATGGTTTAACGTTTGGTCAATTCGTCCGCTGGATGGTGGAGGACGCTTCGTGTTCACGATGATCGGTGGCAAAAAAGCAGGCAGAAGACGGCTGGAGCAGTTTGCTCCCGTTGCTGACGAGCGCATTGTGTTGCCTCGTCCGCTGCGTCGTATCGTGCGCTTTTGTGTCAGTCTCGCAACCGGTCGCGTCAATATTCCAGCGCACACTGGCACGATCTCGGCGTTTGCCTTTCTTGCTGCGACTGGTCTCTACGGCATGTCGCTTGGTGGTCATACACAGACCGTTGCGCAGGCAACAACTTCTGCTGCCGGTTTTGCCATCGAAGACGTCAAGGTTTCCGGCAATGCCCAGACCTCCGAAATCGACATTCTGCAGCTTCTCGGTCTTGATGGCACGACCTCACTTGTTGCGCTTGATGTGAATACGGCGCGTCGCCGCCTTGCAGATCTGCCCTGGGTTGAAGACGTTGATGTGCGCAAGGTCTATCCGCGCACCATCGAAATCCGCCTCAAGGAGCGCGATGCCTTCGGTATCTGGCAGCACGGCTCTGAACTGTCGCTCATCGAAAAGAATGGAAGCGTAATTGCACCGCTGCGCGACAACAAGTTTGCCGCCCTGCCGCTGTTTGTTGGTCGTGACGCTGAAACTGGCGCTGCCGGCTTTATGGAGCAGCTGGATGCATGGCCGGACATTCGCAACAAGGTCAAGGCCTATGTTCGCATCTCTGGTCGTCGCTGGGACTTGCATCTGAACAATGGCATCATCATCAAGCTGCCGGAAGAAAATGTCGCCAAGGCGCTGCATCTCTTGTCGCGTCTGGATGCCGAGCAGCAGGTTATGTCGCGAGACATAGCTGCCATCGATCTGCGGCTTTCGGACCGCACCACCATTCAATTGACGCAAGCTGCAACCGAGCGCCGCCAGGCCGCCGTTACGGCACGCGAAAAGGCGCTCAAGAAAGCGGGGAACATATGAGCTTTTTCGGTTCTTCCCATTTTGGATTGCCGCGCCTGAAGCCGCTTTCTTCCAAGCGGTCACATGTCGTTTCCGTGCTGGATATCGGCTCGACGAAGATTGTCTGCATGATTGGTCGCCTGACGCCACGTCAGGAAACCGAAGTGCTGCCGGGCCGTACCCACAAGGTTGAAATCATCGGCATTGGCCACCAGCGTTCGCGTGGTGTGAAGTCTGGTGTGATTGCCGATCTGGATGCAGTGGAAGGCGTTGTCCGTCTGGCCGTCGATGCTGCCGAGCGCATGGCTGGCCTGACTGTCGATAGCCTGATCGTCAACGTGTCTGCCGGCCGTCTGGCCAGCGATATCTACACCGCCAGCATTGATCTGGGTGGTCAGGAAGTCGAAGCAGGCGACCTGCGCAAGGTGCTGATTGCTGCCAGCCAGCAGTCGCTGCGTCAGGATCGTGCCATTCTTCACTCGCTGCCAACCGGTTATTCGCTGGATGGCGAGCGCGGCATCCGTGATCCGCTCTCCATGTATGGCGACCTTCTGGGTGTGGACATGCATGTCGTGACGGCAGAACGTTCGGCGCTGAAGAACCTCGAGCTTTGCGTCAACCGCGCTCACCTGTCGGTAGAGGGCATGGTTGCCACGCCTTACGCCAGCGGTCTTGCTGCACTGGTGGACGATGAAGTTGAATTGGGTTGCGCAGCCATCGATATGGGTGGCGGCACCACGACGATTTCGGTTTTCGCAGAAGGCCGTCTCATTCACACCGATGCTATCGGTCTTGGTGGCCACCACGTCACCACCGATCTGGCACGCGGTCTTTCGACCCGTATCGAAGATGCCGAGCGTCTGAAGGTGGTTCATGGTTCAGCTCTGGCCAATGGTGCCGATGAGCGTGACATGCTTTCCATCCCACCAATCGGCGAAGATGACCGCGATCAGCCATCCCAGGTTTCGCGTGCTCTGGTCACGCGCATTGTTCGCGCCCGCATCGAGGAAACCCTGGAACTGATCCGTGATCGGATCCAGAAATCCGGTTTCAGCCCGATTGTTGGCAAGCGCGTGGTTCTGACCGGCGGCGCAAGCCAGTTGACCGGCCTGCCGGAAACGGCGCGCCGCATCCTGGCCCGTAACGTGCGTATTGGTCGTCCACTGGGTGTTTCCGGCCTTCCGGTTGCAGCCAAGGGTCCGGCGTTTTCAACGGCGGTTGGCCTGATGATTTATCCGCAGATCGCGGAAACGGAAGTACACGCCTCGCAAGGCGGTCTGTTTTCTCCGTTCGGCACAAGTGGCGGACGGATTGCCCGGGTAGGGCAGTGGTTGAAGGAAAGTTTTTGACCTGAACCGGCGTGGTGCCGGAGCAGGTGTGTAACGAGTTGTAATGAATCGGCCAGCGTGGCGATGCGGCCAAGACAAAGAAGGAATGTGACAATGACGATACAGCTGCATAAGCCTGATATCACCGAGTTGAAGCCTCGCATCACCGTTTTCGGTGTTGGTGGCGGTGGTGGCAACGCCGTAAACAACATGATCTCGGCCGGTCTCCAGGGCGTTGATTTTGTCGTGGCCAATACGGACGCTCAGGCGCTGACGATGACCAAGGCTGAACGCATCATTCAGATGGGTGTTCAGGTAACAGAAGGTCTCGGCGCCGGTTCGCAGCCGGAAGTTGGTCGCGCTGCCGCTGAAGAGTGCATCGATGAGATCGTCGATCACCTCAACGGAACCCACATGTGCTTCGTAACCGCCGGCATGGGCGGTGGTACCGGTACCGGTGCTGCTCCTGTCGTCGCACAGGCTGCTCGCAACAAGGGCATTCTGACGGTTGGCGTTGTGACCAAGCCGTTCCACTTTGAAGGCCAGCGCCGTATGCGCCTTGCCGAACAGGGTATCCAGGAGCTTCAGAAGTCGGTTGACACGCTGATCGTCATTCCGAACCAGAACCTGTTCCGCATCGCCAACGACAAGACCACCTTTGCGGATGCCTTCGCAATGGCCGACCAGGTTCTCTATTCGGGTGTTGCCTGCATCACCGACCTTATGGTGAAGGAAGGTCTCATCAACCTCGACTTCGCTGACGTTCGTTCTGTCATGCGCGAAATGGGCCGTGCAATGATGGGTACGGGTGAAGCTTCCGGCGAAGGCCGTGCAATGCAGGCTGCTGAAGCCGCCATTGCCAACCCGCTGCTGGACGAAACCTCCATGAAGGGTGCACAGGGCCTCCTGATCTCCATCACCGGTGGTCGCGACATGACCCTGTTCGAAGTGGACGAAGCTGCGACCCGTATTCGCGAAGAAGTCGACCCGGATGCAAACATCATCCTCGGTGCGACCTTCGACGAAGCTCTGGAGGGCCTCATCCGCGTGTCGGTTGTTGCCACCGGCATCGACCGCGTTGCCGGTCAGAACGACCTGCACTTCGCGCAGCCTGCTGCTGCAAAGCCTCTTATCCGTCCTTCCGCGGCCGTTGCTTCGGCTCCGGCCGCAGTTCAGCCTGCCCCCGTCATGCAGGCACCTAAGGCGGTTGATCCAATCGCCCAGACTATCCGCACGGCTGAAGTCGAAATGGAACGCGAACTGGCTCTGGCCGCTGCTGAACAGCAGCTGCGTCAGGCTCAGGCAGAGGCTGAATTCCGCCCGCAGAGCAAGCTGTTTGCTGCTGCTCCGGTTGAAGCTCCTGCACCTGCACCTGCGCCTGTTCGTCAGGCTCCAGTCCAGGCTGCACCTGCACCGCAGGCACACTACGCACCTGAGCCAGTTGCTGCACCACGCATGCAACAGCCACAGGCGCCTGTACACCACCATGAGCCGGTTGCTGCCGCTCCCCGCAGCGTAGAGCCTGTTCGCATGCCGAAGATCGAGGATTTTCCTCCGGTCGTGAAGGCTGAGATGGATCACCGTACTGCCCATCCGGCATCCACGGTTCCTGAAGAGCGTGGCCCAATGGGTCTGTTGAAGCGCATCACCAATTCGCTGGGACGTCGTGAAGAAGACGACAACGTTCCGTCCGAGCTGATGGACGCACCAACGCTTGCTCCACAGCAGCGCCGCCCGCTTTCCGCAGAGGCCAGCCTCTACGCACCGCGTCGTGGCCAGCTGGACAACCAGGGTCGCGTTACGCCTCAGGCTGCAAGCTCGCATGAAGACGATCAGCTCGAAATTCCGGCGTTCCTGCGCCGTCAGTCGAACTGATTACCAGGCGATTCCGCTGAACATCGAACCCGGACCGAAAGGCCCGGGTTTTTTGTTGCAAATTGTTTCTGAATGTGAAGAAAGATGTTGATTTTTCAATTTCTTAAACTTGTAACAATGCGAAAGAAACAGTGATTTGTTATGTGGCCTGACCATACGTATGTATGAATGCAAGTTCTGGGAAAACCGTGTGTTTTCTCATGTTGGAATTTGGGAGCCGGACCCTTGGATGTCTTCGGTTCTCGTTAGACAAGGCACATGTGAATGAGTATCGAACTGCTGGGTTTTCAAACGACTATCGCCGCTGCTGTGCAGATTTCCGGTATTGGCGTACATTCGGGCAACCCGGTTTCCATGACATTCCATCCGGCTGAAGCTGGAACGGGCATTGTTTTCCAGCGCCACCACGACAATGGTAACATCACCGAGATCAAGGCGGTTTCCGCCAATGTCGGCAATACGGACCTGTGCACGGTACTTGGTCGTTCGGCCACCCAGTCCGTTGCCACCATCGAACATGTGATGGCTGCGATCTACGCGCTCGGTCTGGATAACCTTGTTGTCGAGGTTGATGGTCCCGAAGCGCCGATCATGGATGGCAGCTCGTTGCCGTTCATCGAAGCCATCGAGCAGGTTGGTATCGTCAACCTTGGAGTAAAGCGCCGTTATATCCGTGTTCTGAAACCGGTTCGTATCGATGCCGGTTCGTCCTGGGCTGAGTTCCGTCCCTATAGCGGCACGCGATTCGAAGTTGAGATCGATTTCGACACTCCGCTGATCGGTCGCCAGATGTGGAGCGGCGATCTGACCGCTGAAACCTTTACCAAGGAACTGTCCCGCGCCCGTACATTCGGCTTCATGCGTGATGTTGAGCGCCTGTGGGCTGCCGGTTATGCACTCGGTTCGTCGCTGGAGAACTCGGTTGTGATTTCCGATGACCATACGGTCATCAACATGGAAGGTCTGCGTTACGAAAAGGACGAGTTTGTTCGTCACAAGACGCTGGACGCCGTTGGTGACTTGGCACTTGCTGGTGCACAGTTCATTGGCTGCTACCGCTCTTACCGCGGCGGCCACAAGGTCAATGCTAACGCCTTGAAGGCGCTGCTGAGCGATCCGACTGCCTATGAAATCGTCGAGGCTCCGGTTTCCCGCAGCCAGCGCGTTCGTGCTGCAGAATTTGTCCGCGTCAGCGTGGCAGATGTTGCGCCTTGGTCTGCGTGATTTCGAAATATTGAAAATTGAAAAGCCGTATCCCCCTTGGATGCGGCTTTTTGTGTTTGAGGGCGAATAGGGGGATTTTGCTCTCTAAAAAGCTGAAATATTCACCCTCGCCAAAGTGGTACGCCATAAAAATGCGTTAATGCGTCATCATTGCGTTGCTCTACCGACGCTTTTATGGCTAGAAACGCCAGTGCAAAGCTGAAGTTGATGTATTTGCGCGAAATGGGATCTGTATAATGAAGCATGTAGGGTCTGGTGCAATGAAGAAAACGGTTCGGGTCGCGCTTGTATCAATGCTGCTGGCCGGGGCTGCAACGCTCGTGACCGCATGCCAGTCTGATCCTGATATCGACATTACCAAACTCGGTTTCGAAAGCGAATCGGCTGAGACCCTCTACAAGCAGGGCCTTGCCAACATGAACTCCGGCAACATGACCGAAGCTGCACGCAAGTTCGAAGCCATTGATAAACAACATCCGTTTACGGAATGGGGCCGCAAGGCCCTGGTGATGCAGACATTCGTCAGCACCCGCATGAACCGTAACGAACAGGCGATTGCTGCCGGTAACCGTTACCTCAAGCAATATCCGCGCTCCGAAGATTCCGCTTACGTTCAGTATCTGGTCGGCCTGGCTTATTCCAAGCAGATCGTTGACGTGACGCAGGACCAGCGCGCTGCTGCCCGCACCATCGATGCCATGTCTAAAGTGGTAAACGATTATCCTGATTCGGAATATGTCAGCGATGCGCAGGCGAAAATCCGCTTCGCGCGTGACCAGCTCGCCGGTAAGGAAATGCAGGTCGGCCGTTATTACCTTGAGCGCAAGGAATATCTGGCTGCAATCAAGCGTTTCCGCGTTGTTGTCGAGACATATCCAAACACCAACCAGATCGAGGAAGCTCTGGCGCGTCTGACCGAATCCTATTACGCAATGGGTCTGGCAGACGAAGCGCAGACCGCCGCTGCGGTTCTGGGCAACAACTATCCGGACAGCCAGTGGTATGCCGATTCCTTCAAGCTGTTGCAGTCCGGTGGACTTCAGCCACGCGAGAACAAGGGATCGTGGATCTCCAAGGCTGGCCTGAAGCTTCTTGGCGTTTGATCTGAGGGTGTAACCCATGCTCACGCAGTTATCGATCCGGGATATCGTCCTGATTGAACGGCTCGATCTTGCGTTCGAGGCGGGCCTGTCGGTACTGACGGGTGAAACGGGCGCCGGTAAATCCATTCTTCTTGACAGTCTGTCTCTTGCCCTTGGCGGGCGCGGGGATGGTGGCCTTGTGCGCCATGGCGAGGACAAGGGGCAGGTGACTGCCACGTTCGAACTCGGCAATGATCATCCGGCGCGCCTGTTGTTGCGCGACAACGGTCTGGATGATGATGGCGATCTGATTTTCCGTCGTGTTCAATCCTCTGACGGTCGCACCAAGGCTTACGTCAATGATCAGGCGGTCAGCGTTCAGCTGATGCGCCAGCTTGGCGTGCTGCTGGTGGAAATTCACGGGCAACATGATGATCGTGCGCTGGTCGATACTGACGCGCACCGTGCGCTGCTGGATGCCTTTGCCGGTTTGAGCGATGAGACGATGTCGCTGCAGGGCCGTTACAGAAAATGGAAAGATGCCGAGCGCGGCCTGAAAGTCCACCGTGCCAAGGTGGAAGCGGCAGCACGTGAGGCTGAATACCTGCGCGCCTCTGTCGAGGAGCTGGAGAAACTCTCACCACAGGACGGTGAAGAGGATGAACTGGCCGAACGCCGCGCGGTGATGCAGAAATCCGAGCGGATTGCCGGTGATATCGCCGAGGCGAGCGAATTCCTGAACGGCAATGCATCGCCTGTGCCGATGATCGCGTCGATGATGCGTCGTCTGGAGCGCAAGAGCCACGAAGCACCGGGTCTGCTGGAAGACACGGTACAGCTGCTGGATGCCGCATTGGACAGCCTTTCCAATGCACAGACCGAAGTTGAGGCAGCTCTGCGTCGCACCGAATTCGATCCGCGG
>NZ_DAMDBP010000003.1:89226-103829 GCF_032092815.1 Agrobacterium sp. | reverse complement strand
TGGAGCGCGTTGAAGAGCGTCTGTTTTCGCTGCGGGCTGCAGGCCGTAAATACTCCGTGCCGGTCACCGATCTGCCAGCCCTGGCCGAAAAGATGGTGGCTGACCTTGCCGAGCTTGATGCTGGCGAAGAAACGCTCGCCAAGCTGGACGCGAATTTACAGGTCGTCAAAGCCGAGTTTGACCATGCCGCAGTTGCCTTGTCGCAAAAGCGGCAAAAGGCGGCCAGCGCATTGTCTGATGCCGTGATGGCAGAACTTCCGGCTTTGAAGCTGGAGCGTGCGCGCTTTACCGTCGAAGTGACGACAGATCCCGAGGCGGCAACGGCTGACGGTATCGATGTTGTGGAATTCCACGTTCAGACCAACCCCGGCACACGCCCTGGCCCGATCATGAAGGTGGCGTCGGGAGGTGAGCTCTCGCGCTTTCTACTGGCATTGAAGGTTGCTCTTGCCGATCGTGGCTCAGCACCAACCCTGGTGTTTGACGAAATCGATACCGGTGTGGGTGGTGCAGTGGCCGATGCGATTGGTCAGCGGCTTCGCAGACTGTCAAAAACAGTGCAGGTTCTGTCGGTTACCCATGCCCCGCAGGTGGCAGCACGGGCTGCGACACATCTGTTGATTTCCAAAGGGCCAACTGGCGATGGTACCGAGCGCATTGCCACCAAGGTGGCGACAATGCAGCCTGAACATCGCACCGAAGAAATTGCCCGTATGCTGGCCGGTGCATCCGTGACCGATGAAGCGAGAGCTGCTGCTGCACGTCTTCTCGCCGCCAAGGACTAAACGGCAACTAACGCCATCAAGCGGACCTCAAAAGGCCCGTATTTTCCTGACAGCATCTATATTGTGGCGGTGAACCTCTTCGTATTCGGCGTGATAGACAATCGCACCGCTCGCCAGTTCCGGTGCCACAAAGTCTTCAAGCGTCTGTTTGTCAGCCAGTGCAAGACCGTGCGGGCCGGTCAGGCGCTCCAGATAGGCACGGTTGGCATCAATCAGATCAGGTGAATAACCACCATCGACAATACGCTGCTCCAAGCCGTGGTTGGGGAGGATTTTCGCAATCGGCCATTGGCGCAGGCGCTTCAACTCTTGGATATGGGTGGCGATATGTTCCGGCTCAGAGACATAGGTCACGGTGTCTTCCAGCGTGTCGCCGGCAAACAGGATTTTGTCCTCCGGCAGCCACATCACATTGCCATCGGCGCTGTGAATATCGAAATGATGCAGTTCGATGATGCGATCACCGATTGGCAGGGTCATGCTGGTGTCAAAGGTGCGCGTCGGCATGATCACAGGGGAAATCGGCGGATTGCGTTTGGCAAGCGCCTCACGGTTTTTATCCATGGTGTCTGCGGTCAAAACCAGCGCAATGATTTCGCAATCGGCAAACACCTCGTTTCCGGCAATATGGTCTGTGTGCCAGTGGCTGAGCACAACAGTGATCTTGCTGACATTAAGGCTTTGCAGATGGTTGCGGATGAAACGGGCATGGTCGAGCGACATGTGTGTGTCATAGACCAGCGCATGGCCTTCTGAGACGATGGCATAGGAGGCGGTGCCCAGCGTATAGGCGCCGTCATCCAGCCAGTTGGGCTCTGGCGAATAAAGGCGCCGGTTCATCCGGCCATCATAATAGGCGTAGATGCCGGGGTAGGGCTGCAGGATGCGCATCGTGTCGGTGCTGATCGTCATTTTACTCACTCAAAACTTCTTTTGAATTCAGCGTGCCGTGGCCACTGCAATACCGGAACCGATCATGATGCCGCCAGCGGTGCGATTGACCCGCCGCACGATGTGAGGCTGGCGTAACAGGCTACGAGCCCGCACGGCAAGTGCGACATGGCCACCAATCACCACCATTTCCACGGCAATCACAATGGCTGCAAGAGCCGCCAGGTGATCAAGGGTGAGCGATGGACCCACGACATTGGGCAACAAAGCAATATAAAATAGCGGCATTTTCGGATTGCCGAGATTGAGCGCAATGCCAGTCATGAAGACAGGCAAAAGGCCACGCCGATTGGTTGCGGGCTGCAGCTGCGGAACAACAGGCTCTGCTGTCCACATTTTAATGCCCATCCAGATGAGATAGGTCGCACCACCGTAACGCAGCACCGTCATGACCATCCCCATTTCACTGGCAAGAATGGAGAGGCCAAAAGCGGCAAGCGTCAGGAAAACCAGAATGCCGACGACGGTTCCTGCGCCATAGGCAGAACCGGAGGCCGCGCCATGGGTGATGGTGCGGGCGATGATGGTCATGTTGTCAGGGCCGGGGCTGGCTGCGAAAACGAAAAATGCAGCGGCGAATGCCAGAAGCGTGGTAATTTCCATCGATGTCTCCGGTTCTTTGTCGATCCGGATTTTCAGGATAATCGATTTCTGTGTTTTGCAAAGCGATGGTTTTGCATGCCGAAATAATTCGCTACAAGCGTTGCAGATTCATGCGCGAGGCATCCATGGCAAACGAACTGACCCCGGTTGATAAACTGACCGAACTTGAGGCTTCTTCTGAGCTTGCCTATCTCGCAGCCGAACTGGCGCGGCACGATGCGCTCTACCACGGCAAGGATGCACCGGAGATTTCCGATGCGGACTATGATGCACTCAAGCGTCGTAACGATGCGATAGAGGTGGCGTTTCCGACATTGGTGCGGGCTGACAGCCCATCCAGAAAGGTTGGTTTTGCGCCGCTTCCGACCTTTGCGCCGATTGTTCACGCCCGACCGATGCTGTCGCTCGACAACGTGTTTTCCGACGAGGATGTGCAGGACTTCATCGCGTCGATCTATCGTTTTCTTGGTCGACTGCCGGACAATTCGATTGCCTTCACCGCTGAACCAAAAATCGACGGGCTGTCCATGTCGATCCGTTATGAAAACGGCAGGCTGAAATCGGCCGCGACCCGTGGGGACGGCACGACAGGTGAAAATGTCACGGCCAATATCCTGACCATTTCTGAAATTCCCAACACGTTGCCAGCCGATGCGCCTGATGTGGTTGAGGTGCGCGGCGAAGTCTACATGGCCAAGAGCGACTTTCTGGCGCTCAACGCGCAGATGGAGGCCGAGGGCAAACAGACCTATGTGAACCCGCGCAACACGGCGTCCGGATCGCTGCGTCAGCTTGATGCGAAGGTGACGGCGGCCCGCAAGTTGCGGTTCTTTGCCTATGCGCTGGGTGAGGTTTCCAATGGCGGGCAGGCGACGCGTCTGTCCGACACGCAATATGGCATCGTTGAGAAATTCCGCGAGTGGAAATTCCCGGTCAATCCGCTGATGCATCGAATCAATTCCATTGAGCAACTGCTTGAACATTATCGGGAAATCGGCGTGGAACGCCCCAATCTCGATTATGATATCGACGGCGTGGTCTACAAGGTAGACAGTCTGGATCTGCAGGAGCGTCTGGGTTTCCGCTCACGCAGTCCACGCTGGGCAACCGCCCACAAATTCCCGGCAGAACAGGCCTTCACCATCGTCGAAGGCATCGACATTCAGGTTGGCCGCACAGGTGCTTTGACGCCAGTGGCGCGCCTGACCCCGGTGACGGTGGGCGGTGTGGTGGTGACCAACGCCACGCTGCACAATGCGGATTATATCGAGGGTATTGGCAATAGCGGCGAACGTATTCGCCCGGTTGGTCATGATATCCGCGTCGGTGATACCGTTATCGTGCAGCGCGCTGGTGACGTTATTCCGCAAGTGCTGGATATCATCCCTGAAAAACGTGCGGCGGATGCCGCACCTTACGAGTTTCCGCAGACCTGCCCGGTGTGCAAAAGCCACGCGGTGCGTGAACGCAATGAAAAGACCGGAAAACTCGATTCGGTGACCCGTTGCACTGGCGGTTTCGTCTGCCGTGCGCAGGCGGTGGAGCACCTCAAACACTTCGTGTCACGCAACGCCTTCGATATTGAAGGTCTGGGCACCAAACAGATCGATTTCTTCTTTGAAAGCGAAGACCCTGCATTGTCGATCAAGACTGCACCTGACATTTTCACACTGAAAAAACGTCAGGAAGGGTCTCATCTGACCAAGCTCGAAAACATCGACGGTTTCGGCAAGGTCAGCGTCAAGAAGCTGTTCGATGCCATCGATGCGCGTCGTGACATCGACCTGCACCGGCTGATCTTTGCGCTTGGCATTCGCCATGTCGGTGAAACCACGGCAAAGCTTCTGGCACGCTCCTATGGCACTTACCAACATTTTGAAGAGGCGATGAAAGCCGCTGCACCGTTGACGGGTGAGGCCTGGGCCGAGCTCAACAGCATTGACGGCATTGGTGAGGTTGTCGCCCGTTCGATCGTCGAGTTCTACAAGGAACCGCGCAATGTGAAGGTCATCGATGAGCTGATTGCCGAGCTGCAGCCGAAGGAGGCTGAAAAGCCATCGACAGAGGGCAGCCCGGTGGCCGGCAAGACGGTGGTGTTTACCGGCTCGCTTGAGAAGTTTACCCGTGATGAGGCCAAAGCGCGCGCGGAAAGCCTTGGGGCGAAGGTGGCAGGTTCAGTGTCGAAAAAGACCGACATTCTGGTGGCAGGTCCCGGTGCCGGTTCCAAGCTCGCCAAGGCTGTCGAGCTTGGTGTCCAGACCATGGATGAGGACGAGTGGCTGGCGCTGATTGGTGGCTGAGCGACGGGTGCTGCTGCCCCCACCTCGTTGAGGGCAGCAGTATGGTCATCAACCTCGTATGCGCGCCATCATATAGGCATCGACATATTCGCCATTGCGAAAGGCATATTGCCTGAGGATGCCTTCATGCTGGAAGCCGAATTTTTCGTAGAGATGAATTCCGGCCGTGTTGTCGGTAAAGACGCTGAGTTCAATGCGGCGGATGTCATGCCAGTTGTCGGCGGCATCGATCAGAGCTGATAACAGGACCGAGCCGACGCCCTTGCCAGCGAAATCATCGTGAATGCCAATGCCGAGCGATGCGGCGTGAAGCTGGCGGCCGACCTTGCGGTGAAGGCCAGCATTGCCGATGATCCTGCCGCGCCACTCGGCCAGAACCTGGATATCGTTGGGCGAGGCGCTTTCAATGAATTTGCGGGTTTTCTCAACGCTTTGAAAGGGTTGCCGCAAGGTGCCATGGCGAACGCCGGGAAGGTTCATGATTTCGGTGATCGCCGCCACATCATCCAGACGGGTTGCTCGCACGGTGACATCGGCACGGTCGGACTCAGCATGTTCGAGGTTTTGGTTTTGGGCTGGCGACATGCCTGTTCTCCTATTTTGGGGACCGGAGAGCAGGTGTTTCATCAACCCTGCTCGTTTTGGCAGGGCTGGATGGATGATCGATTTAACGCATCAACAATCCTGTGCCCGCCGGGGTGCCGGTGGTCACGATGTTGAGCATCACGATGGTTCCATTGTTGATCATGGCGTGAAAATGCGTGGCATATGTCTTGATGTCAATGCTGTTTCCCGGGGTGATTTCATTCACTCCGGGAAAATCAGGATTGGGAGGGGCAGAGGTTACAGGGTAATCATGCCGCCATCGATGATCAGTTCGGCACCAACCGTAAAACTTGCCTCATCGGATGCCAGGAAAACGACGGCCTTGGCAATTTCTGCAACATGGCCAAACCGGCCGAGTGGGATCTGCGCCACAATCGAGTCAGCCATGGCTTTTTTACCGGCATCATCCAGTCCGAACTTTTCATGCAGTGGGGTTTCAACCGGGCCGGGGCTGACGGCATTGACGCGAATGCCACGGCCAAGCAGTTCACCCGACAATGTCTTGGACAGCGACAGCAGGGCTGCCTTGGTCAGCGCATAGAGGCTGGAATTTGGCATGCCGATATGGGCATTGACCGAAGTGTTGAGCACGATAGAAGCCTTGTTGCTGAAAACAGGCAGCAGCGCCTGCACCAGGAAGAATGGGCCTTTTACATTGACCGAGATCGAGCGATCGAAGGCAGCTTCATCCCACTGGTCCATGGTGCGGAATTCAGCCACACCTGCATTGACGAACAGGATGTCGAGCTTGCCGAACTTTGCAGCGATCTGGTCGGCGATTTCTTTCTGGGATGCAACGTTTCCAGCATCGGCGCGGATATAAAGCACATCGTCACCCAGCACGGCCTTGGCCTTTTCAATGGTGGCTGGGTTGGTGCCGGTAACGGCGACCCGTGCGCCTTCGCTGATAAATTGGCGGGCAGTCTCAAGGCCAATGCCGCTGGTGCCGCCAGTGATAAGTGCTGTCTTGTTCTGCAAGCGTGTCATGATCATTTTCCTTTGTTTGGAGTGGCGTGTTTGCCTGCAGCGAATATGGCTTTTTTCAATTGTTCTGATTAGTCTGCAAGTATTGGCTCAGCTTTCCGGAAAAACCGAACAATGATGAAGCTTGAAGGAATAACCGCATTTGTGGCCGTTGCTGAATCCGGGTCGATCAGCGAGGCATCGCGCCGCCTCAATCTGTCGAAATCGGTGGTGAGCGACAGGCTGTCGGAACTCGAGCGTGTTCTGGGCACGACATTGCTGCACAGAACAACCCGCAGCCTCAGTCTGACGGAAGATGGCAGTTCCTTTCTGGAAAGGGCAGTGCGCATCGTCAATGAGGTGCGGGATGCCACCGATGACATGGCCGAGCGGCGTGGCGACCTCAAGGGCGCGCTCAGCCTGTCTGCGCCGGTGACCTTCGGTCGGCTGCATCTTGGCCCGGCGCTTTATCCATTTCTGCTGCAGAACCCGGCGCTCGAGGTCAGTCTGGATATGGATGACCGACGGGTTGATGTGTCGTCGGCCGGATTTGATGCCGTGGTGCGGCACGGGCCGATTGTCGATTCACGGTTGATGGCATGGAAGCTGGCGCCCAGCCGACGTCTGCTGGTGGCATCGAAAAACTATCTCGAACAGCATGGCACACCCCACAATGCCGCTGAACTGGAGGGACATCACGGAATATTCTACACCAATCGTGGTGTGGCGGACTGGCGGTTTGTCGGCCCAAACGGGGCCGTCATCGTCAGGGCAAAGGTCGCCCTACGGGTCAATCATGGCGATATGATCCGCGACGCTGCGGTGGCGGGGCTTGGCATTGCGCTGCTGCCAACTTTTATTGCTGGCCCTGCCATCAGAGATGGTAGCCTGACCGTGATTGATGTCGGCATACAGGCAGAAGACGAATTCATCTATATTGCCCATCCCGAAGGCAGACGTCCCTCGGCCAAGCTGAGAGCGCTGGCGGACCATTTGCGCAAGGCGTTTGGTTCACCGCCCTATTGGGAGCCGCAATAGAGCGCGTTGAGCCAGGATCAACTCGCCGTTTTGAGGCGGCGCAGCAAGCGGCCATCAATGGCAATCAGACCGGCGGCAATCATCGCCATGCCAGCAAAATGTTTCATCTCCAGCTGTTCACCGAGAACCACTGAGCCAAGCAGAATAGCGCTGACCGGAATAAGGAAGGTGACAAGCGCCAGATTGGTGGCACCGGCACTGGAAAGAATGCGGAAGAACAGGAGATAGGCAAGCGCGGTGGAGAGCAGGGCAATGCCGAGCAGGGCAGCCCAGGTGGAGGTGCTTGGCATGGCCAGTGTCCAGGGCTGGTCAATCAACAGGGCTACCGGGATCAGCATCAGGGTTGATGATGAAATCTGGCCGGTTGCGGTCATCAGCGGTGCCACGCCCATGGTCTTGAAACGGCGGCCAAAAATTCCAGCAAAAGCGTAAGATGTGGCTGCACCCAATATGGCAAGCTGACCCCACAGGTTGGAACCGCTACCGCCAAGGGCCGAGGGGCCGATCATCGTGGCAACGCCAACGAAGCCAATCAGCACGCCAGCCAGCTTGTTGGGTGACAGCTTTTCATCGATCGTCAGAAAATGCGCGACGAGGACGGTGAACAGTGGTGTCGTGGCATTCAGAATGGAGGCAACACCACTGGCAATATGCGTCTGGCCCCAGACGATCAGGCAAAAGGGGATGATGTTGTTGAGAATGCCCATGGCAAAAAAGGCGCGCCAGATGCGGCCTTCTCTAGGCAGTTTCAACCCCATGACGCGGCAGACGATGAGCAGCGCAACAGCCGCCAATCCAACCCGCAGTGTGACAATGGTGAACGGCGGTAATTCCTTTACGGCGACACCGATGAAGAAGAAGGAGCCACCCCACAGGATGGAAAGGGCAATCAGCATGGCCCATTCCGTTGCGTTCATCTGCTTTTGTACTGTTGCCATTGCGTGCCCCTACCTGGTGTTGCCTTGATATGCTCTGGTGTAGCGCCATTCGCAGGTCGTGCCACCCGAAACTTGCTTGCTCATAGAAGCCCTGAATGTTTGGTCTGTGGCGCGGTGATGCTGCGAAGGTTCAATTTTCAGCGTATTTGTACTATGTCGGGCCATAGCAAACCGGGAATCGCCTTTTGAAGACCATCGCCATCGATTTTGAAACTGCCAATGAAGAGCGCGGCAGCGCCTGTTCTGTCGGTTTGGCATGGGTGGAAAATGGTCAGGTGGTTCGTGTCGAGGAACGGCTGATCCGTCCGCGCGAAATGCGCTTTTCACCGTTTAATGTTTCCATTCATGGCATTCGCCCCGAAACGGTTGAGGATGCGCCAGAGTTTCCGGAGGTAATGGACGAGTTTCTGGATGATTTTCAGGGAGCGACGATGATCGCCCATAATGCTGCGTTTGATTTCAGCGTCTTGCGGGCCTGCTTTGACAAATATCGGCAGATCTATCCGACGTTTTCCTACCTGTGCAGCGTAAAAATGTCCCAGAAAATCTGGCCGCAATTGCCTTCACACAAGCTCAACATCATTGCCGGGCATCTCGGCATGCGTTTCGTGCACCACAATGCCGCAGAAGATGCGGCGGTTTGTGCAGCAGCGGCCATTGAAATGGCAAAATCGGTGGCGGTCGCCGAAATCCGTGACATTCCGGCCAAGATCGGCATGGTGGCGGGCAAGGTGCATTCGACCGGCTATGAGCCCTGCACCATGCGGCGGCGTTAAAACGACACGCCTTTCAACTTGCCATCCTTCGCCGTGATCCTATGTTTGGTATAATCAATGGAGGCTGGAATGGCATTATCCCTGTTACGAAAACTGATGGTCGGCTTGCTGGTTGTTGCCCCACTTGGCACTGCGCATGCGCAAGTGGTCGGTGAGGTCGGGGTCGACTGGATTGGCAATGACATTATTGTCGAGGCCGTGGCCGATCCGGAAGTCAAAGGCGTGACCTGTCACGTCACCTATTTCGAGCGCGGTGTGATCGACCGGCTGAAAAACGGCAATTGGTTTGAAGACCCGTCCAACAATGCCATTTCCTGCAACCAGACCGGACCGGTCGAGATCGGTGATATCGATCTTTCCAAGGATGGTGAGGAAGTGTTCCGCCAAGGGATGTCGCTGGTGTGGAAAAAGCTTGTTGTGACCCGGATCTACGACAAGCAGAACGATACGCTGATCTATCTCGTTCATACCCGTGAGTTGAGCGACGGCTCAGCCAAGATGGCGATTTCCACCGTGCCACTTTATGGCCAGAACGCCACATGGAAAAACGGCAAGCCGTGAGGCCTGCCGTTTCAAAATCTCAGTGATTTTAGGGCCTTAAGCGGCTTCGCGGGACAGTTCTTCCGCGATGACCGTATCAAGGTTGAGGAAGCAGACCATGCTCTTCTCAAGCGCGACGATGCCGTGCGAGAAGCTGCGCTGGGTCTCAGGGATGATTTCCGGTGTCGGCTGCAGATCTTCCGAGCGAATGGTCATCATGTCGGAAACCTGTTCCACCAGCAGGCCAACCAGCTTGCCGCCGATATCGGTGACGATGATGGCAGAGCGTTCGGAAGGTTCGGTCATTTTCATACCGAGGCGGCAGGCCATGTCGATGACAGGAATAACGGCGCCACGCAGGTTGATGAGACCAAGAACGTAAGGTGGCGTGTGCGGCATGGGTGTAACCGGTGCCCAACCACGAATTTCACGGATTGCCATGATGTCGATGCAGAATTCCTGATCGCCAAGATGGAAGGAAACGATTTCGAGATGAGAACCCGATTGCTTGATTGCATTCGTCATGGTCTGAATTCTTCCTGGCGGTTCTGGACGCGCTAAAGTCCGGGTGTTCATAATGGCAGGTGATGCGGAAGACCGGCTTGTTGGAAAACCCGGCAGACGTCATGTCGCTATCTTTGAAGGCCGCATGACGATCATGCACTGAAACCGTTTAACCTTTTACTAACGGCGTCTTTTCTGAGTCTTTCAGGTTTAGTCAATGTTGTTGGTCAGCGGCATCAATGTTATCATCTTGGCATGTCAACGTTCGTGCGAAACTCAAATCACATGCTGCTGATGGCTGTGGCTGTCCTGAGCTTTCTGGGTGTCAGCTTGCTGGCATTTCAGGGCTGGATGACGCATGGCGTCGATATTTTCCTGACCCTTTCGCAGACCGGCCTTTCCTGGTGCCTTTGACTGTCTTCCGTTTGGCATGTGAGGGCGGCAAATCCGCGCAGTTGGTGTAATCAACTGGTTGTTGATTTGCGGTAGGTGGCAAGTTTGATTATCTGCTTTCGAGACTGGGATGTCTGCCGCATCGGCGGCCATCAATTTTGGTGTGAAGGCTGATTTGACATGAGAAAAGTCCGTATCGTTCTGTGGTGTGTTGTTGCCGTGCTGGCCGGTGTTGTCACCTGGCTTGCCTTTGCGTTCTCTGAGACAAAACAGCATATGACGGAAGGTCCTTACGGCGCCCCATTCCAGCTTGTCGCCCAGAACGGTCAGCCGATCACCGAAAAGGCATTTCAAGGCAAGCCGACGGCATTGTTCTTTGGTTTCACCCATTGCCCTGAGGTCTGCCCGACAACCCTGTTTGAGCTGAATGGCTGGATGGAGAAGGTGGATCCGACCGGCGACAAGATGCAGGGTTATTTCGTGACGGTTGATCCTGAGCGTGATACGCCTGAAATTCTCGGTCAGTATATTTCCAACGTCACCAACCGCATTACCGGCATTGCTGGCGAACCGGACAAGATCGCAGAAATGATCAAGAGCTTCCGCGTTTACGCCAAGCGCGTGCCGGTGGATGAAAAAGACCCGAACGGCGAATATACGATGGACCACACAGCATCCGTCTTCCTGCTGGATGCGCAAGGACGGTTCGTCAGCACCATTGCCTATGGCGAAAACCCTGATGTTGCGGTCCAGAAACTGGAAAATCTCCTGAAGGGCTGATGTCGCTTTCTTCTTTCGAGCTATTGGACTGCGCTTGCTTTTGTGGCAAAGGCAGGCAAGTCCGATAATTTCCGAAAGAGATGCTGCCGTGAGCGAGATCCGCCTCTATGTGACGACCACCGAAATCGAGGCCGGTCAGGTACTGGATGTCATGACCGAGGTTTTCGAGGAAGATGGCATTGCCATCGCCACGACCGAGGTCGATGAAAAGAAAGACATTTGGGAGGCATCCGTCTATCTCCTGCTGGAGGAAGAAGAGGAAGTGCGCGAGCGTCTAGACACGCTTTTGAAAAATGCCTTCCCGCATCTTTCCGTCGCACGCGAAGTCATTCCCGATATTGACTGGATTGCCAAGTCGCTGGAAGGTTTGAAGCCGGTGCGGGCAGGGCGTTTCCTGGTTCACGGCTCGCATGACCGCGACAAGGTTCGCGTCAATGATCTCTCCATCGAAATCGAGGCCGGACAGGCGTTCGGCACAGGTCACCACGGCACGACGGCCGGCTGCCTTGAGATGATTGAATCGGTTGTGCGTGCCCGCACGGTGCGCAACGCGCTTGATCTGGGCACCGGCAGCGGTGTTCTGGCCATTGCCGTTGCCAAGATGCGCCGCATTCCGGTTCTGGCAACCGATATCGATCCGATTGCCGTGGGTGTCGCCAAGGAAAATGTGCGTCTCAACGGTATTGCCCAGGGCATGACGCTGGAAACAGCGCCCGGGTTTCATTCGGATGCCTTTGCCAAACACGGCCCGTTCGATCTGATCATCGCCAATATTCTGGCACGGCCCCTGATCAAGATGGCGCCGCAGCTGGTCGCCCATCTGGCGCCGGGCGGCTCGGTCATCCTGTCCGGTATTCTGGCATCACAGCGCTGGAAGGTTCTGGCCGCTTATAATGGTGAACATCTGAGCCACGTGCGCACCATATGGCGCAATGGCTGGGTGACGATTCACTTACGTAAGTGATGGCCACCTGCGCAAACAACCGCGCTTCACTTGAAATCTGATCGTCTTGGCGAGCGGGCAGGTCTGTCCACCGTTGAAATGCCATCGCATTTTAAAGCAATGCGTCGGATGCAGGCGTGTTTCACTGGATTTGAATGTAGGCCAAGAAAAAAGGCGACGCTTTCGCGTCGCCCTTCGATCAGTCATGCTGATCACCCGCGAGCTGGGAGGATGCTCAAACGGGAAACGTATTCCAGTGCCAGGCCACTTCGGGAGGAGGAGAAAGCAGGCCTGGCGTTACAATCAGAATACGTAGCTGGTGCCCTTGCGGCGAAGTTCTTCGCGGCTGGTGCCGAGAGCCTTGAGGGACTGGTCGTCAAGGTTCAGGAGCGCGCCGTTTACGTAACGGCCGACCTGACGTTCGCGAGCTTCAACAACGCGATCGAAAGCTGTGCGGAAGAAAGATTTTGCCATTGCCGTGTTCCTTACATACTGAAGGAAACTTCGTGTTCCCTTCGATGATTAGAACATAAGTGATACTTTTCAGTTCAGGTAGGTGGCTCACTTCAATGGTGTTATGCGTATAACGCATGCCTAGGGGTGTCTCGTATGCAGATTGCAGCTTTTTTGCGCAAAACATATGCAAATGCTTAGGCGATATGGCGGTTTTTTAGAACTGCGTCGGTTTCGGTTCGTTCTTTCGGCTGGACCCATCGGCAGCACGGCGATAAATTCGCGGCCACAATGGAATCTTTTGGAAAGCAGTTCATGTTTCAGTCGTTTGAAACCACTTCCGCCCCGCAATATGGCCGTGAGCGGGTTGAGGCCTTGAGGGCTTCTTTTGATGCTCTTGGTATCGACGGTTTTCTGGTGCCACGCGCGGATGACTATCAGGGCGAATATGTCCCGGCCTCGGCCGAGCGCATGTCGTGGCTCAGCGGTTTTACGGGTTCGGCCGGTGTCATTCTGGTGACGCGCACGCAGGCTATCGTGTTTGTTGACGGTCGTTATACGACGCAGCTGGTTGAACAGGTGGATGGTGATGTGTTCACCGGTGGCGATCTCGTCAATGCCCCGCCGCCGGTCTGGTTGAAGAAAAATGCCCCGAAGGGCTTTCGTCTCGGTATCGACCCGTGGCTGCATACCGGCGCGGAGTTGCGCCGGCTTGAAGCCTCGCTGAAAGATGCTGGCGGTGAGGTTGTTCTGTTGCAGCACAATCCGCTTGATGCTGTCTGGAAAGACCGTCCGTCCGACCCTTTGGGCGCGGTGACGATTCAGACTGAAATACATGCTGGTGTTCTGGCGCGTGAAAAGATCGCCACCATTGCCGAGGATCTGACCGCTGCAAACCTGCAGGCTGTGCTGATCGGTGAGCCGTCTTCTGTGGCGTGGATATTCAACATCCGCGGCAATGACGTGCCGCACACGCCGCATCCTTTGGCGCGGGCATTGATATTTGCTGATGGCACGGCGGAAATCTTCCTCGATAAACGAAAGACCGGCATCGAGGTTGAGGCCTATCTGGCGCAACTGGCCGTGCAGCTGCCGCCATCGGAGATCGAGGCGCGCCTGCGCCGTCACGCTGGGGATGGCGCAAGAATTGCTGTTGATGCCGACCTCGCACCGGTTGCCTTGCGCAACGCCATCACGCTTGCCGGTGGTGAACTGGTTGAAGTGGTTGACCCTGCCAAGCTGCCACGCGCCTGCAAAAACGCAGCCGAGCTGAATGGCAGCGTTGCCGCCCATCTGCAGGATGGTGCTGCGATGGTGGAGTTTCTCCATTGGCTCGATAATGCCGAACCTGGCAGCGTCAGCGAAATCGAAGCGGTGAAAATGCTGGAGCGGTCGCGTGCTCGCGTTGGTTCACGCATGCAGAACCCGCTCAAGGACATTTCTTTCGACACGATTTCCGGTGCCGGTGAACATGCAGCGATCATTCACTACCGCGTCACCACGCCGACTGACAGGATGCTGAATGATGGCGAGATGTTCCTTGTCGATTCCGGTGCGCAATATGTAAACGGCACAACAGACATTACCCGCACGGTTGCGATTGGTGATGTGCCCTTTGAGCAGAAGAAGTTCTTCACGCTGGTTCTGAAAGGCATGATCGGTATCAGTGCGGCGCGCTTCCCCAAGGGAACCCGTGGCTGCGATCTCGATCCCTTGGCGCGTATTGCGCTTTGGAAGGCAGGCGTCGACTACGGCCATGGCACGGGCCACGGCGTTGGCTCCTATCTCTCTGTGCATGAGGGGCCGCAGCGCATTGCCCGTCTTGCCACGCAGGAGTTCCTGCCCGGCATGATCCTGTCCAATGAACCGGGATATTATCGTCCCGGCCAGTTTGGCATTCGTATCGAGAACCTGATCTATGTGACCGAGCCGGAACAGGTTGAGGGTGGCGATCTGCCGATGTTTGCGTTCGAAACGCTCACATGGTGCCCGATCGATCGCCGTCTGGTGGTGGCAGAGCTGCTGACGGC
>NZ_DAMDBP010000003.1:87790-89216 GCF_032092815.1 Agrobacterium sp. | reverse complement strand
CTGACGGCAGAGGAGCGTGACTGGCTGAATGCCTATCACGCCAATGTTCGGGAAAAAATCTCGCCGCTGTTGAGCGACGAGGCTGTTCTGGCATGGCTTGAGCAGGCCACGGCCGCAGTTTGAGGCGTCAGGCCTTAACCGACAAAATGCCGGGTGGTAACCACAAGTAACCATCCGGCAAACAACATGGTCAGACCGGGAAAACGCAAGCCGACAATCAGAGCGACGATCATACCGGCCTTGACCTCGTAACCGCCATCAAAAAAGGTGGGCGTGACCAGAGTGGTCAAAACCGCGACCGGTACCGCATTCAATCCGGCCTCAACGCGGGGCGGAATGGATTTCATGCGGATCATCAAGAGATAACCGCCAATGCGCGTTATGTAGGTGGCAATTGCACCCGCGATGATAAGCCAGAGCGTATAGGTGTTGAAAAGGTCGCTCACAGGCCTTGCTCCACTACAGTGTCGTCATTGCTGAGGTTGCTGGGTGGTGGTGGCAGGAGCACGGCCACCAGAATGCCGGCCACGGCCCCGAGGCTGACATGCCAGGGTGAGCCGACCACATGGAACGCGACGATGGCGCCTATGCCGCTTGCGAGCATGACGGGATAAAAATTCTGCCGTTTGCGAAAGCCGATGACCATGCCCATGAAATAGATTGGCAACAGCACGTCGAAGCCGAGTGCTTGCGGATCGCCGATCAGCTTGCCGAACATCACGCCAAGCACTGTTGTGGCCAGCCACGGGAAATAGATGGCCAGCGCAAATCCCATGTACCAGGCAAACGATATCTTCTCGCCGTTTTCATCGCGCCGCACGGATTCTGCGAATTGCGGATCAACGAGAAAAAAGAACGCGATCAGCTTTTTGCCAAGCGACCAGTGGATGAGGGGACGCACCATCGCGGCCGAATAGAGGATGTGGCGGAAGTTGACGGCAAAGATCGACAGGATCACAAGCCAGGCTTCAATGTGCTGGCCGAACAGTTCTATGCCCACCAGCTGGCTGGCACCGGCATAGAGAGTTGCGCTCATCACCACCGCTTCGAACATGGTCAGTCCATTGTCCACCGCAACGGCGCCGAACAGCAAACCGAACGGAGCGGCCGACAATGCGATGAGGAAGCCGCCTTTGAGGCCGGTCCTGAAATCTGCTTGTGACATTGATGGTATTCTCCTGCCGTTCTTCCCTGGGTAAATCAACCGGGAGGAAACGGTGCCATGTAATCAGCAGTGCTCTAGAGCGGTGCTGCGGCGGATGCAATGCAATTGCTTTGATCGATAAATCGATTTTTTTGAAGCATTGCCTGTTGTGCGCTGTTTTTGATATCGAAAACCGCAATAGCAATACCGAAAAAGGGGGCAGGATTGAGCGCGATCGAGTTTAACAGGCAGGAAAAAGCCGATCTTGTCAGCCGTATCCGC
>NZ_DAMDBP010000003.1:80459-87780 GCF_032092815.1 Agrobacterium sp. | reverse complement strand
GGCCGCGTTTTTACAATCGCGGCCTGAATGATGCGCTGACCGCCGTGAAAAGGCGCATGGAAGATGCGGCGTCCGATATCGACATCCTGGAAAAAACGATCCCCAGATAAGACAGCACTTGGTGTGTTTTCCGTGTCTGACCGTTGTCAGGCAGCGAGAATATCCTTGCTGGTCACGATGTCTGCGCCCTTGGTCCGCATCGTGGCAATGGCGGCCTTGATGCCTTCCGGGTCAATGCCCCGGCTTGCATCCTCTATAAAACGAACCTTGGTGCCAGGCAGCATTTCCAGCGCATCCTGCACAGAGAAACTGACGCAGTAATCCGTCGCCAGACCGCAGACATCAAGGGTGGTGACACCTTGCCTCGTCAGATAATCGGCAAGACCGGTGACGGCAGCCTGATCGTTGTCACGAAAGGCTGAATAGCTGTCGACAGCCGGGTTTTCACCCTTCTGCTGCACGTAATCGAAACTTTCGGTATTCAAATCCGGGTGGAACTGGGCATCGACGCTGCCCTGTACGCAGTGATCCGGCCACATGACCTGCGGTTTGCCGGAAAGTTCGCCCATCTCAAACGGTTTCATGCCTGCATGTTGCGAAGCGAAACTGCCGTGATTTTCCGGGTGCCAATCCTGTGACGCGACGATCAGGTCATAACCGCCATTTTCAATCAGTGCATTGGCGATGGGAACGATCTTGTCACCCTCGGCAACCGGCAGATTACCACCGGGGCAAAATCCGTTCTGAATGTCGATCAGTAGCAATGCCTTCATCATTGGCTCCTCCGTGGGGACGCTTACATTTTGGGTACGCTGCTTCACGGACGCAATCAAGCCGGAAGTCGATTGTTGCTTTGTGTTTTAGGACTATAAAAAATAACATATTAGAAAATACATATTAAAACGAGAGTTGTATTAACGATAACTAATTTAAATATGTCGCATATACATGAACTTACGAGGGCGGCATGAAAACTGTATCGACTGTTCTGCTTATTTCACTTCTATCAGGCATATCCACGCTACCCTTTGCACGAAATGCATCTGCGCAGACGGCGCCATTGGTCAATGTCTGCTCGGGGCTGAGCGTGGATCTACCTATATTGGAACCGGTTGCTACAACTGTGGTCGACCCTCTGCTGTCAGTGCTGGCGGGCATCATAGACACTGACATTGTCGGAGTTTTGAGTGGTCAGACGATTGGCGTCTCGGTTCTCGATACGGACGGTAACGTTGTCAGCACCACCGACTGCGGTTTGACCGCCAACAATGTCACGGTGGACAACAATTCAGGTGTGTCGATTGGCGGCGGGCAGATTAACGGTCTTGGCAGCACGGCCAATGCCGCGGCATCGGCGGCCGAAGCCAATTCTCTGGCGATTGGTAACGGTGCGACCACAACAGCGAGTGCCGCGAACGCACTCGCTTTTGGTCTAAGAAGCACGGTCAGCGCCACGGATGGCATTGCCATCGGTCGTGACGCGATTGTTGCGGGTGAGGCGGGCATTGCACTGGGAGCCGGGGCAAGTGCCGGCTACAACAACAGCGTGGCAATTGGGGCTGGAGCAACGGCACTTCGTGAGGGGCAGGTGGTGCTTGGTACATCCTCCAACACCTACACCATGGCGGGCATTGGTTCATCGGCCAGTCGCGCCGCACAAACCGGACCTGTGAAACTTGTTACGTCCGACGCGAATGGCAATCTCGCCACCACCGATTTTGATATCGCCAGCCTTACTGGTGACATATCAAGGCTTAAGACAACGGTTGATCGCAACCGCAAGGATGCGAACAAGGGGATTGCCGCTGCCATGGCCATGACTGGCGCACCAACGCCATCAGCGCCAGGCAAGACAGCCTGGGCGACGAACGTCGCCACTTATGGCGGCGAGTTTGCCACCAGTTTTGCCGTCGCCCACATGCTGGATGTTGAATATCCAGTGGTGTTGAATGGCTCTCTCGGATACGCGCCGGGCGGCTCGGTTGGTGTTCAGCTGGGCGTCAATGGCGAGTTCTGAGCGCAACCTGAAAGACCCGTATCGCACAAAAATCCGGGTCTTTTGATTTTATCATGCGGAATGAATCTGCATCGTAAAGGAATTGGTTACCATAATTTGCCATTGTTTTATGTGATCGGCGCTTCCATTGCGGTGGGCCGGTGCAGAGTGCCCGGTTTTTATCTGCGTGTCCGGGAGCAGAGTAACGTGTTGGGTAATGAGTACCATGGCGACTAAGGTTCACACCTTTGGCGAACCCGTATCTTCGGGCCGTAAAAAACGATCTTCCAGAAAAAACAAGGTGATAAGTCCGGTTACCATTGTGTCCGGTGCGGTCATCACGGTTGCTGTGTGGATGGGCTTTACGCTGACGACGATGCAGAGCGTGCATGCATCTTTGACACCGGCGCGCCACACCAAGCCCGACATCAGTATTGCCGCAAACCTGCCGACCGCTTTGCCACCCGGTAGCCATAATGTGCGCATTGCCAAGTTTTCTAGGCTTGGCAAACCAACGGAAGACCAGCGTCGCATGGCAAGCCTGACATCGGAAGGCATCAAGGCTGCTCACAAGCGCAATGAGCTGAGAATTGCCAAGGTGAAAATGGACAAGGCGCTGGATGAAGCAACGCTGGTGGCCAGCGCCGAACCGCTGCTACCTGGTTCAAGTTCGCTGTCTTCAGCGCTGGTTGAAGTACGGCCGGATGCGTCCGCCTCCGCCAATCGCCGTTTTGACCTGATCCTCAACGGTGCAGTCCCTGAGCCCACACCAGCGCCGGCGCTGGAGCAGGCCATGCCGCAGAGCATCCCGCTGCCGTCGTTCCGTCCGCAAATCGCAAAGCTGGCTCCAGCTGATGGGCCGAAGACCGGTACGGAAGCGGTTGAGAAGGAAGTGGCAATGCTGCGTCCGGAAAAACCGTCCATTCCAAGCGTTGCATCACGGCCATCGGTTGCCATGGGGGCCAGAACAGCAGTTTATGAAATTGAGACCGCCACGGTGCATATGCCGAATGGCGAAAAGCTTGAGGCGCATTCCGGCCTCGGTTCGATGCGCGACAACCCGAAATATGTGCATGTGAAGATGAAGGGTTCCACCCCGCCATCCTCTTACAAGCTGACCATGCGTGAAGCCCTGTTCCATGGGGTCGAGGCGCTGCGCCTGACGCCGGAAAGCGGCGTTAACCCGCATGGCCGCAATGGCCTTCTTGCGCATACCTACATGCTGGCAAGACGCGGTGAATCCAACGGCTGCGTGGTATTCAAGGAATATCCGAAGTTCCTGGCGGCGTTCAAACGCGGCGACGTCAATCGCATCGTTGTCGTGCCGCGCCTGGAATCAAAACCTGTGTTCGTGGACAGCAAGGGCAGCAAGGGCACGACCAAAACGCTGGCCAGCCTGTTCTCCAGAAAAGGCTGACCCTGCCTTGAATGTCCTATCAGGAACGGCGCTGGGTTAGCGCCATTCCTGCCATGATCAGCAGCACACCGAGTGCACTTGCCCAGATCTTGGGTGGCTGATTGCTGAACAGATCCAGCACCACACCCGATACCATCTGACCACTGATGACCAGAAGTGCGGTGTTAACCGCACCAATGCGCGGAATGAGCCAGCTTCCGGAGGCGATAAACACCACCCCGATCGGTCCGCCGATAAAGGCATACCAGGGTGCATCCGCCGCACCGTCCGGAAGCAGGCCACCCAGCACCAGACCAAGCGCCGTCAGCACGACAAAACCGACAATATGGTTCCAGAAGGACGCAATCAGCGGTGAGTTCGACAGGCTGAGGCGACCATTGATCTGGCGGCTGAGCGCAACAAACACACCGCCTGTGAAGGCCATGGCGATCCACAGGGTCATGCAGCTCTCCCGACAAGAATGATCAGGGCGCTGCCGCCAAGGATCAGCGCGACGGCGCAGAGGTCGCGCGCATCGGGGCGGCGACGGGGAAGGCCAAAGAACCCCCAGAGATCGGCTGCAAGGCTGAAAATGACCTGTCCACCCAGACCGAGCGCTATGGTGCCAGACAGCGCAAGCGGCGAATTGACGGCGCTTGATGTCAACATGACGATAGCTGCCCCCACAACACCGCCAAGATAGGCCCAGAGAGGTGCCTTGGGTTTGGGTGCTTCACCGGTTTTCGGCTTTTTGTAGAGAATGGCAAGATAGATCAGCGCCGCAACCGTGCCGGTGCCATGGGCTGTCCAGGAGGAGAACATGGCGTTGCCGTAATGGGCCAACATGCCGTTGAAATGCACCATCAGGGTCAAAAGGCAGCCACTGCCAAAGGCGGCCGCCAGATGCAATGGGTTGAGGCGAGGAGAGGTCGTGCTTTGTGTCATGGGAGGCCAATGCTGAA
Source organism: Agrobacterium sp. (assembly GCF_032092815.1). GTDB lineage: Bacteria > Pseudomonadota > Alphaproteobacteria > Rhizobiales > Rhizobiaceae > Agrobacterium. The sequence continues at coordinate 83,426 of NZ_DAMDBP010000003.1, read as the reverse complement.
AATCTGATTCAGCTTTAGCCGATATCTGTTTGATACGGAATCAAATTACGTGAATGGGTTGGTCTCCTTGGAGCTGTTTGCTCGGTCTTCATGGAACGGAATGGAAGGCCAAACCGTTTCTTCCCCATGAAACAGACAACACGAAAACCACTTCACCGAATGATTGCCTTCGTGGCAGCCATTTTTACTCTGGCAGTCGTCATTGCCATTATTTATCTCGTCAGCTTTACGCCCGGCGAGGTCTAATAAACATTTGGAACTATGGTATTTCAGGCGTTGAGATGGCCGGGAAATTGGCCCCGGCCATAAATGTCTCAAACCTTTTCCACAAAGCCATCCAGCACGCGTTTCTGTCCAGCACGATCGAAGTCGATGGTCAGTTTGTTGCCTTCAATGGTGGAAATGTTGCCATTGCCGAACTTCATATGAAATACGCGGTCGCCGACCTGAAAACGCGACGGTGTTTCAGAGACTGACTTGGCAACCAGCTCACCATCAATGGTGCGGGATTTCGGGCCGCTTTCGCCATAACCGATCCGTTCGACTGCATGGCCAGAGCGCGTGCCCCAGTTATCACGGGTCGCATCCGAGCGGTTGGCCTGCGCACGTTTCCAGCCCGGTGTGGAATAATCATTGGCGAAGGGATCGGCCTTGTCGAAACGAGATTGTCCGTAACCACCGCGCCCGCCATAACCGCCGTAATTGCTGTCAGAGGCCGCCACGTCGACATGGGTCGCGGGAAGCTCTTCCAGGAAACGCGAGGGCATTGTGGATTGCCACAGGCCGTGAATACGGCGGTTCGAAACGAACCAGATGTGGCAGCGCCGTTTGGCACGGGTCAGGCCGACATAGGCGAGGCGGCGTTCTTCTTCCAATCCCGAACGTCCACCTTCATCCAGCGCGCGCTGGTGCGGGAACAGGCCTTCTTCCCAGCCGGGCAGGAATACGGTGTCGAATTCCAAGCCCTTGGCGGAGTGCAGCGTCATGATAGAAACGGCGTCGAGGTTCTCGTTCTGCTCGGCATCCATGACCAGTGCAACGTGTTCAAGGAAACCGCGCATGCTCTCGAAGGCTTCCATCGAGCGCATCAGTTCTTTCAGGTTTTCCAGGCGTCCCGGCGCTTCGGCTGATTTGTCGGCCTTCCACATGTCGGTATAGCCGGACTCTTCGAGAATCTGCTCGGCAAGCTCGACATGCGGTGTGTTTTCAAGCCGTTGCTGCCAATTTTTGAAAGATTGAATCACATCGAACAGCGCCTTGCGGGCTTTCGGTTTCAGTTCATCCGTTTCAATGATGTCGGCTGCGGCCGCCAGCATCGGAATGTCACGAGCCCGGGCATAATCATGCAGATTGCGGATTGTCGTATCACCAAGGCCACGCTTTGGTGTGTTGACGATACGCTCGAAGGCCAGATCGTCAGCCGGCTGGCAGACCAGACGGAAATAGGCCATGGCGTCACGGATTTCGAGACGCTCGTAGAAGCGTGGGCCACCGATGACGCGGTAGTTGAGCCCAAGCGTTACGAAACGGTCTTCGAACTCACGCATCTGGAAAGATGCGCGCACGAGGATCGCCATGTCGTTGAGATTGTGATTCTGGCGCTGCAGCTGTTCGATTTCTTCGCCAACTGCGCGGGCTTCTTCTTCCGAATCCCAGGCCGCATGCACCATGACCTTTTCGTCATCCGGATCGGTGCGTTCCGTAAACAGGGTTTTGCCGAGGCGACCTTCATTGTGTGAAATCAGATGGCCGGCAGCACCGAGAATATGTTCGGTCGAGCGATAGTTGCGCTCCAGCTTGATGACCTTTGCGCCAGTGAAATCCTTGTCGAAACGCAGGATGTTGTCCACTTCTGCACCGCGCCAGCCATAGATGGATTGGTCGTCATCGCCCACGCAGCAGACGTTTTGCACTTCGCCCTTGGGGCGCTGCGCCAAAAGCCGCAGCCACATATATTGTGCGGTGTTGGTGTCCTGATACTCGTCCACCAGGATGTAACGGAACTTCTGGTGATACTCTTTGAGAATATCCGGATTGCGGCGGAACATGCTGATCGGATGCAGCAACAGGTCGCCGAAGTCGCAGGCATTGAGCGTTCTCAGGCGCGCCTGATAGGCGGCGTAGAGTTCACGGCCCTTGCCATTGGCAAAAGCGCGTGCGTCGCCTTCTGGAATATCCTTCGGGGTGAGGCCCTTGTTTTTCCAGTTGTCGATCATGCCGGCGAATTGTTTGGCCGGCCAGCGTTTGTCATCCAGACCTTCGGCCTGAATGAGCTGCTTGATCAGGCGGATGACATCATCCGTATCCAGAATGGTGAAATCGGAGCGCAGGTCCACCAGTTCGGCATGGCGTCGCAACAGCTTCACGCCGATGGAGTGGAAGGTGCCGAGCCATGGCATGCCTTCGACAGCGCCGCCAACCAGAACGCCGATACGTTCCTTCATTTCGCGGGCGGCCTTGTTGGTGAAGGTCACGGCGAGGATCTGGCTGGGGAAGGCGCGATTGCTTGCCAGAATATGGGCGATGCGGGTTGTCAGTACCCGTGTTTTGCCGGTGCCCGCACCGGCCAGCACCAGAACCGGGCCTTCCAGCGTTTCCACCGCTTCGCGTTGTTCCGGGTTCAGTCCGGAGAGATAATCTACCGGTGCGCGTGCCTGATCACGCGCTGCCATGGCGCGCGCTGCAATGCCAAGACCGCTGCCCTGTTGTGGCGCTGGTGCCTGTTTGCGTGGCTCTGCCGGTTCTTCATCGAAGAACGGGATGTCATCAAAACTGTTGCTCATGCGGCCCAGTGTAGTGATTCGGGGCTGAAAGGCCAGAACCATGTTCTGCTTTTATTCTGGTTCAGAGCATGAAAGCCGCTGTTTTGGGCCTTTTTCTGCCTCAGCTTTTATGCTCGGCATCAAAAGCCGGGTCGACTGGCACCTGCAGGGCGGTGGCAAGCTGGTTGGTTTTGGCGGCAAGCGA
>NZ_DAMDBP010000003.1:76680-80449 GCF_032092815.1 Agrobacterium sp. | reverse complement strand
AAATCACCCTGAGAAGGTCTGCATGCTGTTCATCCGTCATGCCTTTGGCCTTGGCGGCGGCCGTATGGGAATGTGCGCAGTATGAACAGCCGTTCGTAACGGATACAGCGATATAAAGCATTTCCTTGGTGACAGGGTCGAGCGCCGACGGTGTCGCCATGACAGCCTTAACCTCACCCCATGTCTTTTCCAGGAGTTCGGCATCAAAAGCGAGGTAGAGCCACATATTGTTGATGAAGTCGGATTTGCGTGTGGCTCTGATATCGTCGAACACCGCCTTCACACGCGGATTGGCTTCCGGGTCCTGTGGTTTGGAGACGGTGCTCATCGATATGTCCTCCTCGTCCCTGTCTAATGTCTGATGTGCGGTTTATGCGAGAGTGAAAACACGGGCAGGGCCGCCGGTGCCGCCGCGATGTTTGGGGGCGCCAACCACCAGTGTTGCGCCTTTGACCGGCACCTGATCGAGATTGGCGATGCCTTCCAGACCCCAACGGTTTTCCGGCAACCAGGCATAATGGGTGGCAAAATCCGGCGATTTGCCGAAGTCCAGCGACAGCGTATCGACGGCAATGCCGGCGGCCTTGCTTTCCTCCAGCAGATATTTTGCCGCCTCTACGTGGAAACCGGGAAAATGCATCTTGCCTTCACCATCGGCATTGCGGAACTTGTCCGTGCCCAGATGCTGCTGCCAGCCGGACAACATGGCGACGCAGACATTTTCCGGCAGATCGCCGTTCTTGGAAATCCAAGCCTTGATATCGTCAGGTGTTACTTCCGCATCAGGATTGGATGCTGCCTTTTCCCTGATGTCGATGACGGCAAGCGGCACCACCAGATTGCCGACCGGAATTTCCGCGACCGAGGTGCCGTTTTCGGAGAAGTGCAGCGGTGCATCCACATGGGTGCCGGTATGTTCATTGACCCGCAGTTCAAACAGGTTGAACTTGTGTTCGGCATAGTTGAACTTCTGCTCCTTGAAGAACTGCTGTTCACCGAAGAAGGTTGGAAAATCCTCATGCAGTTCGTGGGTCATGTCGGTGACGCTGCTGGCGGCTTGTGCCATGGCAACCGGTGCAGCGCCCAATGTGGCGGCTGCGGCAGTGACTGTTCCTGCTGCGGCGGCCTTGAACAGGCTACGCCTTGAAAGCATGCGGTCCTTAATATCGTTTATGACGCAGGCATTGCACATTTTGTACGTCTCCCGTGCAGGTTTTTAAATGAACGCGGAAATCAAAAAAGGCATGTTTTGCAACGGTTACAATAGTGAACATGACACTATTGTAAATTGAACTTATTTGATGGGTTCAATTCAAAAAAACGGCGCAAATTACAATTACGTAACAAACGGTTTTGTGCATTGCCTTGTTTAAATCCTGCAAAGATACTGGTGCAAATCATATTAGGGGTCTCAACCGCGCCAATGTGTTGATCCCGGCATATTTATTCGGAGAATTGCATGAGGGTTTGGAAGCAGGTTGGTGTCAGTCTGGCTGTTGTAGGAGCGGGCGTCTGTCTTTGGGCGCTCACCTCCACCGACGGGCGCAACGCTTTGGCCAAGGTCGGAATTCTGGCGGCTGAAAAACCCGCAGCCGAGACGGCTGCGAACGGGGGCGGTAATGGTGGTGGCCAGGGTTCTGGTCAGGGGCAGGCACGCTCAGGGGGGCAATCTGGTGGCCAAGGTGGTGGAAGAGCCGGCGGGCAGGGTAATGCCACGCTGGTTAACCTCGCATCCGTCAAGACAGGCACCATCAATGACCGCATGAATGCCATTGGTAATGGTGAGGCCATTCAGTCGGTGGTGGTGACGCCACAGGCATCCGGTCTGATTTCGGAAATTCGTGTTGCCTCGGGCCAGAAGGTAAAGAAAGGCGATGTGCTGGCACGGCTCGATGATGACGAACAGATCATCGAGCGGGAAAAGGCGCAGGTCGCCCTCAAGAGCGCGGTTGAGAAATCCACCTCCTACAGCAATCTGAAATCGGTTTCCCGTCTGGATGTGCTGGATGCGCAGATTGCCGAAGAGGCGGCTAAGCTGGCACTCAGCACGGCAGAATTGAATTTCAAGCGCCGGGACATCGTTGCCCCGATAGAGGGCATTGCCGGTATCGTCGCCATCAATATTGGTGACAATGCCACGACCCAGACCAGCATTGTCAGCCTGGATGACCGCTCGAAAATCCTCGTCAATTTCTGGGCGCCGGAACGTTTTACCACGGCCATCAAGGTAGGCATGCCTGTGGAGGCTACATCGATTTCCCGTCCGGGTGAGGTTTTCAAGGGTGAAGTGGAGGCTGTTGATAACCGTGTGGACGAGGCAAGCCGAACCATCCGTGTTCGCGCCGTGTTCAACAATGCCAATGATGATTTGAGAGCAGGCATGTCGTTTTCCGTTGCCATGCGTTTCACCGGCGAGAACTATCCGTCGGTTGATCCGCTGGCCGTGCAGTGGGATGCGGAAGGTTCCTATGTTTGGCGTGTGGTGGACAACAAATCCAACAAGGTTCGCGTCCAGATCGTGCAGCGCAACCCGGATTCCGTGTTGGTGAAGGCGGAGTTGGCCGAGGGTGATCCGCTTGTTATCGAAGGTTTGCAGCGCGTGCGTGAAGGCGGCGCGGTGCGCACGAACAGTCAGCCGAGAGCGCCGGAGGTAGCAAGCCAGTGAGCGGACCCGTGACAACGCAGACGCCGCCGGGCGGCCAGGATTCCAAACTCGCCTTTACTGCGCTGTTCGTTCGGCGCCCCATTCTCGCAGCCGTTATCAACACGCTTCTTGTCGTTGCCGGTCTGGCGGCGCTGGTGGGTGTCGATGTGCGCGAATTGCCGGATGTCGACCGTCCGGTCATCACCGTTCGCACCAACTACGACGGTGCCTCACCACAAACCATTGACCAGGAAGTGACGCAGACCATTGAAGGCGCTGTGGCCCGTGTCAGTGGTGTGAAAGCCATTTCCTCGCAGTCACAATTCGGCAGCAGCCGCGTGACGCTTGAATTCGGCGACAAGGTCGATCTGGCCGTTGCCGCCAATGATGTGCGCGACGCAATCGGCCGCGTCACCAACCAGATGCCTGACGATGCCGATGAACCGCAGATCATCAAGGCGGATGCGGATAGCCAGCCGATCATGCGACTGGCGGTCACCTCGTCAACGCTTGGCATGGAAGACCTGACCAAGCTGGTTGATGATGAAGTGATTGACCGTTTGGCGGCCGTTGACGGCGTTGCCGATGTGGAACTGTCGGGTGATCAGGAAAAAGTGTTCCGGATCGACCTTGACCAGACGGCCCTGGCAAGCCGCGGCCTGACGGTAACGGATGTCTCCAATGCTCTTGGAACGGCAGCGCTCGATGTTCCGGCCGGTTCGCTGAAAAGTGCCACGCAGGATATTGTGGTGCGTGCCACCGCAAACCTGACGACACCATCCGAATTCGAAAACCTGCTGGTCAAGGACAAGGTGCGCCTGCGGGATGTGGCGAGCGTGATGCTGGGTGCCGATGATGAAAGTACATCCTTGCGCTCCAATGGTGTGCAGGGTGTGGGTCTTGGTATTGTGCGTCAGGCACAGTCCAACACGCTGAATATTTCCAGTGGTGTGAAAGCTGCTGTTGAAGCAATGACACCGAACCTGCCGGAAGGAACCCGTATCGTCATTACCAGTGACGACGCGGTGTTTATTGAAGGCGCGTTGCACGAGGTGGAGCTGGCGCTTGGCCTTTCCGCACTGATCGTTGTGGTGGTGCTGTATCTGTTCCTCAGGGACTGGCGGG
>NZ_DAMDBP010000003.1:64138-76663 GCF_032092815.1 Agrobacterium sp. | reverse complement strand
CCCGCCATTACCATGCCGGTGGCGTTGATCGGTACCATCGTGGCCATCTACATGGTCGGTTTTTCGATCAATATTCTTACGTTGCTGGCCATCGTTCTGGCGACTGGCCTTGTGGTGGATGATGCGATCGTGGTGCTTGAAAACATCGTGCGTCGCCGTGCTGAAGGCATGGGGCCGCGCGCAGCTGCCGTTCTCGGCACGCAGGAGGTTTTCTTTGCTGTTATTGCAACGACAGCTACGCTGGCCGCTGTGTTCATCCCACTATCCTTCCTGCCAGGGCAGCTGGGTGGTCTGTTCCGGGAATTCGGTTTCGTGCTGGCATTTGCAGTTGGTCTGTCGTCAATGGTTGCTTTGACGCTCTGTCCGATGCTTGCCTCGCGCATGCTCAAGCAGGGAGAACAGCAACAGACCGGACCGCTGGCATGGTTTGGAAACCTCTTTGCATCGACCTATAAAAGCACGTTAGCGGCATGTCTCAACAATCCCTTGATCGTTGTGGTCGTTGCTGCTGTGTTTGCCGGTGCGTCCTGGATTGCCTTTGGCATGGTGCAGAACGAGTTGACGCCACGCGAAGACCGCTCATCGCTGTTCATGCGCGTAACAGCACCGCAAGGGGCGGGGCTTGAGTATACCCGTGATCAGCTGCAGCGTGTGGAAGAGGGGCTGCAACCGCTGCGCGACAGTGGTGAAATTCGCAATATCTATTCGATCACCGGTATGAATGGTTCGTCCAATACTGGCTTCATGGTGATAACATTGGCGCCGTGGGGTGAGCGTGAACGTACGCAAAACCAGATTGCGCAGGATGTGAATGCCGTGGCGCAGAAGGTGCCAGGCCTGCGTGCAACCGCGCAGCAGCCCAACAGCCTGCGTATTCGCGGTGCCGGTAACGGTCTCAGCATGGCGATGGTCGGTAGCAATTATCAGTCTCTGACGGAAGCGACGCAGAAGCTGCTGCTGGCGATGGACCAAACGGGCATGTTCGACACGCCGCGCTTTAACAATGAACCCAATCAGGCGCAGCTTTCCGTGTCGATCGACCGTGAGCGTGCATCTGATCTCGGCATTGACATAACGGGTCTGGCACGTGCCATGCAGTCGCTGCTCGAGGGGCGCTCAATTGTGGATGTGTTCGTGGATGGCGACGCTATCCCTGTGCGTCTCCTGTCTTCGACGCGGCCGATCAATGACCCGACGGACCTTGAAAACATCTTCCTGAAAGCCAAGGACGGCAAGATGGTGCCAATGTCGGTGATTGCCACCCTGAGAGAAACGGCCGTTGCTCCGCAGCTCAATCGTGAGCAGCAGCTTCCTTCGGTTGGCTTCACCGCCGGCCTGAAGGATGGAGTGGCGCTGGGCGATGCGGTTGCCAAGGTCAATGAACTCGCGCAATCGGTGATGCCTCAAGGTGCACGCCTTTTGCCGATGGGTGAGGCTGCTACGCTTGAAGAAAATTCCAGCGGTATGTTGCTGACCTTCGGTTTCGCCATAGCCATCATCTTCCTGGTGCTGTCAGCGCAGTTCGAAAGCGTATTGAGTTCGGTCATCATCATGTCGACTGTACCGCTTGGTCTTGCCTGTGCGGTGATTGCGCTGCTGGTGACCGGCTCCAGTCTGAATGTTTACAGCCAGATCGGGCTTGTGTTGCTGGTGGGCGTGATGGCCAAGAACGGCATTCTGATCGTGGAATTTGCCAACCATCTGCGTGATCAGGGGGCAACGGTGCGCGAGGCCATTGAAAAGGCTTGCAGCATTCGTCTGCGCCCTGTGATGATGACGATGATTGCCACCATTCTTGGCGGCGTGCCGCTGGTGTTGGCGCAGGGGGCCGGTGCGGAAGCCCGTATCGCGCTTGGTTGGGTGATCGTGGGTGGCCTTGGTTTTGCAACGCTCGTGACGCTTTACATTACGCCGGTGTCCTACCTGCTGATTGCCCGCTTTGCCAAACCCCAGGCCGATGAAGAAATCCGCCTGCATCGTGAGCTGGAAACCGCCATTCGCCGTCGGGCAATGGAGGAAGACAAGCAGCTTCTGGCCGCAGAATAAGCTCGCCCAATCTCTGCATTGTCGGGAATGGCAATGCTGGACAAACATAAAGTCGTGTCCCATACCAAGCCGGGTTTGCGTAACAACGTGAGTCCGGCTTGCGCATTCGGGGCGCCATGATCCGCTTGCTGGTCAAGGTGGTCCCTGCCATGTCTGCCAAACCTTCAGCGATCGGTTCATGGGCAGGCATGTTGAAGACATGGAGACTTGATATGGCTTTGAAAGATGTGGTTGAGGGAACGAGAAACGAAGCCGGCATAACAGCCGTTCTACAGGTTCTGAAGCAGCAATTGGGCGACAAGCTGCAGACCGGACAGTCGTTTCGTGAACAGCACGCCCACACCACCACCTATTTGACGACCCAGTTGCCGGATGGCGTGGTGTTCGTAGAAAACACCGACGATGTCAAAGCCGTGGTCAAGGCTTGCGCAGAGCACAAGGTGCCGGTAATTCCCTTCGGCACCGGCTCCTCGCTGGAAGGACAGGTCAATGCGCCGTCTGGTGGCATTTCGATTGATTTCAGCCGCATGAACCGCATTCTGTCGGTCAATACAGATGATCTTGATGTGACGGTCGAGCCAGGCGTGACCCGCGAACAGCTCAATATCTATTTGCGTGACACCGGTCTGTTTTTCCCGATTGATCCAGGTGCCAATGCATCGATTGGCGGCATGGCCTCCACCCGCGCCTCCGGCACCAATGCTGTTCGTTACGGCACGATGAAGGACAATGTGCTGTCGGTGACGGCGGTAACTGCCAATGGTGAGGAAATCCGCACCGCAAGACGGGCGCGTAAATCCTCTGCCGGTTATGACCTGACCCGGCTGTTTGTCGGCGCTGAAGGCACGCTTGGTGTCTTGACCTCCGTGACACTGCGTTTGCAGGGTATTCCGGAAAAGATTTCCGGTGGTGTCTGCTCCTTCGACAGCATCCAGGACGCCTGCGACGCGGTGATCATGACCATCCAGATGGGCATTCCGGTGGCGCGTATCGAGCTTCTGGACGAGGTGCAGATCCGCGCCTGCAACGCCTATTCTGGCCTGTCCTATGAGGAAAAGCCGACTCTGTTTCTGGAATTTCACGGCACGGAAGAAACAACTGCATTACAGTCCCAGCAATTTGCCGAGATCGCCGCAGAATTTGGCAGTTCCGATTTCCAGTGGACCGGCGATGCGCAGGAACGCGCCAAGCTGTGGAAGGCGCGCCACGATGCCTATTGGGCCTGCCGGGCCCTGGCGCCGCAGCTTGACGCCTTGTCGACCGATGTGTGCGTGCCGATTTCGCGTCTTGCCGATTGCGTGGTGGAAACACAAAAGGACATTGCCGAAAACGGCTTCCTTGCGCCCATTGTCGGCCATGCCGGTGATGGCAACTTCCATGTGCTGGTGTTGTTTGACGGCAAGGACGCTGAGAGCATAACCAAGACGGAAGCCTTTGTGGCGCGGCTCAACCGCCGGGCGCTGTCAATGGATGGCACCTGCACGGGCGAACATGGCATTGGCCAGGGCAAACTCAGCTTCTTGCAGGAAGAACTGGGGGATGCGGTTGATTTGATGCGCGCCATCAAGTCGTCACTTGATCCGGATAACATCTTTAATCCGGGTAAGTTGTTCCGGATGAGTTAAGTTCAACAAACCAATCAAAACGGGCAATCAAAAGGGACAATCGAAAACGTGTCTTGCCCTTGGTTCAAAAAGAACTAACTTCCTTTCTGTTTTTATGGAGATATCGGGCAGTGCTCGGACGCATTCTTGTTTTTCTGGGCGGACTGCTCGTAGTGGCGCTGTTTGCAGCGCTGCTGGTGCCGTATTTTATTGACTGGACCAGTTTCCGCCGGGATTTCGAGGATCAGGCAAGCCGCATTCTGGGAAAGAAGGTCGTCGTCTACGGCGCAGTCGAGGCACGTCTTCTGCCTTTCCCCTCTGTTACCTTGCATGATGTACGTGCGGGCATGGATGCGGATGGTTCGCCACTCATTCAGGTGGCGCGTTTTTCCATGGATGCCGAACTTGCGCCGTTCATGTCTGGTGAGGCGCGTATTTTCGATATGCGTATTGAGGAGCCGAAGGCTAAAATCCGCCTGTTGAAGGATGGTACGCTGGACTGGATGCGCGGCAGCCGCGCTGATATCCCCGCCAAAACAGTGGTGCTTGAGAAGGTCAGTATCGAAGGCGGCCAGATCGAATTCATCGATGAACAATCCGGTCGTAACCGCACGGTCACGGACCTGACGGCTGATATGTCTGCCCGTTCGCTTGCCGGACCATGGCGGGTTGAGGGACGTGGTGCCATTGATGGCCATGCGGGACGCTTCTCGCTGTCCAGCGGCGAGCCGGATTCCAAGCTGGCACGTATCGGTTTGCGTCTTCGTCTTTTACCCGATGAACATCCCGTTGCGGTTGATCTGGACGGTGGCCTTGCGGTGACCGATGGAAAACCGGTTTATAGCGGCAACTTCAATTTCCAGATCCGCCAGGATGACAAGGGCAAGAAGCCGCAACAGCAGGCGTCGATTTTTTCCGCACCGCGCACCCAGGGCAAGTTTGAACTGACCAATGAAAGTGTGCGTGTTCCAGAATACCGTATGGAATTGGGCGATGCCGGCAATCCCTATGTGATCACCGGTGAGGCGACGCTGGATACCGGCACGCAGCCCGAGTTTCTGCTGACCGCAGATGGCCAGCAGATCGACGTCAACAATTTTGCGGTGCCGGTACAGTCCGGCAAGACTGCGCGTGTGCCTGTGGTTTCTGTTCGCCAGCGCATTGAAGATTTTGCCGCGTTGATTGCCCGCATTCCGGTGCCGCAGGTGCCGGGTAAAGCCACAATTCGCCTGCCAGCCCTTGTGGCGGATGATACGACCATTCGGGATATCCAGCTGGATGTGCGTCCGGCCGGTGCCGGCTGGCAGATTGTCAATGCGGTGGCCATCATGCCCGGCCGCACACAGCTTGAGGCAAGTGGTTCGCTGACCTTGAGTGGCGGACCTGCATTTAATGGTGATCTGCTGGTTGCGTCCAATCAGCCATCCGGCCTTGCCAACTGGCTGTCCGGCACGGTTGATCCGGCCATACGCCAGCTTGATTCTGCAGGTTTTTCTGCCTCCGTTTCGTTGACCACCCAGTTGCAACGGTTTGAAAATCTTGAACTTGTCATTGGCAATGCATCGCTAAAGGGCCGACTGGAACGGCAATCAAGCAATGACCAACCACCGAGCCTATCGATTGATCTTGCCGGTAACGAGATTGATCTCGGTGCACTGAAAGCCATTGGCGGCCTGGTGATGGGTGAGCAGGGCGACAGCTCCATTTCGCAACATCGCATGGCGGCAAGGTTCAAGGCAGATCGGTTTAATGTCTCAGGTGTAACCGCCAATCAGGTGGAAACCGCCTTCAGCATTGATAATGGCGTTTTGAATGTGGAAAAGCTGACGGCGGGCGATGTTGCCGGCGCGCAGCTGGAGGCCAGTGCGCGACTTGAAGGATCTCTGCTCAATTATGCGGGCAAAGGATCCGTGAGCCTGCGTGCTGAAGATCCGCAGCCATTCCTTACCATGCTGCAACAACATCTGCCGGGGCATCCAATCCTGCAGAAAATGGTCGATAGCGCCAGCTGGTACGTGAACTCCGACCTCAAGGCCGATCTTTCAATCGGCTCTGAGAACGAAGGCATGAGTGTTGCTCTGTCCGGTACCGTCAATGGCAGCCGTATTTCCGCCGTGGCCAAGGTGCCGGATATTCTGTCGATTACAGACGATACGGCGTTTTCGCTGGAATCCGTGTTGAAGAACCAGTCGACCTCGATCCTGTTCGGGCAGGTGGGTTTTGACCCGCTACCTTTCGATGCGGATGGGGAAGGGCTGGTGTCGCTGAAAATCAATGGCACGCTTGGCAATGCGGCCAATACCGATATTCGTTTCTCGACCGAAAAAACCCACGCGACGTTGGTCGGTTCCTTTAATCTTTCCGGTGAAAAATTCTGGCAGGGTGCTGGTGATTTCTCGCTGGAGAGCGCGGATATCGAACCTTATCTCATCATGAATGGTGTTTCTCTGCCGCAGATCGGCGGCGGTATGGCCATGAAGATGAAGTCACGCGTTGAGGTCGCGCCCGACGTCGTGAAGGTTTCTGATATTAACGGTCAGTCAGCGGGTAATCCCATTTCCGGTAATCTGACCGTGCAGCGTGCCGCGCCACACAAGGTAGAAGGTGATTTGTCGCTTGGCACGGTCGATCTCGCCTGGCTGGGCGATACGACTTATGGACCGGTATTTGACAGCACCCATGGTGGGCTGAATGCCGAACAGGTGTCGCTGCCATCCTTCCCCGGACTTGAAGCATCTGTGACACTGAAAGCTGGTAATCTCCAGACCGGCATTCTTGAATCGGTTTCCGGTTTTTCAACCCGCCTGACACAGAGCAATGGCCGCCTGTCTCTTGAAGAGATGAATGGCGACTGGATGGGCGGCAAGGTCTCCGGCACATTGACCATGGCAACCGGCGAAAAGGCAGGCATCTTCCGCTCAAACATCACCGTGACTGGTGTCGATCCGCAAGCTCATATCTGGCAGTTGGCCGGTGCACCGGTGGCAACCGGTCGGTTTGATGTGAATTTCAACGCCGAGGCCACAGGGGCAAGTGTGCATGACATGCTGGTTTCGGCCGGTGGTTCAGGTGAAATTCGCGCCAATGGCCTGACGGTTCGTGGGATCAATCTCGCAGCCTTTGCGCCGCTGCTGGCTGAAGCCGACAAGATTGAAGGCGAGATCGATGCGGCGAAAACCAAGCCCTTGGTTGATGCGCTGATTTATAATGGTGAGGTCAAGGCTGACAGTCTGGCCATGCCATTTATCCTCAACAATGGCGCATTGCGTTTGCAAGGCATTTCACTGTCGACCGAGCAGGCCAGTCTGGCGGGTGAAGTGAACCTCGATCTGCTTGAACAGACCGTGGATGGCAATCTCAACGTCACGTTCAATCCGGGGCAGGATGCGCAGGCCGGTGGCGACCCCGCCGTACGACTTCTCTATTCCGGCCCACTGGCAACGCCTTCCGTCAGCACCGACGTGTCTGCCGTGAGTGGTTATCTCTCATTGCGTGCCTTTGAAAAAGAACGCCGCCGGGTGGAGACCTTGCAAGCCAATATTCTGGAAAAGCAGCGTCTGCGCCGCGAGGCGGCACTTTACACGGCCCGCGCAGCAGAGCGTCAAGCTGCCAAGGAAAAGGCTGAGGCGGAAGAGAAGGCACGCCTTGAGGAAGAAGCCAGAGTAAAGGCAGAAGAAGACAAGGCGCGGCAGTTGCAACTGCAATTCGACAGTCTGCAGGCGGTGCCGCAGACGCAGGAAGTTATTCGCCAACCACTCGCGCCACCCTATGGCACCGCAACGCCCTGAAAACCTGTCCCAGGCACCCAGTCAGCTGAAGGGCGTCATAATGTTTTGCCGTGCGCAGATACCACTGGTTGTCAGGTGGCATTGAGATCATATGTCTGAGTAAATGGATCGCCTGGCATAGGAGCTCATCTGCGCGGCGAAAAAGCGGCGTTTGCGCCTTTATTGCGACAATGGCGGAGTGCTGCGATCGCGGTTTACCAACGTCTTTATCCATTCCAGAACATAGACCCGAAGTGAGGAGGAGAGGTTGCTTTCCGGCGCACGATGGTCGTCAATCTCTGCCAGAAGAGCGGCAAAGCTGATGTTGCGATGATGGGCAATATCCTGCAATTCACGCCAGAATTCATCTTCCAGAGAAATGCTTGTGCGGTGGCCATGCAGGGTGGCGGAATGTTTTCGGATCAATGTTTCGGCTTTCGAAACTGATTCAACTGGTTGTCAGATTGATTCTGAAAGGTGCTGTAAGTCTCTGTAAAGAAATAATTTCAGCCCTTGTCATCGTCCTTGGATGTTTCGATGCGGCCTTGGTCCAGCGTCTTTTCCGCCTTTTCATTGAGGGCCGTCGTCAGGTTCTTCTCCGCCTTGGTGCGGCCAAAGCTGATACGGTTCTGTTCCGCCTGCTTTTCTTTTTCAGAGCGCGCCTTTTGTTTGCGGAACTGGCGAAGATTGACAACGTCAGCGGACATCTCGGTTTCCTGAGCAATAAGTGTCAACATAAAACGAAAGTGGCGGGAACACCCGCCACGACCTTGAACCAAAACCAATGGCTTCGTTCATTCTGTCAGCGCACCAGTCACAAAGCGAATGGCGCTGCCGAATCAATGTTTCTTGCGGAAGGCATCCAGCGATACGACTGACCCAGCCTTCTTTTCTTCGCCCGGTTCACCTTCTGTGGTGGAAGCAGCCTTTTCGGCTGTGACCTCAGGGTACGCGGTGATTTCAGCACCTTCGGAGTCTTCGTCCTCGTCGGACAGCGGAACGTCGAATTCCAGCTCGAAATTGACCGACGGATCATAGAAACCACGGATGGCGTTGAACGGAATGACCAGCTTTTCCGGAGTGTCGGAGAAGGACAGGCCGATTTCGAAGTTGGTTTCAGTGATCTTGAGATCCCAGAACTGGTGCTGGATGACGATTGTCATCTGCTCGGCATATTTTGCCTTGAGGTGCTGGGAGATCCGTACACCCGGCGCGCCTGTCAGGAATGTTATGAAAAAGTGGTGATCACCGGGAAGGCGGCCAGTTGCGGCAACTTCGCTCAGCACTTTGCGGATAACGCCGCGAAGAGCATCCTGTGCGAGAATATCGTAACGGATATGGTCCTGCCCCATGCGATCCTGTCTTTCCTTATGCATTTCTGTCTTTGCAGACACTATATTCAATGACGCGTGGTACGGCAACGCCAAACCCTGCGTGTGAGTCATCTCATCATATAGGAATTTGTTGAAAGAAAGAAGGTGGAGGTTTCTGTTGCCAGGTACCTCCGAACCCCGCCTTACGGGGCTAACCGTAAGGACTTAGAGCGGAATTCCCGCACCGCCATTAGGCAGCGAGAGCGTATTCCTTAGCGTTGTTGTCGTTTGCAACTACACTTGTGACCCGATAACGGCGGTATCATGCCGAGCAAAAGTACGATCTTTACGCCCTTGTCGATCCTATTTCGCCCCCATCAAAAGCCGGCCCGAAAAGCCGCCGGTTTTTGGTGGAGGCGCCGGGTACCGCCCCCGGGTCCAATAGGTTTATTACACCGACCATTTATCGCCATATCTTCTTGCGAAGCACCCTCTAGATAAGCTGGAGACGTGAACAAAACAAGGGGATGATTGGTTTTATCCGTTAAATTCAATGATGAGGGTTGAGGCGGGCTGTTGCCGGTTTGTTTCGGCACGGAGACTGAAAACACCTGGTTTCTGGCGCTTCATGAAGGTTTGATGTTGATGTCGTGCGCAAAAACATGGCGGCCGATCGCTCCAAGTCGCGCTCTACCTTCGATTATCTGGCGGCCAGGGAACCCGCAAACTGAAAGACCTGCAAAAAAGCGGGGGACTTGGTCGCCACAGACATTGGTTCCGGCGCCTTTCGCTATTATATTCCCGTCAATATGGAATTTGCGGCGGACCCTTCATGAAGCAATATCTCGATCTTCTCCGACATGTGATGGACAATGGCAGCGACCGTGGTGACCGGACTGGCACCGGTACACGGTCGGTGTTCGGGTATCAGATGCGGTTTGATCTCTCGGAAGGTTTTCCGGTTCTCACTACCAAGAAGCTGCATCTTCGCTCAATCATTCACGAACTGCTGTGGTTCCTGAAAGGCGATACCAATATTGCCTATCTCAAGGAAAACGGTGTTTCGATCTGGGATGAGTGGGCCGATGAGAATGGTGACCTTGGCCCGGTCTATGGCGCGCAGTGGCGCTCCTGGCCAGCCCCTGACGGTCGTCACATCGACCAGATCGCCCTGTTGATCGAAAGCCTCAAGACCAATCCCAATTCGCGCCGTCACATCGTGTCGGCATGGAACCCGTCGCTGGTTGACGACATGGCCCTGCCGCCCTGCCACTGCCTGTTCCAGTTCTATGTTTCCGACGGCAAGCTGTCGTGCCAGCTTTACCAGCGTTCGGCGGACATCTTCCTTGGTGTGCCGTTCAATATTGCCTCTTATGCCTTGTTGACATTGATGGTGGCGCAGGTGGTGGGGCTGAAGCCTGGCGACTTCGTGCACACGCTGGGCGATGCCCATATCTATTCCAACCACTTCGAGCAGGCGCAGTTGCAGATGACGCGTTCGCCGAAGGCCCTCCCGACCATGCGGATCAATCCTGACATCAAGAGCCTTTTTGACTTCAAATTCGAGGACTTTACGCTGGAAAACTACGAAGCTGATTCAAGCATCAAGGCACCGATTGCGGTATGACACAGGTTCATGTTTCCCTGATTGCCGCAGTGACTGAAAATGGCGTGATCGGCCGTGAGCTTGATATGCCATGGAAACTGTCGACCGATCTCAAGCGTTTCAAGGCGCTGACCATGGGCAAACCGATGATCATGGGTCGCAAGACGTTTCTGTCGGTTGGTGAACGCCCGCTGCCCGGCAGGCCGCATATCATCATCAGCCGTAATGGTGATTATCGCCCTGATGGTGTCGATGTCGTTTCTTCGCTGACGGCGGCGCTTGAACTGGCCAAGACAAAGGCGAATGAACTTGGTGTGGATGAGGTGTTCGTGGCCGGCGGCGGGGAAATCTATGCCCAGTCTATGCCCCATGCCGATCGTCTTTACATGACCCATATTGATGCCAGAATTGATGGCGACACCTATTTTCCAGCCATCGATCCTGAACAGTTCGAAAAGGTGGAGGAAACGGCGGCGCCAGCCGGTGAGAAAGACAACTACGCTGTGACTTTTGCTACCTACAGGCGAAGGGGCGCGGCAAATTGAACAATTTACCCTGATTGTCGAATAAGTTACCGCCTCTGCGTTGAAACCACAGGTTTGCGTCCCTATAACGAGGTCGATATTCCCGTTCAGCGCGAGCAATCGGCAGGGTGGGGGCGGGAGAATTCATAACACAAGAGGTATTGATGCCCTGGAGCAATCAAAATGGCGGCGGCGGCCCTTGGGGCGGCGGCGGTGGTAATAACCAAGGAGGCCCATGGGGGCAGGGACCGAACCGTCCACGTGGCGGCGGCGGTGGTGGAAATGGCGGTCCGCCGGATCTGGAGGATATCATTCGGCGCGGACAGGATCGTTTCCGCAACGTATTGCCGGGTGGATTCAACGGGGGCGTTCTTGCCATTCTTGGCCTGGTTGTTCTCGCTTTTATCGCCATGCAGTCCATCTATACGGTACAGCCGGATGAGCGCGGTGTAGAACTGCGCTTCGGCAAACCGAAGGACGAAGTGTCCATGCCGGGCCTTCACTTCCATTTCTGGCCGATTGAAACGGTCGAAATCGTCAAGGTTACAGAGCAGCAGCAGAATATCGGTTCGCGTGCGACGTCATCTTCCGGTACGGGCGTCATGCTGTCCGGCGATCAGAACATCGTGAACGTACAGTTCTCGGTGCTGTTTACCGTGACCGATCCCAAATCCTACCTGTTTAACGTTGATACGCCTGCCGAGACATTGCAGCAGGTTGCTGAAAGCGCGATGCGTGAAGTTGTTGGTCGCCGTCCGGCGCAGGACATCTTCCGTGATAACCGCCAGCAGATCGCTGCCGATGTTCGCAACATCATCCAGGGCACGATGGACGGTTACGGTGCTGGTCTTTCCATCAATGCTGTTGCTATCGAAGATGCTGCACCGCCGCGCGAAGTGGCTGATGCGTTTGATGAAGTTCAGCGCGCCGAGCAGGACGAAGACCGTTTCGTGGAAGAAGCCAACCAGTACGCCAACCAGAAGCTTGGTGCGGCACGTGGTCAGGCAGCCCAGATCCGCGAAGAGGCGAACGCTTACAAGAGCCGTGTCGTCAACGAAGCGCAGGGTGAAGCGCAGCGTTTCGTGTCCATCTATGATGAATACAGCAAGGCTCCGGATGTTACCCGTCAGCGTCTGTTCATCGAAACGATGGAACAGGTCATGAAGAATACCAACAAGATCATTATCGATGAGAAGCAGGGCGTTGTTCCGTACCTGCCGCTCAATGAGATTACACGTGGTGCCGCAGCGGCAGCCGCAACGCAGGGAGGCAACTAATATGAGCAATCGTCTCTCTGCAATTCTCGTCTTTATCGGTCTGGTACTGTTTTTCGGTTATTCCTCGGTCTTCGTGGTCAATGAACGCCAGCAAGCCATCGTGGTTCGCTTCGGTCAGATCCAGGACGTGAAAACGGAACCGGGCCTGTACTTCAAGCTGCCATTTGCTTTCATGGATGCTGACCGCGTTCAGTACATCGAAAACCGCGCTCTGCGTTTCGATCATGATGACATCCGCGTGCAGGTTTCCGGCGGTAAGTTCTATGAGGTAGACGCTTTTGTTGTTTACCGCATTACCGACGCCCGACGTTTCCGTGAAACGGTTTCCGGCGACCAGATGTCGGCTGAAGCCCGTCTTCGGACCCGTCTCGATGCTTCCCTTCGTCGG
>NZ_DAMDBP010000003.1:0-64128 GCF_032092815.1 Agrobacterium sp. | reverse complement strand
GTTTACGGTCTTCGTGGTTTCGAATCTGCTCTTTCGGACGCCCGTGCATCAATGATGCAGGAAGTGCGTGACGATCTGCGTCCTGACGCAGAATCGCTGGGCATCAGCATTGTGGATGTTCGTATTCGCCGTACCGACCTGACGCAGGAAGTCTCGCAGCAAACCTTCGAGCGTATGAAGGCTGAACGTCTGGCGGAAGCTGAACTGATCCGCGCTCGCGGTAATGAAGAAGGCCAGCGCCGCCGCGCTATCGCCGACCGTCAGGTCGTCGAGCTGGAATCGGAAGCGCAGCGCGATTCCGAAGTTCTTCGCGGTGAGGGCGACGCTGAAAGAAACCGTATCTTCGCGGAAGCTTTCACCCGTGATCCGGGCTTCTTCGAATTCTACCGTTCGATGGGCGCTTATGCCGCCTCGATGAACGGCAAGGATACGACGCTGGTTCTGTCACCGGATTCGCAGTTCTTCCGTTATTTCAACAATCTTTCGGGTACACAGCCTCAGCAGCCGCAGGCTGCACCGGCTCCAGCCAACTGATCGAT
Organism: Agrobacterium sp.; assembly: GCF_032092815.1. GTDB lineage: Bacteria > Pseudomonadota > Alphaproteobacteria > Rhizobiales > Rhizobiaceae > Agrobacterium. The sequence continues at coordinate 63,589 of NZ_DAMDBP010000003.1, read as the reverse complement.
TGTCGAATAGAAAACAAGAAAAGGCCGGTTTGATACCGGCCTTTTTTGTGCGTGACAGTTTTATGGATGGCAGGGGTGGAACTGCCGCAATTTCAGATGTTTGGATGATGATGAGCGATCAAATAGACGAGACTGTTCTGTTGCCGGTGCAAAAGCAACTTGAGGCCTATAATGCCCGCAATATTGATGATTTCATGCAGTGGTGGGCCGATGACTGCCAATATTATGCATTCCCATCGACCTTGCTGGCCAGTGGCGTTGCTGATATCCGCGCCCGGCATATCGAGCGGTTCAAGGAACCTGATCTGAACGGCAAATTGCTGAGCCGGATTGCGGTTGGCAATGTGGTGATCGACCATGAAACCGTCACCCGTAACTTTGCAGATGGCAAAGGTGAAGTTGATGTTATCTGCATCTATGAAATGGATGGTGGCAAGATTTGCAAAGCATGGTTCAAGCTTGGCGAACCACGTTTGCGCAAGTGAAAGCGCAGGAAAATGCAGTCGATCACGAAAAGGTATTTTTACACTTCATCATTCCGCCTTATGGTTGATGAATAGGATTGAGAGAAAGCTTGCATTCCCCGAATAAATCATGCGTTAAGCGGGAAGAATAAGTTTTAGAAAATTCCATTTGCGGTTTAATACACGAGGATTCCATGGCCCCGATACTGCGCTCGCCTTTCCGCTCCACCATTTCTGTTGCTGCGGCACTTGCCCTGCTGATGAATGGTCTGGTTTTGACGGTTCCTGCGCATGCACAAAGCCAGGGCCCTGCATCCGTTGCTGATCTTGCCGAGCCACTGCTGGATGCGGTGGTGAACATTTCCACCTCGCAGAAGGTCAAGGAAACCGGCAAGGGACCCGTGCCGCAGGTGCCTGAGGGATCGCCTTTCCAGGAGTTCTTCAAGGACTTTTTCGATGGTGAACGTGAGCAGAAAGGTGGCCAGAAGGTCAACTCTCTGGGGTCCGGTTTCGTGATCGACCCCAAGGGTTTTGTCGTCACCAACAACCACGTCATTGAAGGCGCTGACGATATTGAAGTGGTGTTTCCAAACGGCTCCAAGCTGAAGGCAACGCTTGTCGGCACCGATACCAAGACTGACCTTTCCGTTTTGAAGGTGGAGCCGAAGGCGCCGTTGAAGGCGGTCAAATTCGGTGATTCCCGCGCCATGCGTATCGGCGACTGGGTTATGGCCATCGGTAACCCCTTCGGTCTCGGCGGCTCCGTGTCGGTCGGTATCATTTCGGCGCGTGGCCGCAACATCAATGCTGGCCCTTACGACAACTTCATCCAGACGGATGCGGCGATCAACAAGGGCAACTCCGGTGGTCCGCTGTTCAACATGAAGGGCGAAGTTATCGGCATCAATACGGCGATCATTTCGCCGAGCGGCGGTTCGATCGGTATCGGCTTTTCCGTGCCAACCGAGCTTGCCCAGAACATCGTCAACCAGCTGATCGAGTTTGGTGAAACGCGCCGTGGCTGGCTTGGCGTTCGTATCCAGCCGGTCACCGACGATGTATCGTCAAGCCTTGGCCTCGATAGCACCAAGGGTGCGCTAATCTCTGGTGTCGTCAAGGGTGGCCCGGTTGAAAACGGCCCGATCGAGGCCGGTGATATCGTTTTGACTTTTGACGGCAAGCCGGTCAACGAAATGCGCGACCTGCCACGCGTGGTGGCGGAAAGCCCGGTTGGCAAGGAAGTTGACGTTATTATCGTGCGGGATGGCAAACAGCAGACCGTGAAGGTGACGCTTGGTCGTCTGGATGATTCTGCGTCCGCATCGGATGAAACCACGTCGGAAGAGCCAACCGATGGTGATACCGGCAATGACATGACCCAGCAGGATGATGGCGCACCGATGGGTGATGACCAGCTGACTGATGGCAATGACGAGCCGCAAAACGTGCTGGGCATGCAGCTTGTCAAACTGACCGACGACCTGCGCACCGCGCGTGGCATTGCCTCAAGCGTTGAAGGCGTGCTGGTTGAAAGCGTGACCGATGGTTCGGTTGCGGCGGACAAGGGTGTGAAATCGGGCGATATCATCGTCGAAGTCGGTCAGGATTTCATGGAAGTGCCCGGCGACGTGATGGTGCGTGTCAACGGCCTGAAATCGGAAGGCCGCAAGAACGCCCATATGATGATTGCCGATGCACAGGGCAATCTGCGTTTCGTGGCCCTGCCACTGGAATAAGACAAGCCATCCGGCTGAAGTGCTTAAAACCCCATGCGGATGATGATCCGCATGGGGTTTTGTGTTCCAGGCATTCAGCAGTGCAGTTTATCACAGATATCAGGTCAAGAACTGCCGTTCGATCTCGATCAGTTTCTGTTTGCGCCACAGTCCGCCGCCATAACCGGTGAGTGAGCCATCTGCGCCGATCACCCGGTGGCAGGGAATGATCAGGGCAATCTGGTTGGCGCCATTGGCGCGGGCGACGGCCCGTGTGGCGGTCGGTCTGCCAATCTGTTCGGCAATCTGGCTGTAACTGCGCACAGCGCCTGCCGGTATCTCACGCAAGGCATCCCAGACCGTCCGGGTGAATTCGCTGCCGTGGTAAGCGAGCGGTATCTTGAAGTCTGCGGACCTACCGGTGAAGTAAGCGTCCAGTTCACTTTCCAGCACGTCGTGCGGTGCAAGACGACCAACGCCAACACTTCCTTTTGACAGGTCCAGCAGCTTTTTCAGTTCAGCGGGGAGGGCTTTGCGGTCGGCGAACTCCAGCAAGTGCAAGCACTTGTTGTCCGTGACGGCGATCATTGTGCCAAGCGGCGTGGTCAGCCAGTCGGCCTGCAACATGGCATTGTCGGCAAGCCGCCCCGGAACCTGACCCAGCAGGCGCGAAAAGGCATTGCGAAATGCGGTCGGTGAATCATAACCGGCATCCTGCTGCGCATCGATGACCCGTCCACCATCACCAAGCGTTTCAAAGCCCTGGCGCAACCGCTCAAGGCGAGCCATTTCCAGAAAGGTCATGCCAAAGTGCCGCTTGAAGCTGCGGCGCACCGTGGAAGGGTCGAGGTTCAATCTCTCGACGTCCTGTTCGCTCCAGCGATAACCGGGCTTTCCCTTCAGGGCATTCAGCAAGGTGGCAATGGCGGGATCAGCCTCTGCGGCCGGGCCGAGCGGGTGACATTTGAGGCAGGCCCGAAAGCCGGATGACATGCATTCCGGCACGCTCGCAAAGAAGCGGCAATTTTCCAGCTTCGGTTTGCGGGCGGGGCAGGTGAGGCGGCAAAATATTCCGGTCGATGTGACGCCGACATAGGCGCGGCCATCATAGGATTGGTCGCGCTCCAGAAGAGCCTTGTAGAGTGTTTGTGTGTCAGGAAGTGTAAAAAGCATGCCCTTTATTAAAGCACATTGCAGCCGTCTGTAGCCTGAAATCGGGCGTGCATTTTTAAAAAGCCTGGCCTGACCGCTCGAGCCATTGCTGGCGCGTCAAGGCATAGGTCACATGCCGCTTGAGATGCGGGTGCGTGTCGGGAACGCGCGGATGGTCAAAGTCACGCGCCGGATCGCGGATCAGGCCCAGGCGTTCCATCACGGCGGTCGAACGGCTGTTGGCGGCCACCGCAAAGGACACGACTTCGGGCATTTCCTTGTCTTCGAAGGCATTGGCCAGCAGGGTGTTGGCGGCTTCCGTTGCGTAACCATTGCCCCAGAAACGGGTAGCGAACCGCCAGCCGATTTCCATGGTGCCGAAGGGGAAGATGTCCTTCATGTCGACAGGGGCAATGCCGCAAAAGCCCATCGGTTCCTGGCTCTCGCGCAATTCGACGGCGTAGAAACCAAAGCCGGTTGCACGGATCATGTCGTTGACGCGCTCAAGGGCAGCATCGGCTGCCTCATGGCTGTGGCGGTATGGAAAAAATTCCATGACCTTTTCGTCAGCATTGATCTCCCGGAAAAGGTTGCGATCGCTTTCTTTCCATTCGCGCAGGATCAGCCGTGGTGTTTCAAGCATCATCAAGCGGTGACGAAATCCGATTTGCGATAACCCTGAATATAAAGCAGGGCAGTGAGATCGCCGTGGTCGATGCGGATCTTGGCTTCTGCCGCAACGGCCGGCTTGGCATGGATGGCAACACCGGAACCGGCAAGGCCGAGCATGCCGAGGTCGTTGGCGCCGTCACCGACTGCAATGGCGTCATCGGTTGAAATGCCGAGCTTGCCGGCGATATCGATCAGCGAATCGACCTTTGCCTGCTTGCCAAGAATGGGCTCGGCCACAGTGCCATCAAGCTGACCATTGTCTTCGCCGAGAATATTGGCGCGGTTTTCGTCAAAGCCGAGCATATCGGCAACCCGGCTGGTGAAAACGGTAAAGCCGCCGGACACCAGCGCCGTGTAATGCCCCTTTGCCTTCATGGTGGCGATGAGTTCCTTGCCGCCCGGTGTCAGGGTGATGCGCTTTTCAATCACGTCGTCCACCACTGAGATGGGCAGACCCTTGAGCAAAGCCACGCGTTCGCGCAGCGCCGGTTCAAAGGCGATTTCGCCATTCATGGCGCGGGCTGTGATGGCAGACACCTTGTCTTTCAGACCAACTTCGGCGGCTAGCTCGTCAATGCATTCCTGGCCGATCATGGTCGAATCCATATCGGCGATAAGCAGCCTCTTGCGACGGCTGTCCTGATCCTGAATGACGATATCGACCGGCGCCCCTGCAATGGCCGATGTGATGGTCTCGCGAGCGCCCTTGGCATCCGTTCCGTCGGCAAGCACGATATCGCATGCTATACCATCTGCCAGCCAGTACAGACCGGAGGCATTAAGCGCATTTGCCACCTTTTCTCCAAGGGCCGAAGTGACGACAGGATTTGACGGATTGGCAATAAGCGTGGCAACGAGAGCCATGATGAAAAACCTTGATGACGATATCGATGCGATCCTGATAACCGGACCGACGGCCAGCGGCAAGTCCGCGCTTGCACTTCGTCTGGCCCGTGAGCGCGACGGCGTGGTGATTAATGCCGATAGCATGCAGGTTTACGATACGCTCCAGGTGTTGTCGGCCCGCCCATCCGACGAGGAAATGGAAGGCATTCCACATTTTCTTTACGGCCATGTGCCGGCGAGCCAGCTTTATTCGACAGGGGAATGGCTGCGTGATGTCACGCCGTTGTTGGCGCGCCTGAAAGACGAAGGGCGTTTTCCGGTTTTCGTTGGTGGCACCGGGCTTTACTTCAAGGCGCTGATTGGTGGCCTGTCCAACATGCCAGGCATCCCTGACAATATTCGTGATCTGTATCGCGCGCGCCTAATCAATGAGGGCTCTGCCGATTTGCACCGGGAGTTGACCGAGGTCGATCCTGCGGTTGCCAACGTGCTGAATGTGCAGGACGGTCAGCGTATCGTGCGCGCCCTTGAGGTTATCACGGCCACCGGCCAGTCGATTGCGCATTTTCAAGGAACAAGCGGCCCGGTGATTGTCGATCCGGCGCGGGCGCAAAAAATCGTGGTGCTGCCAGACAGAACCGTGCTGCATGAGCGCATCAACCGGCGTTTCGAGCTGATGATGGACAAGGGCGCTATTGATGAGGTGAAGGCCATTCTGGCGCTTGGGCTTTCCCCCGATGCAACAGCCATGAAAGCAATCGGTGTTGCGCAAATTGCCGAGATGCTGGCAGGACGACTGACGCGGCAAGACGCCATCGCGCGTGCCTCTGCCGCGACGCGTCAATATGCCAAACGGCAGATGACATGGTTTCGCAATCAGATGGGGGAAGACTGGGAGCGGATCGCTCCCTGATCAGTCTTTTCTGTAAAGGCTGCCGAGCGGATTTTTCAGCAGGCTTTCGCGCAGGGAATTGTTGCGCGAAGGGGCATGTGATGCCGAAGAGGGCTGGCCGCGTGTCAATGCGCTGCTTCCCGGCAGCATTTCCGGCCTATATGGCTCGTAGGACTGGTCAGGCACGGTTGAGCGCATTTCCTTGTTCCAGCTTTCCAGTTCGGCGTCACTGGCCAAATCGTCAAAGGTTTCTGGGCCAAGGACATCTGGATCATCCGGTTCGAAAGCGCCGTAAGTTGCTTCAAAGCTCTGCTGGAAGTTGGAAATGTCAGGGCCTGCCTTGGAGCGCATTCGTTTGACGATGGTGCTGAGATCCATGGTGCCGGGCGTTGGATCTTCAACCCGATTATTCGCCGTGCTGGCCTTGGGCAGATTGCCCGGTGCAAGGCGGGTAAACTTCATGCGCATTGGCACGGCAATCGCCTCGCCAAAGGCAATGGCTTCTCCATTGCCGATGGAGGAGAGGAAACTCATGGTCGACAGCGACGAGTTGGGCATGGCCGACCGGATAATGTCCTGGTCGCGCTCATTGGACAGGCGCATGGCAAACAATGTTGAGCACTGCGAAAGAATGGTCTGGTCGAGTTCACCGGGGCGCTGGGTAATCACACCAAGCGACACACCATATTTACGGCCTTCCTTGGCAATACGGGCAATGGCCTGGCGCGTTGGCACGAAACCAAGCTCCTGGTCGGCTGGCACGTAACGGTGGGCTTCTTCACAGACCACCAGCATGTGAATGGAGCCGTTGCTCCATAGCGCCAGTTCGAAGGCCATACGGCACAGCACCGACACCACCGAATTGACGACTTCGGAGGGGATGCCGGCCAGCTGGAAGGTGGAGATTGGTTTGCCATTTCCGGGGATACGGAAAATATGGGCAATGGTCTCCATGATCGTATCGCTGATCGTGCTGTTAGAGAACATGAAGTGATAGCGCGGATCATTGATTGCCGAGATGATACGCATTTTGAGCGATCGCAAGAAAGGCTTGTCACTTCGGCCTTCAAGGCGGCCGATCCGCTCATCGACCAGCGCCAGGAGATCGGCTATGCGGTAAGGTACAGGTGTGTCTGCGGTGATTGAACTCTTGTCGGTGGGGCGACGCATTGGTGCGCTGTCGGAACCACGAAACGCCCGTTTGGCTTCGGGAATGATGTCACGCAGCACATCAAGCTCTTCCGGTATCGGTTTGCGGCCGCGAAACAGCACTTCGGCAAATTCTTCGAGCCGCATCAACCAGAAGGGCAGGTCGAGCGTGTCGGTGTCGATCACAACAGAATGTTTCGGGAAGGCGGCAGCAAATTCATTGTGCGGATCGAGAATCAATACGCGCAGCTTCGGGTCGGTCTCGATGGCCTTTTGCAGCAGCAGCGACACAGCGCTCGATTTGCCGACACCGGTTGAGCCGACCACGGCGAAATGCTTCGACAGCATGGATGGAATATGAATGGCGGCATCGATGCTTTCATCCTGTGAAAGCTTGCCTATGATGCAGGTGCTGTCCTGGCCGCTGTCATAGATGCGGATGAGGTCTGCGGTGCGGATGCGATGCACGATGGCACCGAGATGCGGATATTGCGAAATGCCTGTGGTGAAGAACTCACTGCCATCCGGCCGCATCTGGACTTCGCCCAGAATTTCGGCCTCGACATTGAAGACGTTGTTTTCGTTTTCCCGCCACTGATTATGCTCGGTGTTCATGGCGTAGGTTAGTGCGATGACGCGGTTTGCACCAACGGCAATGGTGATGAGGCGTCCGACCGACCACAGTTCGGTCAGGTCCGTTTGTCCGGCGGTTGCAACGCTGGAGAGTGTGGCGCGTGAACCCGTACAGGACACGACACGGCCAAGCATGCGGTTGGCGGCGCCATGTTCATCACGTCTGTCCTGCTCTCCGGCGGATGCCGATTTGCGAAGCTCGTCGTTGAACATGTTTTTCCTGCGAGTTGTTCTATCTTTATTGTTGGCAAAAAAACTAAAGGTTCGACTTTAATAACTCGTAAGGATTTTGCGAAACTTTGTTACGAAAAAAGGCAGTTTCTGGAACGAAATGAAATAGAAGGCGATTTTTTTAGCAACATACGTTGACGGATGAGGCATTTCTGTCTAACACTCCGGCCCATGAAAAATCTTAACGTACTTATCGTGGTGGGACGGCGCATGGGCAGGATGGTGTAACCATCCGGCGAAAGCTCCCATGCGCTAAAACAGGCTCCTCAAGGGGCCTTTTTTTATGTCTCGAAACGGGCCAGCTGGCCCAACGATATTCCAAAGCCAGAAGCGGGATGGAAAAGGCAATGACGGATAAGGAAACACCAGACAACAGCAACCGTATGACCGGAGCGGAAATCGTTCTCCAGGCGTTGAAGGACAACGGCGTGGAGCACATTTTCGGTTATCCCGGTGGTGCGGTGCTGCCGATCTATGACGAGATTTTCCAGCAGGACGATATTCAGCACATTCTCGTGCGCCATGAGCAGGGTGCAGGCCACGCGGCCGAAGGTTATGCCCGCTCTACCGGCAAGGTCGGCGTGATGCTTGTGACGTCTGGTCCGGGTGCCACCAATGCCGTGACCCCGCTGCAGGACGCTCTGATGGACAGCATTCCGCTGGTCTGCATTTCCGGTCAGGTTCCCACCACGCTCATTGGTTCCGATGCGTTTCAGGAGTGTGATACAGTTGGTATCACGCGCCCATGCACCAAGCACAACTGGCTGGTAAAGGACGTCAACGAACTGGCTGGCATCATCCACGAAGCGTTCCGCATTGCGCAGGCTGGTCGTCCGGGCCCGGTTGTTGTTGATATTCCAAAGGATATCCAGTTTGCGACCGGCACATACACGCCGCCGTCTGCTGCCGTTTCCAAGAACAATTACAAGCCGAAGGTTCAGGGCGACCTGAATGCAGCCAAGGCTGCCGTGGAGCTGATGTCGCAGGCCAAGCGTCCGGTATTCTACACCGGCGGCGGCGTTATCAATTCCGGCCCGGAAGCCACCCGCTTGCTGCGCGAACTGGTTGAACTGACCGGTTTCCCGATCACGTCGACGCTGATGGGCCTGGGTGCCTATCCGGCATCTGGCGACAAGTGGCTGGGCATGCTGGGCATGCACGGTTCCTACGAAGCCAATATGGCGATGCATGATTGCGACGTCATGATTTGCGTTGGCGCACGTTTCGATGACCGTATTACCGGCCGTCTCAACGCGTTCTCGCCAAACTCCAAGAAGATCCACATTGATATCGATCCGTCGTCGATCAACAAGAATGTTCGCGTTGATCTGCCGATCATCGGTGATGTCGGTCACGTCCTGGAAGACATGGTTCGTTTGTGGCGTGCGCTGCCGAAGAAGCCGGAAGCTGCACAGACACAGGATTGGAACACCCAGATCGATCGCTGGCGTGCCCGCAATTCCTTTGCCTACAAGAATTCCAACGATGTCATCATGCCGCAATATGCGCTGCAGCGCCTGTATGAAGCATCCAAGGGTCGTGACACCTTCATCACCACGGAAGTTGGCCAGCACCAGATGTGGGCTGCCCAGTTCTTCGGTTTTGAAAAGCCGAACCACTGGATGACATCGGGCGGTCTCGGCACCATGGGTTACGGCCTGCCGGCTGCCATCGGTGTTCAGGTTGCGCATCCGGAGGCACTGGTTATCGATATTGCCGGTGATGCCTCGATCCAGATGTGCATTCAGGAAATGTCTTGCGCCATCCAGTATAATCTGCCGGTCAAGATCTTCATTCTGAACAACCAGTACATGGGCATGGTGCGCCAGTGGCAGCAGTTGCTGCACGGCAACCGCCTGTCCAACTCCTACACCGAAGCGATGCCTGACTTCGTCAAGCTGGCAGAAGCCTATGGTGCGGTTGGCATGTATTGCGACGATCCGAAGGAACTGGACGACAAGATTGCCGAGATGATCGCAGTCAACAAGCCGGTTATCTTCGATTGCCGCGTTGCTAACCTCGCCAATTGCTTCCCGATGATCCCGTCGGGCAAGGCCCACAATGAAATGCTTCTGCCGGACGAAGCGACCGACGAAGCCGTTGCCAACGCTATCGATGCCAAGGGCCGTCAGCTCGTTTAAGGATCGGGAGGAATAGAGATATGAACGCACACCTACAACCAACCGGCTCCGCTTACTTCATTTCGAAGGAAACCGCTGCCATTGAAAACCACACGCTTTCGGTTCTCGTCAGCAACGAGCCGGGTGTTCTGGCCCGCGTTATCGGCCTGTTTTCCGGTCGTGGTTACAACATTGAAAGCCTGACGGTTTCCGAAACCGAACATGAGGCACATCTGTCGCGCATCACCATCGTGACGCGCGGTACGCCGGGTGTTCTCGAGCAGATCAAGGCGCAGCTTGAGCGTATCGTGCCAGTCTACCGCGTGGTTGACCTGACCGTGCGTGCCCGTGAACTGGGACAGGAACGTCCGATCGAGCGTGAAGTGGCGTTGCTCAAGGTGGTCGGCAGCGGCGAGGATCGTGCAGAGGCGCTTCGCCTTGCCGATGCTTTCCATGCCAAGGTTGTTGACGCGACCGTTGAACACTTCATTTTCGAGATCACCGGCAAGTCCTCGAAGATCGACCAGTTCGTCGCCATCATCAAGCCGCTTGGCCTGATTGAAGTGTGCCGCACCGGTATTGCTGCCATGAACCGTGGTTCGCAGGGCATGTAATTCTATCGGAACAAAATGACCTCAGGGCCGTTCGCAACAGACCGTTGCGGGCGGCTTTTTTGTTTGAAAGAATGCTCTGGATACGCGGTACGCAATATCAGATTAAGGACATCGTCTTTCTTCCATGATGAAACCGGAAGCCCTGCTTTATCCCACACCGGATGGTCTTTATTGCCCGCAAGGGGATTTCCATATCGACCCTGTGCGGCCAGTGCAGCGGGCGCTGATTACCCATGGCCATTCTGATCATGCCCGCGCGGGTCATATGCATGTGCTTGCCACCCGCCAGACGCTCGACATCATGCGTATCCGATACGGCGAGGATTTCTGCGGCAGCGAGCAGGCCATCGGTTACGATGAGACCATTGACGTCAACGGTGTCGGTATCCGTTTTTATCCGGCCGGTCACGTGCTTGGGTCAGCGCAGATCGCGGTCGAAAAATCAGGCACGCGGATCGTGGCTTCAGGTGATTACAAACGCAGTCCCGACCCGACATGTGACCACTTTGTGCCTGTTACCTGCGATGTGTTCATTACCGAGGCGACCTTTGGTTTGCCGGTGTTTCATCACCCGCCACCGCTGGATGAGATGGCAAAACTGCTGCGGTCCCTCAGACAGTTTCCAGAGCGCACCCATATCATTGGTGCTTATGCGCTGGGCAAGGCGCAGCGCGTGATCATGTTGCTGCGAAATTCCGGTTATGACGCGCCGATCTATATTCACGGTGCTCTTGCCAGGCTGTGTGATTATTACCTGTCGCAGGGCATCCCTTTGGGCGACCTGCGGCCGGCGACGCTTGAAAAACAGGATGCCCAGGTCTTCAAGGGCGCGGTGGTCATCGGGCCGCCATCGGCCTTTGCCGATCGGTGGGCACGGCGGTTTTCCGATCCGGTGCCGGCCTTCGCTTCTGGCTGGATGATGGTGCGCCAGCGGGCGCGGCAACGCGGCGTGGAACTGCCTTTGGTGATTTCCGATCACTGCGACTGGCCGGAATTGACGCAGACAATTGAAGAGACCGGTGCCGGCAATGTCTGGGTCACCCATGGGCGTGAAGAGGCATTGGTGCGCTGGTGCGAGTTGCAGGGTATTGCCGCCAAACCTCTGCATCTTGTCGGTTATGAAGACGAGGGGGATTGAGAACCCATGCACGCCTTCTCACAGCTTCTTGACCGTCTGGTTCTGACGCCATCCCGCAATGCCAAGCTGACCTTGCTGAGCGATTATTTTCGCACAACACCGGACCCGGACCGCGGTTTTGCGCTGGCAGCCCTTGCCGGAACGCTTGATCTGAAAGGTGTCAAACCGGCGCTTATCCGTGAGCTGGTGCTGGAGCGCATGGATGAGGTGCTGTTTCGTTATTCCTATGATTATGTTGGCGACCTTGCCGAAACCGTTGCTCTTGTCTGGGATCAGGGCGATGTAAGGTCAGCGGATAGCGATCACGCGCCATCTCTGGGTGAGGTGGTGCAACAGATGCAGACACTTGGCAAAACTGAAATTCGAAGTGCGGTGCGCGACCTCTTGGACAGGCTGGATGCATCAGGTCGATTTGCCTTTCTCAAGCTGGTCACAGGTGGATTGCGTATTGGCGTTTCAGCCCGCCTTGCCAAACAGGCACTGGCGGAACTCGGCTCAAAAGACATCACCGACATCGAAACCCTGTGGCATGGCCTCAAGCCACCCTATCAGGGGCTGTTTGCCTGGCTTGAGGGCAAGAGCGACAAGCCGGTTCTGGCAACGCCGGCGATCTTTCATTCCGTGATGTTATCCACCCCGGTTGGCGACAATGATCTGGATGGGCTTGATCCCAGCGATTATGCCGCAGAATGGAAATGGGACGGCATTCGTGTGCAGCTGTCGCGGTCATCTGGAACCTGCCGCCTTTATTCGCGTTCCGGCGATGATATCTCCACCGCCTTTCCCGATATTGTTGATGCGGCTGATTTTACCGGTGTGATCGACGGCGAGTTGCTGGTTGGCGGTACGTTCACCTCAAACCGGCCCACATCAAGTTTTTCCGATCTGCAGCAGCGGCTCAATCGCAAGACGGTGTCGGGCCGCATGTTACAGGATTATCCGGCCTTCATTCGTGCCTATGATCTGCTGTTTGAAGGTGACAAGGATGTTCGTGGCGAGATTTTTGTCGAACGTCGCAAGCGGCTGGAACAGCTGATCGGCACGGTAAGACCGGACAGGTTCGATCTGTCTCCACTGGTGCCATTTTCCTCTTGGGGCGAACTGGAGCGATTGCGCAGCAATCCGCCCGATGCGGTAATCGAAGGCATCATGCTCAAGCGGTTGGACAGCACCTACCAGGCCGGGCGCGCCAAGGGGCCATGGTTCAAATGGAAACGTGATCCGTACAATGTCGATGCGGTGTTGATGTATGCGCAGCGCGGCCATGGCAAACGCTCCAGCTATTATTCCGATTTTACCTTCGGTGTCTGGACCAAGGGCGAGGGCGGCGATCAACTGGTGCCGGTCGGCAAGGCCTATTTCGGTTTTACCGATGCGGAACTGGACGTGTTGGATAAGTTCGTGCGCGACAACACGGTTGAACGGTTTGGACCGGTGCGTTCCATCCGTGCCGAACCGGATTTCGGATTTGTCGTTGAGGTGGCCTTTGAGGGTATCAATCGCTCCGGTCGCCACAAGTCGGGTGTCGCGATGCGCTTTCCACGTATCTCGCGTTTGCGGGCTGACAAGCTGCCGCGTGAGGCCGACCGATTGGAAACCCTGGTCGCCATGATTGATGGCTGAACCAAGTTGCTAATCTGATTCAGCTTTTTGGCATTTTGATTCAGAAAACAGGTGCAAGATATTGAAAAGCCTCCCGCAATATCCGTTGCGGGAGGCTTTGTTTTGTCGCTGGTTTTTTGAGATCAGCCGAACTTGCGGGTGAAACTGCTTGCCAGTTTCTGGCCAAGCGCCCGGGCCGGCGACTGCACCGGTCTGGAATATTCGGTGGCTGAGGCAACGCCATAACTATGACCGGTGTGCAGCTTGAACTGCGACAAGAGCGAGGTCAGCGCAGCAGCCTGTGTTGCGAGGCTGTTGCTGGCCGCTGTCGACTGTTCGACCATGGCGGCGTTCTGCTGTGTGCCCTGATCCATCTGGTTGACGGAGGTGTTGATTTCCGAAAGGCCAGTCGACTGTTCCTTGGCGGAGGTGACAATCGAATTGACGTGGCGGTTGATCTCCTGAACCTCCGATACGATGGCTTCCAATGTGCGGCCGGTTTCACCAACCAGCTGAACGCCTTGGCGGACCTGTTCGCTCGATGTGGTGATCAGCGCCTTGATTTCCTTGGCGGCATTGGCAGAGCGTTGTGCCAGTTCGCGCACTTCCTGTGCAACGACCGCAAAACCCTTGCCGGCTTCACCGGCACGAGCTGCTTCGACGCCGGCATTGAGCGCTAAAAGGTTGGTCTGGAAGGCGATATCATCAATGACGCCGATGATGTTGCTGATCTCGTTGGAAGAGTTTTCAATGCCTTGCATGGCGACAACCGCCTTGCGAACCACTTCGCCTGACTGTTCTGCACCGATACGGGTCTGAGACACCAGTTCACCGGCCTCACCAGCGCGAACGGCCGAATCCTTGACGGCTGTGGTGACCTGTTCCAATGCGGCTGCAGTTTCTTCCACCGAAGCGGCCTGCTGTTCCGTGCGTCTGGAGAGGTCTTCGGCAGCCGAGCGGATTTCATTGGCACCAGCATCGATCATGCGGGCATTGTCGCCAATCGAGCTCAAAACGCCATGCAGCTTGGCAACTGACTCGTTGAAGCTGGTGCGCAGTTTGTCGAGCTGACCGGCAAACTTCTCTTCAATGCGGTAAACCATGTCGCCTGCGGCGAGACGGTCGAGCGCCGTGCCGAGATTGTCTACGGCAAACAGCACTTCCGCAGCTTCGCGGGCTTTCTGTTCTTCGTTGGCAATACGCTCTTTTTCGCTGAGGCTGCGATTGGCTTCGGTTTCACGTTCCAGACGTTCACGCTCGATGGCGTTCTGGCGGAACACGGTCACAGCGGACGACATGTCGCCGATTTCATCCTTGCGGCCGCCATGCGGAATGGCGCTGGCGTTATCACCTGCGGCCAGTTTGTTCATGGCATCGGTGATCTCGGTGATCGGACGGGAAATGCGGATATGGCTCAGCACTGCTGCGGCGATTGCGATCAGGGCTGAAACGATGATCGACAGAAGGGTGACCGTGTTGGCAAAGCTAGCCGTCGAGTGGGCGCCGGCTGCTGCTTCGCGACCGAGGCTGCTGTTCAGATCGAGGGTGTCGTTCATCTTGGCAACGGCTTGCTGCCCCATTGGGGTCAGGGTCTGCTGAATGTAACCCTTGGCCTCGTAGAGCTGGCCATTGTTGATATAGTCAATGAAGGCCGCGCCCGCTGCTTCATATTCGGTCACGGATTTTTCAGCGATCGCGAATTTTTCCTGCAGGGCGGAAGAGGCGATGGTTGCGCCAAATTCATCAGCAGCCTTTTTGCGCTCTGCCTGCGCCTTGTGAATGGATGCGATGGCCGCATCGACTTCTTCAATCGTACCGGCACTCATGCCCTGCACATAGGCACGCCTGACGTCGCCAAACAGCATGTTGATCTTTGACAACCTTTCGGAGCGGGCAAGGCGGTGATTAACGCCTTCCGTTGCATCCCTAAGGTTTGAAATTGAATTAAGGGCGATAGCGCCCTGCGCGACACCAAGCACGACGAGGACGCCGAACAGGCTGGGGAGGAGTGTCTTGATTTTCATGTTTGTCAGCATCGTTAATACCACTGTGCAACGCAGGCGAGTTGACCTTCAACTCCGTGCTTGCTGTGCTTTTAGCGCGCTGGTTGTGTAAAAAATGGTTAAGAGTGAGGCTGCAAATTTCGCATGATGTTTCAGTGCTTTATTGTGTAATGATTTCTAATGTTTTTTCATTTGGTTAAAAGTGAAGCTCATGTGAAATCCGCCAGTGGAAATTGCATGGAAAATTGCCCTGAAATGCTCGAAAATGCATCTTTTGGTTGATCTCTTTGCGTTGCTGACATGAATTTGAAGGGTTATGAATTGGGGGCACGACAAATTGCACCACTTCACAATCCGGTGAATTTTTATAACGGCAAAGTCGTGAGTGACAGATGTCAGAGGTGGTGCCTTCAGAGCATCTCCAAAGGCACTTTGCGCGAGGGCGGTGGAAATGCGGCGTCCAAAGCGGTCCAGTCCTCTTCGCTGATATCAAGATCAGCAGCGCCACGATTTTCCTCCACACGATGCGGGTGGCTGCTTTTGGGAATGGCAATAACGCCGTCACGTTCCAGCAGAAAGGCAAGGGCGATCTGGGCAGGGGTGGCCTGATAGGCCTTGGCGATACGGATCAGTTCGTGGTTGCGCAAAATCCGGCCTTGTTCGATCGGCGAATAGGCCATCAAGGGCACGTGGTGTTTCTGACACCATGGCAGAAGATCAAATTCGGGACCACGGCGGGAGAGATTGTAAAGCACCTGGTTGGCCGCACAAAGTTCGCCATTCGGGACGGAAAACAGTTCTTCCATGTCGGCGGTGTCAAAATTGGAAACACCCCATGCGCCGATCTTGCCCTGCTGTTTCAAGGTCTCGAAAGCGGCCACGGTTTCGCGCAGGGCATGTGGTCCACGCCAATGCAAGAGATACAGGTCGATATAATCGGTACCGAGCCTTTCAAGGCTGCGGTCACAGGCACTGATCGTGCCCTTGGCATCGGCATTCCAGGGATAGACCTTGCTGACCAGAAATACATCGTCACGACGACCTGCAATGGCCTTGCCAACCACCTGTTCGGATTTGCCATCTGCATACATTTCGGCGGTGTCGATCAGTGTCATGCCGACATCAATGGCTTTGCGGATGCTGGCAATTTCATCGGCTTCATTGTGGGCTTCTTCGCCCATCATCCATGTGCCAAGGCCGAGTGCGGACACATCCACGCCGGAGGGCAGGCTGACTGTTGGAATGTCGTCTTGCATGGTGAACCCCCTTTATTGCCTTGGCAAAGTGCCTCACCACAATGCCTACCAAACGTGACCCGGCCTACCAAACGCAAACCGTGCGACAAAGCCTTTGATGCAACCTATCAAAAAAAGTGACGCTTGTTATGACGGATTGCGGCTGGCTCTTGTTGCTGGCGATCGATAATCTGTCGCTCCTTCGGAGGCAGCATGACAATCGAAACATTCCTGGCACTTGTGGTTTTTGCTTTTACCACGTCCATCACACCTGGACCCAACAACATGATGCTGTTTTCTTCCGGGGTGAACTTCGGTTTCCGCCGAACGGTTCCGCACATGTTGGGAATTGGTGCGGGTTTTCTGTCGCTGCTGATTGGTGTCGGCCTCGGTCTTGGTGCGTTGCTGCATTCCGTACCGATGCTTTACACCGTGCTGAAATTTGCGGGCGGTCTTTATCTGGTATGGATCGCGTGGAAAATCGGCACGTCGCGCAGCCTTTCTGAAGGCAAGGCCGGATCAAAACCGATGACCTTTCTGGGGGCTGCCGCGTTCCAATGGGTCAATCCCAAGGCATGGGTTATGGCCGTGACGGCCATGGCGACCTATACGGATGAGATGCAATATTTCACCACTGTCATGCTGGTGGGCGTTGCCTTTGCTGCGGTCAATCTGCCAAGTGTTTCGACATGGGCAGGATTCGGCTCTGCCCTGCGGGAGTGGTTATCGGTTCCAGTGAGGTTGAAATGGTTCAACATCACCATGGCGGTGCTTCTTGTTCTCAGTCTCTGGCCGATGCTCAAATAACGTGTCTCAAGTCGGGAACTGACGATAACATTCCTCGGCGATACGGCGCAGCGCGACATGTGAAATCTCACCCGACACGGCATAACCAATATCATTGTCGATCCAGTAGAAGGTGGCGACACCGTTGGCATCGGCCAGCCGGAAACTGGTGGTGCGGTTTTGCGGGTTACGCCCAACGAGAACGGTCACACGTTCGCCGCTGCCGCTCTGGTACATCAGCATGGCGCCCGGTTTGCCGCTGACCGGCAACAGCCTGCCGCCGACCAGTTCATAACCAATCGAGGTGAGATCAGGTATGGCAAAGGGATATCCCAGACGTTTGCCAAGCCAGGTGGCGAGATGGGCCTGCTGGTCTGCTCCGACCTCGACCGGGTGGCGCACTTCACTGGCATAGATGAGATAGGCCGAACCGGCCTGCGTTGAAATGTCCGAGCTCAGTTGTAGGCCGGTGGCAATATCGCTCTGTTTTGAAAACAGGGGGATGAATTGCCCGGCAACGGCACCGGCTACGAACATCAGGCAGGCGGCAGCGGTGCGCATGAGAATCGGCACAGTGCGACGCTTGCTGTTTTGCAGTGTGTTCAGCAATGTTTGGTCGTCGTATTTTGCAGTGTGATAGGGGGCAAAAGCCTGGCGCAGTGCTTTGGCATGGGCTTGCCAGTCCTGCACCTTTTCCCGTGCTTGCGGGTTCAATTCGAGCCACTGTTCCACGCGGGCGCATTCCTGCGTGCCCAGCAGCCCGTCTGCATAGGCATGAAGATCGCTTTCCGTAATGGCACTGTCTCTCGTCATTTCGGTCTCCGCAGCGGTATGATATTGTCTTCGCTCAGGTGAATGCGCAATGTTTCGCGGGCCCTGGAAAGGCGCGACATGACGGTGCCGAGCGGTATGTTCATCAGGCTGGCAACCTCCTGATAGCTGTAGCCTTCCACAGTCACCAGCATCAAAACCGCACGCAGGTCGGGGTTCAACTGGGCAAGCGCATCATGCAGCCGCCGGTTTTCCAGCGTGTCGCCTGTCGGTTCCGTCAAAAGCTCGTTTTCGCAAGCATCGATGTTTTCCGACGGATGGCGTTTTTCCGTCCGGTATCGGTTGCGGGAAATATTGGTCATGATGGCATAGGCCCATGCCTTGAGCTGCGAGCCGCGCCATTGCTGTTTTTTGGACAAAGCGTGTTCCACGCAATCCTGCAGCAAATCTTCTCCATCACTGTCGGAGCGCGAAAGGCTGCGGGAATAACGGCGTAGCAACGGCATGAGGGCCAGCATCTGACCCTCAAACGAACTGTCGGCGGGAACGTGTTGCTCCCGCCTTTCGTTGTTGTTCACGCCGTCATGGTTTTGCGACATGCCAAACTCCACCAACGCCATCTCCCGTGGCGTCGCCTTCCTTCATGTCCTTGACCCAATAATACAACGGTTTGCCATCCTTGGCCCACTGTTTTGTTCCGTCCTTGCGATCAATGACGGTGTAACCGTCACCGGCCTTGTCATCTGCCTTTGCCAGCAGTGGTGGCCAGTTGGTTGCGCATTTGTCATAGCAATTCGAAACGTCTGTTGTGTCGTTCTGGAAGGTGTAGAGCGTCATGCCCTTGTCGCCAGCCAGAACCTCACCCTTGTCGGTCTCGACGGTTTTCAGCATGGGGGCGGCATAGGCCGTGCCAGCTACAGCCAGCAGGACAACAGGGATGAGAGCGAGCGTTTTCATGGAGATCCTCCTCGGTTCGTGCGGCAGAAAAGCCGTTCACGGACCTTAAGACACCTCAGTATGCGGATTTATTCCGTCGGACGTGATAAATCTTTCGAATGTGGAAAATCGTTGTGGTCAATTCCACAGTGGAATGTCCGGCTTCATCAACATCAGCCAGAAGATGCCGATCACTGCGAAGAAGGCCGGGAAACCGCAGGCAAACCAGATGCGGTAAAGGAAAAACCACTGCTCCGGGAGCGGCGTGTTATCTGTCGCCGCCTGACGGGCAATGTTGCGCAGCCTGATCTGTATCCACACCACAGGTAGCCAGAACAGGCCTGTAAAGACATAAAGCAGCAATGACAGAAATACCCAGCCTTCCGTGAGTGGCCAGCCGATGATGCTGGCCAGCATGTATCCGGTTACCGGCTGAACAATGGCGGCCGTTGCCGTAAACACCGTATCGGCAATGACCACCGTCCCGCTGACATGGGCAATCAGAGCCGGGTTTTCGGTTCGCCGTGCCATGACCATAAAAAACGCGATGCCTGCACCGGTTCCCAGCAGAACGGTTGCGCCGATGACGTGTGCAAGGCGAATGAACTCTTCAAGCATGGATCTATCGTTCGTCTGAAATGGCCAGGGCGACCAGCGTGAGCAGAATGGAGGGCAGTACCTTGACCAGCGGCCCAAGTGGATCAAGCCAGAGCTGTGGTTCAAGCAGCGTACCGCCAGCAAGATAGGAGGCGGTGACCAATAACATGCCGACCATCGCCTTTTTTGCGAAAGGGCGCACCAGAACGCCAAGCCCAAGCGCCAGGTCCATGAGGCAGGTGGCAAGTGTTACGGTGATCGCGGCCGGTTGCGGCATGAAGGGCAGGAAGTGGCTGGATGCGTTCTGGATATCAAATAGCGGGATCAATCCCGACAGCAGCCAGAATAACGACAGGCACAGAATGATTATCGGTTTCAGCAGATAGAGCCGCGCAAACCACAGGTCCTGAACGGCAGACGGTGTGGCCTGCAAAGTCTGCTGTGCGGTTTTCAGAAGCACGCCGTAGTGACGGGCATCGGTTTTGGATGTGCTTATCACACCTTCTGACATCACAGCCATGGCGGTAGAACGCAGCGGCGAACGCCAGCCAAGCCGCCCGGCGAGATCGGCAATCCAGCTAACTGGCCGCGCCACATAGTCAGGTAGTTCTAGAACATCTGCCGCTGGCAGACCCAGCCACTGCCGGTGCAGCAACACAAGGGAGCCAAGTGTGTGGCGCTCATCGGCGGCGAGATCAATGTCGCTGCCGGACGGGATAGATCCGCTGAGTGCCAGAAGCACCATTTGGGCGACATTGCCGATGGCGACCGTTTGAACGGGGCTTCGCGCATGGGTGAGCGGCAGGATGCGAGGCATGCTGGCCAGTGCCCGCAACAATGCGGTGCCGCCATGGGCATTGCGGCCAATCACCAGCGCCGGACGCAGAATGACATAGGGCAGGCCGCTTTTGGCAAGGGCTTCGTCGGCATTTCGTTTGGTGGCCAGAAAGGGTAGGGCGGAGGCGGCACCTGTGGTTCTGGCCGAAATCTGGATAATTGCCTTGCCACCGGCGGATTGTGCCGCCTGATAAAGCGCCAGCATGGCGCTTTCTTGTGTGGCGGAGAGATTGTCCGATAGGCCATCCTGCAATGCGCCTGCACAATTGACGATGGCATCGTGGGTTTCGACCAACTCTTTCCACGCATTGGCTTCGCCCATGTGGACAAGGTCGGCAGACTGCCATTTCAGTTCCGGCCATTTACGCTGCGCCTGCTGCACACTGCGCCCAAGGCCCGTCACGTTGTGGCCTTCCGATGCGAGTTTCCTTGCGATTTCAGAGCCGATGAAACCTGTTGCGCCGAGAATCAGTATCTTCATGGGGGCATTTTAGGCGCTATTGCCCTCGCTGGCACGCATGGAAGGAAAACTTCCACGGAGAGTTTGCGGTTGCGCTGTTGCCCCGAATCCTGCGAAGAGAGCGCATGCAATTTTCACCGCAACAGGATGAGGCTCTCAAAGCCGTTTCGCGCTGGCTCAAGGAAGGCCGTTCGCAGGTCTTCAGGCTGTTTGGCTATGCCGGAACCGGCAAGACGACACTCGCCAAACATTTTGCTGAAAATGTTGATGGCGAGGTGCTGTTTGCAGCCTTCACCGGCAAGGCAGCCCAGGTTCTGCGTTCGCGTGGTGCCTCCAATGCCCGCACCATTCACTCGCTGATTTACCGGCCACGTGGCGAAGAAGCCATCGAGGATGAGGAAACCGGCAAGACATCCATTGCGCCGATGTTTTCCATCAACCGACAAAGCCCTCTCGCAAAGGCGGCGCTGATCATCATCGACGAGTGCTCGATGGTCGATGAGCAACTGGGCAAGGATTTGATGAGCTTCGGCACGCCGATTCTGGTTCTCGGCGATCCCGGCCAGCTTCCGCCGGTCACCGGTGGTGGTTTCTTTACCGAGCAGGAGCCGGATTATCTGCTGAGCGAAATCCATCGTCAGGCAAAAGACAATCCGATCATTCAGCTGGCCATGGATGTGCGTGAGGGTCGTGAGATCATGCGCGGTGATTACGGCTCTGCGCAGGTGATTTCCAAATCCGAGGTGACGCAGTCACTGGTACTGGATGCCGATCAGGTTTTGGTTGGTACCAACCGCACCCGCCGTCGTTACAATCAGCGCCTTCGTGAGCTGAAAGGTTTTTCAGCCGATTATCCGCAATCGGGTGACAAGCTGGTGTGCCTGCGCAACGACCCTGCCAAGGGCCTGTTGAACGGTTCTTTATGGCAGGTGATGAGTTCATCGCGTGAGACGGTCAAGCCCGGCATCAATCTGATGATCCGTCCTGAAGATGACGATATGGATCGCGGTGCCGCCAAGATCAAATTGCTGAAAGCAGCGTTTGAGGAGACCGAGACCGAAATTCCATGGTCAACGCGCAAACGTTACGACGAGTTCGATTTCGGCTACGCACTGACGGTTCACAAGGCGCAGGGTTCGCAGTGGAACAATGTGGTGCTGTTTGACGAGAGCTTTGCTTTTCGTGACAGCCGCGAGCGTTGGCTATATACCGCCATCACCCGTGCGGCTGAAACCCTGACAATCGTGCGATAGGGCAATCCATTCCGGGCATCAGGCCGGAATGATGCCCAACAGAACGGCCTTGGCAACCGCCTGAAAGCGGTTGTTGGCGCCGAATTTCTGTATGATGGCCTTTTCGAGTTTCTGCAGTTCCTCAATCCGCAGACCAACCGCGCGTGCAAGGCGGACAGAGGCGTAACCCTCCGCCATCAGTTCCAGGCATTTGCGTTCGATGTCCGTCAACATGATCGAATCTTCCGCTGATGTGCCTGTCTGCACCGGGTCGTCTTCGTCATAGGGATTTAGAAGATTGCTGATCTGCTGCATCTGCCGTCGCATGGTCGACAGATCGGAGGTCAGTTCGCGTTTTCGGTTGTTGAGCAATTCTTCAAACAGCGCGGTGGCTTCACCTTGAGAATCCGCATCGGCCAGTTTTTCCATGAATTCCTGGATAACGGCGACGGGGATGCCCACTTCGCGGCAGGTGTTGACAAGCGCCATCACATTGACGTCGCGATGCGTATAGATGCGCATCAGGCCAGACCGGCGAGACGACAGCAGTCCTTTTTCCTCGTAGAAGTGCAATGTACGATGGGTGACGCCAAATAGATTGGCCATATCAGCTATTCCTACCGGCTCCGGCGGCAGGCGCAACGAAAGCTTCAGTTCCGGCAGGAATATATGGTTGTGATAAAGTGACGATGATCTTGATTTTTGATGTATTTGATCACTGGGCGTATTTTCTTTTTGCATAAGGTCTCCCCCCTCCATGCTTGAAAATTCTTTCCATTCCTTCTGATCAGTAATTGCATGTCATGAATGAGCAATGCGGAGATTTCTTTCCCGCATTTATCCTCTGTCATCATTCAACGTCGAAAAGAGGTCGTTGTCCGGCGCGAACAATCAGCGCGCACTCTTTGCATTGCGCATCCGCAGCGTCTTCTTCGGTGGCGTCGGCAACGTCTTTCACGGGCGGCATTCCCTTTAACGGATTGCACGAAGTTCGCTTAATGAGTGTAACCCTGATTCTGTTCCAAGCGGAATGCATTTTTTTCTGGTTGTTGCGCTTCTGTTACTGCATCCTTGATAAAAGAGAGTACTCACTCCTTATCTGCATTACCAAGGGCTGCCGTCATGCCAACCACTTTATCCGTTAATCTCAATGCTATAGCCATGCTTCGCAACAGGCGCGATCTGCCTTGGCCTGATGTCGCACATTTCGGTCGTCTGGCGCTGCAGGCCGGTGCAAGTGGCCTGACTGTGCACCCACGTCCGGACCAACGCCATATCCGTTTTTCCGATTTGCCTGTTTTGCGCGCCCTGATTGATGACGAATTTCCGCAGGCGGAATTCAATATTGAAGGTTATCCGACGGAAGAGTTTCTGGTGCTGTGCGAACAGGCGCAGCCTGAACAGGTAACATTGGTGCCTGACGATCCCTCCCAGGCGACCTCCGATCACGGCTGGGATTTCCGCAAACATGCAGGCTTTCTCAAGGAAACCGTTGCCCGTTTGAAGGCCGGTGGCATGCGCGTTTCGCTGTTTGCCGATGGTGACGGTGATCGAGCCGCCGTTGAACTGGCCGCCGAAACCGGTGCCGCCCGTATCGAGCTTTATACCGGCCCATATGGTGGTTGTTTTGACGACCCGGAAAAAGAGGCCGTTCTGCTTGAGGCTTTAGGCCAGACGGCCGATCATGCCAAGGCGCTCGGTCTTGCCGTTAATGCCGGTCACGATCTGACGGTTGCCAACCTGCCGGCCCTCGTGAAGCGTATACCGTACCTTGCCGAGGTTTCGATCGGCCACGGCCTGACAGCGGACGCGCTGGAATATGGCATGGTGGAAACGGTGCGGCGTTTTTGCCGCGCCTGCGGTCAGGATATTTCATAACTATCGTCAAGTTTTTGATTTTATAACCGGCCTGCGCATCACCATGCGCAGGCTTTTTATTTTATACCAAGGGGCAGTTTTATGCAGGAACATCATGTCGTGGTTGTCGGAGGCGGTTTTGGCGGGCTTCAGCTTGTACATGGGTTGAAGGGGGCACCTGTCCGCATAACGCTGATTGACCGGCGCAATCACCACCTGTTCCAGCCACTGCTCTATCAGGTCGCCTCCACGGTTCTGGCAACGTCTGAAATTGCCTGGCCAATCCGTCTGCTTTACAAGGACCGCAAGGAAGTCACGACGCTGTTGACCGAGGTGACCGGTGTCGACCGTGCTGCCAAGACCGTACAGCTGAAAAGCGGTGAAAACATCTCCTATGACACGCTGGTGCTGGCAACCGGCGCGCGCCATGCCTATTTCGGCAATGACCAGTGGGAAAGCGTGGCGCCAGGTCTGAAGACGCTTGAGGATGCCACGACCCTGCGTCGTCGTCTGCTGCTGGCTTTTGAAAAGGCGGAACTTAGCAGCGATCCGGCGGAGCGTGAAGCGCTTTTGACCTTCGTCATTATTGGCGCAGGACCGACCGGCGTGGAAATGGCCGGCATGATTGCCGAGTTGGCGCACAAGATCCTGCCGCCGGAATTCCGCCGCGTTGACACCACCCAGGCGAAGGTTATTCTGGTCGAGGCCGGGCCACGCGTCTTGCCGGTGTTTACCGAAGAACTTTCAGCCTATGCCAAGAATGCGCTGGAGAAACTCGGCGTTCAGGTTTCTCTCGGCACGCCGGTGACATCCTGCACGGATGAAGGCGTGACGATTGGCGATCGCTTCGTGGCGTGCCGCACGGTCATGTGGGCGGCCGGTGTGCAGGCATCGCCTGCGGCGCAGTGGCTTGGTATTCCGGCGGACCGGGCAGGGCGTGCCATCGTTGGACAGGATCTGGCGATTGAGGGTGATCCCAACATTTTTGTAATTGGTGATACCGCGGCGGTGAACCAGGCCAATGGCAAGCCGGTTCCCGGCATTGCGCCGGCAGCAAAACAGCAGGGTGCCTATGTGGCAAAACTTCTGGCTTCACGACTGGCTGGCAAACCTGCCACGGCACCGTTCCACTACAGCCATCAGGGCAATCTGGCGACCATCGGCAAACGCGCGGCGGTGATCGATTTCGGGAAGTTCAGCCTCAAGGGCGGTCTGGCCTGGTGGATCTGGGGCCTTGCCCATATCTACTTCCTGATCGGCACACGCTCGCGTCTTGCCGTGGCGTGGAGCTGGTTGTGGATCTATCTCAGCGGTCAGCACAGTGCGCGTCTGATTACCCAGAAAGAAACGCTGAAAGACGAGGCGTAATCTTTAAAAAACAAGGGCAGGATGTTTTCACATCCTGCCCTTTTTCGGTCCGTAGTGCGCTTATCAGGCGGCCAGTGTCGCCATGTCGATGACGAAGCGGTAACGAACGTCGCTCTTCAGAACGCGCTCATAGGCTTCGTTGACATCCTTGATGTCGATCTTTTCGATTTCCGAAACGATGTTGTGCTTGCCGCAGAAGTCAAGCATTTCCTGGGTTTCCTTGATCGAACCGATCATCGAACCGGACAGGCTTCTTGCGCCGACGATCAGCGAGAAGGCGTGAACCGGAATGGCATGCTCAGGTGCACCGACCACAACCATGCTGCCCTTAGGCTTCAACAGGCCGAGATAAGCATTCCAGTCGATTGCCACACCGGCGGTGCAGATGATCAGGTCGAAGGTACCTGCCAGCTTTTCAAAGGTCGATGCGTCGCTGGTGGCGTAATATTCCTTGGCACCCAGCTTCAGGCCATCTTCGCGCTTGGAAAGTGTCTGCGACAATACGGTAATATCTGCACCCATGGCAGCACCGAGCTTGACACCCATGTGGCCAAGACCACCCATGCCAACGATGGCAACCTTCTTGCCTGGACCGGCTTCCCAGCGGCGAAGCGGGGAGTAAAGGGTGATACCGGCGCACAGCAGCGGAGCGGATGCGTCGAGCGGCAGATTGTCCGGGATCGACAGGACATAACCTTCCTTAACAACGATATGGTCGGAATAACCGCCCTGCGTTCTGGACTGGCCATCAGCACCGTTGTCGTTATAGGTCTGAACCAAGCCTGGCATATAGTGCTCGTTGTCGAGGTCGCGCGTTGCGCAGCCTACGCAGCTGTCGACAAAACAGCCAACGCCGACATGATCGCCAACCTTGAACTGGGTGACCTTGGAGCCGACAGCGGTGACAACACCGGCAATCTCGTGGCCCGGAACGATTGGATAAACGGCGTTTTTCCATTCGTTGCGCACGGTGTGAATATCCGAGTGGCAGATACCGGCATATTTGATTTCGATGACAACGTCATCGTCGTTTGGCTCACGGCGTTCAAAGGTGAACGGGGTGAGTGGCTTCGACGCGTCGGTTGCAGCATAGCCTCTTGCAATAGCCATCTGAAGTTTCCTTTCAGGTTCTGGGAAGAGATGGCGGATACTGCAATGAAAGAATGCGGCAGTGTTAGAGCGATCCTACGAGCTTTTTGCACGATCCTGCAAATCGCTGCACTGTCCTCTTTGCGAAAGGACGGCGATATTATAAATATCGGCTACCGGAGTTGCTGTTTACTCGAGGGGATTTGATCCATGACACTGCCTTTCAGCCCCTATCAGGAAATCGCTTCGATTGCCTCGCGTTATGCGCCGGTTGATGGCGAGGTGCAGACGGCCATCGATGCCTTGGGCATCAGCAAACGCTCGTCGCCCAGTGCGCCATGCAACGGCAGTTACCGGCCATGTCTCGCCATGGTCGTTCAGGGTGCAAAAAGCCTGCAATTGGGCACAGATACCATCAATTACGCCGCGGGAGACTATCTTCTCAGCTCGCTTGACCTGCCAGTTGCGTGGCGTGTGGTCGAGGCCAGCGAGCAGGTTCCGCATTTCTGCATCACGCTTGCGATCAGCGGTGAAAAGGTGCTGGATCTGATGGCGCGTGGTAATATTCGCCGCCGTCCGGGTCCGACTGTCGACCAGCGCGGCATTGTCGTCAATGCTGCCACACCAGAACTTCTCGATGCAACCACACGGTTGTTGCGTTTGCTTGATCGTCCATCCGACATTGCAGCCATGGCGCCGCTGATCGAGCAGGAAATCCTTTATCGCATCCTGACCGGCCCGGCGGGGGAGCAGTTGATGGGCATCGTTTCTGCCGATACCCATGGCAATCGTATTGCCCGTGCCATCGCCTGGCTGCGCGAGAATTTTGCACGCCAGTTGCGCATCGAAGATCTGGCAGACCATGTCGGCATGAGCGTTTCGTCGTTCCATCACCATTTCAAGGCGATCACGGCAATGACGCCGGTGCAGTATCAGAAGCAGCTTCGATTGCAGGAGGCCCGCCGCCTGATGTTGCTGGAGCGGCTGGATGCCGGCACCGCCGGTCATCGCGTCGGTTATCAAAGCCCCTCGCAGTTCAGCCGCGAATATAGCCGCGTCTACGGCATGTCGCCGGCGCGCGATGTCGAGGCGTCACGCGAAAGCATGGCGGCGGAATAACGAGAATGAATGCCGCAAGGTGAAGATGTGGCGATTCAGGCGTGTTTAGAATCTGTTGCTGCGGTTTCTTCGCGTAAAACATTGCTGCAAAACTGACATGCAAAAAGGAGGCGGGTGTTGGTCCGCCTCCTTTTTTGTTTCAGCAGCCGAAGGGATCAGCCGATAAGGGCTGCCTTGTTGGCCTTGAAATAATCGGCCGGAGACTGCGGCTTTTCGCCAGTCAATGTTTCGTAATCATTGGTGACGCCATCAAAATTGCCAGCGCGGATATTGGCATCGGCGGAAACCAGCATGTCGGCGACGAAACCTGGAAGACCTGCGCCTTCAATACCCTGCTTCAACTGCTGGTCATTGATCTGGACAACGGCCAGCGGCTTGCCTGTGGTTTGAGAAATCAGTGCTGCCACTTCATCTGCGGACAGCGACTGAGGGCCGGTGATGGTGTAGGTCTTGTTTTCTGCCTTGCCCTTGGCAAGGGCTGCGGCGGCTGCACGGGCGCAATCGTCACGCGAAATGTTGGGAACCTTGCCGTTGCCGCTGGAGGTGAACCACTGTCCGGTCTGCAGGTTGTGCGGCATGGCATGCAGATAATTGTCAGTATACCAGGCGTTACGGATGATGGTGTAGGGCAGGCCGCTGGCCTTGATGGCCTGTTCTGTGCCGAGATGGTCAGGCGCAAAGGTCACCAGTGATTTGTCCGGGTTTGGCATGGAGGTGTAAAGCACATGTTTGACGCCAGCCTTTGCGGCGGTATTAACGGCTGATGTGTGCTGCTTGAGGCGCTGGCCGGGAACGGCAAGGGCGTCGGTGGAGATGATCAGCAGCTTGTCGATGCCGGAAAAGGCGGTAGCCAGCGAGGCTTCATCATCAAAATCGGCCTTGCGGGTTTCTACGCCTTTGGCTGCCAGATCGGCAAGCTTGGAGGTGTCGCGGCTGGCGGCAACGATGTCAGCGGCCGGGACCTTGTAGGTGTCGAGGAGATGCTGGATGACCGCCTTGCCAAGCTGGCCTGCTGCTCCGGTAACCAGAATTTTGCTCATGGCGTATTTCCTTTGATCGTGTCGAGTGTCTTCGGTTTCAAGCAGTGTGAGCGGCAGGTGATTTACCACTCTCAAAAAGAGACCAGGGCTAAAATAGGAATTGACCCTGTGCTGTAAAGAAGGCACTTTCGCGGTAGATCGTTACCAAAAGGGAACCACCATGGACGCGCCAACCTCGGGCTTCAAACCGAAAGCCGCCAATGCCACGGCAAAAGATTTTTCGGGGCTCGATTTCGACAATTGCCCGGTGCGCGATCTTCTCAGCCAGATCGGTGGCAAGTGGGCAACCTTGCTGCTGGAGGCGCTTGCCGAAAAACCATACCGGTTCGGCCAGCTGAAGCGCATGGTGCCTGATATTTCCCAACGCATGCTGACACAGACGCTGCGCGATCTGCAACGCGACGGTTACCTTGAACGTGAGGTGTTTCCCACCAAGCCACCAAGTGTGGAATATCGCATGACGCCGCTTGGTCGTTCACTTTATGAGCCGCTGTCCAAGGTGATCTTGTGGGCGTTGGACAACCAGCAGGCGGTGCGAGCGGCACGCGTCGAATTTGACAAGGCGGCCTGAGCGCTATCAAGGCCCAGGTGTTTGCATTGCAGCTTTTTGCTGCGCTGCGTCAAATCGTAACGTTCCTTTAAAAAAAATCTTGACCAGAGGCGGGCATTCTCTTATCCATCACCAGAACCGTACTGTACGGTACTAGTCCGTACTTCTGGAGTGAATGCAGTGACCACCGATCCGATGACAGCACAGGAATTCTCGCCGCGCCAGAACGCCGTTCTGGAACAGGCTTTGAAACTGCTTGTCGAGGGTGGGGATAAAGCCTTGACCACATCAGGTCTTGCGCGCGCTGCCAACTGTTCGAAGGAAAGCCTCTACAAGTGGTTTGGCGACCGCGACGGCCTGCTGGCTGCCATGATCACCTTTCAGCAGAGCAAGGTGCGCACCTTTGAGCGGACCGGTGAGCGCCTGAGCGTTGAGCAGTTGAAAGAACATCTCGACGTTTTTGCGCATGACCTGCTGGACGTTCTGGCGGGCGATGTCTCGCTGGCGCTGAACCGTCTCGCGGTTGGTCAGAGCAGCCGTGACGGCTCCAAGCTCGGCACGCTGCTTCTGGAGCGCGGCCGTCGGCAGATCGACCGTCGCGCCAAGGCACTGCTTGAAACAGGGCGTCGCTCTGGACTTCTTCGTATCGATGACGTCGAAGAGGCTTATCGCATGTTTTACGGCCTTATCGTTTCGGATCTGCATGTTCGCATGCTGCTGGGCGAAGCGCCTGAGAAGGATTTCGCACCGCGGGCAAGAAAGGCCGTTACGGCATTTTTGACGCTTTACGGTGTGCAGAAATAATCACGCGGTTGCGGGGCAGGGCTGCCTTCCCGCACCGTCTCAACCGGATTAGCATAGAGAAGGAACTGATATGCGCGTTTATTACGATCGTGATGCCGATCTCAACCTCATCAAGGCGAAGAATGTCGCCATCGTCGGTTACGGCTCGCAGGGCCGCGCCCATGCGCTCAACCTCAAGGACAGCGGCGCAAAGAACGTTGTTATCGCGCTGAAGGCCGGTTCCGGCACCATCAAGAAGGCTGAAGCTGACGGCTTCAAGGTCATGACCGTTGCAGAAGCTGCAAAGTGGGCAGACCTTTTGATGATGGCAACGCCTGACGAACTGCAGGCCGACATCTACAAGGCAGACATTGCTGGCAACATCCGTGACGGCGCAGCAATTGCTTTCGCACACGGCCTCAATGTTCACTTCGGCCTCATCGAGCCAAAGGACACGCTTGACGTTGTCATGATCGCACCGAAGGGCCCAGGTCACACGGTTCGCGGCGAATACCAGAAGGGCGGCGGCGTGCCTTGCCTCGTTGCTGTTCACCAGAACGCTTCCGGCAACGCTCTTGAAGTTGCTCTGTCCTACGCTTGTGGCGTTGGTGGCGGCCGTTCGGGCATCATCGAAACCAACTTCCGTGAAGAGTGCGAAACCGACCTGTTCGGCGAGCAGGTTGTTCTGTGCGGCGGTCTCGTTGAACTGATCCGCGCTGGTTTCGAAACGCTGACCGAAGCCGGTTACGCACCTGAAATGGCTTACTTCGAGTGCTTGCACGAAGTGAAGCTCATCGTAGACCTGATCTACGAAGGCGGCATTGCCAACATGAACTACTCCATCTCCAACACTGCTGAGTGGGGCGAATACGTGACCGGTCCTCGCATCATCACTGCCGAAACAAAGGCTGAAATGAAGCGCGTTCTGAAGGACATTCAGACCGGCAAGTTCACCTCGGACTGGATGCAGGAATACCGTGCCGGTGCTGCCCGCTTCAAGGGGATCCGCCGCATGAACGACGCCCACCAGATCGAAGAAGTCGGCGCCAAGCTGCGCGGCATGATGCCGTGGATTGCCAAGAACCAGCTGGTCGACAAGGCTGTTAACTAAGCACTTTGCTTAGGTTGAACTAATAGGGTCAGCGCGAAAGCGCTGGCCCTTTTTGTTGTTCGTCTTAACTCTTGCGTCATCCTCGGGCTTGTCCCGAGGATCTGCTGATCTCGAAATATGGGTGAAGGGCTTAGATCCTCGGGACAAGCCCGAGGATGACGGTCACGGGGGGCGCGGGGGGCACATGGGTGAGGGCGGTAGTGGCCAGTCGCCAGCTGCCGGTTGCTGCTTACTCAGTTGTGAAACACGGTAAAAACTGGTCTGATAAACCCCAATAGAACAGACAGGGCAACTTATGCACGACGCAGATGTGTCTCTAGCAGGCGAAGATTTGGCGACCATCCGCCGGCTGGAAGAATCCCTGTGGATCGGCGCAAGCCGTTTTGACAATGTGCTGATGGAAAAGCTGTTCGCTGCCGACTTTTTTGAATTCGGTCGCTCAGGCAGAACCTATGCGCGTGCGGAGCTATTTTTTGATCCGCAGTCTGCCGAGGCTATTGATGCGACCATTCCGCTACCAGAATTCCATGCGCGTCATCTGTCTGCGGATGTTGTGCAAGTGACCTATGTCAGCGAAGTCAGGTATGGTGGAAAAATCGAACGCGCCAACCGATCGTCGATCTGGAGCCGGGAGGGCGCCGGTTGGCAGTTGCGCTTTCATCAGGGCACGCCAATCGCGGCTTGAGTGAACGAGCGTATCGGCTGATCCGCTCATTCAGTTTTTCTTCAACTGCAGAAAACCGCCTTCAGGCTGATGGTGGAATCACACCCTTTGTCAGGATGAAGCAGCCGTAAAAACGGGTTTCGCCCGTGGTAATCACGCAGTAAGCATCCTTGGCTTCTTCGTAGAACTTGAAACGCTCAATGCCATACATCGGGGCAGATTTGCCTTCGGCGGCATCAACTTCCTTTTGCACCTCAGCCTGCACAGGCTCCAGCTGATCCGGTGCGCCCATCACTTCCATTCGACCGACGGATGGCTGCAACGGCGTGTCCAGTGGCAGGACTGACAGGATTGCCTTCATGGCGCGAGCAGCGGAAATGTTTTCCATGCGCAAGACCTGACCGACAACAGTGTGTTGCGCGACGCTGTCGGATGGGAAGTTGGTGTCGGAGATGACCAGCGTATCGCCATGTCCCATGGCGCGCAGCGCATGCAGAACATCTGCATTGAGCGCCGGGTCGATATTCTTGAGCATTCTATTCCTCCTCGAAAGTGCCAAATCAATCGTTGTGCAATCGACAGGCAAATTGCTGTTTCGTCAATCCTTTGAATTTGACAGTGGCTTGCGTCAAGTATCGACAGTGCTGTGCGGGCGCGGCGGGTCGTAGTTTGAAGATGCCTGGGAATTGTTAAGTTTGAACGGGAGTTGTAATGGAGTGTGCGGCCGCATTTGGGAGTGCGTCGCGACAAAAAATAGTACCGAAAAGCGATAAGTCAGCATTGCTGACCTTTCGGTTTTTCTATAAAGATGCAAGCACAAAAAACGAAACAAGAGGAAACGTACCCATGCTTGATTGGGAACATATTTTCGCCACGCGCTCTTCGCGCATGAAAGCGTCGGAAATCCGCGAACTGCTGAAACTGCTTGAGCAGCCGGATATCATTTCGTTTGCAGGCGGTATTCCTGATCCTGCACTGTTTCCCGATCAGGAATTCAAACAGGCCTATTCCGATATTTTTTCCGGTGCGCAGGTAAATTCTGCCCTCCAATATTCCGTCAGCGAAGGCTACAAGCCGCTGCGCGAATGGATCGTTGCCGACATGGCGAAGATCGGCATCGACTGCTCGGTGGACAACGTATTTATCACCTCCGGTTCGCAGCAGGCGCTCGACTATCTCGGCAAGCTGTTCCTGTCTCCGAAGGATACCGCTCTGGTGACATGGCCGACCTATCTCGGCGCTCTTTCGGCCTTCAACGCCTATGAGCCGACCTATGACCAGCTGAACCCGGGCGGCAACCGCACACCGGAAACCTACCGCGAAAACGCCACCAAGGCTGGCGGTTCGGTCAAGTTCGCTTATCTCTCGGCCGACTTCTCCAACCCGACCGGTGAAACCGTCAGTCTTGCCGACCGCAAGAAGCTGCTGGAACTGGCCGACGAGCTGGATATCGCCGTTCTGGAAGATGCGGCCTATCAGAACCTGCGGTTTGATGGCGACGCAATTGCACCGATCCTGGCGCTAGACATCGAGCGTAGCGGCGGCATTGAAAACACCCGCACCATCTACAGCGGCAGCTTCTCCAAGACGCTGGCACCAGGCCTGCGCGTTGGTTTCGTGGTTGCTTCCATGCCTGTTATCCGCAAGCTGGTTCTGATGAAGCAGGCCGCTGATCTGCATTCCTCGACCATCAACCAGATGGCGATCGAACATGTTGCGTCGCGCGGTTTCGACAAGCAGGTCGCCAAGATCAAGGCAACCTATAGCGCCCGCCGTGACGCCATGTTGGCAGCTCTTGAAAAATACATGCCAAAGACGGCCCGCTGGACAAAGCCCGAAGGCGGCATGTTCATCTGGGTGACGCTGCCGGAAGGCATCGATGGCGCAGAACTGCTGGCCAAATCGCTGTCGACCGAACGGGTTGCCTTCGTGCCGGGCAAGGCATTTTTTGCCGATGGTTCGGGCAGCAACACGCTGCGTATCAGTTTCTCCTGCGCCAACGAGCAGATGATCGACGAAGGCATCAAGCGCCTTGGTCGTCTGGTTTCCGGTGCGGAAGCGACACCCAACGCGACAATGCCGATTATCTGATATTGTTCTGGCGGCAGCATGTTTGTGCTGCCGCCAACGCCTCTCAACCGGCTCCGTCGTGCGCCGTGTTGAATACTGCGCGCGATAAGCGTTCGTTGTTGCGAACTGGCCGCACCTTTTTCTATCGATGTAATTTGTGATGTGTTGTGATTCTCGGTGTAGACCCGGAGTGACACCCCTTGTTTTCCAGATGGCGGTTTTCCGATGACCCAGAAACATGCGTTTCAGCAAGTTGATGTCTTTTCTTCGCAGTCGTTCAAAGGCAATCCGCTGGCGGTGGTGTGTGATGCCGATGATGTGTCTGATGCGCAGATGGAGGCTTTCGCCAACTGGACCAACCTCAGCGAAACGACATTTCTGCTGAAGCCAACCGTTGAGGGTGCTGATTACCGGGTGCGGATTTTTACTCCGGTTGGCGAGTTGCCCTTTGCCGGTCATCCAACGCTTGGCTCATGCCATGTCTGGCTTTCCCGCCATGGCAAGCCGGGGCAGCAGGAGGTGGTGCAGCAATGTGGGGCAGGGCTGGTTCGCGTTCGTGTGAGTGATGGAACGCTGGCCTTTGCCGCGCCACCTTTGCGAAAATCAGGCTCTGTCGATACCGAGACACTAACCACTGTGGCGGCGGCCCTTGGCGTGGCATCGAGCGGCATTGTCGACGCGAACTGGACCGATAATGGTCCCGGCTGGTTGTCATTGCTGTTGAAAGCCAGAGCGGATGTTTTGAATATTCGGCCGGATTATGCTGCACTTGGACGTTTTCAGGTTGGTGTCGTGGCACCATGTACGCCGGAGGACGGTGTTGACACCGATTTCGAGCTGCGGGCTTTTGGCGATAATTGCGAAGACCCGGTGACTGGCAGCCTCAATGCCGGTGTTGCCCAGTGGTTGATGGGCAAGGGCATGGCACCGGAACGCTATGTGGCAAGCCAGGGCACGGCAATGGGTCGGGCAGGGCGTGTGCATGTGGAAAAGCTTGGTGATGATATCTGGATTGGCGGCGAAGTGACGACCTTCATTGAAGGCAACGTCATCATCTGAGTGGATATTGACAGTCCTCAAAAATGGGCTGTCACATACATGTTATAGATATGTGTTTTAGCGGGGCCACCTCACAACAGGAATGGACCCATGAAAACCCTTCTTTCCGCTTTCACCGCTCTGGTTTCCTTCGGCGTGCTGATGGGCAGCGCCAATGCCGCTGATCTGGTGCTCTACACCAGCCAGCCAAATGAAGATGCGCAGGCTACCGTCGATGGCTTCAAGGCTGCCAATCCTGGCCTCGACGTTGAATGGGTTCGTGACGGAACGCCAAAGATCATGGCCAAGCTGATGGCGGAAATCGAAGCCGGCAATCCGGTTGCCGACGTGCTGCTGATTGCCGATACGGTGACGCTGGAGCGCATGAAGCAGGCTGGCCAGTTGCTGGCCTACAAGTCGCCGGAAGCAGCAAACCTCGATGCATCGCTGTATGACGCTGACGGTTATTACTACTCCACCAAGCTGATCACCACCGGCATCATGTACAACACAGCCGCTGCCATGAAACCAACCAGCTGGAAGGATCTGCAAAAGCCGGAAGCCATGGGCATGGTGACCATGCCAAGCCCATTGACTTCGGGTGCGGCACTCATTCACGCGCAGACGCTGGCTGGCGTCGATAGCCTTGGCTGGGACTATTACAAGGCGCTCAAGGAAAATGGTGCAGTTGCCGCTGGCGGTAACGGTGGCGTGCTGAAGTCTGTTGCTTCGGGCGAAAAGGCGTACGGCGTTGTTGTCGATTACATGCCGATCCGTGAAAAGGCCAAGGGTGCACCGGTTGAGTTCGTGTTCCCGGAAGAAGGCGTTTCTGCCGTGACCGAGCCGGTTGGCATTCTGTCCACCACCAAACATGCTGACGCTGCCAAGAAGTTCGTTGATTACGTTCTGTCCAAGGACGGGCAGGAAGGCTTCCTGAAACTTGGTTACATTCCGGCTCGCAACGACGTTGACCTGCCAGAAGGTTTCCCGGCCCGTGACAAGATCAAGGTTCTGCCGATCAATGCGCCGGAAGCTCTCAAGAGTTCCGAGAAAGACCTCAAGACCTTCTCTGACATCTTCGGTTCGAACGGCTAATTCACATTATGTCCGTTTTGAATGCATCAGGAAACAGCCAGCCGCGCTGGCTGTTTCCCTTTGTGGTGTTGGTGGTTTTTGTCCTCAGCGCCTTGCCGCTGGGGCGTCTCGCCTATACCGGAATAGTCTCGTCACTGAATGGTGACTTGTGGCCGTTGTTGACTGATCCCGCCTTGTGGAAGGCGGTTTGGAACAGTCTGGTCACCTCATTTCTCGGCATGGTCATATCAGTGGTGATCGGAGGCGGTTTTGCGCTGGCGCTGACGCTGTGCAATGTGCGCGGCAAGGCGGCGATGAGCTTCCTGTTCATGTTGCCCATGATGATCCCGCCACAGGTCACGGCGCTGTCTTGGATTGGCATGACCGGCCCATCGAGCACGCTGCTGAAGGCCATTGGCCTCGCGCCGGCTTTGGGGTCGCCACAGCCACTTTATTCGATTGGCGGCATTGCCTTGCTGCTTGGTGTGCAGCATGCCCCGCTTGTGTACCTGTCCTTGCGCGCCGGTCTGCTGGCGCTGCCGCAGGATGGTATCGAGGCGGCCCGCCTTTCCGGTGCCACCTCATGGCGGGTGCTGAAAGATGTTATCCTTCCCTTGTCGACACCAGGCTTGATTGCCGGTGCGGCGATTGCCTTTGTCTCCGGTGTCGGCAATTTTGGCATTCCGGCGATCCTTGGCATTCCGGCCTCGATCTTTACGCTGCCAACACTGATCTACAGCCGCTTTGCCAGCTTCGGCACCAGCACATTTGGCGACATCGCCATGTTGTCTGGTATGATTGCGATCATTTCCGTGGCCGGTCTTGCCGTGCAAGAGCGAGCCATGAAAGGCCGCGATTACCGCATCATCGGCCTTTCCGGCAAGGTCGCGACATTCCGACTGCTTGGATGGCGTTTCTCGCTGGAATTTGTGCTGTGGCTTTCGATCTTCTTCATGCTGGTGGCGCCGCTTGCCGCCCTCGTGGCCAGTTCGCTCGCACCGGCTTACGGCGTGCCGCTCAGCCTCAAGACCGCAACCTTGCATGCCTATGAGGAAATCCTTTTCCGGCAGGCCTCGACCCGCACGGCCTTCCTGAATTCGATGTTCCTGGCGAGTGTTACGGCTGCGGGTCTCCTCGTGGTGACATTGCTGACAGCTTACTTTCTGGTTCGCGCAAAAAGTCGGTTTCTGTTCATCCTGTCGGCGCTGGTGGACATTCCCTATGCCTTGCCGGGCATCGTCATTGCTGTGGCCTTCATCCTGCTTCTGGCCGCGCCGCTGCCCTTTGTCGGGGTGACGCTTTACGGCACGATCTGGATTATTCTGCTCGCCTATTTCTCATCCTTCTTTGCTGTCAGCCTCAAGCCGATGGTGGGTGCCTTCTCGCAATTCGATCCGGCTCTTGAAGAGGCGGCACGGCTGGCTGGCGCAGGGTTTTGGCGGCGGTTGAAGGATATCATCTTGCCGCTGGTTGCACCGGCAGCGGGTGCCTCGATTATTCTTGTCTTTCTGATTGCCTGCAACGAGTTGACGGTATCGGCGCTGCTATGGTCAGCCGGCACCCAGACACTTGGGGTGGTTATCTACAATCTTGATGATAGCGGCAGTTTTGATCTGGCCTCTGCACTGTCCGTTCTGGTGGTGGCCATGGTGATCATTCTCATGCTGCTCTTGGAACTGCTTGGGCGCAAGTTGCCGAAGGGAGTTGTACCGTGGCAAAACTGATCCTCAACCGCCTGTCCAAGGATTTTGGCACGGGCAAACCCGCGGTAGACGACGTCTCGCTCACCATTCGTGACGGTGGATTTCTGGCGCTGCTGGGACCTTCCGGCTGCGGCAAGACAACGGTGCTGCGCATGATTGCCGGTTTTGAGCAGCCAAGCGATGGTTCCATTCTTCTGGGTGAACGTGTGCTGGCCGATGCTGGCAGCATGGTGCCGCCGGAACGCCGCAACATGGCGATGGTGTTTCAGTCCTACGCGCTGTGGCCACATATGACGGTGGCAGACAATGCCGGTTATCCCCTGAAGGTGCGCGGCATTTCAGGTGAGCGGTATCGCAGCAAGGTGGCTGCCGCCCTGGCAGCGGTGCGACTGGAAAACTATGCCAACCGTCGCCCCTCGGAACTGTCCGGTGGTCAGCGCCAGCGTGTAGCGCTGGCACGGTGCCTGGTAACCGAACCTGACGTGGTGCTGCTGGATGAGCCGCTGGCCAATCTTGACCGGCATTTGCGCCAGGAGATGGAAGAGACCTTCCGCGAGTTTCACGTCAGCTCCGGCGCAACCATGATCTATGTGACCCATGACCAGTCCGAAGCGATGGCACTGGCAACCGACGTTGCCGTGATGTCGCAGGGCAAGCTGTTGCAGATGGCACCGCCTGCCGAGCTTTATGCCCGTCCGGAAGGTCGTCTCGTTGGCTCACTGGTGGGGCAGGGCGCGATCGTCTCTCTGGCGCTGCCAGACCATGATTCCAGAGAGCTGGACTGGACGGTGCTTGCGCCCGCATTTGCCAAGCCGAAAAGCGTGTCTCCAAATGGTGACATTCTGGTTCGACCGCAGGATGTGGTGCAGGATGCAGACGGTATTCGTTGCCGCGTCACCTCGTCTCTCTATGAAGGCGAACGTTATGCACTGCGCCTGAAACTGCCTGATGGCCAGAGCCTGCGAGCCTATAGCCGAGACGCGGCAAATGTCGGGGATTTCATTCCCGTGTCCATCCGCGCCGCATGGCGACTTTGACTGCGTGCATTTGAGAACAGGACAAACCTGGCACAACGACGGGAGCGCGTATTGTGTCAGGCTTTCAAATGACGGCGAGATTGCGACCCTGACGTTTGGCGCTGTACATGTTGCCATCGGCAATCTGCAGCATGTGCGAGGGATCAAAGCCCGTATCGCAATAGGCCACACCTAGGCTGGCGCTGAGGCCCACCTTGTCGCCATCTGTTGTCGTGACCGTCAGGTCTGATATGGCGAGGCGAATTTTTTCAGCGCCTTCGGCGAGATCCTGTCGTGTGGCAGACGGCAGGAAAATCGCAAACTCCTCACCGCCAATACGCCCTGCTATGTCACCATCTCTGGTGATGCGTGAGATGAGCTGGCCGACCCGGCGTAGCGCTGCATCGCCGGTGGCATGACCATAGGTGTCATTGAGGGTCTTGAAATGGTCGAGATCGAAAAACACCAGGCCGCCGCTCTGGTTTTCAAGGCTTGCCTTGTCCAACTCGTCCATGAAGGTGGCGCGGTTGAGAATGCCGGTCAGGGCATCAAGCCGTGATGACATGCGCAACTGTTCATAGGCAAAGGCAAGTTTGTCGCGGGCATCGGTCGCTTCGGCACGGGCGAGGCGCAATCTGGCATTGTTCCAGTAATGCAGGGCCGACATGGGAATTGCGCTTGCAAGCGGGCAGACGATCGTCATGATCAATCCCGCGCCCGCAAGCTTGCCTCCCATCATGGGAACGAATGTCATGGATATCAGCAGGGTCACGCCTAATGCGAATATTCCCGTGGCCAGAGCCTTAAAAGCGATAATCCGAAAATCAATCATTGATCTTATTGGTCCATTCGATGTGCGAATAACCACGCGGCGATTTTAAATTGTCTGAACGGAAACGATAAAATTCGAACTTCCCGTATTTATTTGGCGCATTATCCACGCTGGTGTGAATGGTCGTGATTATGGGTGGGATTCCGCACCTGCCAAAGCGTGACCTGCACTTGCCCGCCAAACGACAAAGGCACTAAGCTGGTGATGTTGCATACACGGGAATGATTCATGTCGCTCAGGCTTGCTACCTTCAATATCGAGAACCTGCTTACGCGTTTCGACTTTACCGGATTTCGCAATCAGACCCGCCGCGACCGGGCCATGCAGCTTTTCGACATCAGGGATGAGGCGACCTATCAGGCTCTGGAAAGCGCGCGTATGGTGTCTTCCACCGACGATACCCGCCAGCTTTCGGCTTTGGCCATTGCTGATGCGGATGCCGATATTCTATGCCTGCAGGAGGTGGATAACATGGCCGCCTTGCAGGCCTTCGAATATGGCTATCTGTTTCGCATGGTCGGCAACGGTTATCGCCAGAAGTATCTGGTGGAAGGCAATGACAGCCGCGGTATCGACGTTGCTGTCATCATGCGGGAGGAAACCCGTCACGGTCAGCCCATCGAACTGGTCGATATCAAAAGCCATGCCGCGCTGACCTATCGTGACCTGCATCTGTTCAATGCGGATATTGCCGTGACCAACCAGCCGGATGACAAGATCTTCAAGCGTGATTGCCTGGAACTGGATCTGCGAATCGGTGGCAAGCCGTTCACACTCTATGTCGTGCACCTGAAATCGATGAGCAATGCTCGCGAGTCAACCGATGCGCGGCTTGGCACCATGGCCATTCGCCAGGCCGAGGCGAAAGCGGTGCGCCACATTATTGAACGCCGTTTCGGCGCAAGCAAAGCAAGGGACATGAATTTTGCCATTTGCGGCGACATGAATGACTATCAGGAAAAGGTGCTGATTGGTGGTGACCGTCGCAACGGCTACACATTCACGCCAGTCACGGAAGAGGAGAGCGCACTCAATGTGTTCAGCGATGATGGTTTTGCCGTCAATCCGATGCTGCGACGGGATGTGATGGACCGCTGGACCCTGTATCATTCTCGCGGCCCGCAGGAACAGCATCTGTGCCAGCTCGATTACATCTGGCTGTCACCACGCCTTGCCAGCTTCAATGCACACCAGGTTCCGGACATTATCCGCAATGGCCAGCCCTTCCGCACCATATTTCCGCCGGGGCAGGAGGTCGAGCGATATCCTCGCACCGGTTGGGACCGGCCAAAGGCGTCGGATCATTGCCCCGTGGTGATGAGCCTGGATCTGGCGTAAGGCGTGTCACGCCAGACGAGGGGACTGTCAAACCGGCTTATTTGCGCACCAGTGTTGCAGACGCTGTGCCATTGCCCTTGTAATTGGCCTGCGCCGAGTTCTTGCCGTTCATGATCATGGTGATGTTGTATCCGGAGCCAAAGCTGAGCTTGTTGCCGGAGATGGTCGTGCTGCCGGTACGTTGCGCGTTGCCCTGAAAATAATAACCGACAACCTTGTTGTTCTTGATGCGCACGGTGCCGGAGGATTTGCCGCCCCATTTGCCAGACCAGGTGCCGTCCCAGCTGTTTTCGGCAGCAGAAACCGGCAGGGCAACAAGGGCGGAGAGAAGGGCGGTCACAAGAATACGGCGAGATATCATCGAATGCCTCACGGTGTGGAGTGGTTGATCAAACCAGCCGCTTGTTCTTGGCCGCTGGCGCCACTGGCGTAACACCGGACACTGCCGACGGCGTCACCCAAATGAGGGAGCAGAATGCGTGGTTATAGCCGCATAAAAGCTCAGCCGTTCACGCGATCAAAGATGCGCCAAACGACGAAAACGCGCTTGAGGCGCGTTGCAATCTATTGAATTGTAAAAGGAAAAACTGGTGCCCCCGACAAGGTTCGAACTCGTGACCCCCTGATTACAAATCAGGTGCTCTACCAACTGAGCTACAAGGGCAATCCAGTGCGTGTGGAATTACCAGATTCTTTTTCTGTGTAAAGCGAAAATTGAAAATAAGCATGCTCAGAGCGCATTTTTTTGTGCGCAGACACGTCGGATGAGTTTTGAAGCCGTAAATCCGAGCTAATCGTGCAGGTAATAAAGCTTGTGAACAATCAGCCAGTTACCCTCGATGAGCAACAATGAGAGGTAGTTGGTGAAATTGGCACCTGCAAAACTGTCCCGTACCTTTACGGATGCTGCTTCGCCTGACGTGTCGATTCCCAGAATTTCGTAATCCAGCTCATGGTCAGAGGAAGGCGCGGGGAGTTCTGCTGATTGGATCTGGTCGATGAAGTCACTGAGCGACAACCACTCGATGCCGCCTTGATAGTTGCCGACGATCGCAGCGCGTGGATCGAAAAGCTCTCGCAGCTTTTCTTCATCCGCAAAAGTCATCGCATGTACGTATTCAACGATAGTTTCAGAAATGGAACCGGGCATCGTTCTGGCCTCGCTATTGCGTGTTCTTCCATTTATGTGTCTTGGCCAATCCCTATGACCTGTTGTGCACCATACACCCGAAACGGCGGTTTCGCCATAACCCGCTGATTCCAAGGCTTTTCGCGAACGGCGTGCCTATCGCTGTGCGCTTTCCACAGTTTTGTCGGCATTGTTGGCAATATGGACATGGCGCTGACAAAATTGCGGTTAAAGCGTGTTTTCCGTTTTGAATTGCCATGCCCTACGGTGTGATTATCGCCACAGGCATGGCAGGATTGTCGTGAAAACTGAGATCAAGGACTGCCGTCAGGCGTGAAAATTGCGTATGATCCGCTTCAAGCGGGTGGATCTTCGCCCTTGGTGTGAATGCGTAAAACAGGTGCTGTGTTGATCGATCCCTATGTCTTGCTTGGTGTGGCGCGTGATGCGGATGAGGCGGCGGTCAAGGCTGCCTATCGCAAGCTTGTCAAAAACGCGCACCCGGATAGCGGTGGCGATGCGGAGCAATTCTCCAACCTGCAAAAGGCCTATGACCTCCTGAAAGACCCGGTACGTCGCAAGGTGTTTGACGATACCGGTTATGATCCACAGCTGGCAGATCCGAAGGATCTCAAGGGTTTGCTGATGCTGGAAACGCTGGTCAATGAATTCATTCTGGATGAGCGCGAACCCGGCAGTTTCGATCCGGTGGCGGCGATGCGTCGCAAGCTGACCGATGACATTCTCAAGAGCCGTTTCCATATTCTGGAGCTGGAGCGTCACCGGACTCGCGTGCGCAAACATATGGACCGGTTGGGTAAAAAGCCGGAGACCGATGTGCTGGGCTCGATGCTGCGCGCCCGCAGCCAGTCCATTGCCGAGGCCATTCGCAATGCCGAAGCGCAGATCGAGGCCATCGAACAGGCCTATACGATATCGAGATGATGGAACGCGCCGTCGTATTGAAGGCAGAGGCGGCGGAATAGTCCGCCTATCGATTCCTCACGTTCTGCTTACGGGCCGTTGACCAGTGCCAGAATAAGTTGATGTACCCGGCCACCGGGGGACATTTCCTCGCGGTCGAAATCACTGCTGCGCCTGCGCTGTTCGTTGGAAAGCTCCCCCAGGCGTTTTTGCAGGACCTCGCGGACCCTCTGGCATTTCGGGTCGTTTTCGGCGCGCAGACCGACGCTGTAAGCTTCGATCTGTTTGACCATGTCGAGAATATGCTCGCCATGCACTCGCTCATGGGTCTCAACGCCCCGGATAAAGATCTGCCAGCTCTCAGCCAATGCCCCTGAGAGCTTTGAGGCGGGTTTTGGCCAGCTGTAGATGATGGTGAGGTTTGGCCTGGCGGAGGCCAGCACACAGGCGCCATCGGGCAGCGGGCGATAATCCCGGCGCCACGTCAGCTTGAAGGTGGTGTAGGCAATCGCCTGACCTGCGCCAGCCTCCGGGCCGCGTGCGCCGATTGACTGGTAGAGTTCCATGCCGGTGGAGCCGCGCACGGTATAGGGTTTGATCTGCTCAGCTGGACGCCAGTTATTGGCGTCAGCGGCAGCCGGCAAGACCAGCAAGGCAAGGAGGGCAGGGATGGCGGCTTTTTTCATGTCGCGGGTCTTGATCACTAGGGGTTCCATATCAACAACCCGCTCAGCGACCACGGGTTTTATCGTAAAAATTGATCTCTGGCCTATCGTAGGGCCGATGTTTGCAAGGCGCGCAGAATATCCATGGCCTCATTGGCCCTGTCGTGCGGCACGAACACATGGTCATGATGTAGAGCGGCCACCATGTTGCAGGCAATGCCTTTATCCGCCAAAGCGCTCGATACGGCTGCGGTCAAACCGACACCTTCAAGTGACGAATAGACCTCAAGGGTAATGCGCGACATGGGTGGCTGGGTCATTGGCAAGCAGAGCGATGTTGCCCTTTCAAGCGGCAGAATCAGGCTGATGCCTTCGGCTTCGCGGAATGTGGCAAGGGCGTCGACGATAATCTGTTGATCTGCGCCGGATAGCGGCAGGGAGCAGAAAATATAGGTCTCTGTATCCAGTGTCGGGGTCATACCCGCAATCATTCCGGCGCGATCCTGAACGACCTGGACTGTCGAAATATCCGGCGGCAAATGTTTGATCTCCAGCACATCAAGATGATCGGACGATGGCTTGTCTGGCGTTGATTTTCAAGGAACATCTGTGCAGCGTCAGATAGGGATGAGCATGAGGCACAAAAAAGCCCCTGCCGTTTGGCAGAGGCTTTCACTGGAATATGCGAATGATCAGGGGAGAGATCAGTCGTCCAGCTTGTCGTAATCAAGCTTCGGAGCGGCTTCGAGCGCTTCCTTTGTGGTGTCGACATAGGCCTTCCATGTGCCATTGTCGTTGTGAACAGCCACGGATGCCGGGTCAAGAACGACATAGCTCTTGTCGATGCCGAGGAAACCGCCGACGCTGGCAACCAGGCCGATGACGGATTTGCCATCGCCGATCACGACATCTTCGATTTCACCGATGTCATCACCAGCGGCATTGTAGATATCCAGGCCTTCAAGCTGGGAAGCGGTCAGGTCTGTCTTCTGCACGTTGACGAACTTCAGGGGGCCGTTTGGCTGCATGCCCATGGTGATGCCAGGGCCAGCCATAGTTGCGTCAGCACCGGCGGCTGGAGGGGCTTCTGTTGCAGGCGCAGCAGGTGTTGCTGCTGTCTGTGCGAAGGCAACAGAAGAGGCCAGGGCTGCAACGGCAGCCAGTGCGAAAACCTTGTTTTTCATGATGTTTCTTCCCTTTCAGTATCGAACGCTATGTTCGGAGAGGAAACGGACGGCGGTGATTTTGGTTCCGGCACAAAATGCAGAATAAATCATCGGTCCGATCTGAAATCGGCTATAATCCTGT
The DNA here is from genome assembly GCF_032092815.1 of Agrobacterium sp. Classification (GTDB taxonomy): domain Bacteria; phylum Pseudomonadota; class Alphaproteobacteria; order Rhizobiales; family Rhizobiaceae; genus Agrobacterium. The sequence goes on along the minus strand of NZ_DAMDBP010000003.1, from coordinate 18,826 downwards.
CACGACCATCAGGCCGACCGAGGTGAGGTGAGTGATGCGAATGCCAGAGACACAGGATAAAAATGCCGCGGATGAGGTTTCTGCCTCGACCCGGATCGATGAAAGAATAGCGCAGCTTGAGGACTGGCGCGGGCCGGTGCTTGGCCATGTCAGAGGATTGATCAAACAGGCGCTGCCTGAGGTGGTCGAAGAATGGAAATGGCGTGGTGTGCCGGTTTGGGAACATGCCGGCATCATCTGCACCGGCGAGACCTATAAAAGCGTGGTTAAGTTGACCTTTGCCCATGGTGCGTCACTTGCGGACCCGGCCGGACTTTTTAATGCCAGTCTTGAGGGCAATACGCGCCGCGCCATCGATATTCATGAAGGTGATGAGATTGATGAGGGTGCTTTCAAGGCACTCATCCGCGCGGCGGCGGAGAGAAATATCTCTCATAAATCGACATCATCCCGCTCTGCGAAAAAAGCGGGATCATCTTAAAGTGTATAAAAAAGCTTAGGAACGCGGCGGGAAAGTGCCGGAGAGTTTCTGCTGCACCAGATCAACACTGCCGCGCACATGGAGCATCAGAGGTTTGCCGCCGGAGACTGCCAGTGCCATGGCGATAATCGAAACATCTTCCTCAAATGCGCCAACGTACAGCACCTGTGCCGGATTGACGTAGACGGTTTGATTGTGGGTGTTTTTAAAACCGATCATCATATGAGGCATGTCTCCTTTTCTTTGGGTGGAGATATGCCAGCAAGGGGTTGATGCAGGTTTAACGCATAATCGTAAAATACAACCATCAGGTTTTTTTGGCGGTGCAATTCCTGCCAAGCCGTCATGGCCGCGCAACAGATAAAAGACTGGCCAACCGTTTTCTGGCGGCAAGTGATCTGGTCGACTCGTGGTGAGCGCAAGATCGGCAACGAATGCCTTACCACCAAAAAACGTAACTGCCCTTCGGATCACCCATAAACGAAGTCAACGTTTATGGGGATGTTGAGGTCTTGCGCGTTTCGTTTGTGGTTATCGACCCGGTTTGCCTGTTTTGCCTTTGGTGCGACCCTTGCGCTGTTTTTCATCGACGGCGTCTTCATAGGAACCGACGCCGGGTTTGGCACGAATGATCGGACGAGGATCGTCAGTGCGTTTTTCCGGCTGGCCTTCGAGAAGCGGTGAGAACCGTTTGCCCGGTTCCGTGGCCGGTTTTTCCGGAACGTCACCACGCACGGGTTTTTCGGTACGACCCACGGTCATTTCATCCAGCGTGTTCTTGCGGAACAGCGGCTTGGTGGCATCGGTGCCTGGGCCCATGTCATCCAGCGATGGTTTCTGAAACAGGGATTCGCGTGTGGCCTGGGCGGCGCGTCTGATGCCTTCCTGTGCCTTGGATTCCTCCTTGGCAATCGGGTCGTCCATGGCGGCGAGTTCGACCGCCTTGAGGCGTTTGATCTCGTCGCGCAGACGGGCGGCCTTTTCGAAGTCGAGATCGGCTGCGGCATCGCGCATCTGTTTTTCGAGCGCGTTGAGGTGGGCCTGCAGATTGGCACCGACCAGATGACCGCCATCGGCAAAGCCCTTGCCAGAAACGCCAGAAATATCAGCCCTTACGTGATCTTTTTCATAAACTGAATCAAGAATATCGGAGATGCGCGCCTTGACCGATTCCGGCGTAATGCCGTGTTCGGCATTGTAGGCCATCTGCTTTTCACGGCGACGGCTGGTTTCTTCCATCGCACGTTTCATCGAGCCGGTGACGTTGTCCGCATAGAGGATAACCTTGCCATCGACGTTACGGGCAGCACGGCCGATCGTCTGGATGAGTGAGGTTTCCGAACGCAGGAAACCTTCCTTGTCGGCATCGAGAATGGCGACGAAACCGCATTCGGGAATATCGAGACCTTCACGCAGCAGGTTGATGCCAACCAGCACGTCAAAGGCGCCGAGGCGCAGGTCACGGATGATTTCAATACGCTCCAGCGTGTCGATGTCCGAGTGCATGTAACGCACGCGTACGCCTTGCTCATGCAGATATTCGGTGAGGTCTTCCGCCATACGTTTGGTCAGAACAGTGACCAGCGTGCGGTAACCGGCCTGTGCGGTCTCGCGGATTTCACCCAAGACATCGTCAACCTGCGACCGGGCAGAACGCACCTCGACCGGCGGATCGATAAGGCCGGTAGGGCGAATGACCTGTTCGGCAAACACACCGCCGGATTCCTCCATTTCCCAGGAGCCGGGCGTGGCCGACACGGCAATGGTTGGCGGACGCATGGCGTCCCATTCCTCGAAGCGCAGTGGACGGTTGTCCATGCAGGAGGGCAGGCGGAAGCCGTATTCGGCCAGCGTTGCCTTACGACGGAAGTCGCCGCGATACATGCCGCCGATCTGGCTGACCGAGACGTGGCTTTCGTCGATGAACAGCAGGGCGTTGTCGGGGATATATTCAAATAGGGTCGGTGGTGGCTCACCGGGATTGCGGCCGGTGAGGTAACGGGAATAGTTTTCGATACCGGCGCAGGAGCCGGTGGCTTCCAGCATTTCGATATCGTAACGCGTGCGCTGTTCCAGACGCTGCGCTTCGAGCAGACGGCCAGCCTTTTCCAGTTCGGCAAGGCGGCCTTTCAGCTCTTCCTTGATCGACTTGATGGCACCGTTCAGCGTCGGGCGCGGCGTGACATAGTGCGAGTTGGCGTAGATTTTTACCGATTGCAGATCGCCGGTCTTCTGGCCCGTCAGTGGGTCGAATTCGGTGATGGTTTCGATTTCATCACCCCACATCGAGATACGCCATGCGGCATCCTCCAAGTGGGCCGGGAAGATTTCAATCGTGTCACCACGTACACGGAAGGAACCGCGCACGAAGTTGATGTCCTGCCGTTTATATTGCTGGGCCACGAGGTCGGCCAGCAGCTGGCGCTGGTCCAGCTTGTCGCCCACCTGCATCTGGAAGGTCATGGCGGTGTAGGTTTCCACCGAACCGATACCGTAAATGCAGGAGACGGAGGCGACGATGATACAGTCATCACGCTCCAGAATGGCGCGGGTGGCGGCGTGGCGCATACGGTCGATCTGCTCGTTGATCGAGGATTCCTTCTCGATGAAGGTATCCGAGCGCGGTACATAGGCTTCCGGCTGGTAATAATCGTAATAGGATACGAAATATTCCACGGCATTGTTGGGGAAGAAGTTCTTGAACTCGGAATAGAGCTGGGCCGCCAGCGTCTTGTTGGGCGCCAGAATGACGGCGGGACGCTGGGTTGCCTCGATGACCTTGGCCATGGTGAAGGTTTTACCGGAGCCGGTGACACCGAGAAGAACCTGCGACCGCTCACCGGAGCTGATGCCTTCGACCAGATCGGCAATGGCGGTTGGCTGGTCGCCAGAGGGTTTGTAATCCGTGACCATTTCCAGCTTGATGCCGCCTTCGGATTTTTCCGGGCGGGCAGGGCGGTGTGGTGTCCAGATTTCGCCGTTCTTGAACAGCGGATTACCGCTTTCAATCAGCTTGGAAAGCGCATCAACCGTGGCCGTGACCGCGCCAGTGGCAAGGCTTTCTGCTTCCTCAAGGCTGACATCCAGACCAGCAACCGGGTTGAGGCCGGCAGCCGCACGGGTCTTGGGGTCGTTGGAGGCACCAATCGACACGCCGCGCGATGTTTTCTGCGCCGTGGCCTTCTTATTGCCTTTGGCAGCCTTGGCTGCTTCATCCATGGCAGCCTTGCGGGCCTCAATCTCAATCTTCTTGCGGTGCTTGCCGGCCTTGGAGGCAATCTCCCGCTGGGTTTCAATCGAAGATGCCTCGGCCTCGGCCTCCAGCTGCTTTACCCAATCGGCCACGCTGCCGGAAAGCGGCGCACCTTCAAAAGGTGCCTGTGGCATTTCGGCAAAGCCATCGGAGCGCAAGGTCTGGTCGGTGGGTTTTTTCGGAGATTTGGCCATGCCGGGAATATGGAGAGAGTCCAGTCAAAAAGGAAGGGGCGGCAATGAAAAAATGAGTACAAAAAGGAAACGTTGCCGCGCATGGAACCGAATGAAAGCTGGCGTGTTTTCTCCTCCGTTTTCGTTGCTGTGCGGCAGGCGGAAGGATGGAGTAGATGCCTTTCATATCAGGGCATCTGCTTCGCCAATAAGCCCAGTACACTTTTTGGCCAGATGCTGTAAGCAAATGGCCAAAAGCCGAAAATGGTTCTCTGCTTCGGTTCCCGTTTCATCACAATTTCCAAAGGTCAATCATGCCTTTTTCATTCAGCCCTGCCCACATCTGGCCTGTTCTGATGCTCGTCGCCTCGAATGTTTTCATGACCTTTGCATGGTACGGGCATCTCAAGCACAAGGGCAGCGCCCTGTTTCTGGCGATCATGGCCAGTTGGGGCATCGCGTTTTTTGAATATTGTCTGGCGGTTCCAGCCAACCGTATCGGCTCGGCTGTCTACACCACCGCGCAGTTGAAGACGATGCAGGAAGTGATCACGCTGATCGTTTTTGCCGGTTTCTCAATCTTCTGGCTGAAGGAAAGCCTGACGATCAACCACGTCATCGGTTTCGCGCTGATTGCGCTGGGTGCATCGTTTATCTTCCGGTCCTGATAATCAGGCATTCCGCTGATTTTCATCAGCACAGCATCGCGGGACATGAGTTCCGCGATGCCGCACCGTACATTTACGGATCTGGGTCGATTTAATATCTGGCCCAGATTTTTCGAAGCGGCGCGCCGAGGCTTTCGGCAAGCTGCTGATCCTGCTCGTACGTCGTGTCATCCATATTGGGATTGAGGGCTTCGAGCGCAAAACGCCCAAAGGCGGCGGGCCAGACATAGGTCAGCGTATTCAGCGATACGGTCGTGCCACAGCATGAAATTTTGGCGGAAAGATTTTTGAACTCGCTGGCAAAGGCCGTCTCCATGGCTTCGCCCCACCAGTCCTCGACATCTGCCTTGCAGTTGGGGCATTTTACACCCGACCAGTTCTCGCCAGGATCATAAAAGCGCACATCATCCTCGAAGTGGCCCGTTACATCGTCGGCGAGCGGCGACATGGATTTGAGCAGTGAAACGGCTTGCCCTGACTGTTCCTCCGATGGCTGCCAGTTTGGATCAAGCGGCACGTAGCGTAAAATTGTTTCGGACATTTTTACTCCTCTGGTCAGGCGGCGTCAGTCATTGCAGCAGTGTCTGTTCCTTGCGAGAATCGATCCACCGACACTCTAACCGTTATTGATATATTGATTCCGCTGAACCAAATATCACCTTGATAGAAAGAGGTAATTTGTCTCGGTAAGGCAATGTGTCTGGTCTTTCCGTTCGATAGCTGCTCATATCCTGGCATCCAGTTATGAAGGCGGTATGATGAAAACCAGACCTGCAATTTCAGATGATGCCGAAGGCATGGCAGCCCTGCAAAACGAGATTTTTGCGGCCGGTTTGCGCAAGACGCCGACAGATGTTGCTGCCATTGTGGCTGCCTATATCAACCACGAGGATCGCATCCAGTGTGTGGTGGCGGAAGATGATGGTGGGCGTATTCTCGGCTTTCAATCGCTGCGTCTTGCAAGGACTGGTAACCCGTGGGACGTGGCGGAAGGTTGGGGCATCATCGGCACACATGTCAGCCCACTTGCCGCGCGCAGAGGGGTAGGCTCCGACTTGTTCAGGGATACGCTGCGTGCCGCTCAAGAATTTGGCCTGCGCAGCATCGATGCCAGCATTGGCGCGGATAATTTTTTGGGGCAGGCCTATTACGAGGCGATGGGTTTTCAGACCTATCGCACGCCGGCTGGTCTGGTCTACAAGGCATATCATCTCTAGGCGCGGAAGAGGCCGGGATTGCTCCCGGCCGCTGTTTTCCTACGCTTCTGTTCAGGCAGCTTTGGTTTTGCCGATTTTCTGAACTGCAAAATCCAGCACCAGCATGACCAGCAGGCTTAATCCGACCAGCGGGTAAAAGATGCCGCCAATCGCCAGCATCGCGATGAGACCACGCATGACCCGTTTTTCCTGCGGCATCGGCGGAATGCCAAGCGAACCCTTGGGGCGACGTTTCCACCACATGACACCACCGGAGACTGCCAGCAGCACGATGGCGAGGCAGGCCAGGGTCAGCACGATCTGGTTTGCCAGACCAAATTGCTGGCCCATATGGGTGTTGATGCTCCATTCGAGAGCCTTGCCCATCGGACCGTAATCCGCATAGCTCATGTCGATCAGCGCGTCGCCGCTATATTGGTCGAGGTGAATGACCCGCTGCTTGGAGAGGTCGTCGGGATAGATCGAGCCGCTATAGACACCGGATGGATTGGTCGGCAGGGTGACAGCATAACCCGGTGTCATGCCAAGCTGCTCGAAACGGGCAATGGCGCTGTTTATGCCAATCGTATCGCTCATTGTTGGCGTCTGTTGCGTGGCAGGCATGGTGGCGTGGCCACCATGACCTTCATGGCCGCTGTCACCCTGACCGTGGTCATGACCCTGATCCTGACCTTGCGACAGTGGTATCTGTGCCTGCTCCAGTGACCACGAGGTTTTTGAGACGTCATCAAGCTTCTGCATCGACATCGGCACATCAACACGCACACCGGATGGATAGCCGAAATTGCTGCCATTGGCCCATTCATTGACCTTGCCGCCCCAGACGCCCGACCATGGCATGCCGGTGGCGGCCAGAAAGACAATGAAAAAGCCAACGAAAATTCCGGTGACGGCATGGGTGTCACGCCAGAATACCCGTTTTTTCGGCGTGCCGCGTATGGTCAGCACACCACCGGTCTGGTTGCGTGGCCACCACAGATAGATGCCGGTGGCGACCAGCAGGATGGACCAGCCAGCGGCGATCTCGATGAAATAACGGGCGTAGGTGCCGAAATATTTCAGGCTGTGCAGATACCGCACGGTCCACATGACGGTGCCGCGATCAGGCAGCGAACCCAACACCTCGCCTGTATAGGTGTTGACGTAAACGGCACGTTTTCCCTCTGACGTGCTGACGGTGATCTCAGTCGATGCAGCGGGATTGTTAGGCGTCGTGTATTTGACCGCGGTACCGGGAACTGCAGCCAGGGCTGCCGCGACAATGTCGGACGGAGTGGTTTTATGCGCATTCTCAGTCATGGCGATGCGTTTGAGATCGGAATGAATGACATTGTCGATCTCGTCTTTGAACAGATAAAGCGCGCCGGTGATGGCAAGCGTGATCATGAAGGGCAGGATGAATAGACCGGCATAAAAATGCCAGCGCCAGACGGCGCGATAAAGATGGATCGATGAGGATTGCGCAGGCGCGCGCGGCCCCTCGAAAGAGGTGGTAACGGACATGGATGTCTCCGCAAGATGAAAGGTCTACCGGTCAGGCCGGTGTGTTGGTCTTTCAGATGTGCGTGAAGACGGGTGGTCCGCGTGGCTGCGATTCCCGGTTTAGTGGCGTGGCTGGCTGGTCGGCCTGCGGCCGCACAAAGGCGATATCCACCTTTGGCAGAAGTGTTGTGGTCAGTTCGTTTGGGGTAACCAGAAGGGCGGAGGCAGACACCGATGCCAGGCGACAGAGCGTGCCACAGCAATTGTTGGCGGTTTTGCCGGCCGGATCCTGTTTTTCAGTCGCGCCAGCGGGGGAATGGCTGGAGCAGATAATCTCATCTGCGGCCAGTGCCATGGTGGCCATGTTGCCATGGGCAACGCCATTGGCCAGCCCTTGCAGCAAAAACAGCAGGAGCGCCAGCATGGCGACAGCGCCCGCCGAACTGCGATCCTGCATGATTTTGCGAATGAGCTTCATGGCACCTGACTGACACAGTTTTTCTGCGCTGTCACTGTGACGCATTGACCGCAATTTCCATGCTGGTCTGAAAGACGGATAGCGGCGCACTTTGCGCGCCGCTATCTTCTGTTTAGGCGCTCCGGATCATCCTGATTGTCGGGAAGGGCAGTCCTTCATCATCGACCGAATTGCGGGAGATTTCCCTGAAACCTTCGCGCAGATAAAACAGATGTGCACCGTGATTGTCGGCGTAAACATCCAGCGAAAGCTCGCCCTTTAAGGCCAGGGCATGTGACAGCAATGCCCTGCCTATGCCTTTGCCCTGTTGGGACGGTGAGACAAACAGGCCGCCGATAAAGTGATCGATAAGCCCGATAAAGCCCACGGGGTGTTCACCCATGCAGGCGACCCATGTTTCGGCTTTTGGCAAGTAGATGGTTTCGACCAACTGCTGTTGCTGCCGCAGCCGCTGTTCCCCCAGAAATGCATGGGCTGCCAGTGAGGCGTTGAACCAGAGGGATGAAAGCACGTGCAGATCCGAAGGCCGATAGGCCCGGATGGTAATGTCTGTGTTGGACATGATTGTTCCGTAGTGAAAATACGCAAAAAGACGCCGGCCCAGATGTGAACCAGCCGTGAAACCGCCCAATGCGGTGCTCATCTAGCGTCTGCGCATAAAACTCCTTCTACAGATTGCCACAAAACTACCGCGCCAACCTGTCGATGGCAAGCGCATCCACCACTCAGCAATGTTGGATTACAAATTATCCATGTCGGAAAATGGCCGCAGTTTCGCTCGATTGCGGCCAGAATTGCTTGAGAGCCTGTCACTTCCCGAATGTTGGTGTTTCATGTTGGCAGGAGTGGCAGATATGGTTTCCTACTCTCCGACGATGGCTGCGATCCGTTTTGGTTACGGGCTGTCTCCCCACGAAAAGCAGGGTGAGCGACTGGATGATCTGCTTGGCCAGTTGGCCGATGGCAGCCGGTCTGAGCCGATGTTTCCCAGAGGTGGTATCGATGAGGCGCGGCAACGTGCCGACGACCTTGCCGAAGGGCTAAGGGAAATCCGTGCCATCAACAATGGTGGTGAGCGGGATCGCGAAGGGCGAAAGCTCTTGCAGCAAAAGGCCAATCAGGCCTTTCAGCGCGATGCCGTGGCACGGGTGACGCAGGCGGTGTTTTCGCCCTACGGATTTTATGAGCGCCTGTCCGGCTTCTGGTTCGATCATTTTTCCGTCAATGCCTATAAAACCCTGCCGATGCGGTTGCTGACGCCGCTTTATGAAAGTGAAGCCATTCGTCCGCATCTGGCCGGTTCGTTTCGTGATCTGTTGCAGGCGGCAATCCTCCACCCGGCGATGTTGATCTATCTCGATCAGGATCGCTCAGCCGGGCCGGATTCGGTTGCGGCGCAGAACCGCAGACGCGGGCTCAATGAAAATCTCGGTCGAGAACTTCTGGAACTGCACACGATGGGTGCTGGAAGCGGTTACACACAGACCGATGTGCGCTCTGCCGCGCTTGTATTGACCGGCATGACGGTGAATGACCAGTATGAGATGCTGTTTCGGCCGCGTCTGGCAGAGCCGGGGCAGATCGATGTTCTCGGGATTTCCTATGGTGGACGCAAACGGTCGGTCGATGACTGCCTGTCGATGCTGGATGATCTGGCCGCGCGGCATGAGACGGCTGAACATATCTGCCGCAAGCTGGTGACGCATTTTATTGCCGACGAGCCACCCACCGACATGATCAAGGTCATGGTCGATGCATGGCGGGCGAGCGACGGCAATCTGGCCAAGGTCTATGAGGTGATGCTGTCTCAGCCGCGCGCCTGGAGTGATCCCGGTCGCAAGATGAAGTTGCCATTCGACTATGTGGTGTCCGGTTTGCGGGCGCTTGGCGTAGACCGAAAAAGCTGGCGTGATATAATGTCTCCCTACGGTGACGCTTCCGATATGACGGATAAAGGTAACGCTGGACCATCAGGCTCTAGCGAAGGTGCTGGCGGTTCCATGATGTCTGGCGCCGTTTCCGGCTCTCGTGCCGGTCCCGGCAAGGATATGGACGGCGACATGGCACAGCCTGAGCCGCAACCGCAGGCCTTGGCAAAGGGCGAAGCGTTGCCGGCGAATAATGGCAATGTCCGCAAACCCGGACTTGCCCGCAGCATGACAATTGCTGCCTTGAAACGCATGGGCCAGCCGGTGTGGCAGCCGCCAAGTCCGGCCGGATTTGAAGAAGGGGTAATGACCTGGCTTTCCCCCAGCCAGATCAGCGAACGCATTTTATGGGCGCGAAAAGCTGCCAACAGTCTTGGCCGCAATATCGAGCCAAAAGCACTTCTGCAAAACGCGCTGGCGGATATGGCGCGTGACGACACGATTAAAGTTGTGCAGCAGGCCCCCAACCGGGCCAGTGGCATAACGCTTGTTCTTTCATCACCAGAATTCAACAGGAGATAGATTATGACTTTCTCTGAAGACATGCTCATGAGCCGTCGCAGTTTTTTGGCGACGGCCTGCTGTGCCGCTGCCGTGCCGGCTTTTTCGCCGGTCAGTTTTGCAGCGATGCCCGGCGACAATCGTTTTGTGACCATCGTTTTGCGTGGCGCCATGGATGGGCTGGATATGGTGCAGCCCTTTGGTGATCCGTTATTTGCGGCCCTGCGCCCGACCCTTGCCCTGACACCCGACAGCGGGTTGATCGATCTTGATGGATTTTTTGGTCTGAACCCGGCCGCCGAAGCGCTGATGCCCTTGTGGCAGGGCAAGGAACTGGCCTTTGTGCATGCGGTATCGACGCCTTACCGGGATGCGCGCAGCCATTTTGACGGGCAGGACATGCTGGAAAGCGGTGGCCAGGCTGTACATGACGAGCGCACCGGCTGGCTGAACCGGGCGCTTGCCACCATTCCGCGCTCTGCGGACCGCAAAGCGATTGATATCAACACATCGATGGAGCTTATTCTGTCCGGTCCCAATGAGGTGGATGTCTGGTCCTCGGTATCCGACATTACCATGCCGGAAGATGAGATCGGTTTCCTGAAACGGCTTTATGCCAATGATCCCGATTTTTCTCGGGTGCTCGGCGAAGCGCTAAAAACCGACATGTCGGCAGACATGTTGTTTGAGGACGAAAAACGCGGGCAGGGCATTCGCGACGTTGCCAATCTGACGGCGGGTCTGCTGCGCGAGGATTATCGCATTGCCAGCTTCTCTATCGATGGCTGGGACACCCATGCCGGGCAGAAAGGACAGTTTGCCCGAACGGTGAAGGATCTGATGATTGCCATCACCACACTGAAAGAGGAGTTGGGTGACGACGTCTGGAAAAAGACTGTTGTCCTTGCCGTGACCGAATTTGGCCGCACAGCGCGTGAAAATGGCACCGGTGGTACCGACCATGGCACCGGCAGCGTGGCGCTGGTGGCGGGTGGCGATATTGCCGGGGGGCAGGTGCTGGGCAAATGGCCGGGACTTGGTGACGGGGATTTACTTGATGATCGCGACCTTATGCCGACCGGTGATGTGCGCGAGGTGGCGGCTGCGATGTTGCAGCGGCAGTTCGGTGTCAATGCAAATGATCTTACCCTTGGCATTTTCCCGGGCCTGTCCTTCGACCGTGCGTCTCCATACCTGAAAATGTAGGCCTCCGATGTTTTCCAGAAATCAGACGTGCCTCAAGCAGGTTGCGTTTCTTCCCGGTTCCGCAACCTGTTTCACGCTTATGTCTTGTGGCTGTTGGTCTTCACAAGGAGGGAAACGCTTGTCGGGGAACATGCCGTCATTCACTCTGACGCAAGTTTGATTGCGTAATGCAGTTGCAGTTGCAGCGATTCAGATGGAGCGTTGATAGGCATGAATATACAGGTGCATGATCGCCTGGCGACTATTCCGGTCGCACCGGCCAAGGGCCGTCTTCTGTCTGTTGTGCGTCCGTCGCGGTCCACCAACCTGATTGTCTGTTTCAACGATTACGGCAACAAGGCCTAGTCCAATCCTGGCGTGCCGTTTGATACCAATCTCGACGGCTATGCGGTCATTCCGCAGTATCATGCGCATCTCATCTGGTTCGTGGAAGAAAAGACCTCCTGGTATCTCGAACACGAAGACGAGATTGTGGAACGGCTGATCAAATATATTGTCGAAAACGGCATTACCCACGTCAAGTTCGTTGGTTGCGGTGCCGGTGCCTATGCATCACTGCGTTACGGCATTTTACTGGACAAACGCCTGGCCATGATTGGTAACAATGCCATGCTGGTTTCGTTTGCGGTAAATCCGCAGACCGGCTTCCGGCCAGAGTTGCTGAACAAGGTCAAGCAGTCGATCGCGACGCACAACTGGAATCCGAATTCCTATGGCACCGACCCGATCCTGCTGCCGCAGGCCTATTACGATGCCTATTCGCATCGCAAGATCGATATTTCCCAGTTGCTGGCGCTGCACCGTCCCCGCAATCTGGCGGCTGTCGTGATGCATGATGCGCTCAACCCGATTGAAAAGGTTTTCAGCGGCGACATCTTCACCGCCAATTACGTGCTGAACTTCCCGCAGAGTTTCGGGTTGGACCATGGCTCCGGCTGTGCACGCCTGTGGCGCGAGTTCCTGTGGGAGCCCTTTGACAAGGTTGCGCCTTTTGGCAAGGCCATGTCGGGCGAAGCAATGCGACTGCTCTGAGAGATTTCTCTGTCGCACTCAAAAAGAAAACCCCTCCGGTCTCATGCAGGACCGGAGGGGTTTTTCGTTTCGTAAGGCCTTTGAGGCGGTCTGTTATGCTTCTGCCGGCACCGGTGTTGGCTGGCCGTCATCATCCAGTGCAACCATGATGAAGGTTGCTGCAGTGACCTTTTCCAGCTTGTTGTAGCGCGAACGGTGCGCCCAGGCCTCGATGCTGAGGGTAATGGATGTGCGGCCAACCCGAACGATATCGGTGTAGATACTCAGCGTATCACCGATCTTGACCGGCAATTCGAAGGCCATTTCCTTGACCGATGCGGTGACCACGCGACAGCGTGCACGCTCGGCTGCGCGAATGCCGCTTGCCAAGTCCATCTGGGACATGACCCAGCCACCGAAAATATCTCCTGCCGGATTGGCATCCGCAGGCATGGCGAGAGTGCGAAGTGTCAACTCTCCGGTTGGCTTGGGGGTGTCGGTCATTGCTGTGCTGTCTCCATTCGGCTGGTTATTTTTGCGATTCCGCAAGTCTGTAAAGTTTATGGGATATGTTGGCGACCTGCAATCAATGCCGCACTGGACAATCCGTATTTGCAACCGTTAAGGCGTCCATCTGGACAAAGCAATTTACGCGATTGGAATGATGATGGATGTGAGAGATTCGAACGGCGCGATCCTGCAGGACGGCGACAATGTTACGCTGATCAAGGACCTGAAGGTCAAGGGTACCTCCGAGACGCTGAAGCGTGGCACAATGATCAAGGGTATCCAGCTGACCGACAATCCGGACGAGGTGAATTGCCGCCACGCCAAGATCAAGGGCCTGGTGCTGCGCGCCGAGTTTCTGAAAAAGGCCTGATCAATCTGGTGGTCACCAACCGGATTTATCGTCGCGCATCGAAACCCGCTGCGCGACTTTTTTATGGACGAAGTTGTGACAGGGTAGGCGTCAGATCCAGATGTCGTTGGTCGCGGTGCGTTCTCCGCCACTTTCACCGGTGTTCAGAACGCCGCGCGGTTCAATCAGCATCAGCTTCACTTCCTTTTCGGCAAAAGGTTTGTGCTCAACACCTTTCGGCACCACAAACATCTCGCCGGCTTTCACGGTGACTGCGCCGTCACGAAAATCGATGCGTAACTCCCCCTCCATCACGATGAAGCTCTCATCGGTGGTGGCATGTTCGTGCCAGATGAAATCACCAAGGATCCGCACCAGCTTGAACTGGTAGTCGTTCATTTCAGCAACGACGCGAGGCTGCCAGTGGTCTGGAAGCAGCGGAAATTTTTCGGCAAAGCGGACTGACGTGTAGGTTTTCTGCATGGGAAGGCATCCTGTTGGAAAGCCTCTGGCAATAGATCGCGCGTACCACATGCGTCTTGAACGATCGTGCAGTTTTTTAAGCTGATTATCCCGATGTCACCTGTCGGTGATTGAGAAGGCCAAGCCAACGGGCAGGGCTGATACCAAAGGCTTTGGTGAACTGCCGCGTCATGTGGCTCTGGTCAGCAAAACCGGCTGAAAAGGCGGTCTCGGCAAGGCTTTGCCCGCTACGCAGCGCAGTTTTGACCGCATCAAGGCGGCGCATGGTCAGGTAACGATAGGGGCTTGTACCAAACAGGGTGCGAAAGTCGCGCGACAGGCTCCAGCGATCGCGCCCGCACAGCTTTTCAAGATCATCCAGCGTAACCGTGTGTGGCAGTTCCTGCAGATATTGTCTGGCCATTTCGACAGAGGAATAATCGATCAGCTTTTTTGCCTTTACCGGTGCCGAACCGGATGCCGCTTCAAGGGCATGTGCCAGCTCAAACAAGGCATCCTGATATTCGAAAGTATCGATGCGGTCCTCGACGCTGCGCAGGATGCGGCCGGTTGCAGCAAACAGCCGTGGATCGTCGGAAATGCCGCCGTTGACATAGGGCAGGGCGCGGCCGCGCAGCACCGCCTGAATGGCGGCGGGTTCAATATAGGCGATGCGATAATGAAAACCGCCTTCGGCCCCGGCCTGCCCATCGTGTTTTTCATCGGGATGCAGCACCATGGTGCCGCCGGGCTGATTGTTGCGCAAGGCGCCGCGGTAATTGAAGCTTTGCACGCCCGACAGCGTTCGCCCTATGGCGTAGGTGTCGTGGCGGTGCATTTCATAGGCGCGTGCGGCGAAAAAGGCTTCGATGCGCTCCATGCCGACCGGATCGTTGGCATGGTTGATCCAGCCGTTTTTCCGGGTCGATCCCTGCGTCAGCAAAGAACCGTGGCCGACATCTTTCATGGCAGGGCCTTTCCCGATTGTGTTTTCGGATGGTCGGGAAAGGTCGTCGTCATCTGGGCAGCTTTAGAAACGTCGCTTATTTCCGCGCCGTTGCGCCAGCCAGGAACTGCTGGGTGGCGTAAAGCGCGATCGCGGCTGCGTTGGAGACGTTGAGCGACTTGATTTCGCCCGGCATATCGAGCCGTGCCAGCGCGCTGACGGTTTCGCGGGTCTTCTGGCGAAGGCCCTTGCCTTCAGCACCCAGAACAAGCGCAATCTTTTCGCCGCTGAATGTCTGCTCGATCGGGGCCGGGCCTTCCGAATCAAGACCAACGGAGAAAAAGCCCAGCTTATGCAATTCGCCCAGCGCATCGGCCAGATTGGTGATCTGGATATAGGGGATCATTTCTAGCGCGCCGGAGGCCGATTTTGCCATGACACCCGATTCGGTGGGGCTGTGACGCATGGTGGTGATGATGGCGCCAGCCTTGAAGGCCACGGCCGAACGCATGATCGCGCCGACATTGTGCGGGTCTGTGACCTGATCGAGCACCAGAATAAGCGGGCTGTCCTTGAGGGCGGAGAGCTTGCGCACCGGCAATGGCCGGGTTTCCAGCATCACGCCCTGATGAATGGCCTCGGGGCCGAGCACCTTGTCGATATCCTGTGGCGACACCATTTCCACCGGGAACTTCTGTTCTTCGGCGGTGCCGATTTCCAGACGTGCCAGCGCGTTCTGCGTCACCGACAGCTTGATGATCTGTCGTTCCGGATTGGAAAGGGCAGCGCGCACGGTGTGCAGGCCATAGAGATAGACCTGGTCGGCGCCGAGCTGCGGCGGCTTCCATTCATCAGCGCCCTGGCGCTTGCGTTTCTGGAAGGCCGGGGTCGGAATCTCGCCCCGCTCGCGTTTTGCATCGCGCACGGCACGGCGCAGGTTGGCGTAGTGCGTATCGCGGGTGGATTTGTCGTTGGGATCATCTTTGCTCATAGCGCCTTATATCTCCGGCGATCTCGTCACACCAGCCCCCGCTGCTATCCACAGGCTGTGTAAGCTAATTGAATTTTTTTCGAAAAATTCGTGACAGGGCGTGTTGACAGATGAAGATCGGGCAGTCATATACCCGGCCACAGACGACGAACGGCGACGCGCCGGACACGGAAATCTGGACTAAAGCTTGGTCGCTTGATCCTCGCAGAATACTGGAGGAATGCCCGAGTGGTTAAAGGGGACGGACTGTAAATCCGTTGGCTCAGCCTACGTTGGTTCAAATCCAACTTCCTCCACCATTCTGCACGGATCGAATCACCACCGCGGGTATAGCTCAATGGTAGAGCAGCAGCCTTCCAAGCTGAATACGCGGGTTCGATTCCCGCTACCCGCTCCAATAAATTCAACCACTTACATCTTGTATTGTTTTGATCGTGTCACTGTGTGTCAGTTTGCGCTGTTGAACCGTTGGTCGGTTTCTTTCGTGATTCTTTCACGCATCAGATGCGACGCGATTCGTAGTCCGTAAAAAATCAGTACGGTGCAGGCATTCTCTCGACAGGAGAAACTGTACGTTTTGTTGACGACGGCACGTGACGGTAAGGGGCTGATATTTTCCGCTTTTCACGTCGAAAATCAGTCGCCGTCGAGATCGGCAATTTCACCGTGAGAGACGATGAGGATCGGTGACGCCATGTCGCCGCTTTCATCGTCAACCATCACCTTGTAGGCCGCTACGCCAACGTGACGGGGTGCCATTGCAGCTGCAATCTTTTCGGCTGCAACCGGGTTGGATGCGGTTCGCATTTCGCCGGGCACAATGCCGCCGCGGTTTTTCTTGAACGTCATTACAATGATTTTTTCAGCCTGCGCCATAATGTCCCTCATATTTGTTCTCTAAATGTTCTTGTTTTGCGCAAGAGTCAATCTGCCGTTTCTATCAAGCGAAGCATAATTGGTCGGCATTGAGCGGTACGTCGCCGTCGAGCTTATGAGGCTGACCCGGAATGCAATTGAGTATGCCAATATAAAGATGACAAACGTTGCCATCCGTTTGGCGCGATTGGATTTACCTTCTTCAAGAGCAACGAGAAGGCTGATGTGTTGCGTGGTGAGGTCGTGCGGAAATTTGAGGGGATGGGTTTCAACGCACAGGCGTCCGAAACCTGCGCGTGACCCTTGCTTGGTCAGCACCGCATTCATGACAATGGGGTCCTAACGGCTGGCAAGCGTGCATTTGCCAGTCGTCTTGTTGAAATGAAGCTGTGGCTGATGGCAGGGGCCTTTGAGGGCGAATGATTGCGTCGCTCAACTCTGCTTGAGACGCAACCGGCCTGCTAAGGCTGAAACGAGCGCCATGGCAACCAGTGCTGGCCAGACAGTACAAAAAGCAATGCCAAGCCAGTGGGTAAAACGCAGCCTCGTATTGTCACGCTGGATTTCGACGCAGGTATAAGCGACGAAAAGAACGGATACGGAGAGGTAGGCGGCGACCAGAACGGGCGTATGCATCGTCTCTTTCACGGGTTTCTGTTGTCGCGTCAGCCAATAGGCCGGCGCGGTAACACAAGGCTTATGATGAACGAGACGTTAATTCACCCTGGGACGGTGTCATGCCCCATTTGGGTGAGTTTCCGCTTAATCCTGTCACTGGACGGCGAAGGATCGGATGTTTTCACAAGCCATGAAAGAGAAAAGCTGTAAGCCGGGAATGGCGTTATGGTTTATCGCCGTGTGCTGTCAGTATCGTTGCGTTCAGCGAAAGGAGGCTGAGCCATTTGATGAGGGCTTGTCCTGTCTCTCCGAGTCCGCCTGAACCCAGCGGAAGAAGAGATAAAGAGGCGCAATAATCAAGGTAAGGGTAACGATAGCGTCGATAAACATATGGTACATCCCATGTAAGACACCTCATCATGAGGTGGTCTAAGGGCATATTGTCTTTGAGATGTTGAGGCTTACTGAATGAAGGCGGTTAACGATTTATTCTTTTATCGTTAAAATGCCGCGCAGAAATGATCAAAACGCAATAAGTGTCCCGAATTGTTTCGACAGGATTTGGATGCGCATGTTCAGGGGTGTGTTCCGGCAAACCATTTGTTTACTACATGATTTGCCGGAAAATTGCTCTGTCTGAGCGGTTTGTCAGCCGAGATAGGCCTGGATATAAGGCAAGACTTCAATGCTGCCGTGATAGAGCATGTTCAGTGTAACATAGATGATGACCATTAGGCCGAGATAGGAAATCCAGCGGTAGCGGTGCAGCAACTTGGCAACGAAGTTTGCGGCAAGCCCCATCAGGCCGATGGACACGATCAGCCCGATGACCAGGACGGTTAGATGTTCCTGGGCAGCACCGGCCACAGCCAGCACGTTATCCAGTGACATCGACACGTCAGCGATGACGATTTGCATGGCCGCCTGGAAGAAGGTCTTGTGACCCTTGGTCAGGTCGGCTTCTTCATCGGTGACTTCATCATCCATGGAGCCGTTCTGCTCGCGCAGTTCAACCCACATCTTCCAGCACACCCAGCCCAAAAGCAGGCCGCCGAAAAGGCGAAGGCCAACCATTTCCAGCAGCTGGACGGTGACAGCGGCAAAACCGATGCGCAGAACCGTTGCGGCGATGATGCCGATCAAAATTGCCTTGCGGCGCAGATGGGCGGGAAGGCCAGCAGCAGCTAGGCCGATGACAACAGCGTTATCGCCAGCGAGCACAAGGTCGATTGCTATAACCTGCAGGAATGCCGTGAAGCCGGCGGCGGTAAAAATTTCCATGGATATATCCTGAGACGGATGAGGTGGCGGCGCGGGGAGTGCGTCTATCGGTAATGAAAGCAGGAAATACTGATCGGGGCGTCTTTGGCCCGCGTCACCTTCCTCCCAAAGGCGATTACATGGCGTCATATGTCATCGGAAACTTCCCGTAAACCATAAGCGACGCCACAAATCACAATAAAGTCATTTTGACAGCGGGGGAATCATATCTGCGGCTAGTGATTGACGATGGTGCGAATCCATGCGCTTGCGCCTCGCGCAGAGGTGCCTACATAAGGGCCTTAATGGCAAGTAAGTCCTGGAATAGCGCATAAGGAATGGCAAACGGCATTTCTGTTTGACAATTAAGTCTTGCGCATTCGCTTACAAAGCCTTAAACGGCGACACCAAACCGG
>NZ_DAMDBP010000002.1:155477-194521 GCF_032092815.1 Agrobacterium sp. | reverse complement strand
GCAGTCCGTCGCCAGCAGCGCCGCCGCCCTCGTTCAGTGAGCGGACTTATAAATCTAACCAAACAAACAAGTCAACAGGGGGATGTAAAAAAAATGTCATTTTTTTCAACCAACTGTTTCTAAACAATAATTTCGAAAAACCATACAAAACACACAAAAATCAATCCTCGCAAAAAGAACAAAGGAAAGAGCTGCCCAAAACTGTCCGCCTGAAGGGGTGTAAAGGGCCCTGACATCCCGGCGGAAACCACGTTGAAACCAATAGAATTGGCCAAACTCAAACCCGCAGTGATACGTTGATACCGTAAGCCACTTGCAACTGCTGCCTCTCCCTTTAAGAGCAAAAAGACAGTCAAAGAGACAAGAATGAGATACGCCAGATGACATTGCCCTATGCCGGTCTATTGCCGCAGCTGCCGGTCACCCAGGTCCTGCCAGACATTGCGCAGGCATTGTCGACTGGGCGCAGTGCAGTGCTGTCTGCGCCGCCCGGCGCGGGTAAGACGACCTTGGTGCCGCTTTATTTGCTGGACCAGAGCTGGGCTCAGACGGGCAAGATCATTCTGCTTGAGCCCCGCCGTCTGGCAGCACGAGCCGCGGCGGCACGCATGGCCTCGATTTTGGGTGAAGAGGTTGGCGAGACTGTCGGCTATCGTATGCGTCTTGATAACCGGACATCGCCCCGTACCCGTATAGAAGTGGTAACGGAAGGTGTGTTCAGTCGCATGGTTCTCGATGACCCCGAGCTGGCGGGAATCGTCGCCGTGTTGTTTGACGAATTTCACGAGCGTTCGCTGGATGGCGATTTTGGTCTGGCGCTGGCGCTCGATGTACAAATGGCATTACGTGACGATCTTCGTCTGCTTGTCATGTCTGCCACACTGGATATTGGCCGGGTCAGTTCTTTGTTGGGCAATGCACCGACAATCGAGAGCATGGGACGCAGTTACCCGATCGACATTCGCCATGATGAGCGAACGACGTCGGATCGAATGGAAGACAGGATGGCACGGGCAATCCTTGAAACACATGAAAGCGAGGGCGGATCGATACTGGCATTCCTGCCCGGGCAAGCCGAAATCACCCGCACGGCCGAGCGACTGCAGGGACGGTTTGGCCCAGGGACATCAATCATACCGCTTTATGGCAATCTGTCACAAAAAGAGCAGGATGCAGCCATTCGACCTGCCCCAAAGGGTACACGCAAAATCGTGCTGGCCACATCGATTGCCGAAACGTCGATTACCATTGATGGCGTGCGTATCGTCATTGATAGCGGATTGCAGCGGCTGCCGGTCTTCGAGGCCGCAACCGGCATAACGCGACTGGAAACACAGAGGGTGTCACAGGCCTCCGCGGAACAACGTGCGGGTCGTGCCGGCAGAACCGAACCCGGTATTGCCATAAGGTTGTGGCATCCCGGGCAAACCGCTGCCCTGCCCGCCTTCACGCCACCACAAATCCTGTCCAGCGACCTCGCCAGTCTGGCGCTTGATCTGGCGCATTGGGGCGTGAATGATCCCAAAGATTTGTCCTTCATGGATCAACCGCCTGCAATTGCCTTGGCCGAGGCACGGTCCTTACTGCAAAAACTTGGTGCACTCGACGCCACCAATGGCATTACCCATCAGGGCAGGATCATGCGGGGCCTGGCACTTCCACCACGACTTGCCGCCATGGCGGTCCATGCATCGCACAAGGGACACGGGGAATTGGCATGTCTGCTAGCGGTGCTTTTGACCGAACAGGGGCTTGGCGGGCAGGATATCGACATTGAGGAACGGCTGCGGCGGTTTCGTTTCGAGAGAGGCGATCGAGCTGAATCCGCGCGCAAACTGGCGGGCAGGCTGGCCAAGTCACTTGAACGGGCCATCAACGGATCCAATACCCCACGTAGCGTAACATCCCCTGCGCCGCTCAGCGCCGGACAGCTTTTGTTGCATGCTTTCCCAGATCGTATCGCGTTCCAGCGGGGCGCACGCGGGCGTTACGTGATGGCCAATGGGCGAGGAGCAGAACTCGGCGAAACCGAACAGCTTGCCGGACAGCAGATGCTGGTGGTCGCAGATATAACCGGGCGAGCCGCACAACCACGCATTCTTTCAGCCGCCGCTATTTCCCGTGTCGACATAGAAGAGGATATGCCGGAGGCCATCACTCAAGAAGATCAGTTTTTTCTCGACAGGCAAAGCGGGCAGGTACGGGCCCGCAAGGTGACACGCATCGGTGCGATTATTCTCGATGAGACGCCCCTGCCCCGTCCTACGGGAGAAAAAGCGGCGTTGGCCATGGCCCAAGGTATCCGGGAACGCGGTTTGGCGATTGTCGGCTTCAGCAAGGAGGCGCAGCAATTACGCGATCGTATTGGCTTCCTGCATCGCACATTGGGCGAACCATGGCCTGACGTGAGCGACGAAGCACTGCTGGAACGGCTCGAAGACTGGTTCGTGCCATTCCAGACGGATTGCAGAGGACTTTCCGATCTCAAGCCTGGAACCCTGTTTGACGGGTTGATATCACTGTTGCCACATGGCCTGGACCGTGACCTGTCACGTCTAGCGCCTACTCATTTTGAAGCGCCAACCGGTCAACGACATCCCGTGCATTATGACGGTGCAGAACCGCTGTTGACGATCCGGGTGCAGGAGTTGTTTGGTCTCAAGACACATCCTGCCGTTGCAGGCGGCAAATTACCGCTGCTGCTGGAATTGACCTCGCCTGCGCATCGCCCCATACAGACCACACGCGACCTGCCCGGCTTCTGGTCCGGTTCGTGGAAAGACGTTCGCGCCGACATGCGCGGCCGTTACCCACGACACCCCTGGCCTGAAAATCCGGCGGATGCCTTACCGACCAACCGCGCCAAGCCACGCGGCACATGACCACGGCCGACAAGCCTTGTCATCTGCTGATCGGTACCACGAGATTTAATCGAGTTGCCGATATCAGACACTGCCTGTCTGCCGGCATAAGCCTGAAGGAGGCCGGCATGGCGGTACAGCCCATTGAAAATACCCAGCTTGACCGGTTCAGTCGCCAGATTCGCCTGCAAACCATCGTCAGGTTGCGCTGGCTGGCCGTGGCAGGCCAGAGTGCCACGCTGCTGCTGGTTCAACTGGTGTTGAAATTTCCGCTGCCCATCTTGCCCTGCATTCTGCTGGTGGCAGCATTGGCGGTTGCCAATCTGGTGCTGACGGCCCGCTTTCCGTCCACACACCGCCTGGAGGCACGCTCGGCGACGTTGTTGCTGGCATTTGACCTCCTGCAACTGACGGCGCTTCTTTACATTACCGGCGGTCTTTCCAACCCGTTCAGCCCTCTTATCTCCGTTCCGGTGATCATTGCATTTGCTTCCCAGCCACTGCGTTATTCTCAGGTGCTGCTGGGCGTGGCTCTGGCCTGCTCGGCAATCATTGCGTTCTCGCCCTATCCCGTGCCGTGGTATCCCGGTGAACCATTGCCAATTCAACCGATCATGCAGGTTGGCATGTGGTGCTCGATCATCGCCATGATGCTGTTTACCGCCTTTTACGCCTACCGGGTATCGAATGAGGCCAATCAGCTTGCCAATGCTCTTGCAGCAACCGAACTGGTTCTGGAACGCGAAAAACATCTGTCGCAGCTTGATGGTCTTGCCGCAGCCGCCGCCCATGAGCTGGGCACCCCTCTTGCCACAATCAGCGTGGTTGCCAAGGAGATGGAACGCGAGCTTGGAAAGGACGAGCGTTTCGGAGAAGACGTTTCTCTGCTGCGCAGTCAAAGCGAGCGTTGCCGCGACATTCTCAAACGTCTGACATCGCTTTCCGCAGAAGGCGAGGAACATATGCGCAGGCTTCCTCTTTCCTCGATGGTGGAAGAGGTCATTGCCCCACACCGCGAGTTCGGTATCAAGATCAACCTCGTCGAGATCAATGGCCGGGCGGGTGAACCAGTCGGCACCCGCAATGCAGGCATTCTTTATGGTCTGGGAAACCTCATCGAAAATGCTGTCGATTATGCCAGCAAGTCGGTGATCATCACTGTGGAACACAATGCCCAGCAGGTTCGCATCACCATCGAGGATGATGGGCAGGGTTACGCGCCAGACATTCTTGTTCGTATTGGGGATCCCTACGTAACAAAACGCCAGAACATGGCACGTGCCGGCGGACTGGGCCTTGGACTTTTCATCGCCAAAACCCTCCTTGAGCGGTCCGGGGCAACGCTGACCTTCGAGAACCGGTCGGATACCAGTGGTGCCCGCGTCAAGGTCATTTGGCCGCGCAGCATCATGGACGATGTCAGGGCGAATTGACTTTACGCCAAGGCCACTAAGGGCCATAACCATAATTACCTATAGAGACAGAAAAGCCGGGAGGCCGGGGCATGAGCAACGAAACCCAAACCGCATCCTTGAGTGGTGCAGACGACACCACCGAAGATTATATCGGACCAGACAAGTCCCTTCTTATCGTTGATGACGATGGCCCATTTTTGCGTCGGTTGGCACGCGCCATGGAAACCAGAGGATTTGTCGTCGATACCGCTGAAACCGTCAGCGAAGGGATTGCCAAATCGAAGATCATGCCGCCGAAATATGCCGTGGTCGATTTGCGCCTGACCGATGGCAACGGTCTGGAAGTCATCGAAGCCATTCGTCAGAACCGTGACGACACACAGATCGTGGTTCTGACCGGTTATGGCAATATTGCAACCGCTGTTACCGCCGTAAAGCTGGGTGCGCTGGATTACCTGGCCAAACCTGCCGATGCGGATGACGTGTTCAACGCGTTGACGCAGCGCGCCGGCGAGAAAAAAGAGCTTCCGGAAAATCCGATGTCTGCCGACCGGGTGCGCTGGGAGCATATTCAGCGTGTGTATGAGATGTGCGAACGCAACGTTTCAGAAACAGCGCGCCGCCTGAACATGCACCGTCGTACACTTCAGCGCATTCTTGCCAAAAGAGCGCCGAAGTAACTCGGACACACCGGTCATTCCCCAAAAGTCTGACCGGTCTGCCATTCTGCCAGCATAAGGCGCCGCGCTGCTGTCCGCGAAAAATCGAGCGTAATGGTTTTTCGCCGCGCAGGTGCCAGCTTGTGCTCCGGTGCATCCCGCAGGATATGCGCGCCATACCCATCGGAAACAATCAAACCACATTCTTCCGGAAATATATCAAGCGGCACTTCGCTATGGGTGGCAAAGAACAACCTGTCGCAAAACAGTCGATATTCCGGCCATTTGCGATCCACCCGGAAGTCCTCGATCGATGACTTGATCTCGACGATCCACACTTCTCCCTTGACCGAAAGGCTGATCAGATCGGCGCGACGTCCACTGGCAAGTGGCAACTCCGGTAAAACCGCGTGGCGCATTTCATGCAGCAACCTTTGGACGCCACGACGTACCAGCATGGCCTTTTCAGATTGCCGCCCGTCCACCAGCGGGTTCACGGCACCGATTGAAACGATCGTCATATGCATAGCCCTGTGAAATGTTGCAAAAAGGCCATCCCGCCACAATTAATCGCTGCATAGTCTCATGCTGCGACGCAATGCCTTGCAAAGCCCAGTCTAATAGAAAATAAGCTGCTGACAAAGGTGGTTTAACCTCCCCTATCACCAGCGTCATTTTCCGCGAGAACATCATGCGCATTCGCACTATTTTGACTGCACTCGGTCTGACGGCAACGCTTGCCATTACCGGCTGTGCCTCTACCTCTTCTGAAGTTGCCAAGAACGAACCTGCTGCTGCACCTGTTGCACCGGCGCGGGTTGAGACCGTTCAGATCTTTAACGACGTTTATGGCCCGATTACGGACGCCGGTTATGCGCTGCCTGCTATTCCGATCAACCGCGTGAACGAAAAGTTCCGTCGTCAGATCGTTGAGTTCCAGACACAGGAAAAGCCAGGAACGATCATCGTCAACACACGTGAACGTTTTCTCTATTACGTAATGCCTGGTAACCGCGCCGTTCGTTACGGTATTGGCGTTGGCAAGCAGGGCTTTGCCTGGGCTGGTGAAGCCTATGTGGCATGGAAGCAGGAATGGCCAATGTGGCATCCGCCAAAGGAAATGGCCGTCCGCAAGCCTGACATTGCACAGTATGTTGAAAAGGGCATGGGACCTGGTCTTAGCAACCCGCTTGGCGCACGTGCCATGTACCTGTTCAATGAAAAGGGTCAGGACACGCTGTTCCGTATCCACGGCTCGCCAGAGTGGGCATCCATCGGCACAGCAGCTTCTTCCGGCTGCATCCGCATGATCAACCAGGACGTGATCGACCTTTACAGCCGCGTTCGTCCTGGCCGCACCTCCAAGGTTGTCGTGATCCAGTAAGATCATTCGACAAACAGAATTCAAGAAGGCCGCCGCGAGACATTGCTGGCGGCCTTTTTGTGTTCAGGTTTTGTGGGAGGATTTACCGCGCAGAAGAACCCAGAACAGAAGTCCTGACAAGCTGAAGAACGCGCCGAGAGCGGAAACGCCATACCAGCCGAAATGCGCGTATAATGTGGTGGAGGCGATTGCCCCCACACCGCTGCCTGCCGAATAGAATACCATGTAACCACCAACCAGCCGGCTGCGGACTTCCGGATGCGCCATGAAAATCACGCTTTGATTGGTGACATGGACGGCCTGCACAGCAAAATCGAGCAGCACGACGCCGAGCACAAAGGCTGGCAGTGAAAACGGCAGAAGACCGATCAACAGCCAGGACAAAGTCAACAAGATAAGGGAGAGGCCTGTTACGCCGCGAGAAAAGCCGCGGTCAGCGAGGCGTCCTGCACCGCTTGCTGCCAGTGCCCCAGCGAGACCCACCATGCCAAACAGGCCGATTTCGGTGTGCGACAATGAAAATGGCGTGGCGCTGAGCGGCAACACCATGGCAGTCCACAAGGTGCTGAAGCTGGCAAAGATGAAAAAGGCAAGAATGCCGCGCAGCCTCAGGACAGAGTCTTGCAGAAACAGTGCAGGAATGGATTTTACGATGGCGCTGTAACGCTCAATCTTCTTCGTAGGTACGTGACTTGGCAAAACGCGAAAAAGAAGAACCGCCATGATCAGCATACATCCGGCAGATGCCATGTAGACGGCCCTCCATCCACCAAGATCGGCAAGCATGCCAGAAACAAAACGTGCCGCAAGAATGCCAATCACCACACCGCCTGTGACAAGGCCCACTGCGTGACCCTGTTGATGCGGCATGGCCAGAGTGGCGGTGAAGGCAACAATGACCTGTACGACCACGGCAAGCATGCCAACAACAATCATCGCCAGGAAAAGAACAACGACATCCTGCGCTGCCGCCAGACCGGCCAGCGCCAAAACGGAAAATGTTATCTGGCAAATGATCAGTTTGCGGCGATTAATCTGATCGCCCAACGGGACAATCAGTAACAGCCCTACCACGTAACCGACATGGGTCAACGCGACCACCAGACCGATAACGGCGGGATCGATGGCAAAATCCGCGGCCATGACGTCAAGAAGCGGTTGCGCGTAATAGATATTGGCAACGCTCAAACCGCAGGTGACGGCAAACACCAGAATGATCCAGCGAGATAGTTCGTGATGTGATGGTTCGCTTGATTTGTCTGCCTCCGGCAGCGGTTCGTCTACTGTGTTGATTTTTATTCTCGGTTCCATGGTGCTCTCCTAATCGGTCTTATAAAAAGACCACTTGCGGCGCGACCATTCCAGTTCTAATTTAAGACCAGTTTTGTGACGCTGTGCCAGTGCTGCGGGGTCACTTGAGGCTGGCTCGAAGGGAGTTGTCGATATGAAACGCAAAAGTTTCCGGCAGGCCGAGTGTCCTGTTGCCAGAAGCCTTGATGCAATTGGCGACTGGTGGTCGCTGCTTATCGTCAGAGACGCATTCGATGGCATCAAGAGGTTTAATCAGTTCCAGCAAAATCTGGGCATTGCAAAGGGTATGCTGACAACCCGCCTGCGTGACCTTGTCGAGGCAGGCGTTCTGGTCCTTGCTCCCGCCTCGGATGGCAGTGCCTACCAGGAATATGTCTTGACGGAAAAGGGCAAGAAACTGTTCCTGATTATCGTCGCGCTGAGACAATGGGGCGAAGATCACCTCTACCGCGCCGGTGAGCGACGGTCCACGCTGGTCGATACGCGGACACACCAACCAGTTTCCCGGCTGTCATTGTCCTCATCCGACGGTGAAGTGCTGAGGTGGGAAGACACGCACATCATTGCCGCCCGCCCTGGCCCATAATGACAGCTGCTACGAAATCGGTTCAGATTTCGTGGCAGCTAATGTTTTTATCAACCTGCAAGCTTTGCTTTCAATTCCTGACGGCGACGGTGCAGGACCGGTTCAGTATAACCATTTGGCTGCTTGCGGCCTTCAAGGACCAGTTCCAGCGCCGCCTGGAAGGCAACCGAATCGTCAAAATTCGGAGCCATTGGTCGATAGGCAGCATCGGCAGCATTTTGTTTGTCCACCACAGCGGCCATGCGCTGCAGTGTTTCGACAATCTGCTCGCGGCCGACGATGCCATGATGTAGCCAGTTGGCCATATGCTGCGCGGAAATGCGCAAGGTCGCACGATCTTCCATCAGTCCGACATTGTTGATGTCAGGCACTTTCGAGCAACCAACGCCCTGGTCGACCCAACGCACGACATAACCGAGAATGCCCTGCGCATTGTTGTCAAGTTCACGTTGAATATCTTCTGCTGACCAGTTGGGACGCGGTGCGACCGGTACAGACAAAATATCCGCCAATTTGGCGCGTGCACGGCTTTTCAACCCCTGCTGCACGGCGGCAACATCGATCTTGTGGTAATGGGTGGCGTGTAGCGTCGCAGCGGTTGGTGACGGCACCCATGCAGTGTTTGCGCCAGCCTTAGGATGGGCGATCTTCTGCTCCAACATGGCTGCCATCAGGTCAGGCATCGCCCACATTCCCTTGCCGATCTGCGCATGGCCGGACAAACCGCATTCCAGACCAATGTCGACGTTCCAGTTTTCGTAGGCGGCAATCCACGCGGCCTGCTTCATGTCGCCCTTGCGGATCATCGAGCCCGCTTCCATGGAGGTGTGCATTTCATCGCCGGTGCGATCCAGGAAACCTGTGTTGATGAACACAACACGGTCTTTCGCCGCACGGATGCATTCCTTGAGGTTGACCGTGGTGCGGCGCTCTTCATCCATGATGCCCATTTTCATGGTGTTGGCCGTCATACCGAGAAGGCTTTCGACGCGGGTGAAGATTTCGCAAGCGAAAGCCACCTCTTCCGGGCCATGCATTTTCGGCTTCACGACATACATCGAACCGGCACGCGAGTTTTTATGGAGGCCGCCGGGACCAATGTCGTAAAGCGCGATCAAAGCGGTGATGACACCATCCATGATGCCTTCTGGAACTTCATTGCCGTCGCGATCCAGAATAGCAGGATTGGTCATGAGGTGACCGACGTTACGAATGAGCATCAGGGAGCGGCCAGGAAGTGTCAAAGCCGAGCCATCCGCAGCGGTATAATCCCGATCCGGGTTGAGTGTGCGGGTAAATGTTTTGCCCGCCTTGGTAACACTTTCTTTGAGATCGCCACGCATCAGGCCGAGCCAGTTGCGGTAAACTTCAACCTTGTCCTCCGCATCAACGGCTGCGATGGAATCCTCGCAGTCCATGATGGTGGTCAAAGCGGATTCGGCAATCACGTCAGAAATGCCGGCATCATCACTTTTGCCAATGGCAGTGCTTGGATCGATGGCGATTTCGATGTGCAGCCCGTTATTGACGAGCAGGATGGCGGATGGCTGTGCAGCGTCACCTCGATAGCCAGCAAATTGCGCCGGATTTTTAAGGCTGCAAGTCGCGTCAGCGGTAGCAATTTCCAGCGCGCCATTGTTGACGCTCAAACCTGTGATGGCCGTCCAGTCGCCGGGTGACATCGGGAAAGCATCATTCAGGAACGCCCTCACCCAACCAATGACCTTTTCGCCACGCTTGGCATTATAACCGGCTGTCTTTTCTGCACCGTCGGTTTCCGCAATCGCATCCGTGCCGTAAAGCGCGTCGTAAAGAGACCCCCAACGTGCATTGGCGGCATTCAGCGCGTAACGGGCATTCATCACGGGAACAACAAGCTGCGGACCGGCAATCTGCGCGATTTCAGGGTCGACGCGATCCGTTGCAATGGTGAAAGCACCGCCTTCTGGCAGAATATAGCCTATATCGCGCAGAAACTGTTCGTAAGCGCCCAAATCGATAGGCGCACCATTCTGGCGATACCAATCGTCGAGCTTTGCCTGAAACTCATCTCGCTTTGCCAGCAAAGCGCGGTTTTTGGGTGCCAGATCGTGCACGATATCGGAAAAGCCGACAAAAAATGCTTCCACGTCAAGACCGGTTTCCGGCAGGACTTCCTGTCTCAGAAAATCTAGAAGTTTTGCGTCGATCGATAATCCGTGTTTTTCAACGAAGGTCATACATGCGCTCCCAAATTCATCGCGTTTGGGAGACACATTGCCAGCAGGATATTTTTTATTCAATCGCACAAAAACAAGAAGGATCTGTTCCGATCAGGAACAAATCCTTCTGCGCTAACGCAAAACAGGATCTAAAAGGTCAAAAGACGTGGCTGAATCTCAAAGCAGTTTTTTGAGATCGTCGATCCGGTCATTGACCAGCCAGCCATAATAATTTTCTTCCGGCCAGGCAGGTCCCTCGCCTGCGGCAGCGCGGGCACGGTTGCGGGCCGCCAAAGCGCCAGCGCGTTGTGTCGATCCGCCGACATTATAAAGCGTCGAAGTCAGACCAGGATTGTCTGAGATGTCCATATTGGCAATCGACTTGTAGTCGTCAATCGACTTGCGGATGGATGCCGCCATGAAGGCAAGCGAGCGATCCGGATCCATGATCGACTTGTAAACGCTGGCTGCGTCATTGGCATCCAGCTTTTCGTAACCGGATGTCTTGCTGACCATGTCGGTCAGCATCAGGGCCGTCAGCGGGTTTATCTGGCCAAGGCCAAAGGTCTGGCCGGCATAAAAGGGCTGAAAGAACACGGCGCTGAAACGATTGTCCGGATAGGACTTCCCACCAACCTTGCGGCCGCGGAAGCTTTTTTCCCAAATATTTTCCCGGCACGTCCACAGACGATAGGAATCGGACACTGACGAACAGCCAGCAAATTCCGACTTGGCGATGAATTGCGCAATGCTTTCATCTTCATAACCAAAGCGGAAGCTGCTACCCGCGTAGGAAGCAGCCTTGACGTAATAGGACTGCAGCCGGTCGTAGGCATCAACATTATAGGTATGTTCGCCGACAATCGCACCAATCATGTGAATGGGATCAATACCATAACGACCAGCTGTCGACTTGATCTTGCCGATAAGCTGCTTGTCGCTGGACAGGAGATCGATGACCTTCTGGTATTTTCTCTCGTAACTGGTGTTGCTGGCCTTGGTCCGTCGCGCCGACGCACCGGGCACGCCTGGCTGTTCCGCATTACGGTTGCCCGCAGGAACAAGCGTGGCAGCATCTGCCGCTGCATTCGAAAAAGCCGTCATCAGCAGTGCGGCGGCGAATGTCATAATTGTATGGCGCAAGACCGGATGCCTCATTGTTCCCTGAGATGTTTCCCTCTCCTCCAGAGGAGGTCACATCTGCATGCTGCTCCGTAAAGCGGAGATTTCAAACAAATTCCAGCCTCCCCTTACAGAAAAGAGAGGCTGGATGTCGAGACAAAGGCGATCATATCACCGAATATTGCAGTAAAGATGGTTCTTTTTACAGAATATAGCGGGACAGGTCGGTATCGGCAGCAATGTCGCCGACATGTTTGCGAACATAATCGCTATCGATGTTGACTGCAGAACCACCGCGATCCGGCGCATTATAGGAGATGTCGTCCAGCACCCGCTCCATGACGGTCTGCAGACGGCGTGCGCCGATATTCTCTACCGTTGAGTTGAGGTGAACCGCCACATCGGCCAGAGCATCGATCGCATCTTCAGAGAAATCGAGATCCAGCTCTTCAGTTTTCATCAGCGCCTTGTACTGGCGGATGAGGCTTGCTTCCGGCTCGGTCAGGATACGACGGAAATCGTCCTTGGACAGGGCTTTCAGCTCCACGCGGATTGGCAAACGGCCCTGAAGCTCCGGCAACAGGTCAGAAGGCTTGGCCACATGGAATGCACCCGAGGCGATGAACAGGATATGGTCGGTTTTTACCGGACCATATTTGGTCGACACCGTTGTACCTTCCACCAAAGGCAGAAGGTCGCGCTGCACGCCTTCGCGTGACACACCGGCACCCATGCCGCCATCACGCGCCGCGATCTTGTCGATTTCGTCCAGGAACACGATCCCGTCATTTTCAACTGAGCGCACGGCTTCGCGCTGGATGACTTCGTTGTCGATGAGTTTGTCGGATTCGTCACGGATCAGATCAGCATAGGACTTCGACACCGTGGTGCGGATTTTCTTCGATTTGCCGCCCATGGCCTTGCCGAACATTTCCGACAGGTTCAAGACACCGATATTGGCGCCCGGCATGCCGGGAATGTCGAAGCCGGGCATGCCCGCTCCGCTGTCGGCAATCTCGATATCGATTTCCTTGTCGTCGAGTTCACCGTCGCGCAGCTTCTTGCGGAAGCTTTCACGCGTCGCAGGCGATGCGGTTGTGCCGACCAGCGCGTCAAGCACACGCTCTTCGGCGCTATCGTGAGCCTTGGCCTGCACTTCGGCGCGTTTCTTTTCACGAACCAGACCAATGCCGATTTCAACCAAATCGCGGATGATCTGTTCGACATCACGGCCGACATAACCGACTTCAGTAAATTTGGTGGCTTCCACCTTGATGAACGGCGCACCGGCCAGCTTTGCAAGTCGGCGGGAGATTTCCGTCTTGCCGACACCGGTTGGTCCGATCATCAGAATATTCTTGGGCATGACCTCATCGCGCAAGCTCTCATCGAGCTGCTGACGACGCCAGCGATTGCGCAGAGCAATTGCCACAGCGCGTTTCGCCTCGTGTTGGCCAATGATGTAACGGTCAAGTTCCGAGACGATTTCGCGGGGAGAAAATGTTGTCATGAATTTTACCTCACGGCTTTCGTAGCCGGATTCAGTTATCGGAATCGAGCGCTTCGACGACAAAACTATGGTTGGTATAAACGCAGATATCAGCAGCAATATCGAGAGCACGGCGTGCGATATCTTCGGCACTCTTGTCCGAATCCATCATGGCACGGGCCGCTGCGAAAGCATAGTTGCCACCTGAGCCGATGGCCATGGTGCCATGTTCCGGTTCCAGCACATCGCCATTGCCTGTTATAGCAAGCGTGATGGTCTTGTCGGCGACGATCATCATCGCTTCAAGGTTGCGCAGATATTTGTCTGTACGCCAGTCCTTGGCGAGTTCAACCGCTGCCCGCATCAGCTGGCCGGGATATTGTTCGAGTTTCTTTTCAAGCCGGTCGAGAAGCGTGAAGGCGTCAGCCGTTGCACCGGCAAATCCGGCCACAACCTCGCCCTTGCCAATACGGCGGACCTTGCGGGCATTGCCCTTCATCACCGTCTGGCCGAGGCTGACCTGACCGTCACCGGCGATTACGACCTTACCGCCCTTACGAACCGTTATAATCGTTGTCATCAAACACCTGTCTGCCCTTGATGGGCACGTTACAATCGGGCCGACGTGGCCCTTTCCAAGGGTCTATGTAAGGTAGGTTTCGGCGATTGCAATCATGCTGACAATCGCAATGCAGGCCACTATATGACAAGGTGATGTAACTTCTGGATATTTGCCGTTCTTGCTGATAAGGAACGGCCATCATTTGCATGGAGCAGCCAGAATGGCAGAGCGTAAGGGTGAAATTTCCCGCAAGACCAACGAAACATCGGTATCGGTGCGCGTGAATGTCGACGGGACTGGACAATCAAAAATTTCGACTGGCGTCGGCTTTTTCGACCATATGCTGGACCAGCTTGCCCGCCATTCGCTGATCGACATGGAAATCGAGGTACAGGGTGACCTGCATATCGACGACCACCACACCGTGGAAGATACCGGCATTGCCATCGGCCAGGCCATTGCCAAAGCACTGGGTGACCGTCGCGGCATTACCCGTTATGCCTCGCTTGACCTTGCCATGGATGAAACCATGACAAAGGCAGCCGTTGACATTTCCGGTCGTCCGTTCCTGGTGTGGAACGTCAATTTTTCCGCACCGAAGATCGGCACGTTCGACACGGAACTGGTGCGCGAATTCTTCCAGGCGCTGGCCCAGAATGCCGGCATTACCCTGCATATCCTCAACCATTACGGCGCCAACAACCATCATATCGCCGAGACATGCTTCAAGGCCGTTGCCCGTGTGCTGCGCACCGCGACGGAAATCGATCCACGGCAGGCAGGCCGCGTTCCCTCGACGAAGGGCATGCTGGCCTGAATGTCTGAGCAGGCCGGAATGCAGGACGCGTTTCAGCCGCTCTGAAATTTGTCAGGAAAGCCATGACAAGCTATCTCGTTCTTGAAGCGCCGGATGGTCCTGATCGCCAGGGACTTTCGACCCGGTTCGTTGCCGACCGTTTTTCCTGGCTCGGTTTTATCGTGCCGTGGATCTGGCTTGCCGCAAACCGTCTGTGGTTGTTTGCCGCCATCACCGTTGTTATCCAGATCAGTGCTGGCGCACTTTCAACCGTCAAGGGCTTTGAAGTGGCAGGTGCCCTTTCGGCGATCGCACTTGGCCTGCTGACCGGTTTTGAAGGCCGCAACCTGCTTGTCCGGCATCTGACCGCCAAGGGTTGGCAAACGACCGACCTTGTCGTGGCACCGGATTTGGCGACAGCCGAAAACATTCATTTTTCCATGATTGCAGACGAACCGCCTATCGAGACGGCGGTCGCAAAGCCGGAGTGGAAAACCTCATCGCAGGGTGTCTCCCGCCTTGCAGACAGTGATGCAGCCGGACTGTTCCAGTTCGATTTCAGTGGAAGGCGCTGACATGCGTGTGGCAATCATCGACTACGGTTCGGGCAATCTGCGCTCGGCCACCAAGGCTTTTGAACGGGCCGCAACGGAAGCAGGCATTGCCGCCACGATTGAACTGACTGACAAGGCAGATGTCGTGGCAAAGGCAGACCGGATCGTGTTGCCGGGTGTTGGTGCCTATGCCGATTGTCGCGCCGGCCTGAATGCCGTGCCCGGCATGCTGGAAGCCTTGAAGGATGTCGTGGAACACAAGGCACGACCATTTCTCGGCATTTGTGTTGGCATGCAGCTGATGTCCGAACGCGGCCTTGAGAAAACCACCTCGCAAGGGCTTGGCTGGATCAAGGGTGACGTCGTTGAGATGACACCGGATGACAAAACCTTGAAAATTCCACAGATCGGCTGGAACACGCTGGATTTGAAACACCCTCACCCGCTGTTTGATGGCATCAAAACCGGTAAGGACGGTCTGCACGCCTATTTTGTGCACTCCTACCACCTGGCCGCGACAAACCATGATGATGTGATCGCCACCACCAATTACGGTGGAGCGATGACGGCGTTCGTCGGTCGCGACAACATGGCCGGTGCACAGTTCCACCCCGAAAAGAGCCAGACGCTCGGCCTCGCCCTGATTTCCAATTTCCTGCGCTGGAAGCCCTGACATGATCCTTTTTCCCGCAATCGACCTTAAAGACGGCCAGTGCGTACGCCTGAAGCTTGGCGACATGGACCAGGCCACGGTCTACAATCCCGATCCTGCCGCACAGGCCAAGGCCTTTGAAGATCAGGGTTTTGAATGGCTGCACGTTGTGGATCTGAATGGCGCGTTCGCCGGTGAAAGCGTCAACGGCGCGGCTGTCGATGCCATTTTGAAAGCCACCAAAAATCCGGTGCAGCTGGGCGGTGGTATTCGCACGCTCGACCATATCGAAGCATGGCTATCGCGTGGCCTCGCCCGCGTCATTCTCGGCACCGTTGCCGTGCGTGATCCGATGCTGGTCATCGAGGCTTGCAAACGTTTTCCAGGTCAGGTTGCCGTTGGCATTGATGCCAAGGGTGGCAAGGTTGCGGTTGAAGGTTGGGCCGAGGCCTCTGAACTGGGTGTGATCGAACTTGCAAAGCGCTTCGAAGGTGCCGGCGTTGCCGCAATCATCTACACCGACATTGACCGTGATGGCATTCTGACCGGTATCAACTGGCCGTCCACGCTGGAACTGGCCGGTGCCGTTTCCATTCCGGTGATTGCATCGGGTGGTCTCGCCTCGATTGATGATGTCAAACGCATGCTGGAACCGGACGCGACCAAGCTGGAAGGTGCGATCTCCGGTCGCGCACTTTATGATGGCCGCATTGACCCGGCACAGGCGCTGGCCCTGATCAAGGAGGCACGCGCATGAGCCTGAAAGCCCGTGTTATTCCCTGCCTTGATGTCAAGAACGGCCGTGTCGTCAAAGGCGTCAACTTCGTTGATCTGATCGACGCTGGCGACCCTGTTGAAGCGGCAAAAGCCTATGACGCTGCCGGTGCCGATGAACTTTGTTTCCTCGACATCACCGCATCATCCGACAATCGCGACACGATTTTCGATGTCGTATCGCGCACGGCCGATCACTGTTTCATGCCGTTAACCGTGGGTGGTGGCGTGCGTGCCGTTTCCGACATCCGCAAATTGCTGTTGTGTGGTGCCGATAAGGTGTCAATCAATTCCGCCGCCGTCAAAGACCCGGATTTCGTAGCACAAGCCGCGGACAAGTTCGGCAACCAATGCATCGTCGTTTCGATTGACGCCAAGAAGGTGTCAGGCGCTGGCGAAGCCGATCGCTGGGAAATTTTCACCCATGGCGGTCGCCAGACAACCGGCATTGATGCGGTAGAATTTGCCATCAAGATGGTGGAGCGTGGTGCAGGTGAACTGCTGATCACCTCCATGGACCGCGACGGCACCAAAAGCGGTTATGACATTGCACTGACGCGCACCATTGCCGATCAGGTCCGGGTGCCGGTTATCGCATCCGGCGGTGTCGGCAATCTCGATGATCTGGTCGCGGGTGTACGGGATGGCCATGCCACTGCCGTTCTCGCAGCCTCCATCTTCCACTTTGGTCTCTATTCCATTAGCGAAGCCAAACAGTATATGGCCGATCATGGCATTGCCATGCGTCTGGATTGATATCAGCCTCAGGAACACATCATGAGCGGTTTTTCCCTTACCGATCTCGAACGTATTGTTGCGGCCCGCGCTGCAGCCTCACCGGACGAATCATGGACGGCCAAGCTTTTTGCGGCCGGTCAGCCGCGTGCGGCAAAAAAACTTGGCGAAGAAGCGGTGGAAACCGTGATCGCCGCAATTTCCAATGATCGCAGCGAGCTGACCAAGGAAAGCGCTGATCTGCTTTACCATCTGCTTGTTGTGCTGAAGATTGCCGATATTCCGCTAACCGAGGTGATGGCGGAACTGGAGCGTCGCACGGTGCAGACCGGTCTTCAAGAAAAGGCGTCGCGTCCCAAGGCCTGATCAAGGCCGGGCACGCAGAGGAGAGGCGCATGCAGACGACCAACACACTCGACCATTTCCGCGCCGATGAATATTCGCCCTACCACTTCTTCTCATCCGAGGAATGGGCGAAATTTCGTGCGGATACCCCACTGACACTATCGGCCGATGAAGTCAGCCGTTTGCGGTCACTGGATGACCCGATCGATCTCGATGAGGTTCGGCGCATCTATCTGTCGCTATCGCGCCTGTTGTCATCGCATGTAGAAGCATCGCAGCTGCTGTTTGAGCAGCGCAACCGCTTCCTCAACATGGCCGATGTCAACAAGACGCCATTTGTGATTGGCATTGCCGGCTCCGTGGCGGTGGGCAAATCAACCACCGCCCGTATCCTGAAAGAGCTGCTGGCCCGCTGGCCTTCCAGCCCCAAGGTCGACCTCATTACCACGGATGGATTTTTGTATCCCAACGAGGTGTTGAAACGCGAAGGCCTGATGGAGCGCAAGGGTTTCCCGGAAAGCTATGACATCGGCGCGCTGTTGCGCTTCCTGTCGGCGATCAAGGCTGGGCAGGCCGAGGTAAAGGCGCCGCGTTATTCGCACCTTGTCTATGACGTGTTGCCCAACGAATATTCCATCATCGATCAGCCCGATATCCTGATTTTCGAAGGCATCAACGTGCTGCAGTCGCGGGATCTGCCAGCAGGCGGCCGTATCGTGCCGATCGTTTCGGATTTCTTTGATTTCTCGATCTATATCGATGCTGACGAACATCTGATCCATAACTGGTACGTCAACCGGTTCATGAACCTGCGCAAGACGGCGTTTCGGGACCCCAACTCCTTCTTCAATCGCTACGCCTCGATCAGCGAAGACGAAGCATTGCGGATTGCTGAAGGGCTTTGGGCCAATATCAACCTGAAAAACCTGCGCCAGAACATCATACCGACCCGTCCGCGTGCCGATCTCATTCTGCACAAGGGCAACAAACACCTGATCGACACGGTGGCGCTGCGAAAGCTTTGATCGGTTCGAAAACGAAAAATGCCGCAGACACTAGGCCTGCGGCATTTTCAAAATTCAAACCGGATGTTTCAGAAGGCCTTATTCATCCAGTGCAGGAATACGCAGCACCTGGCCGGGATAGATTTTGTCCGGATGGGTCAGCATCGGCTTGTTGGCCTCGAAAATAATGTTGTTCTTGGCGCCCTTGCCTTTGCCGTATTGGGCTTCGGCAATCTTCCAGAGATTGTCGCCCTTCTTGACTGTGTAGAAAACCGGCTCTTTTGCCGGTGCAGCGGCCACTTTCAGCTCGCCAGCTTCCACCTTGGAAACACCAAGTGTGTTGCCTACGGCGATGACAGCCTTTTCGAAAGCGGACTGATCGGCCACCTCACCCTTCAGGACGATCTTGTCATCGACCACATCGACCTGCACCTGGTCAGTACCGAGATTATGAGATGCCAGTTCCTTTCTGACAGCTTCAGCATCAGGCGCATCGTCATCGCCTCCAAGACCGAGTTTCTTGCCTGCATTTTTGATAAAGCTGAACAATCCCATGGTGATTTCCTCTCATGTTCGGAAACACTAAAAGACTGTAAGGCAGGGCAAAATACAAGCGTGTTTTGCAGCTGCGACAATTCAATCGCCGGTTGGCCTGCCACGCATCTTCTTGACTTCAGAACGACCTGACTTTTCTTTCAGACGACGTTCAACCGAACCCTTGGTCGGTTTGGTGGCCTTGCGCACCGGTGGCGGTGGTTTTGCCGCCTCGAGAATGAGCTCTTTCAATCGCTCACGCGCATCTTCGCGGTTGCGTTCCTGACTGCGAAAACGGCTGGCTTCAATCATCAGCACGCCCTCTTTCGAGACGCGGCGCCCAGCCAGATGCTTGAGGTTGGTCTTGACGCGATCGGTCAAGGCCGGAGAGGTTTCAACGCTAAAGAACAATTGAACCGCAGTCGACACCTTGTTGACGTTCTGGCCCCCCGGTCCACCAGCCAGCACGAATTGTTCCGTCAGTTCCCATCCGGAAATCGTTATTCGATTGCTGACAAAGAGCGGTTCACTGGCCATTTGCGGTTTCTCCGGCGCGCGTCATGCCACAGATCGGCACGATTGAAAACCGCAAGAGCCGCCTGAAAGTCCAAAGCGGGCCAGTTTGCGGCCGTTGATGCTTGTATGGCGAAGCACTCGACAAAAAACCCGGCGAAATATCGCCGGGTTTCACGTGAATCCAAACTGCTGTCCTTCGCGTCCACCGGGACGAAAAGGGCATGCACTGATTACTCAGCTGCGACCTTCAGGCCAGGAGCGGCATCACGCACCTTGCTATCAACATGGTCCTCGAACTTCGTGAAGTTGGTCACGAACATCGACACCAGTTTTTTGGCCTGTGCGTCGTAAGCGGCACCGTCTGCCCAGGTCGAGCGCGGGTCGAGAATGCTGCTGTCGACGCCTTCGAGTGACGTCGGCACCGCAAAACCGAAATTCGTGTCGTTGCGGAACTGTGCGTTTTTCAACTCGCCGGTCAGTGCAGCCGTCAGCAATGCGCGGGTTGCCTTGATCGGCATGCGTTTGCCAACGCCGTAAGCGCCGCCGGTCCAGCCGGTGTTGACCAACCAGCAATCCACCTTGTGTTGGCTGATCAGATCACGCAGCAGGTTGCCATATTCGGCC
Organism: Agrobacterium sp.; assembly: GCF_032092815.1. Taxonomy (GTDB): domain Bacteria; phylum Pseudomonadota; class Alphaproteobacteria; order Rhizobiales; family Rhizobiaceae; genus Agrobacterium. The sequence continues at coordinate 174,397 of NZ_DAMDBP010000002.1, read as the reverse complement.
GGATGACGTGGCATGAATGGTGCGCCAAAGCAGGTCGAGAAGGTTGCTTCCGGCTCGGTTACGCCCTTTTCAGTACCGGCAACCTTTGCGGTGTAACCGGACAGGAAGTGGTACATGGCCTGTTCAGGTGTCAGGCGGGCAATCGGAGGCAGCACACCAAAGGCATCAGCGGTCAGCATGATGATGGTCTTTGGATGGCCAGCAATACCGGTTTCCGATGCATTCGGAATGAAGTGCAGCGGGTAAGCGCTGCGGGTGTTTTCGGTCAGTGAATTGTCGTTGAAATCTGGAACGCGGTTTTCGTCCAGAACGACATTTTCCAGCACCGTGCCAAAACGACGGGTTGCGGCATAGATTTCCGGTTCCGCTTCTGCAGAGAGTTTGATTGCCTTGGCGTAGCAGCCACCTTCAAAATTGAAGATGCCCTCTTCGCCCCAACCATGTTCGTCATCGCCGATCAGTGTACGCGACGGATCGGCCGACAGGGTGGTCTTGCCCGTACCAGACAGGCCGAAGAACACAGCCGAATCACCAGCCGGGCCGACATTGGCCGAGCAGTGCATTGGCATGACGCCCTTGGCCGGCAGCAGGTAGTTGAGAACCGTGAACACAGACTTCTTGTTTTCACCGGCATAAGATGTGCCGCCAATCAGCACCAAACCATTGGTCAGGTCGCAGGCGATAACCGTTTCAGTGCGCACACCATGGCGCTCAGGATCGGCCTTGAAGCTTGGCAGGTTGATGATGGTCAGCTTCTGCTTGAAGGATGCCAGCTTTTCACGCAGAGGGCGGATCAGCAGATTGCGGATGAACAGACCATGCCATGCCAGTTCGGTGACAACACGAACCGGAAGCACGTTGTTTTCGTCGGCACCGCCCAGCAAATCCTGAACGTAAAGTGTCTTGCCAGCGGCATGCGCCAGCATGTCCTTGTGCAGGATTTCAAATTTCTCAGGAGAAATCGGCTTATTGTTGTCCCACCAGATGGTGTTTTCGGTGGATGCATCGCGAACAACAAACTTGTCCTTTGGCGAACGGCCAGTGTGTTGGCCAGTGACCGCACGCAGGGCGCCGTCGGCAGTTACATCCGCTTCACCATTGCGGATCGCCTCTTCGTAAAGTTCGCTCTCGATGAGATTGTACTTGACGAGCGAAGCACCGGCCAGACCAAGCTCGGACACTCCGTTGGCAGGATTACGAATTCCAAGCTCCTCCATGAGCAATTTCCTTTTGTTGCAGCCAAAGCCATTGAAATTTTCGCAAGCCTATGGCCCGCATTTCAGAAACGCAAGAGCCTCTTTCTAAATACATCAATAAATTCAATATATTAATCGATTTAGAATATTTTATTTCATTTTAAATCGTTTAAACAATCGCAGATTTTCGTATTCGGCATGGGTGGAAACGCCCAATCGCGATGTTGCGGAATGTCGCATCCTTTTTCTTTGCCACAATTTGTTCCACCTTTATACTCATGAACACGCTCACGGCGCTCCAACCTGGCTGGGTATGATGTCGAGAGAGATGATGACGATGGAGATAAACACTATGCAGACAATTGCCCTTGTGGACGACGACAGGAATATTCTGACATCCGTTTCCATCGCCCTCGAAGCCGAGGGTTACAAGGTTGAGACCTATACGGATGGCGCGTCGGCACTGGATGGGCTTCTGGCTCGCCCGCCGCAGCTGGCCATCTTTGACATCAAGATGCCCCGCATGGACGGCATGGAACTGTTGCGTCGCCTTCGCCAGAAATCCGATATTCCAGTGATCTTCCTGACATCCAAGGATGAAGAGATCGACGAATTGTTCGGCCTCAAGATGGGCGCCGACGATTTTATCACCAAACCGTTTTCGCAGCGTCTGCTGGTGGAACGCGTCAAGGCAATCCTGCGTCGTGCCAGCAGCCGTGAAGCTGCTGCAAGTGGCGTACCGGGCACCAAGTCGGCAGCGGACCAACAGGCCCGTACGCTGGAGCGTGGCCAGCTGGCCATGGACCAGGAACGCCATACCTGCACCTGGAAGGGTGAACCGGTTACCCTGACTGTCACGGAATTCCTTATTCTGCATTCACTGGCACAGCGTCCCGGCGTGGTCAAAAGCCGTGATGCGCTGATGGATGCCGCTTATGATGAACAGGTCTATGTGGATGACCGTACCATCGACAGCCACATCAAGCGTCTTCGCAAAAAGTTCAAGGTCGTTGACACCGACTTCGATATGATCGAAACGCTCTATGGTGTAGGCTATCGCTTCCGCGAAGCGGCCTGAACGGCATATAGAGGCGTCCAACGAGAGACGGCTACCCCCGCCATGACCAAGCGACAGTGCTTGGTCAAAGGGAATGATAAAGAACAGGCCAACCAATAGATGGTGTTGGCCGTCTTTGCCCGGGCGGTGAAAAGGAACAGGAATTGCTAAAGCAAACCTTTGAGAACAACGCACAGAATATGGATGCGGACGATCGTATGCAGGATCGCCCTCACCGTATTCACCCGTTGACACTCATTCGGCGGATTTTTGGCAATGCCGTTTTTTCCAGTCTTACCCGCCGCATCCTGTTTTTCAATGTTGCGGCGACGGTCGTTCTGGTGGGCGGTATTCTCTACCTCAACCAGTTCCGTGAAGGGCTGATCGACGCCCGCGTTGAAAGCCTGCTGACGCAGGGCGAAATTATTGCTGGCGCAATTTCAGCGTCGGCTTCGGTCGACACCAACTCGATCACCATCAATCCCGAAAAGCTGCTTGAGCTGCAGGCTGGCCAGAGCATTACCCCGGTTCCCAATGATGAGGACTTAAGTTTCCCGATCAATCCGGAACGGGTTGCGCCGGTTCTGCGCCGGTTGATTTCTCCGACCCGCACCCGCGCAAGACTGTTTGATGCGGATGCAAATCTGCTACTTGATTCGCGCCACCTTTATTCGCGCGGTCAGGTCCTGCGCTTTGATCTTCCGCCCGTTTCCAATGAAACGACAAGCTGGGGTGACTGGTTCGCCAGCCTGTTTAACCGCATGCTGCAATCCGGCAGCCTGCCACAATACAAGGAAGCACCTGGTGGCGACGGCTCGATCTATCCTGAGGTGATGAACGCGCTGACCGGTGTTCGTGGCGCGGTGGTGCGTGTGACCGACAAGGGTGAGTTGATCGTATCAGTGGCGGTGCCGGTCCAACGTTTCCGAGCAGTTCTTGGTGTTCTGCTACTGTCCACACAGGCGGGCGATATCGACAAGATCGTTCATGCCGAACGTCTGGCCATCATGCGCGTGTTTGGTATTGCCACCCTGGTCAACATCGTGCTGTCTCTGCTGTTGTCATCGACCATCGCCACACCGCTGCGCCGCCTGTCGGCTGCTGCCATTCGCGTTCGCCGTGGCGCTCGGACACGTGAAGAAATTCCTGACTTTTCTGCCCGTCAGGACGAAATTGGTAACCTCTCCATCGCTCTTCGTGAAATGACTACGGCGCTCTATGACCGGATTGATGCGATCGAAAGTTTTGCGGCTGACGTCAGCCACGAACTCAAAAACCCACTGACGTCGCTGCGCAGTGCGGTTGAGACGCTGCCGCTTGCCAAAACCGATCAGGCAAAACAGCGCCTGACAGAAGTCATTTTCCACGACGTGCGCCGACTTGACCGCTTGATCAGTGACATTTCCGATGCATCGCGTCTTGATGCCGAGCTTGCCCGCGCCGATGCCAATCCGGTTGATATGGAAGTGCTGGTCAAAAGCCTGGTCGAGATTTCGCAGCAGATCAGTGCCAAGAAAAAAGCCGTCAAGATCGAATACAAGGCGGATCACAAGGCTGGCGTCAAAACCAACTTTGTCGTCAACGGCCACGATCTGCGTCTTGGCCAGATTGTTACCAACCTGATCGAGAATGCGCGCTCCTTCGTGCCGGAAGACAATGGTCGGATCTTCGTGCATCTCTACCGCCATCGTGATCGTTGCGTGATCCGTGTCGAGGACAATGGTCCGGGCATTCAGGCTGAAAACATCGATCGTATCTTTGAGCGTTTTTACACCGACCGACCATCGACCGAAGATTTCGGCCAGAACTCGGGCCTTGGCCTGTCGATCAGCCGACAGATTGCCGAAGCTCATGGTGGCAGTCTGAAGGCCGAAAACATGCTCGACCAACACGGTTTGATCACCGGAGCGCGGTTTACCTTGAACCTGCCAAGTGCTGAACAGCACCATGACCGCTAATCGCACCAATCTTCATGGCACGGCGATTGTCGTCGATGAGACAGGGATTGTGTTTATCGGGCCTTCCGGCAGCGGCAAATCCTCTTTGGCTTTCGCGTTTTTGACGGAAGCGCGTTATGCCGGACAGTCGTCTGCGCTGATTGCCGACGATCAGATTTTTGTGTCGCAACAGCAGGACGGCACGATCATGGCGGAGCGGCCTGATGCCATTGCCGGGCTTATGGAATTGCATGGCAGTGGTATTGTGCGGATGGACAGCGTTGAAACGGCGAGACTGCATTATGCGGTGATGGTTCTCTCACCAGGCGGTTCCCACGACCGGTTACCACAGGAAAACGAGCTTTTTCCCCTGCCCTGCGGCGGCCAGTTGCCATTGATACGAATTCCGCTGCAATGCCACAATCCGCTTGCCAGGTTCAGGACATTGGTAAGCAATTCGCTTTATGCATGAGACAAATGCGTCGATTGCCTCATTTTTGGACTTGCGATTCCTGTTTTCATCACCAAGATGGCTACCCACCGGTGGACAGGATTGCGGCATTGCGGTAGTCGGCAATTCAGAATGCGTGTGCAAGGGAGCATTTCATGATCGGACTCGTGCTTGTCACTCATGGCAAGCTGGCTGAAGAATTTCGTCATGCCGTAGAGCATGTCGTAGGTCCGCAGAAGTTGATCGAAACGGTTTCAATTGGCCCGGAAGATGACATGGATCAGCGCCGGCAGGATATTCTTGATTCCGTTGCGCGTGCAGATGATGGAAATGGTGTTATTATCCTGACCGACATGTTCGGCGGTACGCCTTCCAATCTTGCCATTTCCGTCATGCATAATGGTCCAATCGAAGTGATTGCCGGTGTAAACCTGCCCATGCTGATCAAGCTGGCCGGTGTGCGTGGCGAAAACAACATGGACAAGGCACTGCAGGAAGCATCCGATGCAGGCCGTAAATACATCAATGTCGCCAGCCGTGTCTTGAGCGGCAAATAACGGACGTTTCACACCCATGTCGCCACTGTCCCGCGAATTGCTGATTATCAACAAACGTGGCCTGCATGCCCGTGCTTCGGCAAAATTCGTGCAGATGGTTGACGGTTTCGACGCCGAAATCACCGTTTCGAAAGACGGTATGACGGTTGGCGGGACCTCGATCATGGGTCTAATGATGCTGGCGGCAAGCCCCGGCTGTACCGTGCTTGTAGAAGCCAGCGGAAACCAAGCCGAAGAAGCGCTTACCGCGCTCGATGCGTTGGTTGCCAACCGCTTCGGTGAAGAAGCGTAAGACCGAAACTAAGCCCGCGCGAACATATAAAGACATAAAGACTTCTTTATATCATTATTGCCAGATTGGATGAAGCCTGATACACCCCTTGGCCAACAGTTGCCACCAAGGGGTGCGAACGCACCTCACTGATCTGGAGAAACGCATGAGCACTGAGACCAAGGATTATATCGTCGCAGATATCAACCTTGCTGCATTTGGCCGCAAGGAACTCGATATCGCCGAAACAGAAATGCCAGGCCTGATGGCTTGCCGCAGCGAGTTCGGCGCTTCCAAGCCGCTCAAGGGTGCGCGCATTTCCGGTTCGCTGCACATGACGATCCAGACCGCGGTTCTGATCGAAACCCTCAAGGAACTCGGCGCCGACGTTCGTTGGGCATCGTGCAACATTTTCTCCACGCAGGACCATGCTGCTGCGGCGATCGCTGCTGCCGGCATTCCGGTTTTCGCCGTCAAGGGTGAGAGCCTGACTGAATATTGGGAATACACCGACAAGATCTTCCAGTGGACCGATGGCGAGCCATCCAACATGATCCTGGATGATGGTGGCGACGCGACCATGTACATTCTGCTCGGCGCCCGCGCTGAAGCTGGCGAAGATGTTCTGTCGAACCCCGGTTCTGAAGAAGAAGAAATTCTGGTTGCGCAGATCAAGAAGCGCCTCAAGGCATCGCCAGGCTGGTTTACCAAGCAGCGCGAAGCCATCAAGGGTGTAACGGAAGAAACCACCACGGGCGTTCACCGCCTGTACGACCTGGCCAAGAAGGGCCTTCTCCCCTTCCCAGCCATCAACGTCAACGACAGCGTCACCAAGTCGAAGTTCGACAACAAGTATGGCTGCAAGGAATCGCTGGTTGACGGCATTCGCCGCGCGACCGACGTGATGATGGCTGGCAAGGTTGCTGTCGTTTGCGGTTACGGCGACGTTGGCAAGGGTTCGGCTGCTTCGCTTCAGGGCGCTGGCGCCCGCGTCAAGGTCACCGAAATCGACCCGATCTGCGCATTGCAGGCCGCCATGGACGGTTTTGAAGTTGTTCGTCTGGAAGACGTTGTTTCTTCGGCTGACATCTTCATCACCACCACCGGCAACAAGGACGTTATCCGCATCGAGCATATGCGCGAGATGAAGGACATGGCGATTGTTGGCAATATCGGCCACTTCGACAATGAAATTCAGGTTGCTGCGCTCAAGAACCTCAAGTGGACCAACATCAAGCCACAGGTCGACATGATCGAGTTTGCCAAGGGCAACCGCATGATCCTTCTGTCGGAAGGTCGCCTGCTCAACCTCGGCAATGCAACTGGCCACCCATCCTTCGTGATGTCGGCTTCGTTCACCAACCAGGTTCTGGGCCAGATCGAACTGTTCACCAAGCCAGGCGAGTACAAAAACGACGTTTACGTTCTGCCAAAGCACCTCGATGAAAAGGTTGCGCGCCTTCACCTCGAGAAGCTCGGCGTGAAGCTGACTGAACTTTCTGACGTGCAGGCCGACTACATTGGCGTATCGAAAGTTGGTCCGTTCAAGGCTGAACACTACAGATATTAACCATATCAAAATTATCCACAATATATAGTGATCGCCCGCTTGACAAAGCGGGCGATTTCTTTTTTGGCGCAGTCCCTTCCCGCAGATTCCCTAAGGCAGTATTGTTTAAGCTCTTGATTCGTGAGGCTTCCGCAGAGAAGTCGCGCGAAAATGGGATGTCTTGTCGATGAGCGGCACAAAGGACGGAGACAGACCGGGAATGTCGGTAAAGAGAAAAAATCCGCTTCAGCGGGTACAAAAAGACGTGGGCGAATCCAGCCTGACACGAACGCCCGGCGCGTATGTGCGATTCTATCGTACCGCCCGTAACAGGGTTTCTGTTTTTGGTGGCCGCTTTGTTGCATTCCTGTCCGGCACGGCGCTGGCAGGTGTTGCACAAGCGCAGGAAACCAACATCATTGAAAATGGAGAACGTCTGTTCTCCTCCAGCGAGACCATCGGTTTCTCGATGGTTATTGGCGTTTTGGCCGCAAGCCTGCTTTCCGTTGTGTGGCTGGTTCGCCAGCGTGGCAATATCGAAGCGGAAAGCCGCGACTATCGCACGGCGCTTGCTGATGCCAACCAGAAGATCGACACCTATCAGGCGCTGATTTCGGACAAGAGCCGCCGTATCGTGGTTTGGGAAAATACCGGCAGACGCCCTGATTTTATCGGCCAGCTTCCGGCCGAGACGGGCGCACCACAAAATGACGCAGATTTCCTGGCCTTTGGCCGCTGGTTGAAATCCGGGTCTGCCAGCCAGCTCGAAAAAGCTATTGAAAAGCTGCGCAGCCACGCACAAAGTTTTGACCTGACCATCGAGACCCACCGCGAAGAGGTTATCGAGGTTCAGGGCCGCGTTTCCGGCGGCAAGGCATTTGCTCGTTTCATTGCGCTGAGCAATCTGCGCGCCGAACTGGCTGAATTGCGGATTGAGCGCGAAAGGCTGCTCTCCTCGATCAATGCGTTTGAAGAACTGCTCGATGCGCTGGAACAGCCTGTCTGGCGGCGCAACAGCGATGGCCAGTTGTTGTGGGTCAACCATGCCTATGGCAAGTCGGTTGATTCCAGCAATGCCGCCGACGCCGTCAAGGAACAGCGTGAACTTCTGACCACTGTGACGCGTCAGAAAATCCGCGCCGTGACCACGCCGGAATCTCCGTTCTCCGACCGTATTTCTACTGTCGTGAACGGCAACCGCACCTTCTTTGATGTGGTGGATGTCAAGACACCAGGTGGCTCTGCCGGTATTGCGATTGATACGTCGCAGGCTGAGGCCATTCGCGAAGAGTTGAAGCGCACACTGAAAAGCCATGCCGAAACGCTCGACCATCTGGCGACACCTGTGGCGATTTTCGACGGCCAGCAACGCCTGCAGTTTTATAATCAGGCATTCGCCCGTCTCTGGGAACTCGATATCGTGTTCCTCGAAGGTCACCCTGACAATTCCGAACTTTTTGACCGTTTGCGATTGGCCGGCAAGCTGCCTGAAGAACTGAACTGGAAGAGCTGGAAGGAATCTGCGCTTTCCGTTTATCGTTCGCTCGACACACAGACCGATCTCTGGCACTTGCCTAATGGCCAGACGCTGCGGGTTATCGCAACGGCGCACCCGCAAGGCGGCGCGACCTGGGTGTTTGAAAACCTCACCGAACAGGTGGACCTGCAGACCCGTTACAATACGCTGGTCAAGGTACAGGGTGAAACCATCGACCATCTGGCCGAGGGTGTCGCCGTGTTTGGTGCGGACGGACGTATTCGTCTGTGCAACCCGGCATTCCGGGCACTGTGGGGCGTCACTGCCGAACAGGCAGAACCGGGCACCCACATCAAGGCCATCGAAAAGGCCTGTTCCGCTTCCTATGAAAAGCCGGATGGCTGGCGCGAATTCAGCCAGTTCATCACCAGCTTTGATGATGAGAGACGGTCCAAGCAAGGCACGCTGGAACTGCTGTCCGGCCTGGTGCTGGATTACGCGATTATTCCGCTGCCGGACGCGCAGACCATGCTGACCTTCGTCAACATGACTGATAGCGTAAGAGCAGAGCGCGCGTTGAAGGAAAAGAACGATGCGCTGTTGAAGGCCGACGAACTCAAGAATGATTTCGTCCAGCACGTGTCCTACGAATTGCGGTCACCACTGACCAACATCATCGGTTTCACCGATCTGCTCAAGACACCGGGCCTTGGCACGCTGAACGAGCGACAAGGCGAATATATCGACCACATCTCGACCTCGTCGTCCGTGCTGTTGACCATCGTCAACGACATTCTCGATCTGGCGACGGTAGATGCCGGCATCATGCAGCTGCAATACAGCGAAAATGACCTGAACGCCTTGCTGGATGACGTGGCCGAACAGATCACCGACAAGCTGCATGAAAGCAATGTCGAGCTGGAAATCGCCGCGCCGGTGAAGCTCGGAACCCTGGTTGCCGACCACCAGCGCCTGAAACAGATCCTGATCAAGCTTCTGACCAACGCGGCCAATTTTGCGCCTGAGGGCTCGACGATCCTGCTGACCTGCAACCGCAATGGCAGCGATTTTGTGTTCTCGGTGTCCGACAAGGGACCCGGCATTCCGGAAGATGTTCTGAAAACGGTGTTTGATCGCTTCTCGAGTCGCGGTAATGGCGGTCGTCGCAGCGGTGCCGGACTTGGCCTTTCGATCGTTGAAAGCTTTGTCAGCCTGCATAAGGGTGAAGTGCATATCGACAGCAAGCCGGGTGAAGGCACTGTCGTGACCTGCCGTATCCCGCCCTACATCAACCCGCATTCCATCGCTGCGGAATGAGCCTGAACGTGTCCGCGACCACGCACATTCCACTGGCGGAAGACGCGGATACCAAGCGGCTGGGCGAGCAACTCGCCCTTACCCTGAAACCTGGCGATTGCGTTGCACTGGTCGGCGATCTCGGAGCCGGTAAATCCACACTGGCGCGGGCATTTATCCGCGCCATGGCAGAAGACGACGAGCTTGAAGTTCCAAGTCCGACCTTCACCATCGTGCAGAGTTATGCGCTGCGCATACCCGTCCATCATCTCGATCTCTACCGCTTGTCCGATGTGAGCGAGCTGGATGAGCTTGGTCTGGATGAAATGCTGAAAGACGGCATTTGCCTGATTGAATGGCCTGATATTGCCGAACAGGATTTGCCCAGAGAAAGCCTGCTCACGTTGCAACTGGAGCATTCCGGCAGCGGGCGTCTTGCGACGCTAAACGGCCCTGCCCGCATCCTTGATAGGCTGAAGCGTGTCATCGAAATCAGTGACTTTTTGCAGAAAGCCGGGCATGGCACGGCAAAACGCCGGTTTTTGAGCGGTGATGCATCCTCACGCGCCTATGAAACGATCCTGCCGCAGGATGGTCCCGGCCTTATCCTGATGGACTGGCCGACACCGCCCAAGGGTGCGATCATTCAGGATGGCAAGACCTATGCCGAGATCGCCCATATTGCGCAGACGCCACCGGCCTTTATCGCAATCGGTCATTATCTCGCCAGCAATGGACTGGCGGCACCGGCTATTCACGCAACAGATATCGACAAGGGCCTGTTGCTGCTTGAAGATCTGGGTCGCGATGGTGTTCTGGATGAGGCGGGCAATCCGATCGCGGAGCGTTACCTCGAAAGCGTCTCTGCTCTTGCCAAGCTGCACGCCTTGAAAACACCTGGTATTTTACCAGTCGAGAACACCGAAACCTATTCCATACCCGGATTCGATCGCGCCGCCATGAAAGTGGAAGTGTCGCTGCTGATCGACTGGTATCTGCCCTGGAAACGTGGTTCCGCCGCGTCCCAGGACGAACGGGACGATTATTTTGCGATCTGGGATGGGCTGATCGATGAAATCGCCGACAGTGAGAAAAATCTGCTGCTGCGCGATTTCCACTCACCCAATATCATATGGCGTGATGAGAAAAGCGGAACCGACAAGGTTGGTCTTATTGATTTTCAGGATGCGATGATCGGGCCTACGGCCTATGACGTGGCGTCGCTGGTGCAGGATGCGCGGGTGACGATACCGCAAGCGCTTTCAGACAGGCTGCTTGAGCATTATATCCAGCAGCGCCACCAGCAGTCCGACGGCTTTGATGAGGTGAAATTCCGCGACGCTTTTGCCATCATGGCGACGCAGCGCAATTGCAAGCTGGCGGGCATCTGGGTGCGGCTGATGCAACGCGATGGCAAACCGGGATATATGCGCCACATGCCGCGCACGATGACATATCTGCAAGCCGTCTTGAAAAATGATCGGCTTTCCCCCTTGCGGGACTGGTTAATCAAGGCTGATATCGGCATTCTTTAAAGCATCGCGCTGGAAAACGTGTCGCGATTTTCGGATCATCCGATGCTTGAACAAGTGACGTCTCGAACCGAACGGGTAACATGACAATTCGCAATGCAATGGTTCTGGCGGCGGGCCTTGGCACCCGGTTGCGTCCAATTACCGACACCATCCCCAAGCCTCTGGTGGTTATCGGAAACAAACCGATGATCGATTACGCCCTTGATGCGCTGACACAGGCCGGCATAGAGACCATTGCCATCAATGTGCATCATCATGCCGAGCAGATGGAAAGACATCTGGCTGGATATGCCGGAGCAGAAATTCTGATTTCTGATGAACGCGACCGGCTGATGGATTCCGGTGGCGGATTGGCAAAGGGGTTAAAACTGCTGCCACCCGGCCCTGTGATGGTGATGAATGCCGATCTGTTCTGGCTTGAAAAAAATGGCATAGAGCAAACCGCCCTGCAGAAATTAGCCGGATTCTTCGACGGTGAAAAAATGGACATGGCCATGCTCTGCGTGAAGCTGGAGCACACGACGGGCCATAATGGTAAAAAGGATTTCAACCTCGATGAAGACGGCCGTCTAAGCCGTTATCGCGAGGGAGATGACAATCCGGTCGTTTATGCCGGTGCCATCGCGATGGATTCCCGATTGCTGGCTGACGCTCCAACGGAACCGTTTAACCTCAACATCTATTTCGACCGAGCGATAAGTGCCGGTCGTCTGTTTGGTACCATGCTGGACGGTGAATGGATTACCGTTGGCACACCAGATGCGATTGAAGCTGCAGAAACGACCATCCGCCGCTTCAACGGCGGAGAAGCGGCATGAGCGGATCCCTCCACCACCGCCGCATTGTCACCATCGCTGCCGGCAGCCCGTTTCTGAAAACGTTAGCCGAGACCCTGTGCGACGGTCGCCTGACCCCCGACTATCGCTATGACCCGACCGACCCGCTGTCACTGGCGCGGGTGACAATCTATGTGCCGACCCGTCGTTCGGCCCGTAACCTGCGCTCGGAATTTGTCGATCTTCTGGGCGGCAAATCAGCCATTCTTCCGGTTATTCGTCCGCTGGGCGAGACGGACGATGACAGCGGTTTTTTTGATGCCGAAACGCCTGCCCTGCTTGACCTTGCTCCACCGATTTCCGGTACGGCGCGACTTCTGGAACTGGCACGGCTGATCCTTGCCTGGCGCAACAGCCTGCCGGATGCCATTCGTGCCGTGCATTCCGATTCACCCCTCGTTGCACCGGCCAGCCCTGCCGATGCCATCTGGCTTGCCCGGTCACTGGCCGAGGTGATCGACGCCATGGACACCGAAGAGCTGGATTGGGAGCGGCTGGGTGAACTCGATACCAGCGAACATGCGCAGTGGTGGCAACTCACCGCGGACTTCCTGAAAATCGCCAGCCAGTTCTGGCCAGCGCGATTGAACGAATTGAACCGTTCCTCCTCAGGCCGTCACATGAATTCCGTTCTGCGTGCCGAGGCTCTCAGGCTTTCGAAACTTGACGATAGTGGCCCGGTCATTGTCGCGGGTTCCACAGGTTCCATTCCGGCAGCGGCCGATCTGATCGTTTCCGTTTCCCGTCTCAGACAAGGCATTGTCGTCCTCCCTGGTCTTGATACATCCATGCCGGAGGAAAACTGGGTGGCCATTGCCGCCGATCCGGATGACCCATCCAGCCGCACCCATCCGCAATACGGATTGTTCGTGTTGTTGCAGAAACTTGGTGTGTTGCGACGCGATGTCGAGGCACTGTCTTCCCCTGCCCCGGATCTTGAAAAACGCGCCATCGTATTTTCCGCGGCCATGGCGCCCGCGCAAGTGACCGATGACTGGGGCCGCTGGCGCGATGAAAACCCGCAATCCGTTTTTGAAGAAGCATTCCAGAATGCAAGCCTGATTGAAACGGCCAATGAACGCGAGGAAGCCACCGCAATTGCCATTGCCTTGAGACTGGCGCTGGAGAAGCCCGGTCGCAACGGAACACAGTCACAGGCAGCCCTCATCACGCCGGACCGTGCCTTGGCGCGGCGGGTGGCAACCGAGCTGGCCCGCTTTGGCATTGAGGCCGACGATTCTGCCGGTACACCACTGACAGCGACACCACAGGCGACATTGCTGCAATTGGCCCTGGAAGCGATTTTGCGACCGGGCGATCCGGTTGCCATCGTCTCGTTGCTCAAACATCCGCTTGCACGGTTTGGCACGACGGCTGACGCGCACGAAAAGGGCATGACCGGGCTGGAACTTCTGGCGCTACGCGGCGGCACCGAGGAAGTTGATATTGCTGCGATCAGTGAGCTCCTAACCGAGCAACTTGACCAGCATCGTACCGACCGTCATCCGCCGAAGTGGCGAAGCGCACTGCCGGAAGACGTCGCTGTGCACGCAGCTGAGCTCGCAGCCAAGATCACGCCAGCCATCGAACCGCTGACATCAGCCTTTTTACGGGAGAGCCGGTCGGGCAGATTGCTTACCGAGCGTTTGCCACTGTCTCAATGGGCAGAAAGAACCGGTCGCGTGCTGGAAGCCATCTGCCTTGATGAAAATGGCGATCTGGCTGCTCTATGGTCCGGAGAAGCTGGCGAAAAGCTCGCCAATCTGCTCGCCGAGCTGATGGAAAGTGGTGATATTCTCGACGCCGATGGTCCGCAATGGATCGATATCGTCATGGCACTGGTGACGGGCGAATCGACCAAACCCCGTGCCATGAGCCATCCACGTGTGTTCATTTTCGGTGCTCTGGAAGCCCGCCTGCAAACCATGGACACGATGATCCTTGGCGGCATGAATGAAGGTATTTGGCCGGGCCAGACCACCAACAATCCGTTCCTGTCGCGCAGCATGAAAACCGCCATTGGGCTGGAACCGCCAGAACGCCGCATTGGCCAGCTGGCCCATGACTTCGACATGGCCAATGGGACACGCGATATATTTTACACCCGTTCGCTGCGACAGGGTTCGGCACCGTCCGTTGCCTCACGCTGGTTGCAGCGCCTGCTGGCACTGGGCGGAGCCGAATTTGCAAAGAAGCTGAAGGAACGCGGTGAACCTTACCGGCAATGGGCAGCGATGCTGGATAGCGGCCTGTCGCAAGATCCGGCCAGACGCCCCTCGCCGATTGCGCCGGTTGAATTGCAGCCCAAAAGCTATTCCTTCAGCGAAGTGGGCAGATTACGGCGTGATCCTTACTCGATCTACGCCCGGCGTATTCTGAGACTTGACCCGGTCGATGAATTCAACCGCGACCCGGGCGCTGCCGATCGCGGCACGCTCTACCACCGTATTATCGAACGCTACACCAGCGAAGGACATATTCCCGGAACGCCCGCATCCTATGAGGCGATGCACGCAATTCTCAACGACTGCTTTGATGCGGAAGATTTGCCTGCCCATATCGATGTGGTCTGGCGGCAACGCTTCGTTGCCGTTGCCAATGCCTTCGTCGATTGGGAAAAACAGCGCCATCATGACATCCGCCGGACCTATACCGAAGTGCCTGCCGGCATGGAAATACCGCGTGCTGGAATTAGGCTCACCGGAATTGCCGACCGCATCGACCTGAAGAAAAACGGCCTTGCCGATATTGTCGATTACAAGACCGGCCTTTCCCCATCGGTGCAACAGGCCCGCGCGCTGCTTGATCCGCAGTTGGCGTTGGAAGCCGCTGCATTAAGGGGTGGCGCATTTCGCAATGTCGGCAATCAGGAACCGGAAAACCTCGTTTATGTACGCCTGCGGCCGGGCGAGCGGTTCTCGTCCGAACAGGTCAACAATGAACACTCAACCCGATCCGGTAAAAAGCAGCCCAAATCCGCGCTGGAACTGGCAATCGAATCCATCGAGCAACTGGAGAAATTTGTCGGTCTTCTGCAGCGCGGAGAACGTGGCTTTGCCTCACGCCTGATTCCGGAACAGCAACAGGCCTATGGCGGCGAATACGACCATCTTGCGCGGGTCTCGGAGTGGTCTACCGCAGAAGCGGGAGACGGCGATGGCGAGTGATATCATGCATTACGAGACAGAAACCGATAACCCGGCCAATGATGATCCAAAAAGCTGGATCGACTGGACTGTCAGCCAACAGACGCGTGCCTCCGATCCGCTTGGATCGGCCTGGGTGTCGGCCAATGCCGGTTCTGGCAAAACCCATGTGTTGACGCAGCGCGTTATCCGCCTGCTTCTCGACGGATGCCGGCCGTCTGCCATTCTCTGCCTGACCTATACCAAGGCGGCAGCGTCTGAAATGTCGAGCCGCGTGTTTGACCGGTTGGCGGAATGGGCAACTTTGCCGGATGAAGATCTGGCAAAGCGCATCGCAACAATTGAAGGAAAACAGCCTGACCGGTTGAAACTGGCCGAGGCACGGCGGTTGTTTGCTCGGGCATTGGAGACACCGGGTGGTCTGAAAATCCAGACCATTCACGCGTTCTGCGAAGCGCTGTTGCACCAGTTCCCGCTGGAAGCAAATGTTGCCGGGCATTTTTCCGTGCTGGATGATCGCGCCGCCTCCACCCTTCTGGCGGAAGCTCGGCGCGCCCTGTTGACCGCCGTTTCTGGCGATGCCGACAGCGAACTGGCACAGGCGCTGGCCTTCGTGCTGGATATTGGCGACGAAACGGGACTTGAAAGCCTGCTGAGTGCGATTGTCGCCAGCCGAAACCCTATTCACGCCTTTCTGGCCACCGCCGACAAAAACGGCGGTATCGACGCCAAGTTGCGAAGCGCCTTTGCCATTCCTGATGGGATGAGCGAACAGGATGCAGCGGCAGCCTTTTGGCCCTTGCCATATTTAAGCGGTGCGGTGCTCGATGCCTATTTGACGCTTGCCGATGAGGTTGGTGGCGCCCGAGCCGAGGTAGTAGCCTATCAGCTGCGGCTGGCGATCAAGGAAAGCGATCCACTCAAACGGATGGATTTTGTCGAGGCGGCCATCCTTACCGAAAAAGGCTCACCGAAAACCGATGCCTTCCTGTTCAACAAGGCCATGTCGAAAGCAGCACCGGAGCTGCCCGACGCCTTTGCGGCGGCCAAGGACCATGTTGTCGCCTGCCGTAACAGCTATCGCACCTTGCGCATGCTATCTGCCACCCGCGCCGCGCTCGTGCTGGCCGAACGGTTGATCCGTGAATTTGAAGACTTGAAGAAGCAGCGTAGCCAGCTTGATTTTGAAGATCTGATCGAACGGGCAGCGACACTTCTCAATCGCGACACCGCCGGTGCATGGGTTCACTACAAGCTGGACCAGGGCATTGACCATATTCTGGTCGACGAAGCGCAGGACACCAGCCCTGTGCAGTGGTCGATCATCCAGTCTCTGGCGGCAGATTTCTTCAATGGCACCACCGCACGTGCAACACGCCGCACAATGTTTGCGGTGGGGGATGAAAAACAATCCATCTACTCCTTCCAGGGTGCTCGCCCGGAACGGTTTGCGCAGGAACGTCGGGACACACAAAGACGGGTTCTTGCGGTCGAACAGGTGTTCCATCCTGTTCGATTGCCGCTGTCCTTTCGTTCGACCGAAGATGTGCTGTCGGCTGTCGATCAGGTCTTTTCCAATGAGGAAAATGCCAGAGGCCTCAGTTTTACCGGTGAGCCGGTGGAGCATCGCTCCAACCGCATTGGCCAGTCCGGTACGGTAGAAGTTTGGGACATGATTGCCGCAGAACAGACCGACACGGAAGAGGACTGGACGGCACCGTTCGATTCCCTACCAGAAAGTGCGCCGCCTGCCATGCTCGCCCGGCGCATTGCCTCACGCATCGGCGAGATGATCGGCAAACAGACAATTACCGAAAAAGGTGTGACACGGCCAATCGAGGCTGGTGACATTCTGGTTCTGGTGCGCAAGCGTCATGCCTTCGTCAACGCCTTGACGCGGGAGCTGAAAAAACGCCGCGACATACCCGTTGCCGGTGCCGACCGCCTGCGCCTGACGGATCACATTGCCATCCAGGATCTTTTGGCACTTGGGCGCTTTGTATTGCTGCCACAGGATGATCTGTCGCTTTCGGCGCTGCTCAAAAGCCCACTGTTCAACCTGTCTGAAGACGATATTTTCGCGATCGCCGCCAAACGACAGGATGATGAAAGCGTCTGGCAACATCTGCAACGGTTGTGCCTCGCTGACATCCCCTCTCCCTACCAGCCCGCACTGGAGCGACTGCAGGCCTTCATCACGCTTTCCAGAACAGAAACCGTGCATGACTTTTTTGCCGCGGTTCTGGCGCTGCATGAAGGACGCAAACTGTTCCTCGCCCGCCTCGGTAATGAGGCAAGCGACGTGATGGACGAATTCCTGTCCTTTGCGCTTGACCATGAACGCGCCGGCCTGCCCGGCCTGCAATCCTTTATCTCGGTTTTGGAAACGGATTCACCCGAGGTTAAACGCGAGCAGGACAAGGAGCGCAATGAAGTGCGCATCATGACCGTGCATGCGTCTAAGGGTCTGGAAGCACCTGTGGTATTTCTGGTGGACGGCGCCTCCAAAGCCTTCAACCACAGTCATTTGCCAAAACTGCGCTTCATAGAAAACGGCGAAGATAAATTCCCTGTCTGGCTGCCCGGCAAGGGGTTCAGCAACAGTCTGACGGAAGCGGATGAAACACGCCTTAAATCCTCGGCCGAAGAAGAATATCGCCGCCTTCTCTATGTGGCGATGACCCGTGCCGCCGACCATCTGATCGTTTGCGGATATCGCGGACCAAAGGAAAATCCGGATTGCTGGCATGCAATGATTGCCGCAAGCCTCGCCTCCGATACAACACGCTGCAAATCCGTTACGCTGAAAAATGGTGCCGAGGAATGGGGCGGGCTGTTGTGGCAGTCAAGCGAAGGCGGCACTGTCGCAGGTGTTGAACAGGGCACGTTGGATTTACCGCCGGCTGGCCCCGTCCTTCCTTCGGCACTGGCAGAGGCGCTGCCGCCACAACCTTACCTGCCTCGTCCGCTCAGCCCATCCGGTGCCGGTACGATTATTGACGATGGTGCGGACGACCTGATCGTCACATCACGATTGTTTGCCACCGAAAAAGCCTCATCATCAGGCATTGCCCTGCAGCGTGGACGGCTTATCCACCGCATGATGCAGATGTTGCCTGACTTTGCAGAAGACGAGCGACGCGATGCGGCGACACGTTATGTCGAGCGCGCCGCACGTTTCTGGCCACAACGCGAACGCGACAGTTTGATTGAAACCACGCTGTCGGTGTTTTCAAATCCTGAACTCAAGGCTGCATTTTCTGCCAACAGCCGCGCCGAAGTTTCCATCATGGGAACATTGACGCTTGGCAAAACGGATTATGCAGTATCGGGCCGTATCGACCGGCTGGCCGTTGACGGCGATCATGTGATCCTGATCGACTACAAGACCAACCGCGTTCCACCAAGGGACAATGCTGACACGCCCCACGCCCATAAGGCGCAGCTTGCCATCTACAAGCGGATTCTGGAGCCGCTTTATCCCGGAAAGACCTTCATTTGTGCGCTGGTCTACACTGAAAACGCGAAGCTTGTGACACTCGATGAGAAAGAACTGACACTGGCCCTTGCCGCGATCAAGACAAAGTGAGATACCGGGAAAACTGTTATCCG
>NZ_DAMDBP010000002.1:102703-155458 GCF_032092815.1 Agrobacterium sp. | reverse complement strand
CACATGCTTGCCAACAAGCTTCACTGAAAGGAGAGCCGCGATGGCTACCGTTAAAGTCGATACCGCCAACTTCCAGTCGGAAGTTCTCGAATCCTCCGAACCTGTCGTTGTTGATTTTTGGGCGGAATGGTGCGGCCCGTGCAAGATGATTGCACCAAGCCTTGAAGAAATTTCCAATGAACTGGCTGGCAAGGTCAAGGTTGCGAAGCTGAACATTGATGAAAACCCTGAACTTGCTGCCCAGTTCGGCGTTCGTTCCATTCCTACCCTTGCTGTGTTCAAGGGCGGTGAAGTGGCTGACATCAAGGTGGGTGCTGCGCCTAAGAGCGCGCTTTCTGCCTGGATTTCCGGCGCTGCTTGATTTCAGCAAGTTTTAAGTTCTGATGATGAAGCCCGGTTATTGCCGGGCTTTTTCTTTGGGACAATTGCAATCAATCACGCGAGCCGTTTGCACGCGCCCCTCTCTGATCAGCCCAGCGACCCATGTAGATGATGGCAATGGCGATGCTCGTCATCGCACCTGCCGTCAGAAACGTAAGCTGCATACCTGCTTCGATGCCTTCTCGCGTGGCATGAATGATATCGCTGGTGCCAGCACCATAGGCAAATACCATTCCCATCACTGACGCACCTGCCACAAGACCGATATTACGCGACAGGTTGAGCGTGCCCGACACACTGCCGCGATGCTGTGCTGAAACGTCACGCAAAGCGGCTGTGTTGTTGGCGGCCTGGAAAAGCTGATAACCGGGCGTCAGCAGCATGATGGACGACAGATAACCTGCCAGCCCGATCATATTTGGCAGAATGGACAACAGGAATGACCCGACAGCGAGAAGAACAAGGCCTGTTGTGAGCACCCTATGACTTCCCCAAACATCGACAAGACGGCCTGACGGCACTCCGCTCAGGATCGACAACAACGGCCCAACTGCCATGACCAATCCAATCTGGTTGACTTCCAGCCCAAGCCGCAGGCCGAGATAAAACGGACCGATCACCAGCGTCGCCATCATGACGGCGGCCACCAGAACGTTGACAAAAAGATTGATCAGCAACGCCTGGTTCAAAACCGCCCACAGCCCCCTCTCCGGCGTGTTTTGCTGCTCGGTCCTGTCTGGCAGCGCCAATATCGCCAGTACGAGGGCCAGGAGCGAAAGCGGCGCCTGCAGCCAGAAGATGTTTCGCCATCCCAAAAGTGGAATGATCATCCCACCCAATGACGGACCAAGGGCCGTTCCAAGCGCTGAAATCGTGCCGAGCAACCCCATGGCCCGCCCCAAACGTGCTTTGTCTGCCATCTGGCGCATCAAAGCCATGGAAAGCGTCATCAGAAATGCAGCACCGACGCCCTGAACGGCACGCGCTGCAATAAGCCAGCCCAGACCAGGAGACATTGCGCAGGCGCAGGAGGCGAGAAAAAACAAGCCGAGACCGGCCAGCAACATGGGTTTCAGCCCAAACCTGTCCCCCAACCGACCTGCGATGACAACCGTGATTGTCAAAGCGGCGAGATAGGCGACGACCACCGCCTGCACCTCAGCAAAAGGCGCGCCAAATGTCGTTGCCAGCACGGGTAAAGCGACATTGGCGACGCTGGTGCCGAATGACGCCAGCAACATTGGCACAGCGAGCGCCACTAGCACCGCCGGCTGCAAAACATTGATCTCCAGGTCCTCTGTTTTTTCCATTCTTTTTGCCTCTTGTTCGTTGAAACATTCAGGCGCATGCTGCCACTTCAAGCCAACTTGAGGTCAAGCGTGAAATTTCTGGATATTGGTGAGGTTTCGGAACGCAGCGGATTCAAGCCTTCTGCCCTGCGGTATTACGAGGAAACCGGTCTGATTGCTTCGGTATCGCGCAAGGGATTGCGCAGGCAATTTCCACCGGAGGTTCTTTTACAGCTCAAGCTGATTGCGCTGGCGAAAACTGCCGGTTTTTCTCTTGAGGAAATCGCTGGAATGTTTGGCGACAATGGTCTGCCGGACCTGCCACGTGCGGTGTTTCATCAGAAGGCCGATGATATAGACACACAAATCCGCGAATTGACAGCGCTACGCGATACATTACGCCATATCGCGGATTGCCGCGCACCGTCGCATATGCAGTGCGCAACCTTCAGACGACTTTTGGATGGGGTAGAGGTTCCAGCTCACGGGAAAAAGCCGTGAGCTGATCTAATTGGTAATCCCTGAGTGGTCAGTCAGTCAATGTGCCGTTGGCAGAAAGGGCGTTTCCAGCCAGATACAATGATCCGCCAATCAGGATGCGTGGTGCCGGTGCATCCAGCATCAGACGTCCGTGGATTTCCTGCAAGGCTTCAGCAATGGATGACGACGGTTCTGCCGTCAGTCCGGCATCAAATGCGGCATGGGCCAAGACGACCGGGTCAATGGCCGCATCCGTTCCGCTGATCGGCACGGTAAAGACATATTCGGCAATATCTGCAAATGCCTTGAAATACCCGACGGGATCCTTGGTGTTGATCATACCGGCGATGATGAACAGCGGACGCGGTTGTTTTTCTTCAAAACCTGCCATGGCCTCGGCAATGACTTCGCCGGCACCGGGGTTATGGCCGCCATCCACCCACAATTCAGCACCCTTCGGCGCCAGCAGGAAAAGGTTGCCATCCATCAACCTTTGCAAGCGACCCGGCCATTCGACCGATTGCATGGCCTTTTCCATCATGCGTTCGCTGACTTCGAAACCGGCCGCCTTAACGGCGCGGATAGCGGCAGCAGCATTGGCGAGCTGGTGACGGCCAGGAAGGCGCGGCAATGGCAGATCGGACAGGCCAAATTCATCCTGGTAGATCATGCGGCCAAATTCTTCATGCGCACCGTAATCCTGTCCGAAGACAGTGGTGGGACAGGAAAGCCTTTCCGCTGTGCCGACCAGAACCTCAAGAGCGGCATCAAACTGCTGGTGACCGATGACGACAGGAAAACCCTTTTTCATGATACCAGCCTTTTCGGCCGCAATCAGCTCGACGCGGTCTCCCAGATAAGGCTGGTGATCAAGCGAGATGGGCATGATGACGGATACGGCCGGGCTGTTGATGACATTGGTTGCGTCAAACCGACCACCAAGTCCAACTTCAATGATGGCGACATCTGCCGGATGTTCCGAAAATAACAAAAAGGTTACGGCGGTGAGGATTTCAAAAACGGTGATTTTCTGCCCGCCATTGGCCTCGGCCACCCGGTTCAGCGCGTCGGCAAAGACTGCGTCTTCGACAAAACGGCCGCGACCACCGGGAACACCCAAACGATAACGCTCATGCCAGCGCACCAGATGTGGAGAGGTATGAACGTGTACGGACAGCCCAGCGGCCTCAAGCAGCGCCCGGCTGAACGCCGTGACAGAACCCTTGCCGTTTGTACCGGCCACATGAATGACCGGTGGAAGGCGTTTGTGCGGATTGCCCAGTTTTTCGAGAAGAACCGTAATGCGCTCCAGTGAAAGGTCAAAACCCTTCGGATGAAGCTGCATCAGCTTTTCGATGATCAGTTCGGCTTCGCTCATGGGCAACTGCGTCATGTCGTTCATTCGCCCCTCAGGCGTCTAAAGCGTTATCGGCTAGCCAAAGCTTTCAGCCGACACGCAATCCGGAAAATACAAATGCGCAGCCCGACGATGAACAGGCTGCGCACGGGTCATGAAAAAGCGCAATCAGGCAGAAACGGCATCAACAACGACGGCCTGCTGTTTCACAGGAGCCGCGACGTCCGATTTCGTCATGATCTTGAGAAGGTTTGCCAGAGTATCTGGAATATCGTGGCGATCCACCACCATATCCACCATACCGTGGTCCAGCAGATATTCCGACGTCTGGAAGCCTTCCGGCAGCTTTTCGCGGATGGTCTGCTCGATAACGCGCTTGCCAGCAAAGCAGATTTCGGCACCCGGCTCAGCAATATGGACATCGCCCAGCATCGCATAGGACGCGGTCACGCCACCCGTGGTCGGGTTGGTGAGAACCACGATGTAAGGCATGCCGGCTTCTTTGAGCATGTTCACGGCAACCGTGGTGCGTGGAAGCTGCATGAGAGACAGAATGCCTTCCTGCATGCGAGCGCCACCAGAGGCTGGGAACATGACCAATGGGCAACGCTCCGAAATGGCGCGTTCAAACGCCTTGACGATCGCCTCACCGGCCGCAATGCCGAGCGAACCACCCATGAACTGGAATTCGTGCACGACGGCAACGATCTTCAAGCCCTTCAACAAACCAACACCGGCCAGAATGGTATCTTCCTGGTCGGTCTTGGTGCGGCTGTCACGCAGACGATCCGTATATTTCTTGGAATCGCGGAACTTCAGCGGGTCCTGCGCGACCTTCGGCTGTGGTAGTGCTTCGTAAACGCCATCATCAAACAGATCCGCAAGACGGGCCTTGCCTGGCATCTTCATATGATAACCGGAAGCAGGAATAACCCACTTGTTGTCTTCCAGATCCTTATGGAAAACCATTTCGCCCGTCTCCGGGCACTTGATCCAGAGGTTCTCCGGTACATCGCGGCGGCCCAGCATGGAATTGATGCGCGGCCGAACGTAATTGGTGATCCAGTTCACTTGAAAACTCCTGACTCTTTCTGCTGTCCGTACCGAATACTACTCGGCAGCAGCAAGGCGTGATGCTCTGACGCCCGTGGAAAGTCCCTTTACCAGTGTCGTGACGGCATGAACAGTGTCCGCCGTCGCCTTGCCGTCCTTTGTCAGGCTTCCGGCAATCTGTGCCACGATGGCAGAGCCGACCACCACACCATCGGCAACTGCACCAATGGCCTTGGCATGATCGGCTGTCTTGACGCCGAAACCGACACAAACCGGCAGGTCTGTGTGCGTCTTGATACGCCCGACGGCACCGGAGATCAACGACGGATCAGGCAGAGCTGAACCGGTGATACCGTTCATCGAGACATAATAAACGAATCCTGACGTGTTGTTGAGAACCGCAGGAAGGCGCTTCTCGTCGGTCGTCGGCGTTGCAAGACGAATGAAATTGATGCCGTGTTTCAATGCCGGAATACACAGCTCATCATCCATTTCCGGTGGCAGATCAACAACGATCAAACCATCGATACCGGCTTCAAGCGCGTCCTCAAGAAATTTTTCGACGCCATAAATATAGATCGGATTGTAATATCCCATCAGCACGATCGGCGTGTCATTGTCCTGCTTGCGGAATTCACGCGCCAGATCAAGTGTGGTTTTCAGCGTCTGGCCGTTCTTCAGTGCGCGCTGGCCAGCCAGCTGGATTGCCGGACCATCCGCCATCGGATCGGAAAACGGCATGCCAAGTTCGATCACGTCGGCACCGGCTTCCGGCAATGCCTTCATGATTCCAAGCGATGTTTCAAAATCCGGATCGCCGCCCATGAAATAGGTGATCAGTGCCGGGCGGTTTATCGCACGCAGATCGGCGAAACGTTTGTCCATACGAGCAGTCATGATTACGCACCCATTTCCAGAAGCTTCGCCACGGTAAAGATATCCTTGTCGCCACGACCGGACAGGTTCATCAGAATGATTTCATCCTTACCCATTGTCGGAGCACGCTTGATCACTTCTGCCAGTGCATGGCTTGGCTCAAGTGCCGGGATAATGCCTTCAAGGCGTGTCAGCATCTGGAAGGCTTCAAGGGCTTCGTGATCCATGATCGGAACATATTCCACACGACCGATATCATTCAGCCACGAGTGTTCAGGACCGATACCGGGGTAATCGAGACCGGCGGATACGGAATGGCCTTCCTTGATCTGGCCGTCCTGATCCTGCAGCAGGTAGGTGCGGTTGCCATGCAGAACGCCCGGCGAACCAGCGGTGATCGATGCGCAATGCTCATCACCGGACAGACCCTTACCGCCCGCTTCCACGCCAACAATCTTGACGCCTTCGTCATCCAGGAACGGATGGAAGATACCGATGGCGTTAGAGCCACCGCCAACAGCAGCGACAACCAGGTCAGGCAGACGGCCTTCGGCCTCCAGCATCTGCTGTTTGGCTTCTTCACCGATCACGGCCTGGAAATCGCGAACCATTTCCGGATACGGATGTGGACCGGCAGCTGTGCCAATCAGATAATATGTGTCATCGACATTGGTGACCCAGTCACGCAGCGCCTCGTTCATCGCATCCTTCAACGTGCCGTGGCCAGCCGTCACCGGCTTCACTTCAGCACCGAGAAGTTTCATGCGGAACACGTTTGGAGCCTGACGTTCCACGTCGGTTGCGCCCATATAAACCACGCAAGGTAGGCCAAAACGCGCAGCAACCGTGGCAGAGGCAACGCCGTGCTGACCGGCACCGGTTTCTGCGATGATACGGGTCTTGCCCATGCGCTTGGCAAGCAGGATCTGGCCCAAGCAGTTGTTGATCTTGTGCGAACCCGTGTGGTTCAGCTCTTCGCGCTTGAAGTAGATTTTTGCGCCGCCGAGTTCTTCCGTCAGACGCTCTGCGAAATACAGCGGGCTTGGACGACCGGTGTAATGGGCGCCGAGGTTTTTCAGTTCCGCCTGGAATTCAGGATCGTTCTTGGCCTTGTCCCATTCTGCCTGCAGATCGAGGATCAGAGGCATCAGGGTTTCGGCGACAAAGCGACCCCCGTAAATGCCGAAGCGCCCATCCTGATCGGGACCGGCACGAAACGAATTCGGTTTTGGCGTCTCGTTCACTTTCAAACTCCCTGCGGTTTGTTTTCGGCCGTTTCGATGGCATCAAACAGCCCATCGATCAGTCCCAAATCCTTTACACCCGGCGCGCTTTCCACGCCTGACGACAAATCTATTCCCCTCGCCCCGGTGCGTGACAGCGCCTCAGCGACATTATCTTTGTTCAACCCACCGGAAAGCATGTAATCGACATCTGCGTCAAGACCGGCCAACAGCGACCAGTCGAAGCTGACACCGTTGCCGCCCGGCAGATCCGAGCCTTTTGGCGGCTTGGCATCAAACAGGAAACGATCGGCAATCCCAATATAGGGTTCGATCCTTACCAGATCATCGGCATCACGGATGGAAAGTGCCTTCATGACCGGCAGGCCGTAAATTGCCTTGACGTTCAAAACCCGTTCGGGCGTTTCAGTGCCATGAAGCTGCAGAATATCGGGCTTGAGAAGCGCAATGATCTCGTCAAGATCATCATTGTCCGCATTCACCGTAACAGCCACGATCTTGGCCCGTCCCCGCACCGCATCAGCCAGATGTCCGGCGATGTCCGGTTCAATATTGCGGGGGCTTTTTTCAAAGAAAATAAAGCCGATATGGCTTGCGCCACGAGCAACGGCTTTTTCCACCGCTTCCGAGGTCTTCAATCCGCATATCTTGATATCAGGTTTCATAGCCGCGACGTGACATGATTTTATCCAAGAGTCGAGCCAAAACGCGACATCCGGATGAGAGAATATGTTTCACGTGAATCCAAGTTGTAATCTTGTCTGTTATACGCGCGCTAAAGTGGGCCAAATCATGGAGAGGACTAGCTGAAATCCAATGCGTGCAGTTGTGAGCCATGACGTTTGAGCCATGCCTTGGATTCCTCCATGTGTGGGCAAAGCGCTTTGCACAGAGCCCAGAATTTTGGTCCGTGGTTCATTTCACGCAAATGCGCCACTTCATGGGCTGCAAGATAATCAATGACGCTGGCTGGCGCCATGACGATACGCCATGAAAAGCTGAGATTTCCTTCATACGAACAGGATCCCCAACGGCTGCGCGTATCCTTCATGGTCAAGGAGCGCACGGGCCGGCCAACGGTTTTTGCATGCATGGCCACCAGCCGCTCAAGATCGGCGCGCGCTTCCTTTTTCATGTAGGCGGAAATCCGCCGCCCGGTGTGCTCCGGCAGGCCACTGACCCGCAGAACCGCCTCCCCTTCCGGTGTTTGGATCGCCTGTGTGACACCCCGCAATGTGCCGGTATGTTCGATGCGATGGGAAATACCGCGAATACTGATGATGCCACCGTGACGCAAATGCTGTTCGGGACCGAGCTTTTCCAGCCGACTTTTCAGCCAGCCCTGATGTCGCTCCAGGAAGTCATCCACTTCCCGGTGATGCAGACCATAGGGAATTGTAAGCTTCAGGCCCTTGCCGCCCGGTTCGATACGCAGCGTGATACGCGTGGCGCGGAGGTTTTCCTTGATCACCAAAGGCAGGCTTCTGCCAGCCACATCATGCATACGCTGAAGTGGGGCTTTGGGCTTGGCTGGTGTGCGAGATTTTCTCAACAGGGAAAACATGCTGTTTCATAACCGATTCGAGGTCATTCGCGCCAAGGAAAACTGCATCCCGTCCGTTGCGCAGGCCGGATGCGAGATGACGGATAAACAAAAGCCCGGAGATGACCCCGGGCTTTTGTTGTTTCACACCATGTCGTGACCGCAAAATCGCTGAACATTTTTGCGCGGCATGCGGTGTTTCGACAGCTTAAACGTCAGCGACAAATGTCTGCTTCTGTGTGCCGAGACCTTCAATGCCCAGCTCAACAACGTCGCCAGCCTTGAGGAAGCGCGGTGGCTTCATGCCAAGGCCTACACCTGGAGGTGTGCCGGTGGAGATAACATCGCCCGGATGAAGCGACATGAACTGGCTGAGGTAAGATACGACATTGGCAACACCATAAACCATGGTCTTGCTGGAGCCGTTCTGTACAGTCTCGCCATTGACCTTCAGCCACATGCCGAGGTTCTGCGGATCGGTGATTTCGTCCTTCGTTACCAGCCATGGGCCGATTGGGCCGAAGGTGTCGCAAGACTTGCCCTTGGTCCACTGACCCTGACGTTCGGTCTGGAAGGCGCGCTCGGAAACGTCGTGGCTGACGCAGTAACCGGCAACATAATCCAGCGCATCAGCTTCGGAGACGTATTTTGCGGTCTTGCCGATAACAACGCCGAGTTCAACTTCCCAGTCGGTCTTTTCAGAGCCACGCGGAATAACGACATTGTCGTTCGGGCCGACGATGGCAGAGGTTGCCTTCATGAAGATAACCGGTTCGGAAGGAACCGCAGCACCGGTTTCGGCAGCGTGGTCGGAGAAGTTCAGGCCGATGCAGATGAATTTACCGGTGCCAGCAACGCAAGCGCCAATACGGCTTTCTTCGAGAACTGGCAGCGTGGACAGATCCAGAGCGGCAATCTTTGCCAGACCTTCCGGCGAAATCGCTTCGCCACCAATATCCTTCACATGGGCCGACAAATCGCGGACCTTACCTTCGCTATCTACAATAGCCGGCTTTTCCTGGCCTGCTGGGCCAACACGCATCAATTTCATAGGAATCCTCCCGGTTGTCAGACAAGATAGATCATATATGAACGAACTATTTATCCTTGTCACCCCTTCACCGCATTTGCGTGATGAAAAATACCATACAGAAAGATGATATCTTTAAGGTCACATCAGGAAAATAGACTGCTTTTTTTCCGTGATGACCGAGGTTTCACACATAATGGATGGTCTAGTTTCATGCCTGCGTCCGCGGGATGCAGGCTCAGTTGCCTGTTTGAGAAAGTCCACCACGCCTATTGCCGATGTTTTTAATCTCGACAAAAAAACACTGCCGCATGTCGCAAGAATTGAATAGGTTCTGGGCCTAACCCATGAAAGGCGTCACGATGACCAAAGCCAATTCCCGCCAATCGGAACACCCTGTCGATCCCCTTTTTCTGGAACGGTGGTCACCGCGTGCCTTTACTGGCGAGGTTATGCCGGTGGATGATCTCTTGACCATTCTCGATGCGGCGCATTGGGCGCCATCCGCCTCCAATTTTCAGCCATGGCGTTTTATCTACGCCCATAATGGTAGTGACGAATGGCCTGTCCTGTTCGACCTGCTGATGGACGGTAACAAACGCTGGGTCGAAAAGGCTTCTGCGCTGTTGTTCGTTGTGTCACGCAGCTACAATATGTCCCGTGAAGGCGAAAAGAAGCCGTCTGCGACGCATTCCTTTGATGCAGGTGCTGCCTGGTTTTCAATGGCCATGCAGGCGCAGCTCTTGGGTTACCATGCCCATGGCATGGGTGGCATTTACCGCGACAAGGCACTTGAGGCCCTGGATATTCCGGAGGGTTATCAGGTCGAGGCAGCGGTTGCGCTCGGCAAGATTGCCAGCAAAGACACCCTGCCCGACGATCTCAAAGAACGTGAAGTGCCAAGTGGACGTCTGCCGCTAGCCGAGGTTGCTTTCAAAGGCAAATTTACGGGAAAAGCCGACTGATGCTCTTCCATCGGATTTGAAAGTCGGGTTCTGCCGAATTTCAAAAACTGACGATATAAAAATCCCCGGAACCAGCCCGGGGATTTTTTGATGGTTTCACGTGAATCCTTGACCATTGGCCAAAGAGGCAGCCCTTGATCAGATATCCAGGTTGGCAACGCTCAACGCATTTTCCTGAATGAAGTCACGACGTGGTTCAACCTCGTCACCCATCAGACGCGAGAACAAACCATCGGCATCTGTTGCATCCGCCACCTTGACCTGCAGTAGCGAACGAACATTCGGATCCAGCGTGGTTTCCCAGAGCTGCTCGGCATTCATTTCGCCGAGACCCTTATAGCGCTGCATGGACAGCCCCTTGCGGCCCGATGCGAAGATCGCATCCAGCAATTCACGTGGACCTGAAATGGTAATATTGCCTTCCTTGCGCGTGAGGACTGGCTGAACGCGATAGATATCTGCCAGGCGAACAGACAGCTGGTCGATATAACGAGCGTCGGCCGAACCGATCAGGTTCATGTCCAGCATGGCGACTTCCTTCACGCCGCGAACCATACGTTCGAAACGGAAACCGCCCTCCTCGGTCACGTGGCCGGTCCAGCCACGCTCGGTTTCTTCAGCAATCATGTCGAGACGACGTGCCACTTCGCCGGCAATTTCTTCACCGCGGCTCTTGTCCGCAGCAAGCTCGACATTGAGCAGACCGGCAATTGCCGCCTGTTCTACAACGCTGCGGTTATAACGTGAATGCAGACCGTCGATCAGAGAGCGCAATCGCAATGTGTCGACGATAACCTCGCGCAAGTCCTGGCTGGCACGAACTTCACCCGAACCAAGCGTCAGGGTTGCGTCTTCGAGACCCATGGTCACAAGGTAATCTTCCAGCGCCTTTTCGTCCTTCAGATACTGCACGGACTTGCCACGCATCACCTTATAAAGCGGAGGCTGGGCGATGTAGAGATGGCCACGTTCGATCAGTTCCGGCATCTGGCGGAAGAAGAAGGTCAAAAGCAGTGTACGAATATGCGCGCCGTCCACGTCAGCATCGGTCATGATGATGATCTTGTGGTAACGCAGCTTGTCAGGATTGAACTCATCCTTGCCGATCGACGTGCCGAGTGCAGTGATCAGCGTTCCGATTTCCTGGCTGGACAACATCTTGTCGAAGCGTGCACGCTCGACGTTGAGGATTTTACCACGCAGCGGCAGGATGGCCTGTGATTCACGCGAACGACCCTGCTTGGCTGAGCCACCAGCGGAGTCACCCTCGACGAGGAAAAGTTCTGATTTGGCCGGATCACGTTCGGAGCAGTCAGCAAGCTTGCCTGGCAAGGATGCGATATCGAGCGCACCTTTACGACGGGTCAGTTCGCGCGCCTTGCGAGCAGCTTCACGGGCAACGGCAGCTTCAACCACCTTGCCGACCAGAACCTTGGCCTCTGTCGGGTGTTCTTCCAGCCATGTCGAAAGAGCCTCGTTGACCAGACCTTCGACAACCGGACGTACTTCCGACGAAACCAGCTTGTCCTTGGTTTGCGACGAGAACTTCGGATCAGGAACCTTGACGGACAGAACAGCCGTCAAGCCTTCGCGGCAATCGTCACCGGTCAGGCTGACCTTTTCCTTTTTGGTGATACCCGAGGTATCCGCATAGGAAGTGATCTGACGCGTCAACGCACCACGGAAGCCGGCCATATGCGTGCCGCCATCGCGCTGCGGAATGTTGTTTGTGAAGCAAAGAACATTTTCGTGGTAGCTGTCATTCCACCACATGGACACTTCAACCGTGATGCCGTCCTTTTCACTCTTGATAAAGATCGGCTTGTCGACCAGCGATTTCTTGGCGCGGTCAAGATAACGCACATAGGCTTCCAGACCGCCCTCGTAGAGCATCTCTTCCTGCTTGATCTCAGGGCGACGCTTATCGGTCAAAAGAATGCGTACACCCGAATTCAGGAACGCCAGTTCGCGCAAACGGTGTTCGAGCGTGCTGTAGTCAAATTCTATATGGGAGAAGGTTTCCGTGCTTGGCTGGAAGGTCACTTCCGTGCCCGAGCGGCCTTCATAATCACCGATCACTTTCAGCGGCGCATCAGCAACACCGTGGGTGAAGGCAATTTCATGCACCTTGCCATTGCGGCGAATACGCAGCTTCAGCCAGACCGACAAGGCGTTCACAACCGACACGCCCACACCGTGCAGACCACCGGACACCTTATAGGAGTTCTGGTCAAACTTTCCGCCAGCATGCAGCTGGGTCATGATAACTTCTGCGGCGGAAACCCCTTCACCGCTGTGAATATCCGTCGGAATGCCGCGACCGTTATCGGTCACTGTGACCGAACCATCAGCGTTCAACGTCACCGTGACAATATCAGCGTGGCCGGCCAGTGCTTCATCGATGGCATTATCGACAACCTCATAGACCATGTGGTGCAGGCCAGAGCCATCGTCGGTATCACCGATATACATGCCAGGGCGCTTGCGCACGGCATCGAGACCCTTGAGAACCTTGATCGAATCGGCGCCATATTCAGGGGTTGCGCCAACTTCGCCTGACGGTGTTTCGGTCATGAATAGTCTTTCCAAATTTGTCGGTGGCAGACGGGGTCTCTGCGAATCACCAGATTCCTGACCCGCGACTATAGAAATTTTAGGGCAACATCCAAAGTCCGGTAACTGTTCTACCCCGCATAATTCCGGGGATAGAGGCATTTATCCAGCCGTCCGGCTCCGTTGCAGAACATCTGACAGCTCATTTAGCACGGATGATGGCAAATGGCGAATATCCTTGGCAAGAGCATTGGCAAAGGCGGTATATTCCTGCGGCATGCCTGATGTGTCGATCACCACTCTTGGGTCCGACACACCAGCAAGGGAAAAAAGCTCCTCTGCCTCATCCCAGATAATGTTGAAATAGCCGGCGACGCGTTGGAGAAAATCAAAGCTGGGTTTGCCACGTTTTCCATGTTCAAGGGCCGAGAGATAGGCGGGCGAAACACCAATGGCATAGGCCATCTGTTTCTGCGTCACGCCTTTGCGCTCTCTCAATAGACGAACGGCCTCTGCAAAGGGCGTCATAGGCGATCTCCCCTCACCCGGGACAAACGGACATAAAGAGCACCGTCACCGCCATGATTGCGCGAAGCATCTTCATAGGATGAAATCAGATAACGAAATTCCGGTTTGGAAAACCACAACGGCACCGCACGCTTCAACGCGCCATCGCTGCCCATCGACCGTCCCTTGCCGGTAATCACCAGAACATGGCGCATGCCACGCTCATGGGCACGGATCAGAAAATCAAGCAGAATCGCATGGGCCTCGCTCTGAACCATGCCGTGCAGATCAATACGACCTTCAAGCGGCAAATGCCCGCGGGTCAGTTTTCGTTTGACTGGCTTTTCCAGCGGATGGTGAACACGACCGGCTTTTGTCTTGATAGCAGGATCTACCGGCACTTCCTCGATGATCATTTTCGGGAATTGTGCCTTTGGTTTTTCCGGCGGTGATGCAAACGGCGCAGGTTCCTCAGGATCTTCAAATTCAAAGTCTTCAAGCCGACCGGAAACGGGCCGGGTCGTTCTGGCGACCTTGCCCCACAATATGCGTTCATCCCGGTTGAGCTTTCGACCACCTTTCATGGTCGGTACCTTTGCGCCGCCTGCTTTGGCAGCAGAATGTAAAAATCCGCATCAGCACGGATGGTCCCCGCCTGTTCACCAGCCAGATAACCCGAGCCGGTGAAAACATCGCCACGGGCCGGGCCGACAATCGCCGATCCGGTATCAAGCGCCAACATCAGTCTTGCAAATGATTGCCCATCATCCAGATGTGTCAAACCTCCTGCACGAATAAAGAAGGGAAAACCGAATGTGTGGATGGTACGGTCAACCGCCAGGGACCGACCTGGGATCAGCGGCACCTTTGCCGCAGCAACAGGTCCCAGCCTTTCATCAAAAACATCGGCAACCCTGAAAAAGATGTAGGAGCGGTTATGCCACAGCACCTGGTCGACAAGATCAGGGTTTTCAGCGAGCCATGCGCGAATTGACTGCATCGACACCACAGCCGGATCGATGCAACCGCGATCGATCAACAGCCGGCCAATGCCGGAAAACGGATGGCCAGCCTTCGCCGCATAGGTAATGCGCTTCATGCTGCCATCGGGAAACTTTAAACGTGCAGCTCCCTGCACGTGGGCAAAAAACACGTCGACCTTTGATTTCGCCCAGGCAATCTCCAGGTCCCTGCCTTGCAAATATCCCTGATCGATGGCCTGGCGATCAGGATAAAAATCGACACCGTTCTTTCCATCGAGCCCGAACATGTAAGACTCGTCCATATGGGCGGCACGATTGTCTACATCAAGATCAATCAGATCCGCCGGGCGATTGTAGAACGGATACTTCCAGACATCGTCAGGAACAGCGGATACTTCAACCTCCGGCTCGTAGAAGCCGGTGACAAAACCTTTTTGCGTGGCCTTGGGGAGAATTAAAAAGGGCGAACAGTGCTGCTCAAAAAACTCACGTGCAGCAGCGGCACTTGCCGGCTGAAATGTTTCTGCCGCTTGAAGAAGCGGCAGAAGATCATCACTCGACAGTCCAAGAGATCCAGTGCGGTAAGGTTTGACTGACCGCAGATGCCGAAGACATGCAGCCATGCCTTCCAGCAAGGGGCGCGGATCGTCCCCTTGCCAGCCCGGCATATCCGCAAATGTCAATTCTCTTAGCGAGAAGTTCCGGCCTTCGGCACTCATTGTTCGGATTCAGTAGCAACCAGTTTCCAGTTCGGATCCTTAGAACGCACATCGCGTGCAAAAGTCCAGATATCATTGACCTCGGAAACACCGTCAGCATCGCCGTCCACCAATTCACCGTCCTTGTTATAAGTGGCCGAAATAAGCTGGCTGGCAATGCGAACCGTGATCTGTTCTTCCTCATCCCGAATACTGGCCTGAAGAATATCGGCCTTTTCAATGCCGACAAAGGTCGACTTCACGACCTCGCCCTGCGCTTCACGTTCAGTGATCGCAGCATTGAACCCGTCATAGACTTCCCGCGACAGCAAGTTCTTGAGTGTTTTACGATCACCATCGGCAAATGCCATGACAATCATTTCATAAGCCATGCGCGCGCCGTTCAGGAACTCCTTCGGGCGGAAAGACGGATCGCTCTTGAGAAGTTCACGAAGTGATTCGTTCAGATCCGTGCCGGGCTTTGCAAAAGCATCGATTTCAGCGAAGCGCTCATCCTCATCACGACCATCGCGGCGCGGCAGAGTGACGACCTTGCCATCATCGCTGCCAGGGCCACGTGCAGCATCCTTGGCGCTATAGGGATCAAATGGCGGTTTTTCATTCCCTGTACGACGGCCAAGAACACTGCGTAACTGAAGAAAGATCAGTACAGCCGCAACGAGGAAGAATAATGTTATGAAATCGCTTGAACCCATGTTTCGCCAAAACCACCATTTAAATCCACATCATGAAACATCATATAGTCTGAACTGTCACTCATTCAAATAGACAGATGCAATCGGCGGTATGGGCGTTATACCCCCGGCTACGAGATAACTCACACGCAAGGCGAGAATAATGCGTTTTCCACTCCTGCCCCTCTTCGTCATTCTGATGCCGATTTTTGAAATTGCCGGCTTCATCATTGTCGGCAAGGCAATAGGACTGTGGGCAACCCTGGCACTTGTCATCTTCGGCGCATTTGCAGGTCTGATGATCCTGCGTGGTATTGGCCTTGGCATGTTCCGTAAACTTTCCGCGAGCCAGCAGAGCGGCACAGCGCCGGCGGAAGATATCGTGCAGGGCGTTATGCTGGGCCTTGCCGGCGTTCTGCTTTTCCTGCCCGGCTTCATCACCGATATCATCGGTTTGCTGTTGCTGTTGCCGTTCGTGCGGAAATTCATCTGGTCCAGATTCTCAAACAGAATTGTTGTTGCCAGCAATTTCAGCCAGGGTCGTCGCTGGAACGCAAATCCGAATGGCCCCTCGTCACGACCCAATGTCGTTGATCTCGATGATACGGACTTTCACCGCGACCAGCCCAATGACAACAGCCCATGGCGCAAAGGCCCTGACATAGATCATCTTGATGGACCCGGAAACAACGGTCCCCGTGGCTGAAGGCTTGTAAGCCCTGTTTCGAAATGATAGATGGCCAGTCACATTCAATCCGCGAGGAAAAAGCATGACCACCGAAAATGGCGCGCAGGGCGGAGCCAGCCCTTCCCTGAATATTCTGACCCAGTACATCAAGGATCTGTCGTTCGAAAATCCCGGCGCTCCCCGTTCCTTGCAGGCCCGCGAGGGTGCTCCTGCCATCAACATCAATGTCAACGTCAATGCGAACCCTATTAGCGGTTCCGACTTCGACGTGGTTTTGACGCTGAACGCTGAAGCCAAGGATGGCGACAAGGTTCTGTTCGCAGCCGAACTGGTGTATGGCGGCGTTTTCCGCATCACCGGTTTCCCGCAGGAACATATGCTTCCGGTTCTCTTCATTGAGTGCCCGCGCCTTCTGTTCCCGTTTGCACGCCAGATCATTGCTGATGTGACACGCAATGGTGGCTTCCCGCCACTGATGATCGATCCTATCGATTTCGCGCAGATGTTTGCGCAGCGTGTTGCTGAAGAGCAGGCACGTTCTAAGGTTGAAGTTACAAACTGATTTCGGTTTGAGATATGAAATTCAAAAAAGCCCGCTGCGTTATCGCCGCGGGCTTTTTGTTTGAGCTTATGACAAGCATTGGTCTGGCGTGAGAACC
Source organism: Agrobacterium sp. (assembly GCF_032092815.1). Lineage (GTDB taxonomy): Bacteria > Pseudomonadota > Alphaproteobacteria > Rhizobiales > Rhizobiaceae > Agrobacterium. The sequence goes on along the minus strand of NZ_DAMDBP010000002.1, from coordinate 138,457 downwards.
GAAATTTTCGATTTCAAAACCTCGTGATCGCCTTGTTGGCGCAAGCCATTTTCAAAAATATGAGTTCCAGCGTCCTCCGCGAGACCCATTGTCATTTTCAATTTGGCTTAGTTGTAGCGGCTCCAAAGAGCTTTATCACCCATCGAAGTTACAAGCTTGGCATGTGCGTCGGCTTCTTGCGCAGAAAGTCGTGGTGCCAAAACACGTGGCCTTGAAAGTGGCTCGTCCATCTGGCGATCATCTGTCTCGTCCTGCTGCACTGTTACCTGTTGCGTGGAGCCAAAACCAAGTGCGGTCTGACGCCCGCCAATCATCTCGATATAGACTTCGGCCAGCAGTTCGGAATCGAGAAGCGCGCCGTGCTTTTCGCGACGGGAGTTATCGATGCCATAACGACGGCAAAGCGCATCCAGCGAATTTGGCCCCATCGGATGTTTGCGACGGGCCATTGCCAGGGTATCAAGCACCATATCGGGTGCTACCGGCTCTATGCCCATGCGCGCAAATTCTGCATTGATGAACCCCATATCGAAGGTGGCATTGTGAGCAACCCACTTCGCGCCTTCGAAAAACTCCCGTATCTGATCCACGACCTCGGAGAATTTTGGCTTATCAACCAAAGATTCGTCACTAATGCCATGCACCGCCAAAGCGTCTGGGTGAACTTTGCGACCGTCCGGATTGATATACAGATGGATCGTGCGACCTGTCGGAAAATGGTTGATCAGCTCGATGCCACCAATTTCAATAATACGGTCATTCTTCGATTCCAGCCCCGTTGTTTCCGTATCGAATATAATCTCACGCACCAGCATTATCCTTTTTTACCTGTCCACGCAGTTCCCTGAGAATCTCACCGACTTGCTTGCGCGCTGCCTCGAGCCCTTTTCCAGTGTCGACTATAAAATCAGCTCTTGCCCGTTTTTGTGCATCGGGCATCTGGCGTGACAGGATCATTGCAAATTTATCTTCCGTCATTCCCGGTCGAGCGAGAACCCGCTCCTTCTGGATCAGCGAATCGCAGGTGACTACGACAATTTTATCAACGCGTCTTTCTGCCCCGGTTTCAAACAGCAAGGGTATGTCGAGCACAACGATATCCTGCCCCGCGGCTTTCTGTGTCTGCAGAAACTCGGTCTCAATTTCGCGAACCAAGGGGTGAACGATGGCCTCAAGCACTTTAAAATTAGCCGGATTCTTCCGTAACTCTTCACCGAGCCTTTGGCGATCAACCGAACCATTTTGAGTGACACCGGGAAAAGCCTGTTCGATGACCTCAACGGCTTTACCCGAATAAAGCGCATGCACATTGCGATCGGAGTCGTTGACGGGAATTCCGGCATTGGCGAACAGGCCAGAAGTTGTCGACTTGCCCATACCAATCGAACCGGTCAGCCCGACCACAATCATGCGTGTTTCTCCATATCGGCTGTTATCAGCGAGCGCAGGGTTTCATCGACCTGCGGGCGAACACCAAACCACTTTTCGAAACCGGGTGCTGCCTGATGCAACAGCATACCAAGTCCATCGACAATCGCAAAACCCTGTTGCTCAGCGATCTTCAGAATAGGCGTTGTCAGCGGCACATAAACAATGTCAGTCACCACAGCACCTGACGCCAATGGCGAGAAATCAAAATCGGGAATTTCGCTTCCGTCCATGCCAAGCGACGTGGTGTTCACAAAGAGGCCAGCGCCCTGCATTGTTTCCTGCAAGGCAGCCATGGAATGCGCATGAACTTTTTCGCCGAACCGGTCGGAAAGTTCTTGGGCCCGCTCGACCGTTCTATTGAGGACATGAATTTCTTTGAGGCCACGATTGCGCAGTGCCTGGATAATGGCTCGGCTTGCTCCCCCTGCTCCAAGAACAACAGCCTTGCCGGCTCTATCCCATCCGGGATGACGTTCATCGAGATTGGCGATGAATCCATGCCCATCCGTGTTGGTGGCGCAGAGATTTCCTTCCTCCACCCAAATCGTGTTGGCGGCGCCAAGCTCAGTGGCCAATTCATCGGGTTTGTCGGCGCATTGGAAAGCTGTTTCCTTATGAGGAATTGTGACATTGCCACCGGCAAAACCGCCCTCACCCGATTTGACCTTGCTCAGAAATTCTCTGAAATTATCAGGATGCACCTCAACGGCATTATAGGAACCATCAATTCCAAACTGTTTCAACCAGTGACCGTGGATCAGTGGAGATCGCGAATGCTTGATTGGATAGCCGGCAACGAAAGCATTGATGGTTAATGTTTCACGTGAATCACACATTTATGACCCCAAATTTTCTTAACACTTCCAAAAGTGGCAACAGCGGCAAACCGAGAATGGTGAAATAGTCACCATCTATTGAAGTGAATAGCTGGATTCCTTCACCTTCAAGTTGATAGGCTCCAACACTGGTCAAGGCCTTGTCTCCGACCCTTTCCAGATGTGTGGCGACAAAATCTTCACTTAATTGCCGAACCGACAAATTGGCATGTGCTACCGTCTGCCAGAGCACTTGTCCGTTTTGTGCAATAACAGCAGCTGAATTCAAACGATGGGTTTTGCCGGATAAAGACAAAAGATGCTGAGCTGCTTCAGCCATGTCTTTTGGTTTGTGATAGATTCTCGGACCAAGTGACATGGTCTGGTCACAACCTATGACAATTGCCGTTGGGTGGAGAGCAGAGACAGCAAGGGCTTTTGCCTTTGCGAGTTCCAGTGCAGTCTGATCCGGGGTACTACCCGCTTCCTGCAGTGGTGCCTCAATAAGGCGCTCATCTATATCTGCAGCCTGAGCGGTAAATTCCAAGCCTGCATTTCTCATGAGAGTCTGACGAGACGAACTGGACGACGCCAGAATCAATGCCGGTTTCATGCGTATCTCCAACGTACAGATCGGTGACGGTTTATACATCTCATCGCCGCTTACCGTAGCTGTGGACGCAGGGCAATGATCGCTGCAGCCGTTTCTTCGATGGATCGACGGGTCACATCAATCACTGGCCAGTTGTTATGCGCGCAGAGCGAGCGCGCATATTTCAGTTCTTCCATAATGGTTGCCCGGTCGGTGTATCCGCCAGGATCGAACCCATTTGTGGTGCCCAGTTCGCGATTTTCGCGGATTTGCGAAATCCGGTCCGATGTCGCGATCAATCCGACGATCAAAGGTTTCGTGGCGGCATAAAGACTATCAGGCAAAGGAACACCTGGCACGACTGGAATATTTGCCGCCTTGATACCCCGGTTTGCAAGATAGATGCTGGTTGGCGTTTTTGACGTGCGACTTATGCCGATAATGACGACGTCGGCCTCGTCGTAACTTTCCGACATCTGCCCGTCATCGTGATCCATAGCAAATGTCAGGGCTTCGATACGCCCAAAATAGTCGGCGTTCAGTGCATATTGTGCACCGACCTGTTGTTTCGACTTCTTGCCGAGATAGGTCTGGAATGTGGTGAGAATTGGCTCCAGCACGTTCACGCAGGGAATATCCATGGCCTTGCAGCGCTGAGCGAGAAACTCACAAAGCGCTTCATCGACGAGTGTATAGAGCAGGATGCCCGGTTCGCTGTCGATCGCATCGAGGATCTGGCCCAGTTGTTTCTGGTTTCTGACCATGGGGTAGACATGGACGATAGGTGTTGCTGCATGAAACTGCGCAGATGCTGCGCGGCCTGCTGAACGCAGAGTCTCTCCCGTTGAGTCAGAAATCAGATGCAGATGAAAGAAACTTTTCTGGTTCTCCACGTTGTTTTTGCCTGCCTGTTGATAAGTGGGGATGACTTCATCCTATCGACAGGCAGCCTTTCCGGGAACGGGAAAAGTGTCGAGTTTTCCACAAATAGCGGTCTTGCGAACATCGTTTGAGAGGACTTGTGGATTAGTGGGAAAAAATGCCGCAGTTCAATTTTATGAAACTGTTATCCACAGAGAACAACACACAACACGCCTGTCAACGCTATGATTATACTTGATTTTTCTGATTATTCACAAATCTAAGCAATTTGGATTAATCCCATTCCCAACAGTTGTGATTGATCAGCTTTTTATGGGTAAGGCTTGAGGTGTTTTTAATTCCTGATACTCACTGACTCTAAGAATAAGAAAATTCTAAGAATCTCTTTTTTTAAATTTTGGAAAGGTGTGGATCCATGGCTGAACGCCGTCTGCTAAAAGTTCTAAATGGAGATACGCTGACGCCTCCTCCTATCTGGCTTATGAGACAGGCGGGTCGTTACCTTCCCGAATACAGGCAAACGCGCCAGCAAGCCGGAAGTTTCCTAGACCTCTGTTATAATTCGGAACTGGCCACGGAAGTGACCTTGCAACCCATCCGTCGTTTTGGTCTGGATGCTGCCATTCTGTTCTCGGATATTCTGGTCATTCCCGATGCTTTGAAGCGCAATGTGACTTTCAGTGAAGGCAAGGGACCAGCCATGGACCCAATCGAGGTATCGGACATAGCTTCATTCTCGAAGGTGGATGTTCTTCCTCATCTCTGCCCGGTCTTTGACACGGTAAAGCGGTTGAGGGCAGAGCTACCCCAGGAAACCACGTTGCTCGGCTTCTGTGGCGCTCCCTGGACTGTTGCGACCTATATGATTGCTGGTCACGGCACGCCAGATCAGGCACCTGCGCGGCTTTTCGGTTATAACAACCCAAAGGCCATGGAAGAGATGCTTGCCATTCTGGCTGATATCTCGGCGGATTATCTGGTGGCGCAGATTGATGCCGGAGCGGACGCCGTTCAGATTTTTGATTCCTGGGCAGGCGTGCTTGGTGAAAAGGAATTTGAAGAATATGCGGTCAAACCGGTTCGGCGCATCATAACATCGGTTCGCAATCGCCGGCCTGGAGCCAAGATCATTGCCTTTGCCAAGGGTGCCGGTGTTTTGCTGAAAGATTACCGCTCCAAGACCGGTGCTGATGCGATTGGCCTCGATTGGTCCGTTCCTCTGTCCTTTGCGCAGGAGCTGCAAAAGGACGGGCCTGTGCAGGGCAATCTTGATCCAATGCTGATGGTGGCTGGCGGTAAAGCCCTGGAAGACGGTATTGATGCCATCCTGCAGGCTCTCGGAAATGGCCCGCTGATCTTCAATCTTGGGCATGGCATCACCCCTCAGGCTGATCCCGATAATGTAACGAAGCTGGTAAGCCGTGTGCGTGGTTTCAAACGATGAGTGATGAGCGACAGATATCTGCCTCCGCGGGTCGAAAAACGAAGCTGCGTGTTGCTGCGGCGCTGACCGCTTTTGCTTGCTTTGCCGGTCTGCTTTACTGGATCGGTCCCGATGAAACTTATCTCTGGATCAAGGCACTGCACATCATTGCCGTCATTTCCTGGATGGCAGGTTTGCTGTATATGCCCCGCCTGTTCATCTATCACACAGATGCGCCGGCGGGCTCAGAGCAATCAGAAACATTTAAGATCATGGAATGGCGGCTTCTCAAGCTGATCATGAACCCGGCCATGATGATTTCCTGGATGCTGGGTCTTTATCTAGCCTGGAGCGTTTACGGCTTTTCCGGCGGTTGGTTACACGCCAAAATCCTTGCCGTTGTGTTTCTGACGGCAACACATGTCTATTTCAGTCGGGCAGTGCGTGCTTTTGCCCGTGATCAAAATACCCGCAGCGCCCGACACTGGCGGTTGTTAAACGAGGTTCCAACCGTGTTGATGATCATCATCGTCATACTTGTGGTTGTGAAACCGTTTTGATCTGCTCATATTTTTATAAATTTCGCGGAATTGGTGCTTTTCTCTTGCAGGGTTCTAATTCAGTCGCTATTTTCCGCATACTCATCTTCGTGGCATGTGTCTTGTTCCGTCGTATGCGGGTCACTCACCCAGTACCGAATTTTTCAGCACGCCCCTCCCCTATTATTTCTTAATCTCTGAAACGGTCTTCTCTTCATGGCTGAAATGAAGCTTCAAGAACTCAAAAGCAAATCCCCAACCGATTTGCTGACATTTGCGGAATCCCTCGAGGTGGAAAACGCCAGTACCATGCGTAAGCAGGAGCTGATGTTCGCTATTCTCAAGGTTCTCGCCAGCCAGGATATCGAGATTATCGGTGAAGGTGTTGTTGAGGTTCTGCAGGATGGCTTTGGCTTTCTGCGTTCCGCCAACGCCAACTACCTGCCAGGCCCTGACGATATCTACATTTCCCCTTCGCAGATCCGCCGCTTCTCTCTGAAGACCGGTGATACAGTTGAGGGCCCGATCCGTGGTCCGAAGGAAGGTGAACGTTATTTCGCGCTGTTGAAGGTCAATTCGATCAATTTCGACGATCCTGAAAAGATCCGGCACAAGGTTCACTTCGATAACCTGACACCGCTCTATCCTAATGAGCGTTTCAAGATGGAACTGGATGTTCCAACCTCAAAGGATCTTTCCTCGCGTGTTATCGATCTGGTGGCACCACTCGGTAAAGGTCAGCGCGGTTTGATCGTTGCGCCGCCACGTACCGGTAAAACGGTTCTGCTGCAGAATATTGCCCATTCCATCACTGCTAATCATCCAGAATGCTATCTGATCGTTCTGCTGATCGATGAGCGTCCGGAAGAAGTGACCGACATGCAGCGTTCAGTGAAGGGTGAAGTTGTGTCTTCGACCTTCGATGAGCCAGCTGTTCGCCACGTTCAGGTTGCCGAAATGGTTATCGAGAAGGCCAAGCGCCTTGTCGAACATGGCCGAGACGTTGTCATTCTGCTCGATTCCATCACCCGTCTTGGCCGCGCATACAACACCGTTGTTCCTTCTTCCGGTAAGGTTCTGACCGGTGGTGTGGACGCCAATGCCTTGCAGCGTCCGAAGCGTTTCTTTGGTGCTGCCCGTAATATCGAAGAAGGCGGTTCATTGACGATCATTGCCACAGCGTTGATCGACACAGGTAGCCGCATGGACGAAGTTATCTTTGAAGAGTTCAAGGGTACAGGTAACTCTGAAATCGTTCTCGACCGTAAGGTCGCAGACAAGCGTATCTTCCCTGCCCTGGATATTCTCAAGTCCGGTACACGTAAGGAAGACCTGCTTGTTCCACGTCAGGATCTTCAGAAGATCTTCGTTCTGCGTCGTATCCTCGCTCCAATGGGAACAATGGATGCCATCGAGTTCCTGATCGACAAGCTGAAGCAGACAAAGAACAACGGCGATTTCTTCGACTCGATGAACACCTGACGTTTAGCCGGATTCAATAGATATAATGGCCGTGCGGTGTAATGCTGACACGGCCATTTTCGTTGAGGGGATAGCATTATTGGGTTATCCGCCGTCGATTTCAAAAGAAGTTCCAGCGATGATCAAAACCACAGACACGATTTACGCCCTTTCCAGTGGAGCCCTGCCGGCCGGCGTTGCGGTGATCCGGTTGAGTGGGCCCCTTGCCCCTTCGATGTTGCAAGGTTTGATCGATGGTCCTTTGCCGGATTCCAGAAAAGCAAGTCTCAGAACGATTCGTAACCGGAATGGTCTTGTGATCGACCAGGCCTTGGTTCTGATCTTTCCTGCGCCGAATTCATTTACCGGTGAGGCCTGCGTTGAACTGCAGGTCCATGGCAGCCGTGCTGTCGTCAGTGCGATCTTTGAGGAATTTTCGAGCTATGAAGGCGCAAGACCAGCAGAAGCTGGAGAGTTTTCGCAACGGGCATTCGAAAACGGCAAGATGGATTTGGTGGAGGTCGAAGGACTTGCTGATCTCTTGCATGCAGAAACCGAAATGCAGCGACGTCTGGCCGTTGAACAAAGCACGGGCAAACTATCCGGCCTCTATGATGGTTGGGCCGATCGACTGACCCGCGCACGCGCCTTTATCGAAGCTGAACTTGATTTCGCTGATGAAGAAGATGTGCCCGACTCTGTTGCCAATCAGGTTTGGGTGCAAATGGCAGCGCTGCTTGGTGAAATCGATCACCATCTCACAGGCGCGCATTCTGCCGAAATCATTCGTGATGGCTTGAAAATCGCTCTGGTTGGCGAACCCAATGTTGGGAAATCTAGCCTTCTTAATGCCTTGAGCGGTCGTGATGTCGCTATCGTCACTGATATCGCTGGCACCACGCGTGATATTCTGAATGTTGATCTTAATCTCGGTGGATATCTCGTCACCGTCTCAGACACTGCCGGAATAAGAGAGACATCGGATGCCGTCGAAAAAGAAGGTGTGAGACGCGCGGTCGCTAAGGCGGAAACTGCCGACTTGGTTATTCATCTTATCGATTCCGATTCGATTCCGAAACAAACCAATTTAACCTTGATATCTGGCAAACATATATTCGTTCGTAGCAAAAGCGATATGCGCGATGCTGCGCCGTTACCCAGCGAATTCTCCCTCGCATTGTCCGTGGAGACAGGACATGGTCTTGATGATCTGAAGTCTCTGATAAAAGATCACATCGACAACAGTGTCGGTTCGGCATCAATGCTGGCACCGGTGCGACAGCGGCATCAGAAACGTCTTGAAGAGACGCGAAATTATGTTAGTGATGCGCTTCAATCCGAAGGTCGGGATTTGGCCATAAGATCGGAATATCTTCGCCTGGCTGCCAGCTCTCTGGGGCGTATAACAGGACGGGTTGATGTTGAAGATCTCTTGGGTGTGATCTTCTCAGAATTTTGCATTGGCAAGTGATTCACGTGAAACATTCGGGCGAATGAATGCCCTCCCCGTTTCAGCGGATATAATACAAGGGCATTGATATGCAGCACTTCGACGTGATCGTTATCGGTGGTGGACATGCGGGCTGTGAAGCGGCCGGCGCAGCTGCACGCCATGGCGCCAAAACAGCCTTGATCACGCATAAGGCTGACACAATCGGCGTCATGTCCTGTAATCCCGCGATCGGTGGACTGGGCAAAGGCCATCTTGTTCGCGAGATTGATGCTCTCGATGGTCTGATGGGTCGCGTTGCCGATGCTGGTGGCATCCAGTTTCGTATGCTCAATCGTAAAAAAGGTCCAGCCGTTCGTGGTCCACGCACACAGGCTGACCGTAAGCTCTATCGCTTGGCCATGGCCAAGGAAATTGCATCCATTCAAAACCTCACGGTTATTGAAGGTGATGCCTATGATATTGAAATTGAAGGAAAAACGGTCAGAAAAGTCATCATGGCGGATGGCCGGATCTTCCCTTGCGCCGCTGTGGTCCTTACGAGTGGAACATTCCTTCGTGGCCTCATTCATATCGGGTCCGAAAAGATTCCAGCCGGACGGGGGGGAGAAAAACCCTCTGTCGGTCTTTCAGATACCTTGGCACGACTTGGTCTTAAACTGGGCCGTTTGAAAACTGGCACGCCTGCTCGTTTGAATGGCAAGACCATTGATTGGGATTCAGTCGAGCGCCAGTCTGCAGATGAAGATCCAGTTCCGTTTTCTTTCATGACGGATGCGATCGTCAATCCGCAGATTGATTGCGGGGTGACGCGCACGATCGAACACAGCCACAAAATTATCAGAGACAATATTCATCTCTCTGCCATGTATTCCGGACAGATCGAAGGTGTTGGCCCTCGCTACTGCCCATCCATCGAAGACAAGATCGTCCGTTTTGGTGACCGTGATGGTCATCAGATTTTTCTTGAGCCAGAAGGCCTCGATGACGATACCATTTATCCGAACGGTATATCGACATCGTTGCCGGCATCCGTGCAGGATGCTTTCATTCACAGCATTCCAGGTTTGGAAAGAGTTGAAATCCTTCAACCGGGTTACGCCATCGAATATGACTATGTCGATCCGCGGGAACTCTACCCTTCCCTTCAGGTAAAGACAGTCGACGGATTGTTCCTGGCGGGACAGATCAATGGAACGACCGGTTATGAAGAAGCAGGCGCTCAAGGCTTGGTCGCTGGTCTGAATGCATCGCTATATGCGTCAGGGTCGGAAGCTCTGCATTTCAGCCGCACGGAGTCTTACATCGGTGTGATGATCGATGATTTGACATCCAAGGGTGTCAGTGAGCCCTATCGCATGTTTACCTCGCGGGCCGAATATCGTCTTTCACTGCGTGTCGACAATGCCGATCTGCGCCTTACCCCTATTGGGTTGAAAGCCGGTATTGTTGGGTCGGAACGTGCTTCGCGTTTTTCTGAATTTACTACAGCAATTGACCAGGGACGTGCCCTCCTTCAATCCATTCAGATCAGCCCGACTGAAGGCGCCAAGATGGGACTGAAACTCAATCAGGACGGTCAGCGTCGCTCCACCTACGAGTTGCTTTCCTACCCCGATATTTCACTGGAACAGCTGCGCGGCCATTGGTCAGAACTCAGCGACGTTAGCAATAAGGTCGGTGAGGTGCTGGAGATTGAAGCTGGATACGCGGTTTATATGCAGAGACAGAGCGCTGATATTATCGAGATCCGTCGTGATGAAGATCGCAAGATTCCTGAGGATTTTGATTACAGCTTGCTCTCTGGTCTCTCGAATGAGTTGAAGCAGAAGCTCATTGCCGCAAAACCTCTGAATATTGCCCAGGCTTCGCGCGTTGACGGCATGACACCAGCTGCTGTATCGCTTATCCTCGCATTGGTGAAAAAGCACAACGTAGCGATTCAACCGCAGATACAAACGCACTCATAACGAGTCTTTATATGCAGATAAACGGCCAAAGTGTTTCACGTGAAACACATGAACGACTCACACATTATGTTGAGTTATTCAAAAAGTGGAACAAGACTACAAATCTCGCAGCCCCTTCGACGATATCAGAGATATGGAGCCGTCACATTGCTGACAGCGCTCAGATCTTCCAATTGAATCCAAAACCTCAGATCTGGGTTGATCTTGGCAGCGGTGGTGGATTGCCCGGCGTCGTAACAGCGATTTTCCTTGCTGAGCTGGGTGACGGTTGGGTTAACCTGGTGGAGAGCAACAATAAAAAGGCTGCCTTTTTGCGGGTCGCATTGGCTGAGACCGGTGCCCGTGGCAGTGTCCACCCCGTCAGAATCGAAAAAGCCCCTGAAATTATCGCTGAATGCGATGTGATTTCTGCGCGTGCATTGGCAGATCTCGATCTGCTGCTTGAATATATGCAGCCTTGGGCGAAAAAATCTGAAAAAGTGAAGGCGTTTTTTAATAAAGGCCGGGATTACCAAAGTGAGATCGCTAAAGCCCGTGGTCGTTGGCAGTTTGATCTGGTAAAACACTCCAGTGTTGTTGAGGCAGATTCCGTTGTTTTGGAAATCAGCCGACTTACATCTCTTTAATGATGTAAACTCTGGGTGTGCGGCATTATGTTTGAGAAAAACCGGATTATCACCATTGCAAATCAAAAGGGCGGCGTTGGTAAAACAACGACCGCCATCAATCTGGCGACAGCCTTGGCGGCGATTGGCGAACGTGTGCTGATTGTCGATCTTGATCCGCAGGGTAATGCAAGCACAGGTCTGGGGATTGATCGTCGGGATCGCAAGCTGTCCTCCTACGATCTCCTCATTGGTAGCAATACGATCGGCGAGACTGTTGTTGCAACTGCTGTGCCCAATCTTGATATTGTGCCGTCAACAATGGACTTGCTCGGTTTCGAAATGGAGGCAGCAAGCCTTCCAAACCGTGCTTTCCGCTTGAAGTCGGCTCTTTCCAGTGAGCAGGCCAGGACCTATTCTTATATCCTTCTCGATTGCCCACCATCGTTCAACCTTTTGACGATGAATGCCATGGCTGCTGCCCATTCTGTCCTGGTTCCGCTTCAGTGCGAGTTCTTCGCACTTGAAGGGTTGAGCCAGCTGCTCGATACGGTCAACCAGGTCCGGCAGACTGTGAATCCGACCCTCGATATTCAGGGTATTGTTCTGACCATGTTTGACGCCAGAAACAATCTGGCTCAGCAGGTCGTTAACGATGTCCGCACGCACCTTGGGGAAAAGGTCTACCACACACTTATCCCTCGCAATGTTCGTGTGTCGGAAGCGCCATCTCATGGTAAGCCTGCCATTCTGTATGACCTGAAATGCGCAGGTAGCCAGGCCTATCTTCAGCTCGCATCGGAAGTTATCCAGCGTGAGCGGTTGCGTAAGGCGGCGTGACGGACAAGTTTATAGTACGGAGTGACATGCATGAGTGACGATATTTCAAAACGCCGGCTTGGCCGCGGTTTGGCAGCGCTGATCGGTGAAATGGATCAGCCCCTGCCCTCAGGAGATACACAACGTACGGTCAATCCCGATCGGAATGTTCCAATCGAATTCATCGCTCGCAGTGCGCGTAACCCGCGCCGACATTTCGATGAAAGCGAGCTACAGGATCTCGCGGCTTCCATTCGTCAACATGGCATCGTGCAGCCGGTTGTGGTTCGTACTGTTGAACCTAGTCGTTATGAGATCATCGCTGGTGAACGTCGCTGGCGCGCTGCGCAGTTGGCTGGCTTCACTGAAATTCCGGTTATCATTCGTGATGTGGATGACCGGACAGCGTTGGAATTGGCGATTGTTGAAAACGTTCAGCGCTCAGACCTAAACCCGCTTGAAGAAGCCTTGGGTTATGACCAGTTGATTGCAGAACATGGTTATACACAAAACGACCTTGGCGAGATTATCGGCAAAAGTCGAAGCCACGTCGCCAACAGTCTGCGTTTGTTGAAGCTGCCCGATCCCGTCCGCGATATGTTGGCACAGGGTTCCCTGTCTGCCGGTCATGCACGTGCACTTGTATCGACTTCCGATCCGTCGGGCTTGGCAAAAACAATCGTGTCGAAGGGCCTGTCTGTTCGTGATGCCGAGCGTCTGGCGCAAAATGACATCAAGGGCCAAACTGAGCCTCAGAGACAATCCGTTCCTGAAGCGAAGGATTCGGACACGCTCGCACTTGAGCGTTCATTGACGGATGCTCTTGGACTTGACGTCAAAATCAATCACAAAGCATCGGGTGGCCAAATTAAGATCAGCTATAAAACGCTGGAGCAACTCGAAGCCGTCTGCAAGCTTCTGGAACGAGCCTGACATCGTTTCGATAATGAAACAATTTTGAAATCATCGACATTATAACCCGCATCAATTTGGTGCGGGCTATGGTTAGTTGTGTGTTAATATCGAGACTGTCGAATTCGGCATTGCCGTGCAAGTTTTTTTATTGGACTTAAACAGGAAACCCGGGCACTTGCTCAAAAATCAATGGCGCGACCATTGATTTCATAGTCGCCGAAACGAACCGGCTCGGCGCCGCCGCGTCCGCCTGTCTCTGGTGGTAATTCCAAATCTTGTTTGGCTTTTCGGCGGTCTTCAGCTTCCTGCAGCGCTCTTTTCGCGGCTGGCGATAATTTCTTTGTCGAGAGATTTGCCTCGTTATCGTCGATGATATTGTCGTTATCGGCATTCTGCATGGTTTCACGCCTTTGGCAGTCTGATATTGAAAAGCGGATTATCATAACCAAATTACACGAGGAACGATCGATCGGCAAATGGCCGTAATCGATGTATGATTTTCATAAATATGGAGACAACGGATGAATCTTGCGCGCACGGCCATGCTTCTTGCCTTCATGACCGCTTTGTTCATGGGGGTTGGTTTTCTCATCGGTGGCCAGGGCGGTATGATGATAGCGCTGGTCATCGCGGCGGGTATGAACCTGTTTTCCTACTGGAACTCCGACAAGATGGTGCTGTCCGCCTATCACGCGCAGCAGGTGGATGAGCGCAACGCGCCAGAGTTTTTCACCATGATCCGCGATCTGTCGCAGAATGCTGGCCTGCCAATGCCCAAGATCTACATTTACGAGAGCGAACAGCCGAACGCTTTCGCGACGGGCCGGAACCCGGAAAATGCCGCTGTTGCGGCCTCCACTGGCCTTCTGCAACGGCTGTCGCCACAGGAAGTTGCCGGCGTGATGGCGCATGAACTGGCTCATATCCAGAACCGTGATACCTTGACCATGACGATTACGGCGACCCTCGCCGGTGCAATCTCCATGCTCGGAAATTTCGCATTTCTGTTTGGTGGCAACCGTAACAACAACAATCCGCTCGGTTTTATTGGTGTGCTGGTGGCGATGATTGTTGCCCCACTCGCTGCCATGCTTGTGCAGATGGCAATCAGCCGTACCCGTGAGTATTCCGCTGACCGCCGTGGTGCTGAAATTTGCGGTAATCCGTTGTGGCTTGCTTCTGCGCTGCAGAAAATCTCCGGTGCGGCGCAGCGTCTGCACAATGAAGATGCCGAGCGCAACCCGGCAACAGCGCATATGTTCATCATCAATCCGCTGTCCGGTGAGAGAATGGACAACCTGTTTTCAACGCATCCGAACACTGAAAACCGTGTTGCTGCCCTTCAGGCGATGGCAAACGATTTTTCACAGCCATCGACGCCACCGGCAACAAGTGCTAATGCCGAGCGCAAGACACGTTCTGTTCCTTCCGCCGGTTGGGGCCGGGGCGGAAACAATGAACGCAAAGGACCATGGTCTTGATGGCAGAACACGCCAAAAAAACACCTCACCGTAACAAACGGCGTGACACCACAAGAACAGGCAATGACCAGTTGGGCGAACAACAGGGTGAATACAAGCCAGGTCTTGAGACCCGCAATGCGGCTGTCAAAATCCTGTCGGCGGTTATCGACAAAAAGACCTCTCTGGATGGCATGCTGGATGCTGAGACCGGCAATCCGGCCTACAGGGCATTAAATGCTGCTGACCGTGGTCTGGTACGCGCCATCATCAATACGGCTCTTCGCCATCTGCCACGCATTGAAGCGGCATTGTTGATGCTGCTCGATAATCCCCTGCCCTCTGGTGCACGATCGCTGCATCATGTTCTGGTGGTTGGCGTCACGCAGATGCTCTATCTCGACGTGCCAGATCACTCTGCTGTCGATCTCGCCGTGGAACAGGCGCATCGCGACCCACGCAACAGACGGTTCGTAAAACTGGTCAATGCGCTTCTGCGTCGTCTCGGCCGGGAGAAGGACGAGATCATGGTACGGATCGCTGATGTGCCGGTTCTGCCAGCCTGGTTTTTTGACCGGTTGGTTGCCGCCTATGGCAAGGAAAAAGCCGAACAGATTGCGCAGGCACAGCTTTGGCCTTCAACCATCGACATTACGGTGAAATCCAATCCTGACACCTGGGCTGAGAAGTTTGGCGGTCAGGTGCTAGCAACCGGATCTGTGCGTTTGGGTTCGTTTGAGGGACAGATCCCTGACCTTGAGGGTTTCACGCAGGGTGAATGGTGGGTGCAGGATGCCGCCGCCAGCATGCCGGTGCGCTTGATGGGTGATATCAAGGGCAAGCGCGTTGTTGATCTCTGTGCCGCACCTGGCGGCAAGACGGCACAGCTTGTTCTGGCTGGCGCTGAGGTGACGGCTCTCGATCAATCGGGCAATCGTTTGAAGCGGCTACGCGGCAATCTGGAACGTCTCGGTTTCGCTGCCAATACTGTTGAAAGCAATCTCCTGAAGTTCACCGCCGATCAGCCATTTGACGTGGTTCTGCTCGATGCGCCCTGCTCGTCTACGGGAACCTTGCGCAAACATCCGGATGTTCCCTGGACCAAGGGACCGGAAGACATTGAAAAGCTTGCCGATCTTCAGGAAAAAATGCTGCGTCACGCCATCACACTGGTCCGTCCGGGCGGCATCCTAGTGTTTTCCAATTGCTCGCTTGATCCGCTGGAAGGCGAACATATGGTTGCCCGTGTGCTGGCTGATACGGCTGATGTTGAGCGGGTGCCTGTGGATAAAAATCAGTGGCCAGATCTGGCGGATGCGATCAATCGCGATGGCGACTTGCGCACAACGCCTGATATGCTGGGCGGAACCGATGGTTTTTTCGCCTCGGTACTGCGCAGGAAATAGGCAACGTCTGACAGATTTCCCGGAATGGAAAACGGATATCGGATTTTTTTCTTGAAATTCCGTGCCTTAAAAAGATTATGCAATCAATCACGAATCATGTGATTGATTGCTAAATTATTTGTTTCGTGTGCAAATCCTCAAAAACAGGCATGAGACCGTATAGACGGGAAAAACGGTTTGGCAGGGTCTAGCTCCAACGGCTACGGAAGTGCAGGGTTTTTTATGAAAACCGTTTACCGGCGCGCGCGCATGCGTGTCGCAGGCTTGCGCATGGCCTTGTTGCCGGGTGTTGCAGCGCCTGAAGGGCTTGTGGCCGCACCGACCGATCTCAGAGCTGTCGATCCCTTTGTTGCGGAAGAATTGCTGTACGGGCGTATCGTGCTTGCAGGCCGTGTTTACGAGATGGATGGCGTTTCAGCTTTTGCTGCAGAACTGCCGTCATCAAGTTTTGCCGAGAGCCTGCATTCCTTTGAATGGCTGCGGCATGTTCGTGCCCATCGCACCAATGAATGTTGCGCCAAGGCGCGCCAGCTGGTTGCGGAATGGATGGCCTTGCATGGCCGCAAGGTTCGCGGTTTGGCCTGGCAACCGGATATCGCCTCCAGGCGCCTGATTGCGCTTCTGTCTCATTCTCCAGTGGTGCTGAATGAAGCTGAGAGCGGCTTCTATCGTCGTTTCATGAAAACCCTGAGTTTTCACGTGCGTTACCTCGGCATGATTGCCCGTTATGCGCCGGATGGTGAAACGCGGCTGCGGCTTCAAGTTGCGCTGGCCGTTGCCTCAATCTGCATGTCCGGCAAACAGTCCTGGGTTACACGACAGGCGAAAAAGTTGAGCCGTGAGATGGAACGCCAGATCCTGCCGGATGGTGGCCATGTTTCACGTGATCCTCGCGTGCTGCTTGATCTGTTGCTGGATCTCCTGCCGCTTAGACACAGTTACATCAATCTTGGTCACACTGTTCCGTCAGGCCTTGTGTCAGCGATTGACCGGATATTCCCCGCACTGCGTTTCTTCCGGCATCAGGATGGTGTCCTGGCCCTGTTTAATGGCGCCACCAGTACCTTGGCCAATGAGCTGGCGGCCGTCTTGCGTTATGATGATACGGCCGGGCAGACGACCAGAGAGCTGCCTGATATGGCTTATCAACGACTGGTGGCAGGCGACACCACGCTGCTGATGGATACCGGCCGTGCTCGTTCCACCGAGTTGTCCTTGACGGCACATGCCGGCTGTCTATCGTTTGAAATGTCCTGTGGGCGTTACCGCTTCATCGTCAATTCCGGTTCGCCTGAAAACAGCAGCACCGAGTTGAAGGAACTGGCGCGGTCCACTGCTGCGCATTCAACGGTAACATTGGCAGATACCTCGTCCTGTCGTTTTTCCCGCTCCACTGTCGTTGGCCCGATCATGGTGCAGGGTGTTCGCGAGGTTACAGTGAGGCGTGCCACCGGTACCCACCAGAATGACACCGTGTCCGCCACACATGATGGTTATGTCGCCGATTTCGGTTATCTTCATGAGCGGGAAGTTGATCTGAACGAGGCTGGAACGCGCATCAGAGGCCGGGATGTTGTTTCAGCATCTGGCAAAAACGTGAAACATATATCCGAAAGCCTGTCGGCGGTTGCTCGGTTTCACATTCATCCGCTGATCGAGCTCAGCCAGATCAATGAGGAAGCCGCATTGCTGCGTGCGCCTGATGGAACCTGCTGGCAGTTTTCCATTCCCGGACGCACGCTTGCCATCACAGATGATATTTTCATGGCAAATGCGTCGGGTCCGCGCCGCTCGCAACAGATTGAAGCGGCCTTCGACCTTCCCGAAGTACGGGAAATCCGCTGGTTTTTAGACCGCAAAGCCTGAAACTCTGCCTGATTCGTGTTTATTCATGCGGGAAGGTGTGCTAACGCGACCGCAACCGCCGGGTCTCGTTTCCGGCTGATTTTCCCGCCTATACGGAGTAAGCCGATGGCTGTTGTTTCCAAGAAAATTCCCGCACCGGATAAAGTCAAAATTCGCACGGCACTTTTGTCTGTTTCCGATAAAACCGGCATTATTGAATTGGCTACAACACTCGCGTCGCTTGGTGTGAAGCTGCTGTCGACAGGTGGAACCGCCAAGGCAATTGCTGATGCGGGTCTGCCGGTCACTGACGTGTCTGACGTCACGAAGTTTCCAGAGATCATGGACGGCCGCGTCAAGACCCTGCACCCCAATGTGCATGGCGGTCTTTTGGCCATTCGTGACGACGCAGATCACGTTGCTGCCATGCAAAAGCACGGCATTGAAGGTATCGATCTTTCCGTCATCAATCTCTATCCGTTTGAAGAAGTCCGCGCCAAGGGCGGCGACTATCCGACAACGGTTGAAAACATCGATATTGGCGGCCCGGCAATGATCCGTGCCTCTGCCAAGAACCACGCCTATGTCACCGTTATCACCGACCCTTCGGACTACGCCGCATTGCTGGATGCCCTGAAGGCGGATGATGGCCAGACGACGTACGCATTGCGCCAGAAATTTGCTGCCAAGGCCTATGCCCGCACCGCTGCATACGACGCGATGATCTCTAACTGGTTCGCAGATGCTTTGGAAATTGAAGCACCTGATTACCGGGCGATTGGCGGCGTTTTGAAGGAAAAGATGCGTTACGGTGAAAACCCGCACCAGAGCGCCGGTTTCTACCTGACCGGCGAAAAGCGCCCGGGCGTGGCAACGGCCACTCTGCTGCAGGGTAAGCAGCTTTCCTATAACAACATCAACGACACGGATGCCGCGTTCGAACTCGTCGCGGAGTTTCCAGCTGCAAATGGTCCGGCCTGTGCGATCATCAAACATGCCAACCCTTGCGGTGTTGCAACCGGCGAGAACATGCTCGAAGCCTATAAAAAGGCCCTCGCCTGCGATTCCGTCTCGGCATTTGGTGGTGTTATTGCGCTTAACCAGACACTGGATGCGCAGACGGCAGAAGAGATCGTCAAGCTGTTCACCGAAGTGATCATTGCACCTGATGTCACTGAAGAAGCCAAGGCGATTGTGGCCCGCAAGCCAAACCTGCGCCTTCTGTCGGCTGGTGGTCTGCCTGACCCGCGTTCGCGTGGCCTCGCAGCCAAGACCGTGTCCGGCGGTCTTCTGGTTCAGAGCCGTGACAATGGCATGGTTGAAGATCTTGATCTCAAGGTTGTCACCAAGCGCGCGCCAACCGAACAGGAACTGGAAGACATGAAGTTTGCGTTCAAGGTCGCAAAACATGTCAAATCCAATGCTGTCATCTATGCCAAGGACGGACAGACGGCTGGCATCGGTGCAGGCCAGATGAGCCGCGTGGATTCCGCACGCATCGCAGCCCTGAAGGCTGAAGATGCCGCCAAGGCATTGGGCCTTGCAGAACCACTCACAAAGGGCTCTGCGGTCGCTTCTGAAGCGTTCTATCCATTTGCGGATGGTTTGCTGGCTGCGATTGCTGCCGGTGCTACAGCCGTTATCCAGCCGGGTGGCTCAATGCGTGACCAGGAAGTGATTGACGCTGCCAACGAACATAATGTGGCAATGGTCTTCACCGGCATGCGCCATTTCAGACACTAAGTTTAGGCACGCCTTGCCGGTACCACCGGCGAGAAAGGTCTACATGATCCAACATCAAGAAAAAGGCCCGGATTTCTCCGGGCCTTTTTCTGTTTTCACGGTCATTTCAGATGTTTCACGCCTATCAGGTCACAGCGCCGACCTGCCACGGCACGAATTCATTGTCACCGTAGTCGTAGATTTCGCTGACGGTCTTGTCGCCGGACGCGACGGCAAGAATTCGTTCGAAAATACGCTCACCCGCTTCTTCAATGCTTTCGGCACCGGTAACGATCTCACCGCAGTTCAGATCCATGTCTTCCTGCATGTGTTCGAACATTTCGGTATTGGTGGCGATCTTGATGCAAGGCGATGGCTTGAAGCCGGACACCGAGCCACGTCCTGTCGTGAAACAGATGACATTGCAGCCACCAGCAACCTGGCCTGTTACAGCCACAGGGTCGTAACCGGGGGTGTCCATGAACACGAAGCCTGGTTCTGTCACTGTTTCGGCAAATTCATAAACGGCTTTCAGCGGCATCGAGCCACCCTTGGCTACGGCACCGAGAGACTTCTCAAGAATGGTGGTAAGGCCGCCCAGCTTGTTGCCGTGTGACGGATTGTTGTTCAGCTCGTCGCCATTGCGTGCAGTGTAATCGCGCCACCAGTCAATGCGTTGCAGCAGCTTTTCGGCAACGGCAGGTGTCACGGCGCGGCGTGTCAGAAGATGTTCGGCACCGTAGATCTCAGGTGTTTCGGAAAGCACTGTCGTGCCACCATTGCGCACGATCAGGTCAGATGCGTAACCGAGTGCCGGGTTGGCGGAAATGCCGGAATAACCGTCCGAACCACCACATTCCAGCGCCAGCTTCAGTTTGGACAGTGGCTGTGGCGTGCGCTTGGCCTGGTTGACCAGCGGCAGCATGTCTTTGATCTGGGCAATCGCAGCTTCGATCGTCTTGCGCGTTCCGCCATGCTGCTGAATGGTCATGGTGCGCAGACGCTCACCCTCTTCCATCCGGTAATGTTCAAGAATGGGGGCAATCTGGTTTGTTTCACAGCCAAGACCGATCAGCAGAATGCCGCCAAAATTGGGATGGCGGGCATAACCCTGAATGGTGCGGATCAGCAGGCGGTAACCTTCAGACTTTGTATTGAGCGCGCAGCCGCCGCCATGGGTCAGCGCCACAACGCCGTCGACATTGTCAAAACCGTCCAACCCGCCCTGTTTGTTGAAATAATCGGCAATGTAGCGGGAGACGGTGGCGGAACAGTTTACCGAGGCGATGACGCCGATGTAATTGCGGGTGCCTGCGCCACCAAGGCCACGATCATAACCCATGAAGGTGCGACGTTCGGCTTCCGGCACCATGCCAGTTTCCTCGATATCGACGCTGAACTGATGTGCGTGCTCCGAGGGTACCATGGCAAGGTTGTGCAGATGCACGTGACGACCGGGTTCGATATCCTGCGTGGCGATGCCGATGACCTGACCGTACTTGCGGACGTCTTCGCCAGCCTTGATGGTTTTCAATGCCACCTTGTGGCCACGGCCGATCAGATCAGCGGCAACAAGATCTCCCCTGCCCGTTGGGCTACCGGCTGGAATGGATCTGCGAGCCACAGCAACATTATCGTTGATGTTCAACAGTATGGTGGGCTCAGAATTCAGTTTTTTGTCATGCACTGTCACAGGGATTTTCCTCCTCCCGGCTTAAATCTGCGCAAGGGCGCTATCTTAATTCTCGATCCAGCGCTGCTTCGAACTTTCGAGATGGCTATGCATCGCAGCTTGCGCAAGCAGTGGGTCGCGCATTTCAAGGGCAACCAAAATGGCCTCATGTTCTTTCAAGGCCCGTGTCCATGTTTCACGGTCTTCAAAACGAACGCGAAACTGGGCGGAAATAGGACTATGCCGTTCATCGAACAGCTCTGCCACCATGCGGGCCAGCACGCTGTTTTGTGATTGTTCGGCAATGGTGATGTGAAACAGACGGTCCTGATCGAGCGGCTTTTTGCCGAGATCGATCTCTTTTTTCATGCCGTTCAGCAGTTGGCGAAGGGTCGCCAGAGCGTCCTGGGTAATGCGGCTGGCGGCCAAGACAATGGTCGCACCTTCAATGGCGGCACGGGCCTGCATCAGCTCGGTTGGGCTTTCGCCCATCGATTTGGTTTGCCATGCGGCAGTTGCCGGCTCCACGGAGACATAAACACCTGAGCCCATACGGATTTCAACGCTGCCGTCGATTTCAAGCGCAATCAGCGCTTCACGCAAGGAAGGCCGTGAAACACCGAGTTTCTGGGCCAGTTCGCGCTCCGCTGGAAGCCGTGAGCCGGGCTGAAATTCGCCCTGATCGATCAACTCGCGGATCTGATCGGCAATCTGCTGGTATAGGCGGCGTGTTTCCATTGGTTTGGTCAGGCCAATCATCTGATTGTAAATAGGCGTTTCCGATTTTTCGGATGTGGCCTTACCGTATCGATAAGTGTGACAATTGGCAAGACCAAGTTTAATATATTGAAATAACAGTATTTATTATGACTCAATTTTGATTTCTCATAGTTGAGTTTTAAAGTTTTCGGATAATTGGCTTGACCAATAAAAAAATGCGGCCTAACCATTGCCTCCGATTGAAGGCAACCGGGTGGAGCGTGGTTGCGCATGGAGGATCTCAAATGTCACAAGGCGAACTCAATATCGTAGGCGAAAATACGCCTGGCGATAGCTTTGCCGGTGCTGCCGAAACCCTGCTGCGCCTCGAAAATATCACCAAGGAATTCCCCGGTGTCCGGGCCTTGTCGGGCGTAGATTTTGATCTTGTGCGCGGTGAAGTGCACGCGGTCTGTGGTGAAAACGGTGCCGGAAAATCAACATTGATGAAAATCGTCAGCGGCGTTTATCAGCCGACTGAAGGTACAATCATTCATAAGGGTAACAAGGTTCAGTATTCCTCGCCGCTCGAATCCGAAGCGGCCGGCATTGCCATCATTCATCAGGAACTGAATCTTATTCCGCATCTCAGTGTGGCGGAAAACATCTATCTGGCGCGCGAGCCGCGCCGTGGGTTCTGGGTTGATCGAAAAAAACTGCGCGCCGATGCCAAGCGCTGTCTTGATCGTCTGGGCGTCGATATTGATCCGGACCAGACGGTGCGCGGTCTGTCCGTTGCGCAGTGCCAGATGGTGGAAATTGCCAAGGCACTGTCGCTGGATGCCGAAGTGCTCATCATGGACGAGCCAACCTCATCGCTGACCGAGCAGGAAACGACCCTGCTGTTCAAGGTCATTCATGACCTGAAACGTTCCGGTGTCGGCATTGTTTATATTTCTCACCGTCTCGATGAGATGGCGCAGATCGTAGATCGCGTCACCATCTTGCGTGACGGTCGTTACATCTCCACTGCCAAATTTGCTGAAACGACGGTTGATAATATCGTTGCCCAGATGGTTGGCCGGTCGCTGGAAGAGAAGTTCCCCGAACGTACATCCACGCCGACCGATCAAGTTATCTTTGCCGTCAAGGGCCTGACCCGCAAGGGTGTGTTCGAGGATGTCAGCTTTGAGTTGAAGCGGGGTGAAATTCTTGGTTTTGCCGGGTTGATGGGGGCTGGCCGCACGGAAGTTGCGCGCGCCATTTTTGGTGCCGATCCGCTTGATGCCGGCGAAATCACTTTTGAAAGCCGTGTCCTTGATATTCGCTCGCCGCAGGATGCGATCCGTGAAGGCATCGCCTATCTCTCCGAAGACCGCAAAAGTGATGGTCTTGCGGTGAAAATGTCGGTGGCAGCCAATACCACACTTGCCAATATGGAAGCGGTTTCCAGCAAGTTTGGCGTGATTGATTTTGCCAAGCACAATGAGATCGCTCGCAAATATGTCGATCTTCTCAACGTCAAGACACCGTCGATCGAGCAGACCGTTCGTCTGCTATCCGGTGGCAACCAGCAGAAAATCATCATCGGCAAATGGCTGTTCCGCGAATCCCGCATCCTGTTCTTCGATGAACCGACGCGCGGTATCGATGTGGGTGCGAAATTTGCCATCTACAAAATCATGGACGAACTGGCCGCACAGGGCATTGGCGTCATTCTCATCAGTTCCGAATTGCCGGAAGTGCTGGGTCTGACCGATCGTATTGCCGTCTTCCATGAAGGCAAGATCACCGGTGTCCTGAAGACGGCCGAAACGAACCAGGAAGAAATCATGCGATACGCATCCGGCTATGTACCGGCGGCGCAGTGAGGAATGCAATGAGCAGCAATAATCCTGAACAAAAGAACATGTCCTTGAGCGACCGCCAGAAGGATATCATCCAGAAGTTTGCGGCGCTGGGCAGCCTTGTTGCGCTGACCATCGTGTTTTCGCTCACCAGCAGCGCTTTCTTCACCGTTAGCAATGCCATGACCATCGCCTTGCAGGTCACGTCGATTGCGCTTCTCGGTATTGGCGCAACCTGCGTCATCATCACCGGCGGTATCGATCTCTCGGTCGGCTCGGTGCTGGCGCTTGCCGGTGTTGTTGCTGCGCTTGCGGTGAAGGAACTTGGCATTCCTGTGCCATTTGCCATGATCCTTGGCATTCTGACCGGCTCGATCTGTGGTTACATCAACGGCCTTCTGGTCACGCGCTTCAAACTGCCGCCGTTCATTGCGACGCTTGGCATGATGCTGATTGCCCGCGGTGTTGCCTTGCAAATTACCGGCGCGCGTGCGGTTTCCGGTCTTGGTGAATCCTTTGGCGTTCTCGGTAACGGCGCTCTGTTCCGCATCGTCAACATTGGCGAAGACGGTTTTCCGAATGTCGTGTTCCCTGGCATCCCTTACCCGGTCATCCTGATGGTTGTCATCGGTATTGCCGTTTCCCTGATGCTGAACCGTTCGGTGCTTGGCCGCCATATCTATGCTGTTGGCTCCAATGCCGAAGCTGCACGCCTCTCGGGCGTCAATGTCAGCCGGGTCACCAACTTTACCTACATTCTTTCAGGCACGCTTGCTGGTTTGACCGGCTGCGTTCTGATGTCCCGTCTCGTCACAGCACAGCCGAATGAAGGCGTGATGTATGAGCTGGACGCGATTGCCAGTGCGGTGATTGGCGGAACGTCGCTGATTGGTGGCGTTGGTACGATTTCCGGCACGGGCATTGGTGCCTTCGTTATTGGCATTCTGCGTAATGGTCTCAACATGAACGGTGTTTCGGCCTTTACGCAGCAA
This sequence comes from Agrobacterium sp., assembly GCF_032092815.1. Classification (GTDB taxonomy): domain Bacteria; phylum Pseudomonadota; class Alphaproteobacteria; order Rhizobiales; family Rhizobiaceae; genus Agrobacterium. Next base: position 113,912 of record NZ_DAMDBP010000002.1, on the reverse strand, counting down.
ATTATCATCGGCCTCGTCATTCTGGTGACCGTGTGGATCGACCAGTTGCGTAACCGCCGCTGAGAAGGGCGCGGACCCTTTCCGTAAACATAAAGGGGGACGAGGAGTTCTCCCGAACAGGCCAGAGTGGCCATCATTGGAGGATAAGATGAAGAAACTTTCGACTGCCCTTCTCACATCTGTCATCGCACTGTGGAGCGTTTCTGCAGTTCAGGCCGGTGAAATTGCAGTTATCGTCAAGACGGTAAACTCCACCTTCTGGCAGAACGTCCAGAAGGGTGCAGACGCTGCGATCAAGGACCTGAACGGTCACACCATCACATTCCAGGGTCCGGCTTCGGAATCTGCGATTGCAGACCAGGTGAACATGGTTGAAAACGCGGTCAACCGTAAGGTTGACGGCATCGTTCTTGCACCGTCGGATCCAGACGCACTGGTCCCGGCTGTCAAGAAGGCATGGGAAGCCCGCATTCCTGTCGTGCTGATCGACTCCCAGCTTGCTGAGGGTTCCGAGCAGTATTACCAGTCTTTCCTTGCTACCGACAACAAGAAGGCCGGTGAACTTGCAGCGCAGGCGCTGATCGAAAAGGTCGGTACTGAAGGCAAGATTGCCATCATGTCCTACGTTGCCGGTGCCGGTTCTGAAATTGGTCGTGTTGGTGGTTTCACCGACTACATCAAGGCAAATTCCAAGCTGGAAATCGTTGGTCCGTTCTATTCCCAGTCGCAGATGGCGACGGCTCTGAACCAGACGACCGACGTTCTCGCTGCCAATTCGGACCTCAAGGGCATCTTCGGTGCCAATGAGCCAACAGCAATCGGTGTCGGCCGTGCGCTCGTTCAGTCCGGCAAGGCTGGCAAGGTTGTTGGTATCGGCTTTGACGGTAACCAGGACCTGCAGGAATTCGTCAAGGATGGTACACTGGCCGGTATTGCCGTTCAGGGTTCCTACCAGATGGGTGAACTTGGCGTGCAGACAATCGGCAAAATCCTGAACAAGGAAAAGGTCGAGAAGTTCGTTGACACCGGTGTGGTTGTTGTCACGAAGGACAACATCGAAAAGCCGGAAGCAAAGAACGTTCTTTACTAATCTGCCAGACAGGGCGCGTCGCAACAGGCGGCGCGCCGGTTTTCCCTGCAAATGCGTGATGAAAGTGCCAGACGATGAAAGTATCCGATACGCGCAAGCTGCCTCGCCGCTCCGTTGACGTTACCCTTATGGGGCTTGGCTGCGCCCAGATGGGCAATCTTTACCGTGTCACGCCTTACGAGGAATCGAAGGGTGCTTTCGACAAGGCATGGGAAAGCGGCATTCGTTATTTCGATACCGCGCCGTTTTACGGCTACACCCGTTCCGAGCGTCGTCTCGGCACGATGCTGACCGAGCATGACCGCAAGGATTACACCGTCAGCACCAAGGTTGGCCGCGTGATGGTTCCTGATGATACGGTTGGTCCGGAGGAGGATGCCTATGTCGCTCCACTGCCGTTCCGCCCGAATTATGATTATTCCTATGATGGCATTTTGCGTTCGTTTGACGCCAGCCAGCAGCGTCTTGGAATTCTGAGGCCTGATATTCTTTACATCCACGACATCGGCTCTGCGACGCATGGTGAAAAGCACCCGCATTACTGGGAGCAGCTGACCTCGGGCGGCGGTTTCAAGGCGCTTGCAAAGCTGCGTGACGAAGGTTCGGTCAAGGCTGTTGGCCTTGGCGTCAACGAATGGGAAGTCATTCGTGATGCCATGCAGGTGTTTGACGTTGATGTCGCCATGCTGGCCGGTCGCTACACGCTGCTAGAACAGCAGAGCCTCGCCTTCATGGACAATTGCGCCAAGGCCGGTACCGCGATCGTCATCGCCGGTGCGTTCAACTCCGGTATTCTGGCTGGCAACAAGAAGTTCAACTACGCCGATGCACCGGCTGATATCGTCAAGAGCGTGGAGGCACTGGAAGCGGTTTGTGCTGACACAGGTGTCAAGTTGCAAGCAGCAGCCTTGCAATTTCCTCTGGCCCATCCTGCCTCCGTCACGGTGGTTTCCGGCGCGCGCAACGCAAGCCAGCTGACCTCCAACATTGAGTGGTTTGAAGAAGAGGTGCCTGCCGAGTTCTGGGCTGAGCTGCGCAAGCGTGGCCTGATTGCCGAGGGTGCACCGGTTCCTGGCGGCAAGGCTTGATCGACATGCGGATCGATGCCCATCAGCATTTCTGGCTTATGAAGGACCGGCAGGGCCAATGGCCCCCGCCGTCCCTGGAGGCAATCTACCGGGATTTTTCCCCTCTGGATCTGAAGCCATTGCTGGACGCGCAGTCCATCGATGGCACCGTGCTGGTTCAGACGATGGAGAGCGAGGCGGAAACCGCCTATATGCTCGATTTGGCGGCCAAAAACCGCTTTATCAAGGGTGTCGTTGGCTGGACGGATCTGAAAGCTCCAGGGGCTGTAGAGGCCATCAAGGCACTGTCTGCCAATCCACTGCTTAAGGGTTTTCGGCCCATGTTGCAGGGTCTGGAAGACGACAATTGGATCGATGATCCTGCGCTGGACCCGGCAATCGATGCGATGATTGCCAGTGGCCTTGTGTTCGATGCATTGGTTTTGCCTCGGCACCTGCCCGCACTTTTCAAATTTGTGTCACGCCATTCTGGCTTGAAGGTGGTTATCGATCATGGCGCCAAACCTTGGATAGCAACTGGCCATTACAGCGAATGGCGTCAGAACATGGCAGCATTGGCAGGCCTGCCCAATGTATCCTGCAAATTGTCGGGTCTGCTGACCGAGGCCGGTGAGCAGAAACCTCAGGCTGTCCGCCCTTATGCGGAAACCATCCTAGAGCTTTTCGGGCCTTCGCGGGTGATCTGGGGCAGTGACTGGCCAGTGCTGCGGCTTGCTGGCGATTATGCCGGCTGGCTGGAGATGTGCCGTGATATCGTGCCGCAACAGCATCACGATGCCGTCTTTGGTGGAAACGCCATTTCTTTCTACAATCTGACCGACCGCAGGTCGTTTTCTGAAAACAGGTGATGTGATGCTTGCGATAAGCTGCGATTCTCCCGGAACACTGACAGCCGTTGACAAGGACATGCCGTCACGAGGCGATGGCGAAGTGCTGGTGCGTGTACGCCGCATTGGTGTGTGCGGTACCGATCTGCACATCTTCACGGGCAATCAGCCTTATCTGTCCTATCCACGCATCATGGGCCATGAGCTGTCTGGCGCTGTGGAAGAGGCACCGCAGGGAAGCACCCTTGCCAAGGGCGATGTTGTCACGATCATTCCTTACATCTCCTGCGGTCATTGCAGCGCCTGCCTCAAGGGCAAGAGCAATTGCTGCCGCAATATCGGTGTTCTTGGCGTGCATCGCGATGGCGGCATGGCGGAATATCTCAGCGTGCCCCAGCAATTCGTTCTCAAGGCTGAAGGCTTGAGCCTTGATCAGGCCGCGATGACCGAGTTTCTGGCCATCGGCGCGCATGCCGTGCGCCGCGCCAGAGTCGAAAAAGGCCAGAATGTCCTGATTGTTGGCGGTGGTCCGATCGGCATGGCAGTTGCCGTCTTTGCAAAGCTTGATGGCGGACGCGTCACTGTCATTGACGGACGCAGCGACCGCCTGGATTTCTGCAAGAAACATCTCGGTGTCGATGAAACCGTTCAGCTGGGTGATGGCGACAAGGACAAACTGTCTGAGATCACCAATGGCGACTTCTTTGATGCCGTTTTTGATGCAACAGGCAATCCGAAGGCCATGGAGCGCGGTTTTTCTTTCGTCGGCCACGGCGGCACCTATGTGCTGGTCTCGATCGTCAGCAGCGACATCACCTTCAACGACCCTGAGTTCCACAAGCGCGAAACGACGCTGCTCGGCAGCCGCAATGCGACGATTGAAGATTTTGAACGGGTCATTGCTGCACAGCGCAGCGGCGGCGTACCGGATGCCTTGATCACCCACCGCATGACACTGACCGAAGTTCCGGAGAAGTTTTCCGGTTTGCTCGATCCCGCCGCTGGTGTTGTGAAAGGCATGGTTGAGGTTCAATGAGCGAAGCCCCTCCCATCCTGCAGTTCGGGACAAGTCGTTTTCTTTTGGCGCATGCCGACCTCTTCGTGTCGGAAGCGCTGGAGGCCGGCAAGGCGCTTGGCAAGATTGCGATTGTTCAGACAACAGGCAATGCCCAGAGTGCAGCACGCATTGCAGCGCTCGGTGATCCCAATGGATATCCGGTGCGCATTCGTGGCTTGAAAAACGGCGTTGCTGTTGATGAGGAGCGTCGCGGTACGGCTGTGGCGTTTGGCCTGAATGCGAGCCAGGATTGGCAGACCGTTCGCGAGATTGCCTCGGTTGCCAAGGTCATTATCTCCAACACCGGCGACAAGGGTTATGAGCTGGATTCGGATGATGGCGCCGAATTGGCTGATGATTTTACCCGGGTTCCAAAGAGCTTTCCGGCCAAGCTTTGTTTGCTGCTGCTGGAGCGCTGGCAGCTTCACCCGGAAAGTGAAATTTCGGTTTTCCCGTGTGAACTGATCCCGCGTAATGGTGACCGGTTGAAGGACATTATTCGTGGGCTCGCCAATAGTTGGCAACTGCCCGCCGGTTTCACATTTTACCTGACGGAAAAGTGCCGTTTTGCGAACAGCCTCGTTGACCGGATTGTTTCCGAACCGATTGAGCCGGTTGGTGCGGTTTCCGAACCCTACGCCATCTGGGCGGTTGAAAATCAGGCCGGGCTGACATTGCCCTGTGTGCATCCTCATCTCGTTTTGACCGATGATCTCGATCATTACGAAAACCTGAAGCTCTACCTTCTCAATCTCGGTCACAGCTATCTGGCTGAACGTTGGTTGGTCGATGCGCGTGCCAAGGATGAGACTGTGCGTGAAGCCATGGCAGACGTGGATTTGCGTGTCGATCTTGAAGCCGTCTGGCAGGAAGAGGTTCTACCACTGTTTGCCGCTGAAGGTTTGGGAATTGAGGCAAAGGCCTATGTGGATGATGTTCGCGAGCGTTTTCTCAACCCGTACCTCGCCCACCGGCTTGCCGACATTGCCGGCAATCACGACGAGAAAAAACGCCGCCGTATCGCACCGGTTATCGCCTGGGCTGAAAGGCTCGGCCTCAATCTGCCGCAGACGCGTCTTCGCGCTGCAATGGCGACCATAAAGCAGTAACAGGAGTTATCAATGCAGCGCATGGGCATGGTCATTGGCGTGAAGCCGGACATGATTGCGGAATACAAGCGGCTTCACGCTGCGGTATGGCCGGAAGTTCTGGAGCTGATCAGCAAAAGCAATATCCGCAACTACACGATCTTCCTGCGCGAGCCCGAAAATCTGCTGTTCGGATACTGGGAATATCACGGCACGGATTATGAAGCCGATATGGCTCGTATCGCCGCCGACCCCAAGAATCAGGAATGGTGGTCTTTCACCATTCCTTGCCAGCAACCGCTTGAAAGCCGCAAGGATGGAGAGTGGTGGGCTATGATGGAAGAAACATTCCACCACGACTGAGAACCTTTAATTTCCCTGACCGCGAGTAACCGGCCATGACCAAGATTACCGACCTTAAAGTATACGACCTGCGTTTCCCGACCTCCCAGAGCCTCGACGGTTCGGACGCCATGAACCCCGATCCGGATTATTCGGCAGCCTATGTGGTGCTGAAAACCGACACGGATGGTCTGGAAGGCCACGGCCTGACCTTCACCATCGGTCGCGGCAATGACATTTGCTGCATGGCGATCAAGGCGATGAGCCATCTCGTCATTGGTACCGACCTTGCCAAGGTCTTGGAAAATCCGGGTCAGTACTGGCGTCACCTGACCAGCGACAGCCAGCTGCGCTGGATCGGTCCGGACAAGGGTGCCATGCATCTGGCCACCGGTGCCGTCGTTAATGCCGTTTGGGATCTCTTGGCCAAGCAGGCTGGCAAGCCGGTCTGGCAGCTGGTTGCCGATATGAGCGCAGAAGAAATCGCTGATATCGTTGACTACCGTTACCTGACCGACGTTTTGTCGCGTGAAGATGCACTGGCCATTCTCAAGAAGGCTGAGGCCGGCAAGGCTGCCCGCATCGAGACCCTGAAAAGTGAGGGGTATCCCTGCTACACGACCTCGGCCGGTTGGCTGGGTTATGACGACGACAAGCTGCGCCGTCTATGCAAGGAAGCCATCGATGCCGGTTTCAACCACGTCAAGATGAAGGTTGGTCGTGATCTGGAAGACGATATCCGCCGTCTGACCATTGCACGTGAAGTGATTGGTCCGGATCGTTACCTGATGATCGACGCCAACCAGGTCTGGGAAGTTGACCAGGCAATCGAGTGGATCAACAAGCTGGCCTTCTCCAAGCCGTTCTTCATCGAAGAGCCAACCAGCCCGGATGACATTGCCGGCCACCGCAAGATTCGCCAGGCGATTGGCGATGTGAAGGTTGCAACTGGCGAAATGTGCCAGAACCGTATCATGTTCAAGCAGTTCATCGCTGAAGGCGCGATTGACGTCGTACAGATCGATTCATGCCGCATGGGCGGTCTGAATGAAGTTCTCGCCGTGCTGCTGATTGCTGCAAAATACAATCTGCCGGTCTGGCCGCATGCCGGTGGCGTTGGTCTTTGCGAATATGTTCAGCACCTGTCGATGATCGACTATCTCGTGGTTTCCGGTACCAAGGAAGGCCGCGTGATCGAATATGTCGACCACCTGCACGAGCACTTCATCGAGCCATGCGATATCCGTGAAGCGGCCTATATGCCGCCAAAGCTGCCTGGCTTCTCTATTGAAATGAAGCCCGCGTCGATTGCGGAATATACTTTCAAGGGTTGATAAAACCTCTGCAAGATCTGATCCCCGGCTTTGTCCGGGGATTTTTATATGGATTTCAGGACATCACGAAGCCGTTGCCACTCTTCCTGGCGTCCTGGCAGGCCAAAGCGCAGGTCCTGCGGCCGTTCCTCGAAAGCGCGCACCAGAATTCCATTTTCACCGAGATGTGTGAAAATCCCGCGGGCATCGTCATGACGAACTAGACGGAAAAGATTGGTTCCACCTGATACCGTCAGGCCAGCGGCTGCAAGAACCTCATCCAGCCTTTGGGCTTTCTGGCGCAGGTGCAAGCGCATGTCGACCTGCCAATATTTGTCGGCGAGGGCTTCAGTCGCAATGTGCAGCGCAGGGCCAGACACCGCCCATGGGCCAAGGCGATTTTCCAATATGCTGGCGGTCTGCGGTGTGGTTACCGCAAAACCCAATCTCAAGCCCGCCATGCCGTAAAATTTGCCGAAGGATCGCAGGACGACGATACCGCCCTGGTCAACTTCGCCACATAGGCTTTCATACCCCTCACCGGCATCTCCGAAAGCTTCGTCGACAACCAGTGTGCCGCCCTTGGCCGTCAAGATTTTTGCAAGCGCCAGCAGATCGGTTTTGGACACCACGCGGCCGGTCGGGTTGTTGGGATTAACAACAATGGCCAGATCAGCCGTTTTAAGTTCCTCAAAATTGTCCGTTTCCACCACGTCAAAACCGTTCAACCGCGCTGCCCGGGCATGTTCGGCATAGGTTGGTGACAGAATTGCTGCTTTGGGTTTCGAGGATTTTCTGGCCAGTTCAGAAACCAGTGGCAACAGGATCTGTGTGCCCGGTGCCGCAACGACATGCGCGGCGGACGGCGCGCCGTAGGCTTGGGCAGCGTGTTTCTTGAGTGTCTCCGCCAAAGCAGGTTCAGGCAGGCGGGAAAACGCCAAGGCCGGTATTGGTGAGTGAGGATAGGAAATAGGATTGATGCCGGTCGACAGGTCGATCCACGGTTCAGGAGCCTGTGGAAACAGGGTTTTGGCGCGTGCAAGATTTCCGCCGTGCAGGATCACAGGCTCGATCTTTTCTGCTATTTGACTGTCCATGTTTTTCGCTCTCGCCTTCCTGTCTCTGCTGATCGAACGGTTCACTGGTTATCCGAACTGGCTTTTCGCCCGTATCGGGCACCCCGTGACATGGGTTGGATCGTTTATTGCGCTCCTCGATAAAAAATGGAACCGGGAGAGCGACGATTTTGCAAAACGAAAAGTCATGGGTGTGACGGCGCTGATAGTTTTTCTGGTGGTGACAATTTTTCTGGCGTCACTGGTGCAGTCGGTGTTGTTGCTGTTGCCGTTTGGGCTTTTGTTTGTGGCACTGGTGTGCGCGACTTTGCCGGCGCAACGCAGTCTTGAGCAGCATGTCAAGGCGGTGGCGGTGGCTCTTGAAACCGAAGGGCTTGAAGCCGGTCGCAAGGCCGTTTCGATGATTGTTGGACGTGATCCGGATCAGTTGGATGAAGCGGCTGTGTCGCGGGCGGCCATTGAAAGCCTTGCCGAGAATTTTTCGGATGGCATCGTCGCTCCAGCCTTCTGGACTGGCATGTTGGGACTGCCCGGTGGCGCTGCGTACAAGGCCATCAATACGGCCGACAGCATGATTGGCCACCGTAACAAACGTTATGAAGCCTTTGGCAATGCATCGGCCAAGTTGGATGATCTCGTCAATTATCCGGCATCTCGGCTCAGCGGTTATCTTTTTGTCGCGGCGGCTTTTTTCGTCAAAGGGGCTTCACCCAAGAATGCTTTACGAGCGATCAAACGTGATGCACACCACCATCGTTCACCCAATGCCGGTTGGCCCGAGGCCGCTCTTGCGGGCGCACTTGGTTTTGCGCTGGCCGGTCCACGGTCTTATGACGGTATGATGATCGATGCGCGGTTTATGGGCAAAGGTGGCCGCCGCGAGCTCAATGCCGCCGATATAAGACGTGCATTGAAGCTGGCACGTATTGCCGATGGTTTGCTGATCGGCCTTTTCGCTTTGCTGGCGCTGCTTATCGGGCGATAGCAAGCAGCGCATCGAGATCAAGATGCTGCTCCATGTGGGCGGCCAGACGATCCAGAACCATGTCGATCTGCTGTTCGTAATTCAGGTCAGAGCTTGTACCACCCAGCCTTTGAAGCCAGGCACTGCGTTGCCCGTCATCGGCAAACAGCCCGTGGACATAGGTGCCGAAAACGCGCCCGTCAGGTGATACGGCGCCTTCCAGATGATTGCCGATGGATGAAAATGGACGGTTGCAGTCCGCGCCGCTGCTGACACCGACATGCATCTCATAGCCGGAGAAGGATATGCCATCTGAACTCTGACCCGTGACGGAAACCAGACGTTTGTCGCCAGTCAGAACCGTATCGACATCCAGCAATCCAAGCCCCGCCAGCGTCGATGGTGGTCCCTCAATGCCATCAGGGTCAGAGACGGTCTTGCCAAGCATCTGGTAACCACCGCACAGGCCAAGCACGTGGCCACCGCGTCTGACATGCGCCTTGATATCAATATCAAGACCCGCCTTTTTCAGTGTTTCGAGATCGGCAATGGTCGACTTGGAGCCGCAAAGCAGCACCAGCGCACAATCACCGGGAATAACGTCCCCGGGTCTCACCCTGATCAATTCGACATCATTTTCCATGTCCAGAGGATCAAGATCGTCAAAATTGGAAATATGCGGCAGGATAGGCACGGCAATGCGGATTTTGGCACCGGGTTTCTGGTGACCCGGACCTGTCAGCCCAAGCGCGTCTTCTGCGGGGAGATGCCGGGCGTCGGAGAAATGCGGTAAAAGACCGATGTTTCTCCACCCGGTACCCTCGGCAATGATCCGCATTCCGTTGTCAAACAATGTCGGGTCGCCGCGAAACCGGTTGACGATAAATCCCTCGATCATTGCAGCATCAGCCGGTTCAACAACGGTCTTTGTCCCGACAAGACTGGCAATGACGCCTCCCCGGTCAATATCGCCAATCAGGATGACAGGTGCGTCTGCCGCGCGGGCAAACCCCATATTGGCAATGTCATTGGCGCGCAGATTAACCTCGGAGGCACTGCCAGCACCTTCGACCAGAACCAGATCGGCCTGTGATTTCAGGTGTTCGAAACTCTCTAGGACATGGGTCAGCAGGCCAGCTTTCATATGCTGGTAGTCAGCAGCCTTAGCGTTGCCGATGACCTTTCCCTGCACCACCACCTGTGCACCGGTCTCGCTTTGTGGTTTCAACAACACCGGGTTCATGTGAACGGACAAAGGCACACCGGCTGCCCGCGCCTGCAGTGCCTGGGCGCGACCAATTTCACCACCGTCTGCAGTTACGGCGGCATTGTTGGACATGTTCTGGGGTTTGAACGGCAGTACTGAAAGGCCACGTTTGACGAAGGCACGGGCAAGGCCCGCCACCATAAGGGATTTTCCGACATCCGAACCGGTGCCCTGGAACATCAGAACGCGTGCTGTCATGTGGGGTCTGGTCCTAAAACTCGATGCCGGCCTGTGCTTTTACGCCTGCCTTGAAATGATGTTTGATCAGGGTCATTTCCGTGACCATGTCTGCGGCGTCGATCAGCGGCTGTTTTGCATTGCGGCCCGTGATGACCACATGCAGATCGGCACGACGATTGGTCAGGCTTTCAATGACCTCGTTCAAATCGAGATAGTCATATCTCAACGCAATGTTCAGCTCATCCAGGATCACCAGACCAATTGTTTCGTCGGCCATCAAGGCCTTGGCCTCTTCCCAGGCTTTGGTTGCTGCCGCAACGTCGCGCTTCAGGTCCTGAGTGTCCCACGTGAAACCTTCGCCCATGGTGCGCCACTCGATCCGGTCGCCAAAAAGCTCAAGCGCCTGCTGTTCACCGGTCGCCCAGGCACCCTTGATAAACTGTACGACACCCACACGACGGCCATTGCCAAGCATGCGCAGCGCCAAACCGAAGGCTGCGGTCGACTTGCCTTTTCCCGGTCCGGTGTTGACGATCAAAAGACCTTTTTCGACCGTTTTTTCCGCGACTTCAGCATCCTGAACAGCTTTGCGATTGACCATTTTCTGGCGGTGGCGCTCTGCTTCCGTGTCGGTAATCTCGCGGGTCATTGCGGTTTTCCTGTCATTGCTGTGCCAAAAAACGCTTATCTGCTATTTGCGAAGCGGCGACTATAGCCAATTTGCCTCACCCGGCAATGCGGCTTGGCGGTTGGCTTTGCATTGACCGCAGCCATCGTTACGCCTAAGTGTAGCGCACTGACGGTCTTTTTCCGGCAACGGGAAAAGCTAAGAGGGAACACGGTTCCGCCCGCATTTGTGGGCCAGTCCGTGGCTGCCCCCGCAACTGTAAGCGGTCAGCCCACGCCGAAACGCCACT
>NZ_DAMDBP010000002.1:19925-102693 GCF_032092815.1 Agrobacterium sp. | reverse complement strand
AAAAGCCGCAAGCCAGGAGACCTGCCGTTTCAGGAAAATACGTCTGTCGGGCGGGGTGCTCCGGTCAGTCGATCCGATCGAATATCTGGCTCTCAATCCGATGAGTTGCCGTTTTCGATAACCGCACCCCATAAGTTTTTTAAAGGCGCGGAAAGCGAATACGGATTTGGATATTACGGCGACATCGCCCAGCCCCGACAGCAACCAAAAAAACGATTCCCGTGATGGTGTCGTTGTGTTTGTCTGCCGAAACTGTCGCAGCGAGGATGATCCGAATGCTGATCCACGCCCCGGCTCACTTCTTTCGACGGTCGCCATTGAAAAGGCAGGCCAGGCCGGCATTCAGGTACGCAGCGTTAATTGTCTTGCCAATTGCAAACGGGGCCTGAGTGCCAGTATCCGTAGTGCCGATGGCTGGTCCTATATTTTTGGCGGGCTGACGCTTGAGGATGCAGACGATCTCATCACCGGTGCGCAGTTGCTGGCCGATGCACAAGATGGCCTTATGCCTTGGCGCGGGCGTCCTGACAGTTTGAAACGCGGCATGATTGCGCGTATTCCACCATTTGATTTCACAGAGGAAAAATCATGAGCAATTCGCTGGACCGTGTCCCCTGCACCATCGTCACCGGTTTTCTCGGTGCTGGAAAAACCACGCTGCTGCGTGGGCTTCTGGAAAAACTGGAAGGCAAGCGTCTTGCTATCATCGTCAATGAATTTGGCGATGTCGGTATTGATGGTGAAATCCTCAAGGGATGCGGCATTGAGAGCTGCCCGGAAGAAAACATCGTTGAACTGGCAAATGGCTGCATTTGCTGCACGGTGGCTGATGATTTCCAGCCGGCAATCGAACAGATCCTCAGCCGTCAGCCGAAGGTGGAACATATTCTGATCGAGACCTCCGGCCTTGCCCTGCCAAAGCCTCTGGTACAGGCCTTTCAGTGGCCGGCAATCAAAAGCCGCGTGACTGTGGATGCCGTTGTCGCCGTTGCCGATGGTGCTGCGCTTGCAGAAGGCATGGTCTCGCATGATCTGGATGCGCTTGCTGCCCAGCGTGCCAATGACGAGGCGCTCGACCATGATGATCCGGTCGAAGAAGTGTTTGAAGACCAGATCGCCTGCGCAGATCTGATCGTGCTGACCAAGGGTGACCTGCTGGACGCAGAAGGTCTGGAACGCGCCAAGGCGCATATTGGCGAACATCTGCCAAAGGCAGCGAAGATCGTTGTTGCCTCTAACGGTGCGATCGATCCCGCCGTTCTGATTGGCCTTGGCCTTGCTGTCGAAGACGACATTGAGAACCGCCACACGCATCATGACGAGGAAGAAGATCACGATCATGATGAGTTCGACAGTTTTGTTGTGGAACTGAACGCGGTGTCCGATCCAGAGGCATTGGCGGCCAAAATCGCGGAAACGGCTGCGGCTGAAAATGTGCTGCGCATCAAGGGATTTGTCGAGGTTTCTGCCAAGCCGATGCGTTTGCAGGTGCAGGCAGTGGGTTCGCGCGTCAACCACTACTTTGACCGCCCGTGGGCTGCAGGTGAAACCCGTCGCAGCCGTCTTGTGGTGATTGGTGAAAAGGGTATCGACCGCGCAAAAATCGAAAAGATGCTCGCGGCCTGATCCATGCATATTCTCGCCACCACATCTTCGTCTCTGGACGACCTGATCGAGCCGGTTGATCTCAACCAGCCGCAGGCGGATGTGGTGGTGTTATCCTTTTCGAGCAGTGATCTGGCAGGTCTGGAGCGCGGTTGGAAGCAGGTTTCTGCTGGCCCCCTCTCGCTTGTCTCTGCCAACCTGTCCGAACTTCGCCATCCCATGTCTGTCGATCTATGGATTGAAAAGACGGCGGAAAAGGCAAAACTGATCCTTATCCGGATTCTCGGTGGTGCAGATCGTTGGCGTTATGGTGTCGACCAGCTAGGCATCATGGCGCGTCGCCGTGGTATAAAGCTTGTATTGTTGCCCGGTGAATGCAGTGAACGGGACGAAAAGCTGGAGGCAGCGTCCACCGTTGATGCTTCTACTCTTTCGGCAATCCTGTCATTTTTCCGCGAAGGTGGTAGCTCCAACATGGCGCTGTTGTCCGTCGGTTTGGCAGCCCTGGTTCAGGGTGAAAAGTGGCCGCAAATCAGCCCTCAACCGCTGCCAAAAGCCGGATTCTACCGACCCAATGAAGGTTTTGTCGAAATCGAGCGAGCCTTGGAGGGGGGTGCCAGCGATGCACCTGTCTTGCCTGTGTTGTTCTACCGCTCGATGTTGCTGGCAGCGGATATAGCGCCAATCGATGCGCTGTTTTCGGCTTTGGAGCGACGCGGGTTTGCGCCATTGCCGATTTTCGTCAGCGGCCTGAAGGACGCAGAGGCAATTCGGTTTCTGGAGGAAATGCTGTCTTTGGTGCAACCCGCAGCAATCATTGCCGCGACTGCTTTTGCCAGCCAGACCGATGATGCCGGTGATACGCTGTTCGACCGATTGGGTGTTCCGGTTTTTCAGGTCATCATGGCGACAACGCGTCGTGATGGGTGGGCCGAAAACATGCGCGGTCTCAACCCGTCGGATCTTGCCATGCATGTGGTCCTACCAGAGCTGGACGGGCGCATTCTGGCCGGCGCCATCTCGTTCAAGCAGCTTGATCCGCAGGGTGGACAAGCACTGGTAAACGTCACTGAGGCTGATCGCGTCGAGCAGGTTGCTGCACGCGTCGATGCTTTTCTTCGGCTTAAGCGTGCCGAACCATCCGATCGACGCCTCGTCATTCTGATGCCGGACTATCCCGGTGCCGCACCGGGTCGAACCGGATATGCTGTTGGTCTGGATGTGCCTCAGAGCGTGCTGGAGATGATGCGTGACCTCACTGATGCTGGTTACCGCGTTGAAAACATCCCTGAAACCGCACGCGGTTTGCTGGATCGTATTGAACGCGAAACTGCTGATCTTTCGCTTGCTGATTATGCCGTCTTCTTAGCATCGCTCCCCTCGTCTGCCCGTCAGGCCTTACAAGACACCTGGGGTGATGCGGCACTGGATGACGCCGTTACTGATGGTCATTTCCATTTTAGAGCAGCGCATTTCGGTGCGGTGACGGTTGCACTTGCCCCTGATCGCGGCCGCAATGAAGATCGGCGTGTTGATTATCATGACCCGGCTTTGCCGCCACGTCATGCACTGGTGGCGTTTGGTGCCTGGATGCGTGGCAGTTTCGATGCGCATGCGGTCATTCATGTCGGTGCGCATGGCACACTGGAATGGTTGCCGGGTAAGACCGTTGCGCTGTCGCAAGCCTGTTTTCCTGAAATCGTTACCGGACCGCTGCCGGTCATCTATCCCTTTATCGTGTCCAATCCGGGTGAAGCAGCCGTTGCCAAGCGACGTATTGCTGCAGTTACAATCGGGCATATTCCCCCTGCACTCGTGGATGCCGGGCTTTCACCGGATCAGGCGGCGCTGGAGCAGCTGGTTGATGAATATGCGCAGGCTGACGGTCTGGACCGTCGCCGGCGTGATAGGCTGGCGAAACTCATCGTTGAAAAGGCACAAGAGACCGGTCTCGCTGCAGATGCGGGTGTCGGTGCCAGTGATGATGCCGATGCTGCGCTGTCGCGCATTGATGCCTTTCTCTGCGACCTCAAGGATTTTGCCATCAAGGACGGTCAACATGTGTTTGGCCGAGCCATGGGTGACGAAACCGACCCGCTGAGAACTCAAAGTGCATCTGCGGAAAAAGCTGCTTTGTTGGCAGCACTTGACGGCCAGCACATAGTCCCTGGCCCATCAGGTGCACCGGCGCGTGGCAGGCTGGATGTGTTACCGACGGGGCGCAATCTTTACGCTGCCGATCCACGTACCATGCCGACGCCAACTGCCTTTGAACTGGGCCGGATGGCGGGTGAAGAGGTGTTGCGGCATTATCTGCAAAATCACGGTGATTGGCCTAAACGTCTGATTTTCGACCTCTGGGGATCTGCCTCTTTACGCAATGGCGGTGAGGATGTCGGGCAAGCTCTGCATTTGATGGGGGCAAGGCCGATCTATGACCCCGCCACCGGTCGCGTTACCGGCATTGAAGTTTTACCCCCGGCGGCACTTGGACGACCGAGAGTAGACGTCACATTCCGTATTTCCGGTCTGTTCCGCGACATGTTCCCAGCTCTGATTGCGCTGCTGGATGCTGCCGCAAAAGCCATTGCCGGACGGGAGGAAGCGCCGGGCGATAACCCACTAGCTGAGGAAACGGCCGTGTTGGGTCACATCCCCTCCCGTATCTTCGGTTCTGCCCCCGGCACCTATGGCGCTGGCATTGAAGAAAAACTTGCCAATGGCCGCTGGGATGAGCGCGATGAATTGGGCCAGATCTATCTTGATGCCGCCAGCCATGCCTTTGGTGGGGCAGATGGGCTTGGCGTATCGGCCGATGATGGTTTCGCCACCCAGGTCGGGAAGGCAGATTTTCTGATCCATACCGGTGATGATCCTGGACGCGATCTTCTCGACGGTTCTTCCGATGTTGCCTTTATCGGTGGTTTTGCGGCTGCCAAGGCGGCGCTTGGACAGGCAGCAGATGTGGTTGCACTGGACACCACCGATCCGGCTCGCCCACGTGCACGCTCCATTGTGCAGGCTTTGACCCGTGTCGTGCGGGCGCGCGCAGTCAATCCACGGTTCATCGCTGGACAAATGCGCCATGGACCGCGCGGTGCCGCTGAATTTGCTGAAACAGTCGACAGGTTGATCGGTTTTGCTGAAACCACTCATGTCGTTCCATCATCGCTAATCGAGGCGCTTTATGATGCCTATTTTGGTGATGAGGCAGTTCGGGATTTCATTTTGCAAGAAAATCCGCAGGCAGCCGAGGTGATGGCGCAGCGCTTTATCTCTGCCCGTCGGCGGAACCTCTGGCACAGCCGCCGTAACGCCGTGGACGCTGAATTGGAAATGCTGCTTACACCCCGGCAGATCAGGGTGGCAACATGAGTGCATTGCCGCTTTCCGACGTTCAGCCATTTTCGCGTCGCGGCATTTGTCCGGCGCTGTCCGCCCCGATGCAGACCGGTGACGGGTTGCTATCTCGAGTGGCTTTTACCGGTTATGTGTCGCCGCAGGATTTTGTCACACTTTGCACATTGGCCACTCGGCACGGTAATGGTCTCGTTGATATCACCGCACGCGGTGGGCTGCAGTTTCGTGGTCTGACAGCACAAAGTGCGACTGAGCTGGAGCGAGATGTGCTGCAGCTTGGCTTGCCTATTCGCCAAGGCCTAGCCGTTGAGACGTCGCCGCTGGCTGGTATCGACCAGACGGCAATTGCGGACACACGACATATCGTAAGCCGGATTCGAATGTTGGTTGAAAAACTTGGTCTTCATGACAGACTGGCCGCCAAAATGTCGGTTATCGTTGACGGTGGCGGCCATGTGAGCCTCGGTGATCTGCTGGCCGACATTCGTCTGAAGGCCGTGACACTGAATAACAGGATAGTCTGGCAACTAATGCTGGGTGGCGCTGAAACTAAGGCTTTGAAGGCCGGTTTTCTGCGCGAGGAACAGGCTGCTCCTGTCGTCATCGACCTGCTGTCTCACCTTGCGACAATCGGGCCAGATGTGCGTGGTCGGGATTTGGATTTGTCGACCGTGCGTGCTGTCTGCGCTGAACGGTTGCTGGACCACGATGTCGATTTCTCCCCACAGATTGCACCTTTACCTTACGGACTGATGGCGTTGGGGGATGGCTTTTTTGCCGTCGGACTTGCACCTGCGTTCGGGCAAATTTCAGCCGACAGGTTGGCTTCGCTCTTTCAGCAAGCGACTGTTCTGGGGGTGGTCAATGTCAGACCGGGACCATCGCATTCGCTGATATTTTGTGGACGCGAAGCGGATTGTGAAGCGTTGCTTGCCCATGCTGCTACGGCTGGTTTTGTGACGATGGCAAGAGATCCCCGATCTGCCATTGCTGTCTGTCCCGGCGCACCCGCCTGTGGTTCAGCCTTCATGCCGACCCATGCATTGGCCGACCATGCAGCTACCGAATGTGCCTCCCTACTGGATGGATCATTTACCCTGCATTTATCTGGCTGCGCCAAGGGATGTGCACATCCCTCACCGGCACTTCTGGCCTTTCACGGCAGCGCAGAAGGTCTGGCTTTTGGTCTTTCTGTGCGTGTCGGCGACTCACCAGCTGCGATTCTGCCCTTTGGCGGACAAAAGGCTGCGCTTTCGCGGCTTGCCCAGCTTTACGAAAAAGAACATAAGCCCGGAGAAACTGCTCGCACCTTTTTTTCCCGTTTGGGAACTGAGACCGTCAGTGCGGTGCTCCAACAGGACAATTGATGACCGATTACGATTACATCCGCGATGGGAATGCCATTTACGAACGCTCATTCGCCATTATACGCGAAGAGGCCGATCTTTCTGCGTTTACCGAAGAAGAGGCCGATATTGCCATTCGCATGATCCATGCCTGCGGTCAGGTTGAGGCAGCGCAGCATTTCCGTTTCTCCAGCGATTTCGTAGCGGCAGCACGCGGCGCATTGCAGGCTGGCAAACCTATTCTGTGCGATGCCGAGATGGTGGCACGTGGCGTGACCCACGCACGTCTTCCTGCCAATAACGAGGTGATCTGCACATTGCGTGATCCGCGTACGCCAGACTTGGCAAAACAGATCGGCAACACCCGCTCGGCAGCGGCGCTCGATCTGTGGGCGGAAAAACTCGATGGCGCACTGGTGGCCATCGGTAATGCACCGACGGCATTGTTCTACCTCCTGGAAATGCTGGACAAGGGTGGTGCACGACCCGCCGCCATTATCGGCATGCCGGTTGGTTTTGTCGGAGCTGCGGAATCGAAAGATGCGCTTGAGATCAGCCCGCTCGGCATTCCCTATGCCATCGTCAAGGGACGGATGGGTGGCTCGGCCATGACCGCTGCTGCCGTTAATGCCATTGCGAGGGCAGGTCTGTGAGTGCTGCTCTTCTTGAAAACGTCAAAGGCAAACTCATTGGTGTCGGCACCGGCCCGGGCGATCCTGAACTTCTGACCCTGAAAGCCGTTCGCGCTATTGAGAATGCCGATGTTCTGGCATTCTTCTGCAAAAAAGGCAGCACCGGCAATGGTCGTGGCATTGTCGAGGCCTTCATTCGCCCCGGTACCGTCGAAATGCCGCTTGTGTATCCGGTGACGGTGGAAAGCGATAAGAACGGCGAAGACTATCGCGGCGCGATTGCCGGTTTCTTTGATCAGTCGGCTAGAGATATTGCTGTTCATCTTGACCAGGGCCGCACCGTGGCTGTGCTGTCAGAAGGTGATCCGTTGTTTTACGGATCTTACATGCATCTGCATTTGCGGCTTGCACCATCCTATCCGGCAGAAGTGATTGCCGGCATTACCGCCATGTCCGGATGCTGGTCGATGACTGGTCTTCCACTGGTACAGGGCGATGATATCTTGAGTGTCCTTCCCGGCACGCTGTCGGAAGAGGTTTTGGCTGAGCGCCTGTCCGGTACAGATGGCGCGGTGATCATGAAGGTTGGACGCAACCTTCCCAAAATTCGCAAGGCGCTGGAAAAGGCAGGCAAGTTGCACAGCGCGCTTTATGTCGAGCGCGGCACGATGGCGAACAGTGCGGCCATTCCGATGATTGAGCGGGACAGTTCTCCCGCTCCCTATTTTTCGCTGGTGCTGGTTCCCGGCTGGAAGGATCGTCCATGAGCGGGCGTCTGACCGTTGTTGGCCTTGGCCCTGGCAATCTGGCACAGATAACCCCGCAGGCTTTGACTGTTGTGGACGAGGCTGAAGCCTTTTTCGGTTATATTCCCTATCTTGATCGCCTGTCTTTGCGGCCAGATCAGCGTCGCCATGCCTCCGACAATCGCGAGGAAATCTCCCGCGCTGAAGCTGCGTTGAAATTGGCGGCGGCTGGAGGCAAGGTCTGTGTGGTTTCAGGCGGTGATCCCGGTGTTTTCGCTATGGCAGCCGCTGTCTGCGAAGCCATCGAAAGCGGACCGTTGGAATGGCGCGACATCGAATTTTCCGTCGTGCCGGGTGTGACGGCCATGCTCGCGGTTGCAGCGAGAGCCGGTGCGCCGCTCGGACATGATTTTTGCGCCATTTCGCTCTCGGATAATCTCAAGCCGTGGTCATTGATTGAAAAACGCCTGATTGCGGCCGCCAATGCCGGTTTCGTCATGGCGTTTTATAATCCGGTCAGCAAGGCACGCCCGCATCAGTTGACGACTGCATTCGAGGTGTTGCGTGCCCATCTTCCCGGCTCGGTGCCGGTTATTTTTGGCCGCGCGGCTGGTCGTGTCGATGAGCGTATTCGGGTGGTTCCACTGTCGGAAGCGACAAGCGACATGGCTGACATGGCAACCTGCATTATCGTCGGTACCGAAGAAACCCGGCTTATAATACGAAACGGACAGGAACCAATCGTTTATTCGCCACGGTCTTCCAAAAGGGAAAGCTGATGCTGGATGCTGGTGAGCGCAGCTTCGATATCAGGCACGGTCGCGGCGCAGGGATGCGGCGGGCGTTCGATCATCACCACGTCGATGCCAAGCTGCCGTGCCGCTTCGATCTTGCCATAGGCCGCCGCACCGCCGGAGTTCTTGGACACAATGATATCGATCCGGTTATCGCGCAGCATGGCAATTTCATCGCTCAGTTCGAAGGGTCCGCGTGCGGTGATGTAGCGGGCATCCGGCACATTGAGAGGCGGTTCGACCGGATCGACGCTGCGGATCAGGTAACGATGGTGTGGAGCACGCTCAAAAGGCAGAAGTTCCTGGCGGCCAAGCGCAAGGAAAACATTCTTGCCGCCGGAACCCACCGCACTGACAGCCACTTCAACATTGGCAACGGCTTGCCAGCGGTCACCCACCTGCCTTTGCCACGCCGCCCGCTCCAGCGCGACCAGCGGCACCTTGGCCAGTTGCGCAGCCGCCACGGCATTGGCGGATATACGCGCCGCGTAGGGGTGGGTGGCATCCACCAGAAGATCGAAGGCGTTTTCCTTTATGAAATCGGCAAGTCCACCGGCGCCACCAAATCCACCGATGCGAATCGGAACGGGTTGTTTCACCGGATCGCGCGTCCGGCCTGCCATGGACAGCAATATCCGGTAGCCGGATTCTTTTTCAAGCTTTCCAGCCAGAAGGCGGGCATCGGCGGTGCCACCAAGGATAAGAATGGAGCGTGTCATGGCTTCTGAATATGCCGGAACGGCACGGGCTTCCACCGAAAAGACACATGAACCCTGGCTTTCCATTGTTGGCATCGGCGAAGATGGCCTGTCCGGCTTGAGTCCGAACGCTCGTCACGCGATTGAAACTGCTCAATTTGTATTTGGTGGCAAACGGCATCTGGCTTTGGCTGCCGAAGCCATCAAGGGTGACGCGAAATCCTGGCCTGTGCCGTTTGATGTGGCAATGGCCGACGTCGTGGCGCTGCGTGGTAAAAAAGTCTGCGTGCTGGCCTCTGGCGATCCGTTCTTTTACGGGGTCGGCGTCACGCTTCTGCGGCATGTCGCGGCAGAGGAAACCGTCTCTTATCCGGCGCCATCGGCCTTCTCGCTTGCGGCCTCCCGGCTTGGCTGGGCGTTGCAGGATGTCGAATGTGTGTCCTTACATGGTCGTTCGATCGATCTTATCCGTCCGCATTTGCAGCCGGGCGCAAAGCTCATCGTTTTGACATCCGATGACAAGGCACCTGCCCTGTTGGCGGAGCTTTTGTCGCAGACAGGGTTCGGTGCATCAGAATTGACAGTGCTCGAGGCCTTGGGTGGTTCACGTGAAACACGAAGACAAACAAAGGCCTCTGCATTTTCGTTCACTGATGTTGATCCGCTGAATGTGCTGGCGCTGGACGTGGTTGCGCATGAAACAGCGCGTGTCTTGCCATTTACGAGTGGTCTCGATGACGCATTGTTCGAGCATGATGGCCAGATCACCAAACGGGAAATTCGCGCCGTGACTTTGTCATCGCTTGCCCCCAGACATGGCGAAGTTTTGTGGGATATTGGTGCAGGCTCCGGCTCGATTGGTATTGAGTGGATGCTGTCTCATCCTTCGCTCAGGGCCATTGGTATCGAGCAGAATGCGGAGCGTGCAGAACGCGCTGTTCGGAATGCCGAAAACTTTGGTGTGCCGGGGTTGGACGTGGTGATTGGCACTGCACCCGATGCTTTTGAAGGTTTGCCAGTCCCGGATGCGATCTTTATCGGCGGTGGCGGCAGTGAAGCCGGTGTGCTGGACGGCGCAATTGAAGCGCTGAAACCAGGTGGCCGATTGGTCGCCAACGCCGTCACGCTGGAAATGGAGGCCATGTTGCTGGCAGTGCAAGCCCGGCTTGGCGGTTCACTGATCCGGCTGGAGGTCTCGCGAGCCGCACCGGTCGGTGCCATGCAAGGCTGGCGTCCGGCCATGCCGGTTACCCAATGGTCCTGGGTAAAACCGGGAGAAACGGCGTGATTGTCGCGGGCATAGGATGCCGCAAGGGCGTCAGCGTTGAAGCTGTGATGGCGGCGCTGGATGAGGCAGCCAGGCAGCATAAGGTCAATATCGACTTTATCGCCACGGCACCCTTAAAGGCTGATGAGCCGGCTTTGCTGGAAGCAGCAACCCTCCGCAACATGGCCTTTGTTGTCGTGGCGCAGGCAGATTTTGAACAGGCGGCGAGCCACACCCTCACCCGCTCGGCGGTAAGCGAAGCGCATTCCGGTTCCCCAAGCCTCAGCGAGGCCTCAGCCCTCGCGGCATTGGGACCGGGCTCGAGGCTTATCGCGCCGCGTATGGTGATCAACGAGATTACGGTGGCGATTGCCACCTCAGGAGATCAGGAATGACAGTTCATTTTATCGGTGCCGGTCCGGGCGCTGCAGACCTCATTACAGTGCGTGGGCGTGATCTGATCGCCGCCTGCCCGGTCTGCCTTTATGCGGGATCACTGGTGCCAAAAGCGTTGCTGGACTATTGCCCGCCCGGCGCCCGTATTGTTAATACGGCGGCCTTGTCGCTGGATGAAATCGAAGCGGAATATGCGGCTGCTGCGCGTGATGGCAAGGATGTGGCGCGTCTGCATTCGGGCGACCTTTCGGTCTGGAGTGCCATGGGTGAACAAATCCGGCGTCTGGAGCGTCTGGGGCTGGATTATACGGTCACGCCTGGCGTGCCCTCCTTTGCAGCCGCCGCTGCTACGTTGAAACGCGAATTGACGGTGCCTGAGGTCGCACAAAGTCTTGTGCTTACGCGAGTATCTGGTCGCGCCTCGAAAATGCCGGAGACGGAAAACCTCAAGGCATTTGGTGCGACAGGGGCAACACTTGCCATTCACCTTGCCATTCACGCCATTGCCAAGGTGGTGGAAGACCTGACACCACTCTATGGCGGTGATTGCCCTGTTGCCATCGTGGTGCGTGCCTCTTGGCCAGAGGAACGGATTATTCGTGGAACGCTTGGCGATATTGAAGCAAAACTTGCCGAAGAACCGGTTGAACGTACTGCCCTGATCTTTGTCGGCAAGGGCCTGGCTTCGGAAGATTTCCGTGAAAGCGCGCTCTACAGCACAGATTATGTTCGTCGGTTCCGCTCTCCCAAAGGAGAGGCGTAAGCGTGATCGGAGCGGGTAAAACCGCTTTGGCCTTTCAGTGTGCCAAGGCGGTCGAAAACGAGGATTTCCAGCGACATATCAGGGTGTTTCAGCGCC
Organism: Agrobacterium sp.; assembly: GCF_032092815.1. Taxonomy (GTDB): domain Bacteria; phylum Pseudomonadota; class Alphaproteobacteria; order Rhizobiales; family Rhizobiaceae; genus Agrobacterium. The sequence continues at coordinate 90,990 of NZ_DAMDBP010000002.1, read as the reverse complement.
GCCGCCGCCGTGATCCACGCTTTTTCGGCCACCACGCTACCAAGATTGATGCCGGCACTTTCCGCCAACTCAAAGGCATGAGCAACCGTGTTGGCTTTTATGATCTCATCAATCAGCGCGTTGTCTGCACCAACACCGCTTGCCAGGGCAGCCAGGGCTTCAAGGTCGGCAAGGCCACGTTTGGAGTGTACATCCAGCATGCCCTGCGCCAGCTTGGTCATCTTGGCAACACCACCGGCAATGGTCACTTTTTCAACGGGATGGCTGCGCAGATATTTCAGCATGCCGCCAATAAAATCGCCCATATCGATCAGCGCGACTTCATCCAGCCCGTAAAAAGCCTGTCCGGCCTTTTCAGAGCTATTGCCGGTGGCCCCAAGAACATGGGTCAGACCGGCGGCGCGCGCCACATCAATGCCGCGCCAGATGGAGTGGATCCATGCCGAGCAGGAAAAGGGAATAACCACCCCTGTGGTTCCAAGAATGGAGATGCCGCCAACAATGCCAAGTCTGCCATTCAGCGTTCGTTCTGCAATCTTTTCGCCGTCTTGAACCGAAATCTCGACTTCAAAATCGGCCTTGTCGCCGGCAACTTCGCGGATGGCGGTTTCCATCATCTTGCGTGGCACGGGGTTGATAGCCGGTTCGCCGACCGGCAGTGGCAGGCCTGCGCGGGTGACAACGCCCACGCCTTTTCCTGCCTTGAAAACAATACCGCTTCCCGGTTGGCCGTGCCTGACAGTGCTTTCAATCAGCGCGCCATGGGTGACATCAGGGTCGTCGCCCGCGTCTTTGATGACCCCTGCTTTGGCGTAATCGGCACCTTTTTCATGGGTTGCCAGCGAAAAGCGTGGCCTTGCACCGCTTGGAAGTTCCACTTCGACAGGGTATGGAAAATCGCCGGTCAACAGGGCGGCGCAGGCAGCTTTGGTCGCTGCGGTTGCGCAAGTGCCCGTGGTCCAGCCGCGGCGAAGGTTTTTTCCATCCGTTTCCATGCCCATTTCTATAACCGGTGGCGGCTTTTCCGTCATCGTTAAACAGCAAGTAAAGACAATGACGACAGCCGAAATTCTCAACAGCATCATGTCCACCGGTCCGGTTCTTGAACACGGTCATGTGTGGCTGGCCGGTGCCGGTCCAGGTGACCCGCGTTATCTGACGCTGGAGGTGGTTGCTGCCCTGGGGCAGGCCGATATCGTTGTGCGGGATGCTCTGGTCAGTGATGAGGTTCTCAAACTTGCGCCGCAGGCCGAGATTGTGTTTGCCGGCAAACGCGGTGGTAAACCATCTGCCGTGCAGGATGACATTACTGCATCGCTGATTGATTTTGCGCGTCAGGGCAAAAAGGTGCTGCGCCTCAAGGGCGGTGATCCCTTTGTGTTCGGTCGTGGTGGCGAAGAAGCGGAAGCTCTGGTTGCAGCAGCCATTCCATTCAGAGTTCTTCCAGGTATGACTTCATCGCTTGCTGCGCTTGCATCCGCCTATATTCCCGTCACCATGCGTGGCATTAGCCGGGCCATCACACTGGCCACCGGGCATGCGGCTGGCACTGACGATGACGTTGACTGGCTGGCCTTGGCCAAAACCAATGAGCCTATCGTTGTTTATATGGGGCTGAAGAACATCGAAACGATAACGTCCCTGCTGATGCAGGGTGGACGAGCGCCTGAAACGCCTGTCGCCGTCATCATGTCTGCGACCACACCGCAGGAGAGGATTTTCATCGGCCAGTTGCAGAACATTGCCGAGGATGCCAAGCGCGAACAGTTTGAAGCGCCTGCCCTGATCGTCATCGGTGACATTGTTTCCATGCGCCCACGTCTGGGAGTGGCGGATCAATGAGTGCTCGTGCCATTATTATTGGTGCTCCACGTTCCGGTTCGGGCAAGACCAGCGTCACCATTGGCCTGCTGCGCGCTTTTGCACGACGTGGTGTGAAGGTGCGTGGCATCAAGACGGGTCCCGATTACATTGATCCGGGCTTTCATGCGGTTGCGACCGGCACACCTGGTCTTAATCTGGACAGTTGGGCCATGCAGCCAGACCTGTTGCGTCATATGTTTGCTGAACAGGCAGATGGTGCCGAACTGCTGTTGATTGAAAGCGCCATGGGCCTGTTTGACGGCATTCCGGTGGCTGAAAACCGCACCGGCTCTGCCGCGGATCTGGCACGGCTGTTTGGCATTCCGGTGTTGCTGGTGCTTGATGTCTCTGGTCAATCACAGACGGCAGCTGCAATCGCCCACGGCTTTGCCCATTATGATCCTGACGTCAAAATGTCTGCTGTTGTGCTGAACCGTGCAGGCAGTGAACGGCATCGCACTCTGTGCACGGAGGCCATTGAAAAAATCGGCTTGCCTGTTGTCGGATGCGTCTTGCGCGATCCGTCACTGGTGTTGCCGGAACGACATTTGGGGCTGGTGCAGGCCAGCGAGCACCCGGAAATCGACGCTCATATCGAGAACCTGGCCGATGCGATGGAAAAGTCGCTTGATCTTGATGCGGTGATGGCGCTTGCCGCACCCGTCAGTCTTGATAGTGGTTCACGTGAAACAGCAATTGCCCCGCCAGGCCAACGTATCGCGTTGGCGCAGGACGCCGCCTTTACCTTCCTCTATCCACATCTCGACAAACATTGGCGGGCAACAGGTGCCGAAATCATTCCGTTTTCACCGCTGGCCGATCAAGGCCCACGGGATGATTGTGATGTCTGCTGGTTGCCGGGTGGATATCCGGAACTGCATGCCGCAACGCTTGGTACTGCTGCAAACTTCAAGGCAGGCCTCTCACGTTTTGCTGAAAGCAAACCGGTTCACGGCGAGTGCGGTGGCTACATGGTTCTGGGAGAGGCGTTGGAGGATGCGCAGGGTGTTACCCATGCCATGACCGGTCTTCTGTCGCATTCGACCAGCTTTGCCAAACGCAAGATGAATCTGGGTTACCGCCAGGCGACAATCTCCGTCGATGGTCCTCTCGGTGTGGCCGGTGAGGTATTGCGTGGTCATGAGTTTCACTACGCCAGGGTGACTGAACCCGGCAATGATGCGTCCTTTGCGGAGATCGCCGATGGTCAGGGGCGGCCACTTGGTCTTTCCGGCGGTCGGCGCGGCCATGTCACGGGCACATTTTTCCACGCCATCGCCAAGGGCTGAAATTTGCGGTCGAGGATTTAATCCTTGCGACTTTTGGCTGAATAGCCTCCCTTGTCAGTCTGTCATAAGGTTGATTTGGTGATTGGGGGAGGAGCAATGCCGTCAGTTCTTGAGGAATTGCAGGAACGTCGTGCCGAGGCGCGTCTCGGTGGCGGGCAGAAGCGTATCGATGCGCAACATGCCAAAGGCAAGCTGACGGCACGCGAGCGCATTGATGTGCTGCTTGATGAGGGCTCTTTCGAAGAATACGACATGTACGTCACCCACCGTGCGGTGGATTTTGGCATGGAAAACCAGAAGATTGCCGGTGATGGTGTCGTGACCGGTTGGGGAACCATCAACGGGCGTCAGGTCTATGTGTTCGCGCAGGATTTTACCGTTCTGGGCGGCTCGCTTTCTGAAACCCATGCGCAGAAAATCTGCAAGATCATGGATATGGCGGTGCGCAATGGTGCACCGATCATCGGCCTCAATGACAGTGGCGGTGCCCGCATTCAGGAAGGTGTTGCCTCGCTTGGCGGTTATGCGGAAGTCTTCAAGCGCAACGTCATTGCCTCGGGCGTCGTGCCGCAGATCTCCGTCATCATGGGGCCATGTGCAGGCGGTGCGGTCTATTCGCCCGCCATGACAGATTTCATTTTCATCGTGCGCGACACCTCCTATATGTTCGTGACCGGGCCGGATGTGGTGAAAACCGTCACCAATGAAATTGTCACGGCTGAGGAACTGGGCGGAGCCGGAACCCATACAAAAAAATCTTCCGTTGCCGATGGCGCCTATGACAACGACATCGAGACACTGGAACAGGTGCGGTTGCTGTTTGATTTTCTGCCGGCCAATAACCGTGAGAAAGCGCCGGTAAGACCGCATTTCGATGATCCTGCACGGCTTGAAATGCGGCTCGATACGCTGGTGCCAGACAATTCGGCCAAACCTTACGATATGAAGGAACTGATCCACGCATTGGCAGATGAAGGCGATTTTTTCGAACTTCAGGAAGCCTTTGCCAAAAACATCATCACTGGTTTTATCAGGCTTGAGGGGCAGACCGTGGGCGTGGTCGCCAACCAGCCGATGGTGCTGGCGGGCTGCCTCGATATTGATTCCTCACGTAAGGCTGCACGTTTCGTGCGCTTTTGTGATGCTTTCAATATTCCATTGCTGACGCTGGTCGATGTGCCCGGTTTTCTCCCTGGTACGGCACAGGAATACGGCGGTGTCATCAAGCATGGCGCAAAACTGCTCTATGCCTATTCCGAGGCAACGGTGCCGATGGTGACGCTGATTACCCGCAAGGCCTATGGCGGTGCCTATGATGTGATGGCATCAAAACATATTGGTGCAGATATCAATTACGCCTGGCCAACGGCTGAAATTGCGGTGATGGGCGCCAAGGGGGCAACGGAAATTCTCTATCGCTCCGAATTGGCTGATCCCGAGAAAATTGCGGCGCGCACCAGGGAATATGAAGAGCGTTTCGCCAATCCCTTTGTGGCGGCGGAGCGTGGTTTCATCGACGAGGTCATCATGCCGCATTCTTCTCGCCGTCGCATTGCCCGGGCTTTTGCGTCACTGCGTGGCAAGCAGGTGGACGTACGGTGGAAAAAACACGATACAATTCCGTTATAGGGGCAGAAATGCTTTGGAGGCCTTACTATATTGCTTCCGGGTCATTCCGGTTTTCCGGATGCGCCATTTCAGGAACAAGGACACATTTTGATGACCGAGAGATCTCCCGCGAATAACTTCCCCGCTGGTTATGAAGCCCCGAAAGTCTGGGAATGGGAAACGGGCAATGGTGGCCAGTTTGCCAGTATCAACCGCCCAACCGCAGGCGCGCAGAAACAGAAAGAATTGCCGGTCGGCAAACATCCGTTGCAGCTTTATTCCCTGGCGACACCCAACGGCCAGAAGGTCGGCATCATGCTGGAAGAGCTGCTCGCGGCAGGCCACACCGGTGCTGAATATGATGCCTGGCTGATCAAGATCGGCGAAGGCGAGCAGTTCGGTTCGGGCTTTGTCGAGGTTAATCCAAACTCCAAAATTCCGGCGCTGATGGATCATTCGACACCGGAACCAACCCGTGTTTTCGAATCCGGTTCGATCCTTGTCTACCTTGCTGAAAAGTTTGGTGCCTTCCTGCCGAAGGATCTGAAAGCCCGTACGGAAACCATGAACTGGCTGTTCTGGCAGATGGGTTCTGCACCATTTGTTGGTGGTGGCTTTGGCCATTTTTATGCCTATGCCCCGATCCATATCAAATATGCCATCGACCGTTATGCGATGGAAACCAAGCGCCAGATGGACGTTCTTGACCAGCACCTGGCCAACAACAAATTTGTCGCCGGTGATGAATACACCATCGCGGACATGGCGATCTGGCCGTGGTATGGCAAGCTGGCTCTCGACCAGTCCTACCCCAATGCCGGAACCTTCCTCGACACCGGCATCTATAAAAACGTCAAACGCTGGGCTGACGAGATTGCCGCGCGTCCAGCGGTAAAACGGGGTTGCATGGTCAACAAGACGTCCGGCGACCCATCTGAACAATTGCATGAGCGCCATGATGCCTCTGACTTCGATACGAAGACACAGGACAAGATTGGCCAGAATTCGTCTGCAAAGGCGTAAGGAGAATACCCATGGCAAACCTGCCCGACATGACAAAACACCGTGGTTTCCCATCCGGCATGCCGGGCACTGGCGTTCAATTCACGATACGCCGCGCCAATCCGAAAGGGGTAACGCCAATCAAGGCGTTACCACGCCGGGCTCGTCCCGATACGAAGGAACACCGCATCGATGCGGCCTTCCTGCATGCCCTCTGGCATCACTTTGGCTCAGAGCCATTCGAACGCGGCAATCTCGATGCGGCGCGCATCAACCTGCTCTTCGGACGTGAGGTGATCGCTGCTGAAAAGAATTTCGACCCGCTCTCTTACGAGGCGATGTTGCAGATCAACGAAAAGGTAGCGCGGCAGAGTTTTCCGGAGTCCTTCGACGACGTTTTCGAGGTTTGATACCGCATCATTTTCCGCAAGGATTCAAACTGCAATGTCGGCAAGCACCAGCAAATTTCTGAGTTACGTTTTGCGCCACGCACCTGAGAGCATTGGCTTGGCCTTGGATGGACAAGGCTGGGCGGATGTCGGCGATTTGCTGGAAAAGGCAAATGCAGCAGGCATGCCGCTTGATGGTGTAACGCTGCGCCAAATTGTTGCGGAAAGTGACAAGAAACGTTTCACGCTTTCGGATGATGGTCTGCGTATTCGCGCAGCTCAGGGTCATTCTGTCACCGTTGATCTCGGAAAATCACCTGTTGAGCCGCCACCTCAACTCTTCCATGGCACGGCGACGCGTTTTCGCGACGCCATCATGCGTGAGGGGTTACGTTCCGGCATCCGCCAACAGGTCCATCTGTCGGCCGACGACGTCACTGCGAAGGCGGTTGGCCAGCGGCATGGCAAGCCAGCAATTTTGAGTGTTGATGCCGCTGCAATGTTTGCTGCCGGGCATCAATTTTACCAGGCAGACAATGGAGTCTGGCTAATTGACGCGGTTCCCGCCGAGTATCTGACATTGATTGATTGACCGTTATGCCGTTGGGAGGCGGTGACACATGATATCCAAAATCCTCATTGCCAATCGTGGTGAAATTGCCTGCCGCGTTATTCGCACGGCAAAGAGCATGGGGATTGCGACTGTCGCGGTTTATTCCGATGCGGATGCCAATGCACTGCATGTAAAGCTGGCTGATGAGGCGGTGCATATTGGACCTGCGCCATCAAACCAGTCCTACATCGTTATCGACAAAATTCTTGAAGCAATCCGCAAAACCGGTGCCGATGCGGTGCATCCCGGTTACGGATTTTTGTCTGAAAATGCCGCCTTTGCGGAGGCGCTGCAAAAGGCTGGTGTGACCTTTATCGGTCCGCCGGTCGGTGCCATCGAGGCGATGGGCGACAAGATCACCTCCAAGAAGCTTGCGGCCAAGGCAGGCGTTTCAACCGTACCAGGGCATATGGATCTGATCGTCGATGCCGATGAAGCGGTCAGGATTGCTGCGCAAATCGGTTATCCGGTGATGATCAAGGCTTCGGCCGGTGGCGGCGGCAAGGGCATGCGTATTGCCTGGAATGACCAGGAAACCCGCGAAGGTTTCCAGTCGTCGAAAAACGAAGCCAAATCCTCCTTTGGTGATGACCGCATCTTTATCGAAAAATTCGTCACCGAACCGCGGCATATCGAAATTCAGGTGCTTGGCGATCAGCATGGCAATCTGATTTATCTGGGCGAGCGCGAATGTTCGATACAGCGCCGAAACCAGAAGGTTATTGAAGAGGCCCCCTCGCCGTTTCTGGATGTGGCAACACGCAAGGCGATGGGCGAACAGGCCGTGGCGTTGGCCCAAGCCGTCGGTTATTTTTCTGCTGGCACGGTCGAATTCATCGTTGATGGGCTACGTAATTTCTATTTCCTTGAAATGAATACCCGGCTGCAGGTTGAACATCCGGTGACGGAATTGATCACCGGTATCGATCTTGTCGAACAGATGATCCGCGTCGCAGCGGGCGAAAAACTCACCTTTGAACAGGATGATGTGGTTCTCAACGGGTGGGCGATGGAAAGCCGGATTTACGCCGAAGACCCCTATCGTAATTTCCTGCCGTCCATAGGCAGGCTTTCCCGCTATCGGCCACCGGCCGAAGGGCAGCACGAAACGGGTGTGATTATCCGCAACGACACCGGCGTGTTCGAAGGCGGCGAGATTTCCATGTATTACGATCCGATGATTGCGAAGCTCTGCACCTGGGCGCCTGATCGTGTCAGCGCTATTGATGCCATGGCTCAGGCGCTGGACAAGTTCGAGGTCGACGGCATCGGCCACAACCTGCCCTTCCTGTCAGCGGTGATGCAGAAACCACGTTTTCGCGATGGAAATCTGACGACAGGTTTTATTGCCGAGGAATTTCCGGACGGGTTTCACGGCGTTGAGCCGGATTCTGAAGGTTTAAACACGTTGGTAGCGATGGCCGCCGTCATCCATCAACGTCTGCAAAATCGTGCAGCAGCTATCTCAGGATCTCTTGGCGGTCATCACAAAGTCATTCGTTCCGATTGGGTTGTTTCCCTTGCCGGGCAGGAAAGGCACATTGTCCTGTCAGCAAGTGATGATGGCGATGTCATAGAGATCGACAAGCAGCAAAATCTGCATGTTACCACTGACTGGTTGCCGGGTAGAACTCTCGGCGCCTTTACCATTGATGGCGAGGTTCTATTTGCCAAGGTGGATGTTGCCGGCACCGCCATTCGTCTGCGCTGGTGGGGAATGGATGTGCTTGCCAAGGTCCGATCTCCGCGTGTCGCCGAACTTGCCCGCTTGATGCCGGTCAAGGTGCCACCTGACACTTCGAAAATGCTGCTCTGCCCAATGCCTGGTGTCATTACCTCTGTTCTGGTGGCTGCGGGCGATGACGTGGAGGCCGGACAGGCACTCGCCACCGTTGAAGCCATGAAGATGGAAAATGTGCTGCGGGCTGAAAAACGCGGGCGCATTTCGAGCGTTGCCGCAAAAACCGGCCAAAGCCTGAGTGTTGACGAAATCATACTGGAATTTGAGTGAGGACATCGCGGCTGGAACCCAATCCGGTCAGCGTGGTTTTCTATGGGTGAATGACGGTAAAGGGAGAGATTGATGCCGGTGGACAAGACAGTGAAGGACTGGGAAGCACTTGCCGAGAAGGAAGTGAAAGCCCCCGCAGAGACACTCGTCTGGCACACTCCTGAAGGCATCGATATCAAGCCGCTTTACACCGCGCAGGACATTGAAGGCATCGATCACCTCGATACTTTACCTGGATTCAAACCCTTTGTGCGTGGACCCCGCGCCACCATGTATGCCGGTCGTCCCTGGACCATCCGCCAATATGCTGGTTTTTCTACAGCGGAAGAATCCAACGCTTTTTACAAACGTAATCTGGCCGCAGGCCAAAAAGGTCTGTCGGTTGCCTTCGATCTGGCAACCCACCGCGGTTATGACAGTGATCATCCGCGTGTGGAAGGCGATGTCGGCAAGGCCGGTGTCGCTATCGACAGTGTCGAGGACATGAAGATCCTGTTTGACGGCATTCCGCTCAAAGACATGTCTGTTTCCATGACCATGAATGGTGCCGTCATTCCCATTCTTGCCAACTTCATCGTTGCGGGGGAAGAACAGGGCTGTACGCGCGCCGAACTGTCCGGCACCATCCAGAATGACATTCTCAAAGAATTCATGGTGCGCAATACCTATATCTACCCGCCTGAGCCGTCGATGCGGATCATTGCCGATATTATCGAATATACCGCGAAAGAGATGCCGCGCTTCAATTCGATATCGATATCCGGCTACCATATGCAGGAGGCGGGCGCGACGCTGGTGCAGGAGCTGGCCTTCACTTTGGCTGATGGTCGGCAATATGTGCGCGCCGCCATCGCCAAAGGTTTGAATGTTGATGACTTCGCCGGTCGGTTGTCGTTCTTTTTTGCCATTGGCATGAATTTCTTCATGGAGGCGGCCAAGCTACGCGCTGCACGGCTGTTGTGGTCGCGGATCATGGAGGAGTTTGAACCTCAAAAACCGTCTTCCCTGATGCTGCGTACCCATTGTCAAACATCGGGTGTGTCCTTGCAGGAGCAGGATCCCTACAACAACGTCATCCGCACGGCCTATGAAGCGCTGTCAGCAGCGCTTGGCGGCACGCAATCGCTGCACACCAATGCGCTGGATGAGGCGATTGCCCTGCCGACTGATTTTTCAGCCCGCATTGCCCGCAACACCCAGCTCATTTTGCAGCACGAAACGGGGGTGACCAAGGTCATCGATCCGCTGGCCGGCTCCTATTATGTTGAAAGCCTGACCAGCGAACTGGCGGAAAAAGCCTGGGCGCTCATCGAAGAGGTCGAAGAGCTTGGCGGCATGACCAAGGCGGTTTCCGATGGTTTGCCCAAGCGGCTTATTGAGGAGGCGGCAACGCGCAAACAGGCGGCGATCGACCGTGGTGAAGAGGTCATTGTCGGGGTCAATCGTTTCCGGCTCGAAAATGAAGAGCCCATTGATATTCTTGAAATCGACAACAGCGCGGTTCGCAATGCGCAGATCAAGCGGTTGGAAAAAGTACGTCAGCAACGCGACCCCAAAAAGCTCGAACAGACCTTGGTTCGCCTCTCAGACATTGCCAAATCCGGACAGGGCAATCTGCTGGAAGCGGCTGTCGAGGCTGCCCGCGCCCGCGCAACGGTTGGTGAAATTTCCGATGCCATGCGTGCCGTTTTCGGTGACCATTCGGCGGTGCCTGACGTGGTCGGCAATGTATATGGCGCCGCCTATGGCGATGATCCGGAATATGCCACCTTGCAGGGGCGGCTGACGGAGCTTGCCGGGTCTTTGAAGGTGCAGCCAAGGATCATGGTCGCCAAACTGGGGCAGGACGGGCATGATCGCGGGGCGAAAATTATCGCCTCAGCCTTTGGTGACATCGGCTTCAAGGTTTTCGCAGGTCCGCTGTTCCAGACACCGGAAGAGGCAGCTGATCTTGCCATTGAAAACAAGGTACATGTGGTTGGCATGTCGTCGCTTGCCGCTGGTCACAAGACCCTTGCTCCACAGCTGGTTGAAGCCCTGAAGGCCAAGGGAGCGACTGACGTGATTGTCGTGGTTGGTGGTGTTATCCCGCGTCAGGATTACCAATATTTGTTGGACCATGGTGTCTCGGCAGTGTTTGGGCCAGGCACCCATGTGCTTGAAGCGGCACGCGCCGTTCTTGATCTGATGCAGGGACGTTTGCGCAATGCTTGACGGATATCCCTGTTGCCGCTGCTGCAAAACTGGAAGGAAAAAAGAAAGTTTGTAGCGCTCGGCCGGATTGAAGTGATATAGGTCAACAATAATGCGTCATTACGCTGTTATTGAAAGACCATGTGTAAGATTACTTCCCGTCTTGTTGTTGCCAGTGTGGCGCTGCTCGCGTCTGCGAATGGTGGTCTGTTGTTGTCTCCTGCCCATGGCGGTGAACACTACGCCACGATGGAAAAGTTGGGTGAGGCGTTGTTCAACGACCCCAACCTTTCGCATAATCGCAGTCAGGCATGCTCCACCTGCCATATGCAGGGCTTTGGTCTGGTGGATGTCAGGGAAAATGAAGGTGCTGGCCAGGCTGTTTCACTTGGCGACAATGGCAGTTCGCTTGGTGATCGTAATGCCCCAACCGCATCCTATGCCAAACTGTCTCCACCGTTCAGCAGGAACGAAGCGGGAGAATATTTTGGCGGTCAGTTCTGGGATGGTCGCGCCTCGCACCTTGAGGATCAAGCGGCAGGTCCACCCTTAAATCCGGTGGAAATGGGCATGGCTGACAAGTCAACCGTGGTCGGGCGCCTGAAGGAAAATCCAGATTATGTCGCAGCATTTGGCACGCAATTCGGAAACAAGGTTTTTGATAATCCTGATGATGCCTATGATGCCATGACAAAGGCATTGGCCGCCTTTGAACGTACCGACGAATTTGCACCGTTCGATTCCAAATATGATCGCTATCTGCGCGGTGAAGAAAAACTGACCGATCAGGAGGAGCTCGGCCGGGTGCTGTTTTTCTCCAGGCAGTTCACCAATTGCAATCTCTGCCATGAGGTCAATGGACCGAATGGCATTGAAAAAGGCCTGTTCACCAACCACAAATATTTCAACATCGGTGTGCCGGAAAACACCGCCGTGCGCAAAGCCAATGGCTCCAAAGTGGGTACCGTTGACACAGGTCTGGCGCAGAACCCGGCCGTGAGTGATCCCGATGCGCAACGCGGCAAGTTCAAGGTGCCAACGCTCCGCAACGTCGCCGTAACCGGACCTTACATGCATAATGGCGTGTTCAAGGACCTGCGCACCGTTGTGCTGTTTTACGTCAAATATAATAGCAAGAAAAAAAGCCGGCAGATCAATCCGGAAAGCGGTGAAGTGTGGGCCGCACCAGAAGTGCCTGAAAACATTGCCATGACCGAGCTGACGTCTGGGCCGGCGCTGGATGACAAACGCGTTGATGCGCTTGTGGCCTTCATGAAAACGCTGACCGACAAACAATATGAGCATCTGTTACCCAAGGCCGGCGGAACCCAATAACAAACGGGCAGAGAAACATCGTTCCTCTGCCCGTTATTTTCAATTCGCTAGGCCAGATCAGGCAGACAGTGCCTTGAACTCTGCCAGAACCGCATCACCCATTTCAGACGTGCCAACCTGACGGCAACCTTCGTCCATGATGTCGGAGGTGCGAATGCCCTTTTCGAGAACGTTGGCAATGGCGGTTTCCAGACGGGTTGCCTCGTCGACCATGTTGAACGAATAACGCAGGCACATGGCGAAGGACGCGATCATGGCGATCGGGTTGGCAATGCCCTGACCGGCGATGTCAGGTGCCGAACCGTGCACCGGCTCGTACATGGCCTTGCGCTTGCCGGTTTTGGCATCTGGTGCACCAAGAGAGGCGGATGGCAGCATGCCCAGCGAACCGGTCAACATGGCCGCGACGTCGGACAGCATGTCGCCGAACAGGTTGTCGGTAACGATGACGTCAAACTGCTTTGGTTTGCGCACCAGCTGCATGCCGCCGGCATCTGCCAGCATGTGCTCCAGCTGCACGTCCTTGTATTTCGCCGCATGGGTTTCGGTGACGACCTGGTTCCACAACACGCCCGATTTCATGACGTTGCGCTTTTCCATCGAGCAAACGCGGTTGCCACGGGTGCGCGCCAGTTCAAACGCGACGCTGGCGATACGTTCGATTTCGAATGTGTCGTAGATCTGCGTGTCGATACCGCGCTTCTGACCGTTGCCGAGGTCGATGATCTGTTTTGGCTCACCAAAGTAGACGCCACCGGTCAATTCACGAACGATGAGAATGTCGAGACCTTCAACCAGCTCATGTTTGAGCGACGAGGCCGAAGCAAGAGCCGGGTAGCAAATGGCCGGGCGCAGATTTGCGAAAAGTTCGAGATCCTTGCGCAGACGCAGCAGACCAGCTTCAGGGCGCTGCTCGTATGGCACGCCATCCCATTTCGGACCACCCACGGCACCAAACAGGATTGCGTCTGCTGCCAGTGCCTTTTCCATATCCGCATCGGAAATCGCCACCCCATGCGCATCATAGGCCGAACCGCCCACAAGACCTTCCTCGATCTTGAAGCCGGTGTTCAGGGCGCTGTTCATGTGGTCGATCAGCTTGCGAACTTCGGCCATTGCCTCAGGACCAATGCCGTCGCCGGGCAGCAGAAACAGGGTGCGAACTGTCATGGTAACCTCTCCTTGGCGCATACCGGAAAACCGTAACGGGTTTTGCGATAACGGCATGCACAACATGAAAACCTCAATCCCCTCGGACAACGTTTCACGTGAGACGGTGAAGCAGTCCTATCGGGTCAGGGTGTCTTATCCCCGAGACGAGGGCATTTCAAGGAAAGCAAAAGCCGATTTGGTACGGATTACCGTGCCAAATCGGCTTCAAAGATCGGCATAAGGGATGTTTAGGCCCAGGGGCGCACGGATGCGTTGGTTTTTTCAAACGTATCGATGGCTGCGGAATGTTCCAGTGTCAGGCCGATGTCATCAAGGCCGTTCAGCATGCAATGACGCTTGAAGGCATCAATTTCAAAGCTGATTGTGCCACCATCAGGACCGCTGATCTGCTGGTTTTCCAGATCGACGCTGAGAACGGCGTTGGAGCCGCGCGATGCGTCGTCCAACAACTTTTCGAGATTTTCCGGGCTGACGATGATCGGCAGAATGCCGTTCTTGAAACAGTTGTTGTAGAAAATGTCGGCGAAGCTGGTCGAGATGACACAACGGATGCCGAAATCCAGCAGTGCCCATGGTGCGTGTTCGCGCGAGGAGCCGCAGCCGAAATTATCACCGGCAACAAGAATTTGCGCCTTCTGGTAGGCTGGCTTGTTCAGCACGAAATCCGGGTTTGGCGAACCATCTTCAAGGTAACGGGATTCCGCAAAAAGACCCTTCCCAAGACCGGTACGCTTGATGGTCTTGAGGTAATCCTTCGGGATAATCATGTCCGTGTCGACGTTAACGACCGGCATGGGTGCAGCAACACCCGTCAGCTTGGTGAACTTGTCCATCTCTCGCTCCAGCTTGGCTGTGTTCGCAAGGCAAATGTGCTTTTGCGCATGATAATGCCGCCAATAAAGCAATTCCAGCAAGATTTGAAGGGGAAACAGCTCATATGGCTCACGTCATTTCAAACCAGCGACGTAGCGCTGCTTTTCAGACGTGCTGTGCAACCATTAAAGGTCGATGATTGTGCCTTTGCCGTCGTTCCAGACGCGCATGTCACGCTGGTTGTCGTTGCGGCGCTTGACCGGAATTGGAGCCGGCTTCAGCTTGGCTGTCACCGCGCGGGTAAGGCTGATGAGCGCAAGCACACCAACGAATGCCACGGTAAGCGAAGCAGTAAAAACAGCGGCCAGCGCCAAAATTGCGATGCTGGAAGCCGCGATGACTAAAGTGCGGATGCCTTGCATAATTCAAAACCTTTCGTTCATCAGCAATGTGGGCGTAGTTTGCCTTGCTTGCAAGAGGATTCGACGCGAAGTGTGCTTGCGGATGCCATAAAACCTTGACACAAGTGCGGCATGAACAATTTTAAGCCGGAAAATACTGTCCGACCGCGCCGTTCGGTACTCTGCGTACCCGCCATTAATGACCGTGCACTGCAAAAATTACCGGATCTCGACTGTGATGCCGTGATTTTCGATCTGGAAGATTCTGTCGCTGTTGATGCCAAGCAGGCGGCGCGTGAGGCGCTGGAGCGGTTTTTTGAGAAAACGCCGCTTGTCGGGCGTGAAACCATTATCCGCATCAATTCTCTCGATAGCGCCTTTGGCTCTGATGATCTCCAGACTGTTTTGCGTTGCGGGCCAGACGCGGTCTTGTTGCCCAAGGTTGATCAGCCCTCGGACATCCATGATATCTCGGACATTCTCTCCGAAAAGGATGGCGCGGAGACCATGCGCATTTGGGCAATGATTGAAACGCCGCGCGGTGTCTTGAATGCGGCTGCTATTTCGGAGGCCGCCCATACGCCGGATTCGCGTTTGTCTGCCTTTGTGGTTGGCCTCAATGACCTGCGCAAGGAAACCGGTGTGCCAAATCTTCCCGGCCGCACCTATCTGGTGCCGTGGCTGATGCAGATCGTGCTGGCAGCCCGCGCCTATGGTCTTGATGTCATCGACAGTGTGTCCAATGATTTTCGAGATTTAAACGCCTATGCCCATGAATGTGAGCAGGGCCGTGCAATGGGTTTTGATGGCAAGATGCTGATCCATCCGGCTCAAATTGCTGCGGCTAACCAGCATTTTGCACCAAGCCCCGAGGCACTCGACGAAGCGCGCAGCATCGTTGATGCTTTTGCCGCGCCGGAAGCGGCTGGTCTGAACATAATCAACGCGAATGGTCGCATGATTGAGCGCCTGCATGTAACAGGTGCTGAAAAACTGTTGCGGATGGCGCAGGCCATCGATGCACGAAAGGCAGAAAATCCATGAAACTCTACCGTTTTATCACTGGTCCTGACGATGCTAAGTTTTGCCATCGCGTGACCGACGCGCTCAACAAGGGCTGGGAACTTGCCGGTTCTCCAACCTATGCCTTCAATGCCGCAACCGGTGTCATGCATTGCGGACAGCCGGTCACCAAGACCGTTGAGGGCAAGGACTACCACCCGGACATGAAGCTCGGTGAGCAATAATTAACGGCGTTTACCGCTCGGAAGCGGCTGCTTCGGCACTTTCCTCGATGCGTTCCATGTCGTCATCCGAAAGACCGAAATGGTGGCCGATTTCATGAATAAGGACATGGGTGATGATGTCACCCAGCGTCTCTTCATTTTCTGCCCAGTAATCCAGGATCGGCCGGCGGTAGAGGGTGATGCGATTTGGCATCTCACCGGTTTCCATGGTGAAGCGCTCGGTAATGCCCCTGCCCTCAAACAGTCCCAGAAGGTCGAAAGGCGTTTCAAGCGCCATGTCCTCGAACACTTCGTCGGTCGGAAAATCGGCGATTTCTATGATGAGATTGGTGGTCAGCGCACGGAATTCTTCCGGCAAATGGCCGTAGGCCTCGATAGCCAGCGATTCAAAGCTGGAAATTGTCGGTGCATGGCGGTCCCGCCAATCGTCTGTCTGGTCTATGCGGGCCATTTTTACTCCTTGCCTTGCCGCTCATATAGACGCTTGAAGCAGAAATTTCGAGGGCCGTTTGCAAGAACATGAAAAATCATAGCAAATGGCATGGCTGACAAGGGGTTTTGCGTGGTTTGTGCCTTGACAGATCAAAGGTGCTCAAGTATCTCGGCACGCGAATTGAAGGGGCGTAATGCGCCTTCTGTTTGCTTCTGCCTATTCGGGCAGGCTTCACCGGTGAGGATTTTGACGCCATATGGCTCAGGGTTTTCACTACTCCGACTGATAAAAAGACGGCCGGACACTTGGTTTCAAGTGATCAGAGCCGGAACGAACATGAAAGGATAAAAAATGTTCGCAGTCATCAAGACCGGCGGTAAGCAGTACCGCGTGGCCGCCAACGACGTACTGACCATCGAAAAGCTGGAAGTCGAAGCTGGCGCAACTGTAGAATTCACCGAAGTTCTCGTTATCGGCGAAGGCGCTGACGCAAAGTTCGGTGCACCCTTCGTAAAGGGCGCGACCGTCAAGGCTGAAGTTGTTGAACACAACCGCGGCAAGAAGGTTCTGTCCTTCAAGAAGCGTCGTCGTCAGAACTCGAAGCGTATTCGCGGTCATCGTCAGCATCACACTGTTGTTCGTATCACGGACATCGTTGCTGCCTAATCGGCGCGTCACGGGAAACTAGGTTTTAAAGGAGCACTCCAATGGCACACAAAAAAGCTGGCGGTTCATCGCGTAACGGTCGCGATTCGAATTCCAAGCGCCTTGGCGTAAAGAAGTTCGGCGGCGAAGCTGTCATTCCAGGCAACATTATCCTGCGCCAGCGTGGCACGCAGTGGCATCCGGGCGCCAATGTTGGCCTCGGCAAGGACCACACGATTTTTGCGCTGACCGCCGGTAACGTATCCTTCCGTACGAAGGCTAACGGCCGCGTATACGTGTCTGTGGCACCGAAAGCGGAAGCCGCGGAATAAGCCGGTAAGCGTTATATGCAGCCGGTGTCTCATCGACCCGGCTGACGCTTAAGGTTCAGTCAGAAAACAGGGGAGATGGGGCACTACCCATCTCCCCTTTTTCTTTATCCCAACAGGAGGACTGAACCATGCAGGATGAATTGATCAGGGTTGACCAGTCGCGGTCACCCGAAGAACGGCTGAGGCCGCAACGGTCAAGGACCGATTGCCCTGTCTTGTTATCGCAACGACTCGTTTTGCGCGCGCCACACGAAGAAGACATTGACGCCCTTGCCCATCTCGCCAACAACGCCAATATTGCGACCATGGTGTCGCGTATGCCGCACCCATATACGGCCAAAGATGCCGCTGATTTTGTGCGACGTACGAAAGCTGGCGAGATTGGCAAGTGCGTCTATGCGATTACCCGCATGGACAATGGCGAGTTTATGGGGTGCTGCGGTCTGGAGCCCGACCCGGATGATCCCGCAACCGTGGAACTTGGTTATTGGCTGGGTGAACCCTACTGGAACCAGGGCTATACCACGGAGGCAGCGCATGCCTTGATCGACATGGCGTTTCGCACCCGTGACATCGAATTCATCGATGCACGTTGCCGGGTCACCAATGTCGCATCGCGCCGTGTTATCCAGAAGTGCGGTTTCCAGTTCCAGAGTTCCGGCATGGTTGGCTCTCTGGCGCTTGGCGGCATGGTTCCGGTTGAATGGTTCCGGCTGGATCGCAAGACCTGGGTTTCTCTCAGAAGCTGGGGGGATATGCGATGACAAGCGCTGAACTGTTGCGAAGCCGACAGGTTGAGACGGCACCCCCTCCGGGCCCCTGCCCGACGATCCAGACGCGCCGGCTGGTGCTGCGTCCGCAGCGCCTTGCCGATGCGGGCAGCATTGCAGAATCGCTCAGCGATTTTGCGGTAACACGCATGCTGGCCAGAGTGCCTGCCCCCTATTACAGGCAGGATGCCCTGGAATGGCTGATCCTGCGGACCTCGGGCACGTTGCCGGACTGGGATTTCGCCATTACCTGCGATGACGATACCCTGATCGGTGTCGTGTCGGTGGAGTTCCGGCATGGTGAATGGCACCTCGGTTATTGGCTCAACCGCTTCTACTGGGGCAAGGGTTACATGAGCGAGGCGGTCAGCGGCGTCATCGAGCGGTTTTTCCGCCGCATGCCGGATGCAACGCTGCATTCCGGTGTGTTTGCTGACAACCCTGCCTCCTTGCGGGTGCAGGAGAAACTCGGTTTCCGGATTACCGGCTGCCATGAGACATATGCCGTGTCCCGTGCAGCCATGGTTCCCCATCTGGATACCGTGTTGCGCGTGGAGGATTTCGTGCCTGCACGACCGAGATAACCAGACATGAGGCCGGTTTCGTGCGAAGCCGGCCTTGTTTTACACGGCACTGCCCGTCACGATAATCTTTGACGTGCGGGCAAAGCGCCTATATTCCAAGCGACAAAAGCAATGTTGCGTAAACGGCTGACAGAACGGCACTACAATGAAATTTCTCGATGAAGCGAAAGTCTATATCAAGTCCGGTGATGGCGGTGCAGGTGCCGTATCCTTCCGGCGTGAAAAGTTCATTGAGTTCGGCGGCCCGGATGGCGGTGACGGCGGACGTGGCGGTGACGTCTGGGTGGAAGTGGTCAACGGTCTCAATACACTGATCGATTTCCGTTTCCAGCAGCATTTCAAGGCGTCGATCGGCCAGCACGGCATGGGCAAGACCCGTACCGGTGCCAAGGGTTCCGACGTAACGTTGAAAGTGCCGGTAGGTACGCAGATTTTTGAAGAAGACAATGAAACGCTGATTGCCGACCTGACCAAGGAAGGCCAGCGTTTCCGTCTGGCCGCCGGTGGTAATGGCGGTTTCGGCAATGCCTATTTCAAATCCTCGACCAATCAGGCTCCGACCTGGGCAAATCCTGGTCTGCCTGGCGAAGAAAAAACCATCTGGCTGCGTCTGAAGCTGATCGCTGATGCTGGTCTGGTCGGTTTGCCAAATGCCGGCAAGTCCACCTTCCTGGCAACAGTTACCCGTGCGCGTCCGAAGATTGCAAATTATCCCTTCACCACCCTGCACCCCAATCTTGGCGTTGCCACCATTGATGGCCGTGAATTCGTGCTGGCCGACATTCCGGGCTTGATTGAAGGCGCCCACGAAGGTGTTGGCATCGGTGATCGTTTCCTCGGTCACGTCGAGCGTACACGCGTATTGCTGCATCTGGTTTCGGCACAGGAAGAGAAAGTTGGCCAAGCTTACAAGACTGTCAAGGCTGAGCTTGAAGCCTATGGCGGCGGATTGACCGACAAGGCCGAGATTGTTGCGCTTTCGCAGATCGACGTTCTCGATGAAAAAGAACTGAAGAAAAAGGCGAAGGAGCTGGAGAAAGCCTGCGGACGTCCGCCGCTTCTCATCTCAGCCGCCACGCATTCCGGTATGACGGAAGTGCTGCGTTCCTTGCGTGATATTATCGTTTCTGCAGCAGGTGGTGAAACGGCGCTGCCAGACCGCTCCATGCCGATCAAGGATAACAGCGCTGAGGATGATGGAGACGACCGGTTATGAGCGCATCGCGCAAGCCTGTTTCAAGCCATCACCGCATCGTCATCAAGATCGGTTCTGCGCTGCTTGTCGACCGTAAGAGTGGCTTAAAAAAAGACTGGTTGGACGCGATTTGTGAGGACATTGCCGCGCTGAAAGCCAAAGGCGCGGATGTCCAGGTAGTATCATCGGGCGCTATCGCACTGGGACGAACAGTGCTTGGTTTGCCCTCCGGCGCATTGAAGCTGGAAGAAAGCCAGGCTGCGGCAGCCGTTGGCCAGATTGCTCTGGCCCGTGCATGGTCTGAAAGCCTTTCCCGGCATGACATCATTGCAGGTCAGATCTTGCTGACCTTGTCTGATACGGAAGAACGTCGGCGTTATCTCAATGCTCGTGCAACCATCAACCAGCTGCTCAAGATCGGCTCCATTCCGATCATCAACGAAAACGATACCGTTGCGACCACCGAAATCCGCTATGGCGACAATGATCGTCTGGCAGCACGTGTTGCAACAATGACCGGTGCCGATCTCCTGGTGCTGTTGTCGGATATTGACGGGCTTTATACAGCTCCGCCACATCTTGATCCCGACGCCAGGTTTCTCGAGAGTATTGCCGCCATCACGCCTGAAATCGAGGCAATGGCAGGTGGTGCAGCGTCTGAATTGTCGCGTGGCGGCATGCGCACCAAGATTGATGCTGGCAAGATTGCGACGGCTGCAGGCTGCGGCATGATTATCGCTTCCGGCAAGACACTGAATCCGCTTCGGGCCATCGATGCCGGGGCTCGGTCTTCGTGGTTTGCACCGTCCGGTACACCGGTGACGGCGCGCAAGACCTGGATTGCCGGGCAGTTGCAGCCCGCTGGCGAACTGCATGTTGATGCCGGTGCGCAGACCGCGTTGTATGCAGGCAAAAGTCTGCTGCCTGCCGGTGTTCGGCGTATCAGCGGTAATTTTGGACGTGGTGATGCCGTGGCCATCATCGGTGTGGATGGGCGCGAAATCGCCCGTGGCCTTGCCGGTTACGATGCCGAAGAAGCCCGTCAGATTACTGGACACAAGTCCTCGGAAATTGAAGCCATTCTGGGTTATGTCGGTCGTTCCGCCATGATCCATCGCGACGATCTGGTAATGACCGGCGCAAGTGTGACCGTAGCAGCCGTAAAAAAGGATGAAATCCATGCCTGAGCAGGCCGTGAGCCGTAGCCCTGATATTGATGGACTGATGAATACGATCGGTCTTCAGGCGAAAGCTGCTGCACGACCGCTTTCCGTGGCAACCACGGATCAGAAAAACCGTGCGTTGCTGGCTATGGCGTCTGCGATCGAGGCATCGAAAGACAAGATTCTGCAGGCCAATGCCAAAGACCTGGAGGCTGGTAAAAAGGCAGGCCTTGCTGCCTCCTTTATGGATCGCCTCACCCTTGATGACGCCCGTATTGCCGGGATTGCCGAGGGTATTCGTGCCATTGCCGGGCTTGCAGATCCTGTCGGCCAGGTCATTGCTGCCTGGGATCGCCCGAATGGTTTGCAGATCGAACGGGTTCGCACGCCGCTGGGTGTCATCGGCGTGATCTATGAAAGCCGTCCCAATGTGACAGCGGATGCTGGCGCGCTTTGCCTCAAGGCTGGCAACGCGGTTATCCTGCGTGGCGGTTCGGACTCGCTGCATTCCTCGCAGGCTATTCATGCCTGCCTGGTTGAAGGTTTGAAGATTGCCGGCCTGCCTGAACATGCCATCCAGCTTGTTCCGGTGGCGGACCGTGCAGCCGTTGGCGCGCTTTTGGGTGGCCTCAATGGTACGGTGGATGTGATTGTGCCTCGTGGCGGAAAAAGCCTTGTTTCACGGGTACAGACAGAGGCCCGAGTACCGGTTTTTGCGCATCTGGAAGGCATCTGCCACATCTACGTCGACAAGTCGGCTGATCTCGAAATGGCCAAGCGGATCGTTGTCAACGCCAAGATGCGCCGGACGGGCATTTGTGGTGCTGCCGAGACCCTGCTGGTCGACGAGGCCGTTGCTGCCACGCATCTGGAGCCGCTGGTCAAGGTTCTGCTGGAGGCTGGTTGTGAAGTTCGCGGCTCTGAAGCCGTTGAAAAGGCCGTTTCTGGCGTGAAAGCCGCCACGGAGGAAGACTGGCGCACCGAATATCTCGATGCGATCATCTCGGTCCGCCTGGTGGATGGAATTTCCGGTGCCATCGAACATATCAGCACCTATTCCTCCAATCACACCGAAGCGGTGATTGCCGAAGACGGTGCGGTTGTCGAACGGTTCTTCAACGAGATCGATTCGGCCATTCTGTTACACAATGCCTCGACACAGTTTGCCGATGGCGGTGAGTTTGGCATGGGTGCGGAAATCGGCATTGCCACGGGCAAGATGCATGCGCGTGGCCCTGTCGGGGTCGAGCAACTGACATCGTTCAAATATCGCGTGCATGGCACCGGGCAGATACGGACCTGATGTTTTGATCGCAGACCCTGTCAACCGGCGCTATCTGACCATGCCGCATGTGGAGCGCGGCATGGTGGTGGGCCTGTTTGGCGGGTCTTTCAACCCTCCGCATGGCGGGCATGCGCTTGTCGCGGAAATTGCCCTGCGTCGTTTGGGTCTTGATCAACTCTGGTGGATGGTAACCCCTGGTAACCCGCTCAAGAACCATAAGGAACTGGCACCACTTTCCGAGCGCATCAGTGCCTGTGAAAGACTGGTCCATGATCCGCGCATCAAGATCACAGCGTTTGAGAAGTCATTTGGTGTCAGCTACACCGCCAATACGCTCAAGAAGATCAAGGCGCGAAACCCCGGTGTGCGGTTCATCTGGATCATGGGGGCAGACAATCTAAAGAGTTTTCACCGCTGGCAGAAATGGCACGATATTGCCGGCACATTCCCGATTGCGGTTATCGACCGGCCGGGTGCCACCCTGTCCTATTTGTCGTCCACCATGGCGCAGGCCTACAGCCATGCGCGCGTCGATGAAGATGATGCCGGCGTGTTGTGGACCAAGCGCGCTCCGGCCTGGACCTTTGTCCACGGCCCCCGTTCCACCTTGAGTTCGACTGCACTGCGCAATTCAGTGAAGAGATAAAAGGTGATCTGAGCAATCCCTTGAAAACCGGTGGCTTTGATGCCACCTTCATAAGGCGGATCGAAAAAAGAATCGGTTCGTTTTGTGCCTGTTTTGTCATTTATGGAAAGGACACAACCTCTGACAACAGTACACGCCAAGGGAAGAGCATCCGTTGCTATCCCGAAGGGTCATGACAGCGGCGCCGATGCCGCCAGACTTGCCCTCGAAACCGTCATCGCCAGCCTCGATGACTCCAAGGCAGAAGATATCGTTACCTTGAATATTGCCGGGAAATCGGCGCTCGCGGACTACATGGTCGTAGTTTCCGGGCGATCGAGCAGGCATGTCTCGGCTATTTGTGAACACCTCATTTCAGACCTCAAGGATGATGGTTTCCGTAACTCCCGCGTAGAAGGGCTGGAAACCGGTGATTGGGTTCTGATCGACACGGGTGACATTATCGTGCATGTGTTTCGTCCGGAAATTCGTGTGTTCTACAACATCGAAAAGATGTGGGCGACGCCGGATATCGAGGAAGAAACGCTGCACTGAACGAAAGCTCCCTCTGAACTCGATTTCAGACCTGGAGGTTTCTTGAGTGTCGTCATCAGCGGCCGGACGATGGGCGTCTGGCCGGAAAAATTCCGCGGTCATGTCATTGTTCAGCGTTCTGACCCTTGCTACCGTTGATTATCAAACAATGTGGAGCGGGCATGCGGGTTGCGATTTTTGCGGTGGGGCGGCTCAAATCCGGTCCTGAGAAGGATCTTGCGTCGCGTTATCTCGACCGTTTTGCCAAAAGTGGGCCGGCGATCGGCCTTGAATTTTCGCGCGTGATCGAAGTTGCTGAAAGCCGTGCGTCAAACGCCGAAACCCGCAAGCGGGAAGAAGCAGCACTTCTTGAAAAACATCTGACAGACGGCGCAGCCCTCATCTTGCTGGATGAGCGGGGCAAAGCGCTTGATAGCCCGGCCTTTGCCGATGCCATCGGCAATCTGCGTGATGGCGGCAAAAGGGACCTGGTGATTGCCATCGGCGGTGCCGACGGTCTTGACCCTGCTCTTTATGAGAAGGCTTCTGCGGTATTGTGCCTCGGCAAACTCACCTGGCCACATCAACTGGTACGAATATTGATCGCCGAGCAGCTTTACCGGGCCGTCACCATTCTTTCGGGACATCCTTACCACAGGGTATGAAGAAACACGCCTTTGTGTTGCCTGAATGACAGGATGTAGTTGGCTGGCGATCCCGAAGCAGAGTATGTTGATCGCTTGATTTTGATTTTCCAGAAAGCGGCATGAACCGGAAACGCGGCCACACCACACGCATCATCTCTGCGGGAGCAGCCCTGGCTGTCTCTCTGTGCATGGCCATACCTGCCGTTTTTGCGCAGGAACCAACGGCTGCCCCCTTTCCGCCTGAAAACATGCAGCCGGCGAAGCCGGATGAGCTGACCGATCTCGAAACACGACGTGACCGCAATCGTGAAGATTTGCAGGAACTGGTCGACAGTATTGGCCTGTCTGAAGACAAGGCCCGGCAGTTGGAACAAAGCATCGCTGCGCTCAATCAGGACAGCAGCCGTATCCGTCAGGAACTGATTGATTCTGCCTCTCGCAGAAAAGACCTCGAAGGCAAGATCGCTGATGGTGAAGACCGGCTTGCCAAGCTTGGTCAGCAGGAAGATGGCGTGAAAGCCTCGCTCAGGGAACGCCGTGGCGTTCTGGCAGAGGTTCTGGCGGCCTTGCAACGCATGGGGCGCAATCCACCGCCTGCCCTGCTTGTTTCACCGGAAGATGCTCTGGCATCCGTGCGCAGCGCCATTCTGCTTGGTGCGGTTGTGCCGGGTATCCGGCATGAGACGGACAAGTTGATTGCTGATCTCAAGACGCTGACTGATGTGCGCACTGCCATTGCCAGCGAGCGTATTGATCTGACGGCGATGATGACGGCACGGCTTGAGGAAGAAAAACGCCTCGACCTGCTTCTGGCGGAAAATGATCGTCAGGGCACCCGTACCGCCGCAGATCTGGAAGCAGAACGCAAACGTTCTGAAGAGCTTGCCTCCAAGGCAACCAGCCTCGAAAGCCTTGTTGCGTCTCTGGAAAACGAAATATTTTCTGTTCGTGAAGCGCAGGAAAAGATGCGTGCCGAAGAAGAGCGTGTGCGCCGACTTTCCGAAGATGAGCGCGAGCGCGAAAGGGCAAATGCCGATGCTGGCATGCCCGATAAAAACCGTATTGCGCCCGCATATCCCTTCGCAAGTCTGAAGGCCAAACTGGATATGCCGGTAACGGGTGACGTGCTGAGAAAGTTCGGCGATGCCGATGGAACCGGCCATAACTCTCGCGGTGTTGTGATCGCAACCGGTCCCGGCGCACTGGTAACAGCCCCCGCAGACGGGTATGTTGTTTTCGCTGGAGAATTCCGCAGCTATGGCCGAATGATTATTCTCAACGCAGGTGACGGCTATCATCTCGTGCTCACGGGCATGGACACGATCAGAACCCGGCAGGGGATGTTCGTGTTTTCGGGTGAGCCAATTGCTTCCATGGGAGCAAAAAGAGTGGCGAGTGCAGCAGCATTGGCGCTGGAAACTGACAGGCCAACGCTTTACATAGAATTCAGAAAAGACGGTGTACCGGTTGATTCCCAACCCTGGTGGGCCGCGAAAAATACCGGAAGGGCGCACAATGATTCGTAAGGTTTCGCTTCTGCTTGTCGGTGGTCTCATGGGTGCCACGGCGATGAGCGTCATTTATTCTGCGAGCATCCCGGCGCAGGCTGCCGGACCGTCTACCTACAAGGAATTGTCGATTTTTGGTGACGTATTCGAACGGGTACGCGCACAATATGTAACGCCACCGGATGACAAGAAGCTGGTCGAAAACGCCATTAACGGCATGCTCAGCTCGCTTGATCCGCATTCCAGCTTCCTCAATGCACAAGACGCCAGCGACATGCGTACCCAGACCAAGGGTGAGTTTGGCGGTCTCGGCATCGAAGTGACGATGGAGAACGAACTGGTCAAGGTCATCGCGCCAATTGATGACACACCTGCTTCCAAGGCCGGCATTCTGGCTGGCGACTTCATTTCCGAAATCGATGGTCAGCCGGTTCGTGGTCTCAAGCTTGAACAGGCCGTTGAAAAGATGCGCGGTGAGGTCAAGACACCAATCAAGCTGACGATTATTCGTCAGGGTGCGGACAAGCCGCTCGATATCACTGTCATGCGTGACATCATTGCCGTTCGGGCCGTCAAGTCGCGTGTTGAAGGTGATAATGTCGGTTATCTGCGCGTTATCTCCTTTACCGAAAAGACCTATGACGATCTCGAAGCTGCGATCAAGAAGATCAAGGCTGAGGTCCCGGCTGACAAGCTGAAGGGCTACGTGCTTGACCTTCGTCTGAACCCAGGCGGTCTTCTTGACCAAGCGATCAATGTGTCCGACGCCTTCCTTGAAAGAGGTGAAGTGGTTTCGACCCGTGGCCGTAATCCGGAAGAAACCCGTCGCTTCAACGCCACTGCTGGCGATCTGGCTGATGGCAAGCCGGTTATCGTGCTGGTCAATGGTGGTTCGGCATCCGCATCGGAAATCGTTGCCGGTGCGCTGCAGGATCTGCGTCGTGCCACGGTTGTCGGTACGCGTTCCTTCGGCAAGGGCTCGGTCCAGACGATCATTCCGCTGGGTGAGACCGGTGCGCTGCGTTTGACAACGGCGCTGTATTACACGCCGTCGGGCAAATCCATCCAGGGTACGGGCATCGAGCCTGATATCAAGGTTGACCAGCCGCTGCCGGAAGAACTTCAGGGTCGCGTTCGCTCGGAAGGCGAATCCAGCCTGCCAGGTCACATCCAGGGCCAGAGCGAGACAGAAGAAGGTTCGGGTTCTGCAGCCTATGTACCGCCGGAAGCCAAGGATGATATCCAGCTCAACTACGCGCTCGACCTGCTGCGTGGCGACAAGACGGATCCGTCTTTCCCGCCGAACCCTGAAAAAGCGGTTGTGACCAAGCAATAATAAGGGGCGCCGGGTTCCCGGCGCTTTCCCTACCCCTTCATGAAATAATACGGGATAGGCCGCGTTTTGGTATCTGAACTGCGCAAACCCTTGGGGCAAGATCGTAAGGAAAGCGCCGGCAAAAGCCGGCGTTTTTCTGTTGCTGCTCTTGCCGGAGGCGTTGCGGCATGTGTGGTGCTGGGACTGTCGATCTATACCGCAATTACCCCTGACAATCTGGAACGACCCGGCTCTACCGTTCAAGCACCGATCGACGTTGCTCGGGTTGAGACAGAAGCCCCTTCTCCGGCCGCAGCTGAAAAAGACAATGGCAGTCTTCCCGTCAGCAGCGGCCGCTCAGGTGCCAATGTGCGCCATCAGACGATGCAGGATGGCAATGTCGTTTCGGTATTTTCGCCACGACCGCGTGAGGGTGATGGGCCTGTGCTGATGAGTGGCCAGACCTATGGCCAAAATCCACGCATGGCGACCATGCCCAATGAGGAACTGCTCGAAGATTCCGCTTTCGGTAAATTGCCACAGACCGGTGCCGACGGATTGCGTCCGCTGGAGCAATATGCCCGGCCATGGTCTGGCGCACGGGGCACGCGTATTGCCATCGTGATCGGCGGGCTTGGGCTCAGCCAGACCGGCACCCAGAACGCCATCCGCACATTGCCGCCGGAAATTACTCTTGCCTTTGCCGCCAGCGGCAACAGCCTGCAGCGATGGATGCAGGAAGCGCGGCGCGAGGGCCACGAAATTTTGCTGCAGGTGCCGTTCGAACCCTTTGGTTATCCGAACAACAATCCCGGTCCCGATACCTTGCTGGTTGGCGATAGCCAGAAGGTCAATATGGAGCGTCTGCATCGCTCCATGGCCAAGATTACCAATTACACCGGTGTCATGAACTATCTCGGTGGCCGCTACATGTCGGATGCCAAGATGCTGGAGCCTATTCTACGCGACATCAATGACCGTGGTCTGCTGTTTCTGGATGACGGTTCTTCGGCGCAGTCACAGGCCGGCATGATTGCCAAGACCTTGGCCATGCCACATGCCTTTGGGGACATTCAGATCGATGAGCAGGTCAATCGCTCAGCGATCATGACACGGCTTGACGATCTTGAGCGTCTGGCCCGCCGCAACGGCTCTGCCATTGGTGTTGCCTCGGCATTCGATGAAAGCATCACTGCCGTGTCTGACTGGGTGTCGGAAGCGACATCGCGCGGCATTGAGATCGTGGCTGTTTCGGCGCTTGTTTCTGACAGGCCGGGACAGTAAAGATCGCTGCTGCGGCTACCGGGTGCCGCTTTCCATGGGGACTATTCATGACAGTCAAGGCTGAAGATTTGCCTTATCGCCCCTGCGCGGGGATTATGGTTTTGAACGCGCAAGGTCTGGTTTGGGCCGGGCGACGTATTCCTGAACTGAACTCCGAATATGATGGCTCCGGGCAACTGTGGCAAATGCCCCAGGGCGGTATCGATGACGGTGAAAAGCCGTTGAATGCTGCTATTCGCGAGCTTTACGAAGAAACCGGCATGCGCAATGTCACCCTGCTGGCCGAGGCGCGTGACTGGATCCATTACGATCTGCCGCCTCACCTGCTTGGCATTGGCCTCAAGGGCAAGTTCCGTGGCCAGGCACAACGCTGGTTTGCCTTTCGTTTTGACGGCGATGAAAGCGAGATTGCGATCAATCCGCCGCCAACCGGCAATCATCCGGAATTCGATGCGTGGGACTGGAAGCCGATGGAGAGCCTGCCTGAGCTGATCGTGCCGTTCAAACGCGGTGTCTATGAGCAGGTTGTTGCCGAGTTCAGGCACCTGGTTGCCTGAAACTGATTTAACCGGAACGTTTTAAAGCCAGTCAATTTCAAGCCAATTTGTTGCTTGTCTTTCTACTTTGAAATGTGACATTTTCACCGCTCCCGCCACAGGAGAAAGACATGTATTTCAGACGTACGCTGCTTGCCGGCATCATGGCCGCAACTCTTGCCCCCTTCACGGGTTTTGCTGCTGATCTGCCCGATCTGAAAGGACGTACGGTCGTGGTGGTGACGGAAAACGCTTACCCGCCATTGCAATTTGTCGACCCAAAATCAGGCAAGGCCATTGGCTGGGAATATGATGCGGTTGCCGAGCTCGCAAAACGTCTGAACTTCAAGGTCGAATACCAGAACATCTCCTGGGACGCGATGATCCAGGCGGTATCGGATGGTCAGTACGACATTGGCATGACCGGCATCAGCATCAAGGACGATCGCAAGGAGAAGGTTGATTTCTCCGATCCCTACATGCGCTCTGAAATGTTCATGCTGGTGCTGGCAGACGAAAACCGCTTCACCGATGCAAAGAGCTTTGCCGCCTTTGAAAAAGGCCTTGTTGGCGCGCAGGCCGGTACAACACCGTTTTACACGGCCGTTTATGATGTGCTCGATGGCAACGAACAGAACCCGCGCGTCAAGCTGCTCGAAACCTTTGGTGCCAGTGTTCAGGCACTCAAGACCGGTGACGTCGATCTGGTGTTAACGGATGGTGTGGCTGGCAATGGTTACGTTGCGGCATCCAACGGCACGCTGAAACTGATCGGCGAGCCATTGGGCGGCGATGACTTCGGTTTCATCTTCAAAAAGGGCTCGGACCTCGTTGCTCCGATCAATGCAGGCATTGACGCCCTCAAGGCCGATGGCACCATTGCTGCGCTCGATAAGAAGTGGTTCCTTGACTACAAGCTTGGCGAATGAGTGACGTCGCCTTTCCCGCAGTGGTCCTTCTTCTGCGGACCATAACAAGATGAGTGTGATCAAACGCAGCACCACGGAAAAGGACTTTCCGTGGTGGCTTGTTGTGCTTGTTTTGATCGGAATTGGACTGGCGATCACCATTGTCGCCAATGATCTCTACACGCAGGTGTTTTCCACCGTCGTCAAAGGCATTGGCATCACGGTCTTCGTGACACTTGCCGCCTTTTCCCTGGCCTTGCTGTTCGGCCTTGGCATCGCACTGCTTGGTCTGTCTGATCATGTGGTGTTGCGCCAGATCTCCCGGTTTTACATCGAGGTGATCCGCGGCATTCCGATCTTGGTTTTGCTGTTTTACATTGCCTTTGTCGGGGCGCCGGCGCTTGTCGCTCTCTACAATTGGATAATTACGCCGCTGGTCTCGGCAGGCTGGATTGAACCCGTCATGGTGCGCGATTTCTCGCTGGTCTGGCGGGCAATCATCGCACTGACCATCGGTTACGCCTCGTTTCTGGCGGAAATCTTCCGCGCGGGCATCCAGTCGGTTGATGAGGGGCAGATCGAGGCGGCGAAGGCTCTTGGTCTGAACCGCTTCCAGCGCTTCCGGCTGATCATTCTGCCTCAGGCCATCCGAACGGTGTTCCCGCCGCTCTCCAACGACTTTGTGTCGATGGTGAAGGACAGTTCTCTCGTCTCGGTGCTCGGGGTCACCGATATTACCCAGATGGCAAAGGTCTATGCGGCAGGATCATTCCGGTTTTTCGAGACCTATTCGATCGTTGCTTACGTCTATCTGATCCTGACGGTTGGTTTGTCGCTTATTCTGCGGCGCATAGAAAAGTCGATGCGCCGCACTCCTGCCGGTTAAGGCAGATGCTGAATTGCGCTGCTTCATTGATATTGAAGCGAGAGCCGCAATCTGCTAATGAAATTGCCATGGGATCGAAATTCGGATGTCTCGCGCAAAATATTTTCGTGCTGCAGGATCATAAGCGTCTGCCGGCACGTTTCTTCGCGCGTATATCCGGGGCGCTCAACAGCCGACTTACGCTCGCCTGATAGCCCTTCAAGGCTGTCAGCCTTTTTGCGAAGCCCATTTTCCCTTTTTCAATATCCAATGGATAGAGCCATGAGCGCACCCCGCACCCTTTATGATAAAATCTGGGATGATCACGTCGTTAATCGCGACCCGGATGGAACCTGTCTTCTCTACATCGACCGTCATCTTGTTCACGAGGTGACGTCGCCGCAGGCCTTTGAGGGACTGCGTATGGCTGGTCGTCCTGTGCATTCGCCAACCCGCACTCTGGCCGTGGTGGACCACAATGTTCCAACCACCGCCGACCGTCTTGAAGGTATCAAGAACGAGGAAAGCCGCATCCAGGTGGAAGCACTGGCGCAGAACGCCAAGGATTTTGGTGTCGAATATTATTCCGAGCGCGACAAACGTCAGGGCATCGTTCACATCGTTGGTCCGGAACAGGGTTTCACCCTGCCTGGCATGACCATCGTGTGCGGTGACAGCCATACATCGACGCATGGCGCGTTTGGCGCTCTGGCGCATGGTATCGGTACCTCGGAAGTGGAACACGTTCTGGCGACCCAGACGCTGATCCAGAAAAAGGCCAAGAACATGCTGGTGCGTGTTGATGGCAAGGTTCCGAAAGGCGTGACCGCCAAGGACATCATTCTGGCGATTATCGGTGAAATCGGCACGGCCGGTGGTACCGGTCACGTTATCGAATTTGCCGGTGAAGCCATTCAGGCGCTGTCGATGGAAGGTCGCATGACCGTCTGCAACATGACGATCGAGGGCGGTGCCCGCGCCGGTCTGATTGCTCCGGATGAAACGACCTTCGAGTATATCAAGGGCAAGCCGCGTGCGCCGGAAGGTGAAACGCTCGAGCAGGCTATCTCCTACTGGAAAACCCTGAAGTCGGACGAAGGCGCACATTACGACAAGATTGTCGTGCTGGATGGTGCAAACCTGCCGCCAATCGTTTCCTGGGGCTCCTCGCCTGAAGATGTTGTGTCGGTTCAGGGCATCGTTCCGAATCCCGATGACATTGCCGATGAAAACAAGCGCAATTCCAAGTGGCGCGCTCTGGAATATATGGGCCTGCAGCCAGGCACCAAAATGACCGATGTTGCCATTGACCGGGTGTTTATCGGTTCCTGCACCAACGGCCGTATCGAGGATTTGCGGGCGGCTGCCGCGATGATTGGTGGCCGCAAGGTTGCGCCAACCGTTTCGGCGATGATCGTGCCGGGCTCTGGCCTTGTGAAGGAGCAGGCGGAAGCCGAAGGTCTCGACAAGATCTTCCTCGATGCCGGATTTGAGTGGCGCGAACCAGGCTGTTCCATGTGCCTTGCCATGAATGACGACCGTTTGAAGCCGGGTGAACGTTGTGCATCGACCTCGAACCGCAACTTCGAGGGCCGTCAGGGCTACAAGAGCCGTACCCATCTGGTGTCGCCTGCCATGGCTGCGGCTGCAGCAATTGCCGGTCACTTCGTGGATGTGCGCGACTGGAACTGAGGTCGGACGTTTCAAACCGCGCCCATTTAGACGGGCGCGGATTTTGAGAGAGGCATCTGACAAAACAAAGCCCTCGGGAACTGACGTTTCCGAGGGCTTTTTGATGTGTGAAAATGGGTCTGATTATTCTGCGATGATCTTGACCCGCTGGCCGGGCTGTAGGGCAGCACCTGCGCCAAGCGCGTTGATCATCTTGAACAGATCAAGTTTGCGGTCGGTGCCCATCATGCGGGCTGCCATGGTCGCCATGGTTTCACCCGGCTTTACCGTCACCACGCGCACACGCAGTGGCTTCAGCGACGCGATCTCATCGCTTGTCATCTGGCGGAAGCTGGTACGCAGCACATTTGCCACGGTGTCAAGCTGCGGGTTGCCCTTTGGCACGGCCGTCAGGAAGCGGAAAATCTGCTGACCCTGACGGATCACCGTCACGTCAAAGTCCCACTTCTCGGCCGTTGCACGGGCTGTGGCGGCTTCCAGACCATTGACCTGCGTCTTGCGCACGGTGTTGGGCAAAAGTCCCGCCACCCAACCGCTGGTCAGGTAGTTGCCAAGATCTGTCTGTTTGGCATCTGCCACGCCATCGAAGCGGATGGCCATTTCGCCCGGTCCGGTTGCCAACACGGCTTCGACCTTGTTATCGATCTGGAAACCTTCCGGAACATCGAACCGAATGCCGAGGCTGCCATGCAAGAAGGTCTGGCCACGCACATAACCTTCTTGCGGACTGTCACCATACAGCAGGCCATCAATGCCGTTCAGGTACCAGTCGCGTCCACGGTCGCCAACGCTGCCCTCCTGCCCGAAGGCACGGGCATGGCGGCGCGCCAGTTCAACGCGCTGTGGCGCGTTCGGGTGGCTGGACAGGAAGTCGAGGCTCTGGTCGCTATCCGGCTCAACAGATGTGTAGCGGGCGTAAGCGGCCATGGAATCGAGGAAGCGCGCCGCGGCGTAGGGATCATAACCCGCCTCGCCCAGCATGCGCACACCAATCACGTCGGCCTGCAACTCCTGCTGGCGGGAGAACGCCGCCAGTCGCAGCTTGCCGCGCGCCAGTGCCTGTTTTCCAGCCAGATCGCTGGACAGCACTTCCGCCACGACACGGCTTGCAATCACTTCCGCTTCTTCGCGACGCTGCCGCTCGATGCCGTGATTGGCGGTCACGTGAGCCATTTCATGCGATAACACGGCGGCCACTTCCGAGGCATCATTGGCCAACGCCAACAGTCCGCGGGTGACGTAGAGATAACCGCCGGGCAGCGCAAAGGCGTTGATCGCCGGGGAATTGAGAATGGTGATGCGGTAGGATTGTTGCGGGTTTTCCGAAACAGCGGTCAGCGCACCGGTGATCCGGGCGACCAGCCTTTCGGTCTTTTCATCGCGATATTCACCGCCGTAACTTGCAACAATACGGGGATGTTCACGGGCACCCATCTGAGCACGCGGGTCGTTTTTCTGAACTTCTTCAACCGTTTGCGGGTTGTCAGATGGACGCACGCTTGCCTGGTAGGACTGGCTGAACAGCGACTGGCAGGCGCTCAGCGTCATGCCTGTTATCGTCAGGATCGCAACAGAGCGCGCAAGTTTGCCATAACGCCGCGCGCGCGGAGCTGATGTCCTTGCCTGCCTTGCTATCATGGAAATCGTCATCTTATTGGTCAGTTCCTGTGCCCCTGATATTACGCACTGCTAGTTTATTGTGCGAATACTGTCCATCAATGGACACAAATTGTTGCGTTATGCCGAGTGCTATTATCGATGACGAATCTTTTCAATATTCTTGAATATCCTGCATGGCTCATCAGGCAATCAAAGTAAATTAGCAAAAAGACGATCAAATACACTCAATCCCCTGTTGAAGCCGTCCTAAAGCCGATTGCCATTTGCGCAAGTCGAAATTGTGGCGAAGAACCGTGCTTCTGTCACGGCTACCCCCGCAGGAACCTGCGGATTTGAGGAATGTTCCCGTTTTCGGCAAAAATTTCCGGAGACCCTTCAAACAGGATATTGCCCTTGTCCAGAAACACCACATGTTTCGCCAGAAGCTGAACTTCCTCAGGCTGGTGGGTGACCAGAAGCACCGTGTTGTCGTTTTCGCGCTGCAGGCTGGACAAGAGTTCTGCCATGCCGGCGCGCAAACCCGGGTCGAGAGCGGCAAAGGGTTCATCCAGCAATAGCACAGAGCGGTGACGCACCAGTGCCCGTGCCATGGCAACACGCTGGCGTTCACCCCCCGAGAGGGTGATGGGAGAGCGTGCTTCAAACCCGGCAAGCCCAACCCGTTCCAGCGCACCGGATACGGATTGTCGCTGGTCTTTTGACAGTTTCAGCGACGGGTCTATGCCAAGCGCAATATTGGTGAACACATCGAGATGTGAAAAAAGATTGTTGTCCTGGAAGATCACCGAAACCGGCCTGTCTGCCGGTGCCAGTTCCGTGACGTCCTGGTCATGGATCAGGATGCGTCCGCTATTCGGTGTGTCGAACCCGGCAATCAGGTTCAACAGCGTGGACTTGCCGGAGCCTGACGGGCCAGTGACGGCGGTAATGATGCCTTGTGGCAGCCGAAGATCGAAAGCGAAATCCTGCTTTCCCAACCGCAGCGTCACCTTGTCGAAACGGACGCCTGAGAGGGCGGTGTTGTTCATCAGTGTTGCTCCCGGCGTTTTTGTGAGGTGCCTGCGCTTCCCCCAGCGCCTGCCATTGCCAATATCAGGCAGATCGTCCCGAGGATCAGCGCGTAACCTTCGGCGTCATTGGTACGATAGCTGCCCATATTGCTGTAGACCAGCCAGGGCAGGGTGATGAAATCCTGTGAGCCGAACAGGGCGATTGCGCCGAGATCGCCCAGCGACAGCGCCATGGCAAAACTGAAGGCAGTTGCCAGCGGTCTGCGCAACACCGGCCAATGAATGTATCGCAGCCTCGCAAAGCCATGCATGCCAAGGCTTGCAGATAACTTCGCCGTGCGTGCCTCATGTGTCTGGAAGGCCGGTTCAAGCACCCGCATGACAAAGGGCAGGGCCATCAGCATGTTGATGCAGGCGACGAGCAACGGTGCGAAAGCCGATATATCGCCAAATGGGCGCAGCAGCAAAAACCAGCCGCTACCCAGCACCACCGGTGGCACCAGCAAAACGAGGGAGGCACAGCCAGACATGGCAGATGCCAGTAGGCGCAGTGGTCGGTTTGCCTTGCGGTCGGAGGCAATGGTGGAACGTGCTCTGATCAGCGCCACGGCAACGGTCACCGCAATGCTTGCCGAGACAAGTGCGATTGACATGCTGGTTGCTGCTGCACGCCAAAACACCTCTGCCGCCAGAAGACGGGTCAAATTGGCGCTCGAGCCCGACAGAGCAACACTTGCCAGTGGCGCGACCAGAAATACGACGGCTGCCGATAGGAAGACGATATCGAGGCTGCGGGACACTATGGTTTTGCCATCGTAACGATGCACGGTGCGACCAAGCGTCAAACCCTCTTCATCGGGTTTGGGAAGCCAGCTCAATAAAAGCAGCAACAGGCCCGTCATGGCAATCTGCAGCGCAGACAGGGCAATGGCGCGTGGCGGATCGAAATCGAAACGCAGCGACTGGTAAATGGCCACCTCAAGTGTTGTAGCCGCCGGTCCGCCGCCCAACATCAGTACAAGTGTGAAGCTGGTTGCGCAAAGCATGAAGATCAGCCCGGCAATGCCGGGAATGAGTTTGACCAGAGCTGGCCATTCGATGAAACGGAAGATCGACAGCGACGGCATGCCGAGACTGGCAGCGATACGCCAGTATTCACCGGGAATGCGTTCCAGCCCGGCCAGCAACAGGCGCGTGGCCAGCGGCAGGTTAAAGAACACATGCGCCAGCAAAATGCCGGACAGGCCGTAAATGCTGAAAGGGTGTTCCACGCCAAACGACGTCAGAGCCGTGTTGAGGAATCCCTGTCTGCCCCAGATGGCAATGAGGCCGAGTGCACCGACAATAACCGGCAATCCCATGGGAACCGCCATCAGGCGTATAATCCAAATGCGGCCGGGAAAACGGGGCTGTCTTGCCAGTGCCAATGCCACAGGCAGGGCAAAGAGGATCGAAAGCCCGGTCGACAATGTTGCCTGATAGAGGGTGAACCGCAAAATGCGCCAGGTATAGGTGCCGAACAGCTCATCGCTGGCGGCACCGGTATCAAAGGAAAGCAGGGCCAGTGTGCCAAGGGCAATAAAGGCCAGAACGGCGGCAAACGCCACCGTTCCGATACCTATCGATCGCCGTTTCTCAGCCTTTGAAATCATGGCGCTGGCCTGGAATTTCCGCTCTGAAAACCTGTTAGTTGATGCTCATGGCGGCCAGCCATTCATCGATCCAAGCCTTGCGGTTCTTGGCGACTTCTTCTGGTGACATCAGGAAGGTCTTGGCGGGAACAACCAGCCTGGAAAACGCTTCCGGCAGCGGTGCGCTTGTCGCAGCAACCGGCATCATCCAGTTGTTTTCCGGTATGGCGTCCTGAAAACCAGTGGTCAGCATGAAGGAGAGGAACGACTTGGCCAAATCCTTCTCCGGCGCATTCTTCAACAGGCCGGCCACTTCAATCTGGATGTAATGACCTTCCGAGAAGCTGGCTGCCTGGTAGCGATCACTGTTTTCGGCAACCATGTGGTAGGCAGGTGAGGTGGTGTAGGACAGCACCATTGGCACTTCACCCTTCGTGAACAGGCCGTAGGCCTCCGACCAGCCTGGGGTTACCGTCAGAATGCGGTTTTTCAGTTTTGCCCAGGCTTCCGGGGCCTGATCGCCATAAACGGACTTGACCCACAACAGCAGGCCGAGGCCAGGCGTCGAGGTACGTGGGTCCTGAATGACGATCTTTTGTGACGGATCACCGTCAACCAGATCCTTCAGGCTCTGCGGCGGGTTCTTGATGGTCTGGGTGTCGTAGATAATGGCGAAATGGCTGTAGTCATAAGGCACGAAAACATCGTCCTTGTAGTCACCCGGCACCGTGGCAGCCGATGTGTCGATGCCGCTTGGCTCAAACAGGCCGGTCGCCTTGGCTTCTGCCACCAGGTTGGTGTCGAGGCCAAGCACGACGTCTGCCTTGGATGTCTCGCCTTCCATCTTGAGGCGCGTCAAAAGCGCAACGCCATCGGCAACGCCCACAAAATTGACGGTGCACTGGCAATTCTTCTCAAAGGCCTCCTTGACCTTGGGGCCTGGGCCCCACTCGGAAACCAAGCTCTCATAGGTATAGACGGTCAGTGTCTTGTCGGCGGCAAAAGCAGCACCGGGCAGGGCGATGGCTGCCAGCATCAGGGCTTTGGCGATCAGAGACTTGTTCAAAATTTCGCGCATCCGCGCCTCCTCTTTCATGTGTTGAATGGGAATAGGGCGCTGGTATGAGCCGTCTAATCCCTCCGCCGGTGTTAACCGGATCAGGTTCTTCGGGTTGGCTAAAAGCCTCTCAGCCCTGTCCGAAAAGGACAAAGCACCCCGTTAGAGCAAGGCAAGGTGTAATCCCGCCGTCACAAATTGGCAAGATGGCCAATGCAGGCGTTGTTGCGGTTTGTATGCAGGTGTTGATCAGGATTGACCGGTCATATGCACCAGTTCCCAGACATGGCCGTCCGGATCCTGAAAACTGCCCGCATACATGAAACCGTGGTCCTGAACCGGTTTCCATTCACGACCGCCCGAGGAAAGGGCTGTCGCAATCATCTTGTCGATGTCTTCGCGGCTGTCTGCCGTCAGGCAGGTCAGCACTTCGGTGGTGCGGGTGGCGTCGGCAATATCGCCATTGATGAAATCGCGGAAACGTTCTTCCTGGAGCAACATCACGAATATGTTCTTCTCCACGATCATGCACAGCGTCTTTTCATCCGAATATTCGGGATTGAAGCTGAAACCGAGGGCGGTGAAAAATGCCTTGGTGGTCTCGATGTTGCGAACCGGCAGGTTGACGAAAATCATGCGCATTTGCTGAACTCCTCCATCTTTGCCAAGAAAAACGTAAATTTGCTTTCCTGTCAAAGAAGTGAGGAGATCAGAAGTTCCGGCAAGGCGGAAGGAATTTTACCCTTCCAGTTCCTCGCGCAACATTTCCAGCTCCAGCCACTCTTCTTCCATGGCCACCAGCTTGTTGCGCAACTTTTCCATCTCATCGGCCAATTTGCCAAATGAGGTCGGATCCTTGGTAAAGAGGTTGGGATCAGCCATCTTCTCTTCGCGCTTGGCGATTTCGGCTTGAGCCTTTTCCATTTCCTTGGGCAGGTTCTCCAGCGCAAATTTCTGCTTGAAGGACAGTTTGCCCTTGGCTTTGGGGGCGTCGTCAGAGGCGGCAGAAGCGGAGGTGTTTTTGGCCTTCTCCTGCTTTTCCACCCGACGCTTTTCGTCAGCGGCACCCTTGCGCTGCGCCATCATGTCGGAATAACCGCCAGCATATTCGATCCAGCGGCCATCCGGCGCATCGGGATTGGCCGGGGCAATGGTCGAGGTGACCGTCCTGTCAAGGAAGTCACGGTCGTGGCTGACGAGAATTACGGTGCCGGAAAAACCGGCAACCACTTCCTGCAACAGATCCAGTGTTTCGAGGTCGAGGTCGTTGGTCGGTTCGTCGAGGATCAAAAGGTTGGTCGGGCGGGCAAGGATACGCGCCAGCATCAGGCGAGCACGTTCGCCGCCCGACAGATTGCGAATGGGTGTACGGGCCTGTTCCGGCTGGAACAGGAAATCCTTCATGTAGCCGGTTACATGTTTGACCTCACCATTGACCAGCAGGTTTTCACCGCGTCCGTCGGTCAGGTAATGGGCCAGCGTGTCATCCGGGTTCAGCTCTTCACGCTTCTGGTCCAGCGTTGCGATGTCCAGATTGGTGCCAAGCTTGACGGTGCCGCTGTCAGGCTTGAGTTGTCCGGTCAGCATTTTCAAAAGTGTGGTTTTGCCTGCACCGTTTGGCCCAACCAGACCGATGCAATCGCCACGGTGCACGCGCAGTGAGAAGGGCGATACGATGGTGCGATCGCCATAGGCCTTGGTAATGCTGTCGGCCTCGATCACCAGTTTGCCGGATTCACGAGCATCAACGGCGGTGGTCTGCACGGAACCCTGCGGACCCTTATGGCCGCGATATTGCGCACGCATGGCCTGAAGTTCGCCGACGCGGCGCATGTTGCGCTTGCGGCGGGCGGTCACGCCGTAGCGCATCCAGTGTTCTTCGCGCTCAATTGCCTTGCCGAGCTTGTGCTGTTCAAGTTCTTCTTCTTCCAGCACCTTGTCGCGCCATTCCTCGAAATGGGCAAAACCGCGGCTGAGACGACGCGAGGTACCGCGATCGAGCCAGACCGTGGCATTGGAGACTTTTTCAAGGAACCGACGGTCGTGCGAGATCAGCACTAGTGCACTGCGGCTTTTCTGCAGTTCGCCTTCCAGCCACTCGATGGTTGGCAGGTCAAGGTGGTTGGTCGGCTCGTCCAGCATCAGAATGTCTGGTTCCGGCGCCATCACCCGTGCCAGAGCCGCGCGGCGGGCTTCCCCACCAGACAGGCTTTTCGGGTCTTCCTGACCCGTCAGGCCAAGGTGGTTGAGAATATAGGTCACCCGGTAAGGGTCATCACCCGGTCCAAGCCCTTCTTCGGCATAGGCCTGTACGGTGTCGTAACCGCTGAAATCAGGTGCCTGCTCAAGATAACGGATGGTCGAGGAGGGGTGTCTGAACACCTCGCCCGATTGGGCCTCGACCAGGCCGGCTGCAATTTTCATCAGCGTGGATTTGCCGGAACCGTTACGGCCCACAAGGCAGATGCGGTCGCCCGGTTCCACCTGCAGGTTTGCACCATTCAGCAGAGGTGTGACACCGAAGGTCAGCTTGATATCGTCGAGTTTGAGAATGGGAGGCGCCAAGGCTCAGGCTCCAGTCATGTCATAGGGGCGGGCAAGGATGATGGCTCTACCGCTTTTCAGGGAGAAGCGCACCGGGCCTTCCGCAACGTTGGAAATGGTACGGGATGTGCCGAAGGTCAGCGAAAAATCTTTCAGCGGATAACGGGCGTTTTCGATATCCAGACCGTCAAGATCACTGAAACCGAGAACGGAAAACAGCGAACCAGCTGGCAGATCGAGTTTTTTGCTGCCACCGGAAACCAAGGGATAGGCCTCTTCTTCACCCGATAGCAGGGTGACGTCGTAATCTTTTTCCTTGAGGCTGATGGCATTCAGCATGTGCTGAAAGGCGTGGTCGGTTCGGTCGCCACCCAATGCACCAATCAGCACCAGGTTTTGGGCGCCACGCTCAATCGCCTGCGAGACAGCGATCTCGCCATCTGTTGCTGCCTTGCTGGCCGGAAAGGTGTGGCGTTCCACATCTTGCCATTCAGCGAGAAGGGCGGTGTCGGTGGAATCGAAATCTCCCACCCACAGCTCAGGAACGAGAGACAGGGGCTTTGCATGACGCATGCCATTGTCTGCTGCAATGACGCGTGTTCCGCTTGCGGCTTCGCGCACGCGCTCGGTCACCGACAGGGTGCCGCCCAGCAGAATTGTAAAGCCTGTTTTCTCCATGCCCCGCCAATAGCCCAAATGTTCGCGCAAGGGAACGGTCGAGGCCAGCAAATACGCCTATATTGATTTTCGGCACATGCGGGATTATGTAGATGCCCAGTGGTGATTTGCCGACCGGCTTGCAGCCACTTTAAAGAAGTCGCTAAAGGGTCGAGGAAACGTGGATTTTCCAAGAACCGGTTGCGATTTCGTGCCGGTTTTTTTGTTTTGTGCGGTTGTCTTGGGACATGTCCCGAGTTGCCCACCGGATGAGAGTGTTCCAATATGCCCATCAAGATACCCGATACACTGCCTGCCTTCGAAACCCTCATCAATGAGGGTGTGCGAGTGATGACCGAAACGGCGGCTGTCCGTCAGGATATCCGTCCGTTGCAGATCGGGCTTCTGAACCTCATGCCGAACAAGATCAAAACAGAAGTGCAGATGGCGCGCCTGGTCGGCGCATCACCGTTGCAGGTGGAGTTTTCTCTGGTGCGTATTGGCGGGCACCGCGCCAAGAACACCTCGGAAGAACATCTTTTGTCGTTTTACGAAACCTGGGAAGAGGTCAAACATCGCAAGTTTGACGGTTTCATCATCACCGGCGCGCCGGTTGAAACCATACCTTACGAAGATGTGACCTATTGGGACGAGATGCAGAAGATCTTCGAATGGACGCAGACCAATGTTCATTCGACCCTGAATGTCTGCTGGGGTGCCATGGCGGCCATCTACCATTTCCATGGTGTGCCGAAACATCCGCTGAAAGAAAAGGCGTTCGGTGTTTACCGTCACCGCAATCTGTGCCCAGCTTCGATTTACCTGAATGGCTTTTCCGATGATTTTCAGGTCCCTGTATCACGCTGGACGGAAGTGCGTCGTGAAGACATTGAAAAACACCCTGAGCTTGATATCCTGATGGAATCCGACGAGATGGGTGTGTGCCTGGTGCATGAAAAGAAGGGCAACCGTCTCTACATGTTCAACCATGTGGAATATGATTCCACCTCGCTTTCCGATGAATATTTCCGGGACGTGAATGCCGGCATTCCAATCAAGGTACCGCATAATTATTTCCCGCATAACGACCCAGAAATCACGCCACAAAACCGCTGGCGCAGCCATGCGCATCTGTTCTTTGGCAACTGGATCAATGAGATCTATCAGACGACCTATTACGATCTGAACGAAATCGGAAAGTGAAATTTGCCGATTGCGAAGTGACGGGAAATGACGCAACGTCTGGCCCGTCATTCTTGCAAACGGAGATGAATACAATGACCGATGGTGCCGCACGGGAAAACTTCGGCGTAACGCCGACTGGCGAAAAAGTGGAGCGCGTCACCATTTCGGCAGGCGGGCTCACGGCCAATATCATCACCTGGGGCGCCGTCATTCAGGACTTGCGCCTTGAGGGGCATCAGGCTCCTCTGGTCCTCGGCTTCGACAAGTTTGAGGACTATCCAAAATATTCTTCCTATTTTGGCGCAACGCCGGGCCGCAATTCGAACCGCATCGACAACGGACGGTTTTCGATCGATGGCAAAGAGTACCAGCTCGAACTGAACGAAAAAGGCATCACCCACATCCATGGTGGCAGCGACGGGATCGGTAAAAGCAACTGGCTGATCATGGAACATGGTCCAAGCCACGTGGTTTTGCAGATCATTGATGCGGATGGCCGCGCGGGATATCCCGGCAATTGCACGATCACCGTGACCTACACCATTCGTGAGGGCGGTGTGCTGTCGGTTCTTTATGAAACCAGCACCGACCAGCCGACCATCGCCAATATCTGCCAGCACTCCTATTTCAATCTGGATGGTGCAGAGACCGCACTCGGTCATGAAATCATGATTGCCGCCAATCACTATCTTCCAACCGATGAACGGCAGATCCCGACTGGTGAAATTCGCGCCGTTGAGGGGACTGCCTTTGATCTGCGCTCATCGACATCGATGAAGCGTGAGGAAGATGGCGCACAGGTTCTGTATGATCATAATTTCTGCCTGTCGCCGGAGCGCCGCGAAAAGCGGAAGGTGGCACGGGTCTTTGCGCCTGCCTCAGGTGTGGCGCTTGAGGTGCATACAACAGAGCCAGGCGTGCAGTTCTATTCAGGCTTCAAGCTCAACACGCCGGTTCCAGGTCTGGACGGACGTCATTACGGTGCCTTTGCAGGCTTCTGCCTAGAAACACAGATCTGGCCGGATGCCGTCAATCATGCGGATTTCCCCAATGGCGTCTTGCGCCCGGGCGAGGTTCTGCGTCAGGAAACCGATTATATCTTCACGCGCGGTTAAGCGATCAATCGAGAACGCATCCGACGTAACCGCCGGATGCACGGGCGCGGCGCTCGTTGAGCGTCGCAAGCCGCTGTGTGC
This sequence comes from Agrobacterium sp., assembly GCF_032092815.1. Lineage (GTDB taxonomy): Bacteria > Pseudomonadota > Alphaproteobacteria > Rhizobiales > Rhizobiaceae > Agrobacterium. Next base: position 47,832 of record NZ_DAMDBP010000002.1, on the reverse strand, counting down.
CGCGTCCCGGTTTGGAAGCGACACGCTCAATCGGGTTCGGCAGGCTGACGGCCAGCAGTGAAGCCTGCCGGGAACTCAACTTCGATGCCGATGTCTTGAAATGATGACGGGCTGCGGCCTCGATGCCGTAGATGCCCGGTCCCCACTCGGCCACGTTCAGATAGATTTCCATCATCCGTTTTTTTGACCACACGAAGTCGGCGGTCATGGCCAGCGGAATTTCCAGAATTTTACGAACGAAGAAACGACCGTTCCACAGGAACAGGTTTTTGGCGGTTTGCATGGGAATGGTGCTGGCGCCACGGGTGGTATCACCCTGCAGTGTGCCTTCAATCACGCTGCGCATCTGGTTCCAGTCAACGCCGCCATGGAAACAGAACTGTCCATCCTCCGACATCATGACGGACCGGACGACATTGGGTGAAATGTCGTCAATCGATACCCATTGCCGGTCATAGCCTTGAAAGGTCACCAGATCGGCCAGCATCAGGGTGGAGACGGGGCGCATGAAGGGCAGCGCGTAGACCAGAATGAGAAAATAGGGCAGGGCCAGGAAGATGATGACAGCAAGAACCAGCCGCTGCCAGAGACTGCGCTCTTTCAGCATGGGAGTATCCTGCGCATCCTCATCCTGCGACAGCGTAACATCCTCATTCTGGTTTTCAGGTGCGATTGCCAATCTCTCAAACCTGCGCCTTCTTGTTCGCCGAACCGTTTCACATTGTCCGAGCGCTATCAAGCCTAGCAGATACCGCAAAAAGCCTGATTTTCATTGCCTGTGTTCACTTCTCATGGCAAAGAGCGGCCATGAAGCCAGAGACAACCTTATTCGAACACGCATTGCGTGAAAACGCGCAGCAGGTGGAAAATCTGCTGGATGGCGTTCTTTCCCCAACCCATCGCAGTGATGAAATCACCAGGCCGGACAATCTTCTGGCTGCGATGCGTCATGGTGTGTTGAATGGCGGCAAACGGTTGCGACCGTTTCTGGTGATCGAGAGCAGCAAGATGCTGGGTGGCGATGCTGTCGCGGCGCTGCGTGTCGGTTCGGCGCTGGAATGCCTGCATTGTTATTCGCTGGTTCATGACGACCTTCCGGCTATGGATGACGATGATTTGCGTCGTGGTCAGCCAACCGTGCATCGCAAGTTTGATGAGGCAACCGCCATTCTGGCTGGCGACAGCCTGTTGACGATGGCGTTCGATATTATCGCCGATCCGGACACACCGCTTCCCGATGCCTCGAAGACTGCCTTGGTGCTGGCGCTGGCGAGAGCCGCCGGTATTGGTGGCATGGCCGGTGGGCAGGCATTTGATCTGGCAGCCGAAAAGCAGGCACCGGACGAGCAGGGTATCATCACCTTGCAGGCCATGAAAACCGGCGCACTGCTGCGTTTTGCCTGTGAAGCCGGTGCGATTATTGCCGGCGCCGATGCCGAGACCCGTTTGCGGCTCAGAACCTTCGGTGAGCGTGTTGGACTTGCGTTCCAGCTGGCGGATGACCTTCTTGACCTGACGGCCGATGCGGCGACCATGGGCAAGGCAACCGGCAAGGATGCGGCACGCGGCAAAGGTACGCTGGTTGCCCTGCGTGGTCAGCCATGGGCGGAGCAACGGCTTAGCGAGCTGGTGGCGGAAGCGTCGGAGCTTCTGGAGCCTTACGGTGAGCGTGCTGGTGTGCTGGTTGCCGCAGCGCGATTTATTGCAGAAAGAAAGAGTTGAGATGAGCAAATTCTGGTCCCCTATCGTTGCATCGCTTCATCCGTATGTGGCGGGGGAGCAGCCAGCCATCGCCAATCTCGTCAAACTCAACACCAATGAAAACCCGTGGGGTCCTTCTCCACGTGTTGTGGAAGCCATCAAGGATGCTGCGACGGATGATTTGCGGCTCTATCCTGATCCTTCCGCCAAAAAGCTGAGAGAGACGATTGCCGCCTATCACGGTGTGTCGCCGGATGAGGTTTTTGTCGGCAACGGCTCGGATGAGGTTCTGGCCTTCATCTTTGCCGGCCTTCTGAAACATGAAAAGCCGCTGCTTTATCCAGATATCACCTACAGCTTTTATCCGACCTACAGCCGGTTTTTCGACGTTAAAACCATAACCGTGCCGCTGGACGACAATTTCCAGATTCGTCTGGAGGATTACGAAGGTGAATGTGGCGCGATCATTCTGCCAAACCCCAATGCGCCAACCGGCATCGGATTGTCGCTTGCCGATATCAAGAAACTGGTCAGCTCTCACGCCGATCAGGTGGTGGCGATTGATGAAGCCTATATTGATTTTGGCGGCGAAACCGCCATTCCGCTTGTCCGCGACCATGACAATCTGATTGTCATCAGGACCTTTTCCAAGTCTCGTTCGCTGGCGGGGATGCGGGTCGGTTATGCAATCGCCCAGCGCCCGCTCATCGACGCATTGGAACGCTTGAAAGACAGTTTCAACTCCTATCCGCTCGACCGGTTGGCACAGGTCGCGGCTGTTGCCTCGATCGAGGATGACGTCTGGTTCATGGACCATCGCCAGAAGCTGATCGACAATCGTCAGAGGCTGGAACAGGCACTGCGCGAACGTGGTTTTGATATTTTGCCATCGCAGGCCAATTTCATCTTTGCCCGCAAACCTGGCTGGACCGGCAAGGATTTGTCCCTGGCATTGCGTGAGCGCGCCATTCTGGTGCGCCACTTCGACAAACCGCGTATTTCGGATTTCCTGCGCGTTTCCATTGGCACGGAAGAACAGTGCCAGGCGCTGATCACAGCGCTGGATCAGGTCTTTGTATCTGCCTGACATAAAAAACGCCGCATGAAGCGGCGTTTTTCAATTGGTGTCCGTTCTAAATCTATCAGCTCTGTGTGAGCGGAGAAATCAGCACTTCGACGCGGCGGTTCTGCGCGCGGCCATCTGGTGTTGCGTTGGAGGCAACTGGCTGCGACGGACCGTAACCGAGTGTGGAAATACGACGCTGGTCGACGCCACGGGCGCCAATGTAGTTGGCAACGGAGGCAGCACGACGCTCGGACAGACCCTGGTTGTGGGCAAGGCTGCCGGTCGAGTCGGTGTGACCGTTGATATCGATCAGTGTGCGGTTGAACTTGTTCAGCACGATGGCGACCGAGTTCAACGTGTCGTAGAATGGCGGGATCACCTGATCCTGGTCGGTCGCGAAGGTGATGTTGGATGGCATGTTGAGAACAATGCTGTCGCCACGGCGGGTCACCGAAACGCCGGTTCCCTGAAGCTGCTGACGCAGTTCGGCTTCCTGATTGTCCATGTAGTTGCCAACCATGCCGCCAGCCAGCGCGCCGATACCGGCACCCAGCAGGATGGCATTACGGCCGGATTTGCCCGAGCCACCGCCCACAGCCAAACCGCCGAGCGCGCCTGCAACAGCACCAATGCCGGCACCGCCTGCCATGTTGGACATCTTCTGTTCGCCAGTATAGGGGTCCGTCGTGGTGCAGGCTGAAAGGAATGTTGCGGCAAGCGCGAGGATTGCAAACTTTTTGATCATCGAATCATGGCTCCTTGATTGATGGACCTGAAATACCACGAATCCGGCAAAATCCCGGCGGGTGTTGATTATTCTGCTGCGTGTTTATGTCCAAAGCGTTTTTCGATGTAGTCGATAACCAGGGCTTCGAAGTCTCCAGCGATGTTTGGACCACGCAAGGTGAGGGCTTTCTGACCGTCAATAAAGACAGGTGCCGCCGGGCTTTCGCCGGTGCCAGGCAGCGAAATGCCGATATCGGCATGTTTGCTTTCACCTGGGCCGTTGACGATGCAACCCATGACCGCAACGTTGAGCGCTTCAACGCCGGGGTATTTTTCCTTCCAGATCGGCATGTTCTTGCGAATGTCGTTCTGGATGTTCTGGGCCAGTTCCTGGAACACAGTCGATGTCGTGCGACCACATCCCGGACATGCCGCAACAACCGGAATGAACTGGCGAAAGCCCATGACCTGCAGAAGTTCCTGCGCCACCTGCACCTCACGGGTGCGGTCGCCATTCGGTTCTGGCGTCAGCGATACACGGATCGTGTCACCAATACCGTGCTGCAGCACATAACCCATGGCGGCGGACGAGGCGACGATGCCCTTGGATCCCATGCCAGCTTCCGTCAGGCCCAGATGCAAGGCGTGGTCGGAGCGCTCGGAAAGCATGGAATAAACGGCAATCAGGTCCTGCACCTGGCTGACCTTGGCCGACAGGATGATACGATTGCGCGGCAGGCCGATATCTTCGGCGAGTTCAGCCGAGATCAGCGCAGATTGAACGATGGCTTCGCGGGTAACCTGACGGGCAGACAGGGGGAAACCCTCGGCCTGATTCTTGTCCATCAGCGTTGTCAGCAATTCCTGATCGAGCGAACCCCAGTTCACGCCGATTCGCACTGGCTTGTCGTAACGGATCGCCATTTCGACGATATCGCCGAACTGCTTGTCCTTTTTATCCTTGAAGCCGACATTGCCAGGATTGATGCGGTATTTTGCCAGCGCTTCCGCGCAGGCAGGATGATCCGCAAGCAGCTTGTGGCCGATGTAGTGGAAGTCGCCAACCAGTGGAACATCAAGGCCAAGGCGCAACAGACGATCGCGAACCTTTGGCACGGCAGCGGCGCTTTCGTCCCGGTCAACCGTGATGCGTACGATTTCAGAACCGGCGCGGTAAAGGGCGGCAACCTGCGCGACTGTCGCGTCAATATCTGCTGTGTCGGTGTTGGTCATCGACTGAACGACAACAGGCGCTCCACCCCCAACAATAACGCCCCCCACATCGACGGCGACCGAGGCACGGCGTGGCTTGGGATCAAAATCAGAGGGTGATGACATCGTTATCTCTACGCTTGCGACAAATGCGCCTATTCAGGTGGATCAAGGCGCGAGCCTTGTCAATATTATACCTATCACGTTTTGCTCTGACTGGCATTGCAAGTCGCTGACATCGGTTGATTTGCCGTTCATTTCAGGCGCTTTGATGATCATAGCCACGAAATATCGCTGCGATCTTCAGAGAAAAACACGAATAGGGCACGAGCAATCTGTTTTTCAATCGTTGATTGAGATCAACCGCAAAATTTTGGTCTTTCCTATTCTGTTTCTGCACAAAGCCTAAGCCATAACTGGCCGTGAAGCATTTATGGCAGGGCATGAACATGGGGTGTGTCATGCAGCTAATGAATACGAAAGAACGTTTCGGTGCCGTCGCGGGAATGTATCACTGGCTTATCGCCACGGCATTTATCCTGAGCTACCCATTTGTCTACTATGTGGTGTTTATTCTTGAATCAAACCGCAAGGATCCTCTGTTTCTTCCGGTCTTGAACGTCCACTGGTTCCTTGGGATCATTGTTGGCGTGTTTGTTGTTCCCCGCCTGATCTGGCGGTTGTTCAGCGTCGAACCCGAAGAAGCGCCCGGCACGCGGGTTGAGCATATCCTGTCGAAACTGGCGCATTGGGGGCTTTATGGCCTGATGATCTCAATGCCCTTTACCGGTTATTTCGGAACCGGCGGCAATGGTGTGATCGACCTCTATCTGTTCACGATCCCGCGTTTCCCTAATACCCAGCTTTTCCAGTGGCTGAACATCAACTGGGCAACCTTCGAGCCTGTTATGGATGGTTTCCATCATTTCATCGGGAAATGGGTCGCCTGGCTGGTGGTCGTGCTGCATGTCGCGGCCGCTTTCTACCACCACTTTGTACGGCATGACACGGTGCTGACGCGCATGTTGCCGGAGCGGGTCAGCGCCTGGTTGCTCAGCAAATAAAGGCCTGATGATTTCAATTTCCCGCCAGGCAGTCTGGCGGGAAATTTTTGAGTGCGGTAGGCATTGGCGCCTATCGCAGATGTCTTAGTGTCGTCCGGCACCGTCGGCATGGCGGGCCAGGCGCGACAGAAGAAACACGACGCCATGCAGAACCGGCAGACCAATAAACACCGTTCCAAGGCCGATATGTTCGGCAATGAAACCGATCGCCGATGGTGCAACGAGAATGCCGGAATAACCCATCGTCGTGACAACGGAGAGGCCAATGCCCGGTGCAAGGCCGGGCATATTGCCCGCCGCCGAAAAGGCAATTGGTACCATGTTGGAAATGCCGATGCCGGCGAAGGCAAATCCGATGATGGCGACAACCGGGCTGGTGGCGACACCGGCGATCAGCAGACCAATGATCGAGATCACCGAACAGACCCGTAGCGTGTTGACCGCGCCGAAGCGGTCACGCACCAGATCACCGGCAAAACGCATGACGGCCATGGTCATCGAAAAGGCTGCGAAGGCAAAACCGGAGGCGGTGACCGAAGCGCCAAGTTCATTGCGCAGGTAGAGCGCACCCCAGTCGAGGATGGCACCTTCCGGCACCATGGAAAACAGCGCCATGATGCCAATGATCCATGGCAGTGGCGTCATCGGAAGGCGCAGTTTTTCGTGGCGTTCTTCCGGGTGTGGAGGATCAGCCAGAACACGCGGCCATGCGATGGCCAGAAGGATAGCGGCGAACATTGTCAGAGTAACAGCGTGACCGTAGACACCGACCTGTTTGATCAACAGACCGCCAAGGCCCGCGCCAAGCAGACCGCCAAGGCTCCAGAAGGCATGGCAGGACGACATGATGGCACGGCGCATGCTGCGTTCGGTCACAACGGCATTGGCGTTCATGGCCACATCCATGGCGCCGGTCAGTCCACCAAACAGCACCACGGCAGCAACGCCAGTCCATATGTCGTTGGTCAAGGTAATCAGCAGCAGTGTTGGCACGAACAACGCAGCGGCAACCAGCGCAACGGTTCTGGAGCCATGGCGGGCGATCTTGGCACCTGCAACCGGCATCATCAGCAACGACCCAACACCAAACATCAAGATCACCAGGCCCAGCTGGCTTTCACTCAAGGAAAGCCGGTGGGCAAATTCCGGGATCATCGGCGCCCAGGAGCCCATCATGAAACCGTTCATCAGGAACAGCAGTGAAATGGCGAGCCGCGTTGTGGTCATGTACGGCGTGCGGACAGGGGAAGTGACGTTCATGGCAGAGCCAGACATTGAAGTGAGCCTCAGGAAATGGAAACGAGTTGTTCTGGAGAGCTGGATCCGGTGATGTGGATATCCACGCCACGGGCCGTCAAAGCCTGGCGGAAGGCCTGGTCTGTTTGCTGCTCCATTATGAGCGACAGGGAATTGTCGAGATCGCAGACATGGAAAGCGGCCTTCAGGCCAAGTTTTTCGCGGGTGACGGCAGTCAGCGCCCTATTACTTGCCTCACAGGCCAGACGCTTGAAAACCGCATCCTCATAAATATCGGCCGCCAGTCCGTTTTCCAGCGTCACACCGCATGCGCCGAGAATGCAGAGATCAGGCCGCACTTTTTCCAGCTGTCTCAAGGCGCTTGCGTCGATGGCAGCGCCAACATTGGCATCCACTTTGCCACCTATCACGATGAGATCAACGCCCGGTTTTGCTGCTAGTTCTGCGGCGATTACAGGGGTATTGGTGACGGCGGTCAGGCGAAAATTCTGCGGGATCTGTCGTGCGATCGCCAGATTGGTCGAACCGGCATCAATGAACACCACCATGCCTTCTTCCAGCAGTGACACAACCTTTTGGCCAAGAACCGCCTTGCGATCTGTTTTTTCGGTCAGCCGCGTCTGAAGTGGCGTGGTCACGCCTGTTGTCTTCAAAGCACCGCCATAGACGCGCTCGCATTCACCGCGGGCTGCCATTTCGCGCAGGTCGCGGCGGATGGTGTCCTCGGAGGTGTTGAAGGTCTGCGCCAGTTCCTGCGCAATGACACGGCCTTTTGTCTCCAGTTCGGAGAGAATGAAAGCCTGTCTTTCGCTGACAAAATGATCTGTTTTGGACATTTACATCAATCGTGAAAAAACGTGCATAAACATGCGTAATTTGATTGCGTAAAAACAGCAAGAACAAAAATGCCCGCTTTTCAGCGGGCATGATTTTTATGGAACCACATGAGCGCGGTGATTATTCGCCGTAGATGATCAGCAGGTCCTTGGCATCGATCTGGTCGCCAGCACGCACCAGAACTTCCTTCACTTCACCATCCTTTTCGGCGTGCAGCGCAGTTTCCATCTTCATGGCTTCGATGGACAGCAGCACGTCGCCAGCCTTGACCGTCTGCCCCTGATTGACAAAGACGCGCGAGATGACGCCCGGCATCGGTGCGCCGAGATGTGCGCCATTGCCTGTTTCTGCCTTTTTACGAACCGCAGAACCGGAGGCACCATGGGCACGATCCGGAACCTTGATACGGCGTGGCTGACCGTTGATTTCGAAGAACACGGTGACCATGCCCTTGTCATCCGTACCGCTCATTGCCTGATTGACGACGACAAGCGTCTTGCCGCGTTCGATATCGGCAAACAGCTCCTCACCATCGGCCATTCCGTAGAAATAGGCGTGGGTTGGCAGCACCGAGACCGGGCCATATTGCTCGGACGCCAGGGCAAAGTCGGTGAAGACCTTCGGATACATCAGATAGGAGGCGAACTCGAAGTCATTGACCGCGCGGCCAATCTTGGCATCGATGGTTTTGCGCTCGGCATCAAGGTCGGCCTCTTCCAGCAACGAGCCGGGTCGGACCGTGTAGGGTTTGTCGCCCTTGAGCGCCTTCTTCTGCAAGGTTTCCGGCCAACCGCCTGGCGACTGACCAAGGTCGCCCTTGAGCATGGACACAACCGAGTCCGGGAAAGCGATATCCTTTTCAGGATTTTCGACGTCGGCCACGGTCAGGTCCTGGCTGACCATCATCAGGGCCATGTCGCCAACCACCTTGGAAGACGGCGTCACCTTGACGATATCACCGAACATGCGGTTGGCATCGGCATAGGCCTGCGCCACTTCGTGCCAACGGCTTTCCAGCCCGAGCGAACGGGCCTGTTCTTTCAGGTTGGTGAACTGTCCGCCCGGCATTTCATGCAGATAGACTTCCGATGCCGGTCCCTTGAGATCGCTTTCAAAGGCTGCATATTGGCCACGCACCGCTTCCCAGTAGAAGGAAATGCGGCGGATCCATTCCGGATCAAGGCCGGTATCGCGCTCGGAGCCGGACAGGGCCTCGACAATCGAACCAAGGCATGGCTGGGATGTGTTGCCGGACAGTGCATCCATGGCCGCATCCACCGCATCGACCCCTGCATCGACAGCAGCAAGAACCGTCGCAGCCGAAATGCCTGATGTGTCATGGGTGTGGAAGTGGATTGGCAGCGAGGTTGCTTCACGCAGTGCGGTAAACAGAACCTTTGCCGCAGCAGGCTTCAGCAGGCCTGCCATATCCTTGACGGCGATGATATGGGCGCCTGCCTTTTCCAGTTCGCCAGCCAGATTGGTGTAATATTTCAGATCGTATTTCGGACGTGCCGAATTGAGAATGTCGCCGGTGTAGCAGATGGTCGCTTCACACAGCTTGTTCTCTTCGGCAATCGCGTCCATCGAAACGCGCATGTTTTCGACCCAGTTGAGGCAGTCGAACACGCGGAACAGATCGACGCCGCCCTTGGCCGCCTGACGCACGAAATATTTGACGACATTGTCCGGGTAGTTCTTGTAACCAACGCCGTTGGCGCCGCGCAGCAGCATTTGCAGCAGCAGATTTGGTGCGCCCTCGCGGATCAGCGACAGGCGTTCCCACGGGTCTTCGGTCAGGAAGCGCATCGACACGTCAAATGTCGCGCCGCCCCAGCACTCCAGAGACAGCAGTTGTGGCAGGGCCTTGGCATATACATTGGCAACACCGGCAATGTCATGGGTACGCATGCGTGTTGCCAACAAGGACTGGTGGCCATCGCGCATGGTCGTGTCGGTCACCAGAACGCGCTTTTCATTGCGCATCCATTCGGCAAAACCTTTCGGACCCAGCTTGTCGAGCAATTGTTTGGTGCCGTCGGGAATGGCCTTGTCGATGTAAGGCACAATCGGCTTGGCGGCCTTTTCCGAAGGCTTGGCGCGACCCTTGGTTTCCGGGTGACCATTGACGGTCACATCGGCCAGATAGGTCAACAGCTTGGTGGCACGGTCCTGACGTTTGACCTGCTGGAACAGTTCCGGTGTCGAGTCGATGAAACGTGTGGTGTAGGTGTTGTTGCGGAACTTTTCATGGCCGATGATGGCCTCAAGGAAGGTCAGGTTGGTTGCAACGCCGCGAATACGGAACTCGCGAAGCGCGCGGTCCATACGGCTGATAGCTTCCTGCGGTGTTCCGCCAGAGGCTGTCACCTTCACCAGCAACGGGTCGTAATAACGGGTGATGATCGCACCGGTGTAAGCCGTGCCGCCATCGAGACGAATGCCGAAGCCGGCTGCCGAACGGTAGGCGGTGATACGGCCGTAGTCAGGAATGAAGTTGTGTTCCGGATCTTCGGTGGTGATGCGGCACTGCAGGGCGTGACCGTTCAGACGAATGTCAGCCTGCTTTGGTACGCCGGATTCAGGCGTGCCGATGGATTCACCTTCGAGAATATGGATCTGCGCCTTGACGATATCGATGCCGGTCACGACTTCGCTGACGGTGTGTTCCACCTGAATGCGCGGATTGACCTCGATGAAGTAGAATTTACCGGTGTCGGAATCCATCAGATACTCGACGGTCCCTGCGCCAACGTAATTGGTCGCAGCGGCAATTTTCAGCGAGTAGCTGGCCAGTTCCTGGCGCTGTTGTTCCGAGAGGTAAGGGGCTGGCGCGCGCTCGACGACCTTCTGGTTACGGCGCTGGATGGAGCAGTCACGCTCGAAAAGGTGCACGACGTTGCCATGCGTATCGCCCAGAACCTGGCTTTCAACGTGGCGCGCACGCTCGACCAGTTTTTCGAGGTAAACTTCGTCCTTGCCAAAGGCAGCCTTTGCTTCGCGCTTGGCTTCCATCACCTCGCGGGCCAGATCTTCCTTTTTGCGGATTGCGCGCATGCCGCGTCCGCCGCCGCCCCAGGACGCTTTCAGCATCACCGGATAGCCGATTTCTTCGGCCATGCGCTCTACCTCTGCCATGTCTTCCGGCAGCGGTTCTGTTGCCGGAACAACTGGAACACCCACTGAGATGGCCAGGTTACGTGCTGCCACCTTGTTGCCAAGTTGGCGCATCGTATCGGCTGTCGGGCCAATGAAAATGATGCCTGCATCGTTACAGGCCTCTACAAACTCCGGACTTTCCGACAAAAGACCGTAACCGGGGTGAATTGCATCTGCGCCCGAAAGCTTCGCGACGCGGATCACTTCCTCGATCGACAGATAGCTTTCGATTGGTCCCATATCCTTGGCCAGATGCGGACCACGGCCAACTTGATAGCTCTCATCCGCCTTGAACCTGTGCAGCGAAAGTTTGTCTTCCTCAGCCCAGATCGCCACCGTTTTTATTCCCAGCTCGTTGGCTGCACGGAATACACGGATCGCTATCTCGGATCGGTTCGCTACAAGAATTTTCGATATCTTCAAGACGGTCTCCCAAAATCGTCACAGATGCATATATGTTGCACCGCGAAATTAAGCAGCAAAACCACGTCTTGGGAAGGGCTATTCAGCGCCAAAGCGTTCGCTTGGCCGAAGACCAATCGGTTGAAATCAGGAAATAAGTCCGTATCGGAAAGCAAGGGCAATGGCATGCTGGCGATTTCGGGCATGCAGCTTGCGCTGAATGCCGTTGATGTACCAGTCCACCGTATGGCTGGATATCGACAGTTCCTTGCCCATCTCCGGCGATGTCATGCCTTTGGACAGCAGGATCAGAATATCCATCTCTCTTTGCGTCAGGCGGATTTCCGGCGGCAGCGGCATATCGACCGGCGTGTCATCATCTTTTGACAGTTCGAGAATGCGCCAGAAGGCGGCGCGTGCCGCCGTGTCGAATAGAGCCAGTTCCGATGGCGCGAATTCGTAAGGTTCGCCACCGATCCACACACTGCCCAGCAATCCACCGCGACCGTGGATCGGGAAGACGTAGCCATCTTCCATGCCATAACGGGCACTGTCTTGAAACAGTCTGGCGATGCGCTTGCGATAGGCGGTCGGCTTGAACGGACCGACCGCGTTTTGCCATCTGAACGGGCGATTTGCCGATGCCAGCATTTTGCGGGTCGGATCGATCAGCGGGTATTTGCGGGTGTAATAATAGTCACGCCATCCATCCGGCAGTTTCTCGCCAATGGGGGTGCCCAGATCATCTCCATCGTTCTGCGAACGCTTGAAAAAGATGAAATAAGGGAAATTATAATGTTCGAGCAGACGCTCGAAACCGGTCAGAAGTTCTTCTCTCGTGCCAGCTTCCGAGCAGATGAAAAGAAACTCATTTATATGACGCATGACGATGCACGTCCTGAAATTGGCATAAATCCTACATAACTATGGACCCGAACCGTTTTGTGGTGACGTCATGTTACGCAGGTTAGACCGCGATCAGATTTCACCGCATTTCGTTATCAATACCTAAAACACGACGGCTAAATCTTGCCATGCTCTCCAGGAAATACAAACCACTGAACCATCAAATGCTAGGAGTTGTGCGGTTTATTTGATAGTTCAGCATAGGGACTTTTTTTGAACTTCAGGTGTGATTTGTGCACCCACCTGGAGCCGAAAGATGACTACCGGAATTCTCAAGCCGGCTTTATGAAGATTGGATACGAAATTGACACTGTTTCAGGTCTACACAAGAGCACTTCGTTATCTCGCGGAAAACCGTTTGCGGGTCGCGATTGTTGTGATCGCCAACGTCATACTGGCGGCAATCAGCATTGCCGAACCCATTCTGTTTGGTCGCATCATCGATGCAATATCAACCGGAAGTGATGCCACCGTCATCTTGTTGGTCTGGGCCGCTTTCGGTGTTTTCAACACCATTGCCTATGTGCTTGTGGCACGTGAGGCGGACCGCCTTGCGCACGGCCGCCGGGCAACGCTGTTGACCGAAGCATTCGGTCGTATCATTTCCATGCCGCTATCCTGGCATCAGCAGCGCGGCACGTCCAATGCGTTGCACACCTTGTTGCGTGCCAGTGAAACGCTGTTTGGCCTGTGGCTGGAGTTCATGCGCACCCACCTGGCAACCGCCGTTGCGCTTGTGCTTCTGGTCCCAACCGCCATTTCCATGGACCTGCGTCTCAGCTTCGTGCTGATTGCCTTGGGGGTTGTCTACTGGATCATTGGCCGGATGGTCATGCAGCGCACCAAGGATGGTCAGGCGGCCGTTGAAAAGCACTACCACACGGTTTTTTCGCATGTCAGCGATTCGATCAGCAACGTCTCCGTCCTGCATAGTTACAACCGCATCGAGGCGGAAACCAAGGCGCTGAAAGGTTTTACCGAGCGTCTGTTGAGCGCACAGTATCCGGTTCTTGACTGGTGGGCGCTTGCCAGTGCGCTGAACCGCACGGCATCGACCGTCTCGATGATGATCATCCTGATCATCGGCACTCTTCTGGTGCGTAGTGGCGAATTGCGCGTCGGTGACGTGATTGCCTTTATCGGCTTTGCAAACCTGCTGATTGGCCGTCTTGACCAGATGCGTGCCTTTGCGACGCAGATTTTTGAGGCACGTTCCAAGCTCGAAGACTTCTTTACGCTGGAAGACAGCGTGAAGGACCGCGAGGAGCCACAGGACGCCAAGGATCTCGGTCATGCCGCTGGCAAGGTCGAATTCCGCGAAGTTTCCTTTGATTTTGCCAATACGACACAGGGCGTTCGCAACGTATCCTTTGTTGCCGAGGCCGGTCAGACGGTTGCCATCGTTGGACCAACCGGTGCCGGTAAAACCACGCTCATCAATCTGTTGCAGCGTGTTTATGATCCTGGCGACGGCCAAATCATGATCGATGGCACTGACATCTCAACGGTAACGCGCAAATCGCTGCGCAATAACATTGCCACCGTGTTCCAGGATGCCGGTCTTCTCAATCGCAGCATTCGCGACAACATCGGTCTCGGCCGCATGGATGCCACGGAAGCGGAGATTATTGAGGCTGCTACGGCTGCTGCCGCAACGGACTTCATTGAGGGACGTTCTGAGGGCTATGGCACCCATGTGGGTGAACGTGGCAACCGTCTTTCCGGCGGTGAGCGCCAACGTGTGGCGATCGCACGTGCCATTTTGAAGAATGCCCCTATTCTGGTGCTGGACGAAGCGACCAGCGCGCTTGACGTCGAAACCGAAGCCCGCGTCAAGGCGGCGGTCGACACGCTGCGCAAGAACCGCACGACCTTCATCATCGCCCACCGCCTGTCGACGGTGCGGGATGCCGACCTTGTACTGTTCCTTGATCACGGACGTATTGTCGAGATGGGCACCTTTGATGAGCTGAGCGCGCGGGATGGCCGCTTTGCCTCACTGTTGCGCACCAGCGGTATTCTGTCCGAGGAAGGCAACCGCCAATCGGTGCCGGCCTTGACCTGACGGGCAAATCTATAGGCAACCATCCGTGACCTGATCTGAAAAAACCTCCGTTTCTGAACGGAGGTTTTTTTATGCCGTGACCACGGCTTGCCATACGTAACTGGTCTGATTTGCTTTCATTCATATGAGGCACGTTAGGGCGCAGGTTTGCTTATCGACTGCTGGCGTGGGCAAAAAAATAACCGCCACCCTGTTTCAAGGTGGCGATTATTGTTTTCAGTCTTCTGCGAAGTGGCCCGCCCAGAACCGGCTTTCAGTTCCGGCGGGGCTGGCCTCTCAGCTCAGCTTGATTGAGCGGTCAGCATCATCAAGCGGTTTGCCATCAACCAGCACGGTCACTGTTTCACCAGAGCGTTTGACCGTGATCTGGCGCGCCTTTCCGTCAACCTTGATTTCGGCAGAGAAGCCGTCCCATTCCTGTGGAATGGCGGGGTTGATGTGCAGCGCACCGTTTTCACGCTTCAAGCCGAGAATGCTTTCGACGGCAGCGCGATAAAGCCAACCGGCAGATCCGGTGTACCAGCTCCATCCACCCCGGCCGGCAAGATCGCCTTCGCCATAGACATCAGCCGCGATGACATAAGGTTCAACACGGTAGTGTTCTGCAGATGTCGCGTCCTTCGCGTGGTTTACCGGGTTCAGCAGCGAGAAGCATTTCCATGCATCCTGCGTGCGGCCAAGTTTGGCAAGTGCCATGACCACCCAAGTCGCTGCGTGGGTGTACTGGCCACCATTTTCACGCACACCTGCCGGATAAGCCTTGATATAGCCGGGGTCTTGATCGGTGTTCGACAACGGTGGTGTGAACAGGCGAATGATGCCCTTTTCATTATCCACCAGCTGTTCAAGCACCGCGTTCATGGCCTGCTGCGAACGACCGTCCTCGCCTTCGCCGGAAAGAACGCTCCAGCTCTGACCAAGAGAATCGATACGGCATTCATCGCTTTCAGACGAACCCAGCGGCGTGCCGTCATCGTAATATCCACGACGGTAATAGCTGCCATCCCAACCGGCTGTTTCTAGGGCAGAACGCAGGCTTTCGCGGTGCGTTTTCCACTTTTCAGCACGTTTGTTGTCGCCACGCTGTTCGGCAATGCCAATGAAGTCACGCAACGTACCAGCCAGGAACCAGCCAAGCCACACGCTGGTGCCTCTGCCGCTCGTTCCAACACGGTTCATGCCGTCATTCCAGTCGCCGCCAAGAATGAGCGGCAGGCCGTTTTCGCCGGTCCGCGCAATCGCCAGATCAAGTGCCAGTGCTGCATGTTCGTACAGGCTAACCGTTTCGGTTGAAACGTCAGGCTGGAAGAACGCATCATGCTGACCTGGCAGTAACTGCTGACCTTTCAGGAACGGAATCTGTTCTTCAAGGATCGCGGTATCGCCTGTGGCTGCGAGATACTGGTTGATGGCAAAACCAAGCCAGACCACGTCATCCGAGATCAGGGTACGCACGCCGGCGCCGCTGTTTGGCAGCCACCAGTGTTGTACGTCACCTTCGGCGAATTGCCGTCCTGCGGCGCGAACAATCTGGCCTCTGGCCAGTTCCGGCTGCTGGATGAGGAAGGCCAGCGTATCCTGCAGCTGGTCACGGAAACCGAAGGCGCCACTCGACTGGTAAAAGGCGGTGCGTGCCATGATACGGCAGGACAAGGCCTGATAGGGCAGCCAGCGGTTAACCATGTGGTTGAACGCCTTGTCAGGCGTTTGCACCTGCAGGTGACCGGTGAAGTCATTCCAGAAATCACGGTTGGCTTTGACCGTCGCGTCGAAATCCGTCTTGCGAATATCCTTGACGAGGGCCTTGGCTGCATCTGCGCTGTCGGTATCACCGAGATAGAACAGAACGCTCTTTTCTTCACCCGGTGCCAGGGTCAGATCCTGGCTAAGGATAGCGCATGGATCGCCGTCCTGCTCGATGCTGCCGGACAGGGTCGCGCCTGCTGCGGCGCTTTTCGGTCTGACGATGCTGCCATGACGGCCAATGAACTCACGTCTGCTGGTCGAGAAACCGGCATTGACGCTGTCGGACGCAAAGATCGCATAGTTGCCGCTGTAGTCGATGCTGTAGGCGTTGGTTGCCAGCAGTGCACCGGTTTCCTCGTCATGCGAGCTGAGGATGAACGGCGCGGTTTTTTGGCGATTGTTGCCAAGCACCCATTCAACGTAACCATAGGTCCGCAGACGGCGGGTTTCCGTGCCTGTGTTCTTGATGGTCAGGCGGGACAGCTTGACCGGCTGTTCGCGGTCAACCGTCTGAGTAAGGGACAGTGCCAGACCGTTGTCGTCAACCTTGAAGCTCGACACACCAAAGCCATGGCGCGCCTCGAACTCAAGCTGAGGATCACGCGACAATGTCGCAAGCGGGCTGTGCAGTTTGCCGCTGTCCAGATCGGTTACATAGAAGGCTTCACCGGGACGGTTGCTGACCGGATCGTTGGACCATGGCGTCAACTGGTAGTCGCGGGAATTGCGGCTCCAGCTGAAACCGGCCCCTTCGGCAGAAATGTGGAAACCGAAGTTCTCGTTGGAGATGACGTTGATCCACGGATGTGGTGTTGACTGGCCACCCCGCAGACGCACGATATATTCATCGCCATCCTTGTTGAAGCCGCCAAAACCGTTCCAGAAGTCCAGATCTCCCTTGTCCTCGACTGCGTGGGCGGTCGGGAACTGATCGGCTGGCAGTGGCACGATGTTTTCGCTGCCATCAGGTGTGCGGTGTGCTGCAAACAGCGAAACCGCACGGTTTACCTGATCGACGATCTTTCCATTGCGGGCGTGCAGAACGACGCGCGACGCGGCCAGAAGGGCAGCCCATGTTTCCTCATCCGTCAAATCCTTGCGGACCGAGAAGACATGCGGTTTGCCGCCATCTGCCGGGTTGATGCGGCGCTGACCTTCGGAAATGACATCCAGCGCATGCTGCATGTCCTGTGCGTAGGATGTGGCACGTTCGTTGACGATGACCAGATCGAACAGCACACCGCGTGAGCGCAGATATTCATGGGCACTGAGCGCTTCGCGCGCAATTTCCATGTCCATATCGTCGTTGATGCGCAGGCTGAAGATCGGGTAATCGCCGGAAATCGACAGCGGCCACAACTTGCGTTGTGATGCGAGCGTGTTTTGAACAGTCGCTGCATCAATGCGCATATGCATGTCGGGATAGACGAGATAGCGGCCGAGATGCTGGAATGCCGCTGCCTGCTGCGAGGTTACGCCAACATGGCGCATCTGCACCTGCGTTCTCGTCCAGGCATGCACCAGCTCATGCGCAAATGCATCCGGGTGACGGTAACGGTCAATCGCCTTGTCGACTTCCTCGCGGCTTGGGCCAGCAATCGTCCAGAAGATGACGCTGACTTTTTTGCCCGCTGGAACACGCACGACGCGACGCAGTGACAGGATCGGATCCAGTGTGAAACCGTCGGTTCCCGAGAGGTTTGCGCCGGTATCGAAAGCGGCAGCTTCGGCAAGGGTTCGGCCACGGCCGATAAAGCGTCTGCGGTCGGTTTCGAACTCGGTCGGGCGCGATGTGCCTGAATTGTCGGCCGTCAGGTGCGCAATCACGGTACCCGGTTCATTCGGGTTACGTTTGTTACGCCATGCGCGGATAACATCGCCGCGACGACCGATCTCGGTCTGCAGGAACATGCGCGAGAACACCGGATGGGCATTGTCGTCGTCTTCAGCGGCAATGACCGGCTCCATATAGGAGGTCACTTCGATGTAACGGTCTTCCGAACCGACGTTCAGCAGGGTGACACGACGGCCTTCGGCATCATGTTCGGTCGCCACGATGCACTCGACGGTGCTGGTGAGATCGCCGGTGGTCTTGTGGAACTCGGCCTTGTCGTCGCTAAACACGACCTTGGTCTTTTCACCTTCGGCAATTCTCGGCTCGGCGGTGGCACTCCACCATTCGCCCGATGTCGTATCACGCAGGAAGATGAATGTGCCCCAACGGTCTTCGGTCGGGTCGGCCTTCCAGCGCGAAATGCCAAGACCATTCCAGCGGGAGTAGCCCGAGCCGGTGGCAGTCAGCATGGTCGAATAATGGCCGTTGGACAGGAACACGACTTCGCGGTCCTTGGTTGCCGGGTCGGCGATGGTGCGGATTTCCGAACGCAACAGGTCTGCCTGTTCCTTGCCGGGTGTTTCCGGCTCGTACTTGGCGCTCATCACTGGAATTTCGCGTGGTGCCTTTTCCTGCAACAGCAATTCGGCCGCTTCGATAACAGGATCGGAGTGGAAGAGTTCGCGCAGGCGTCCGTCGAACACAACGTTGGCAATGGCTGCAATCGACATGCCGTGGTGGTGGGCATAATAGTTGTGAACCACAGCACAGGTCTTGCCGTCCGGAACGCGGGTCGGTGTGAAGTCGACGGCGTCGTGGAAACCATATTGGCCAAGTGCCCCCAGCTTGCGCAGCTTTTCGAGGTTTTCGAGGGCTGCTTCCGGGTTGTACTGGCTGGCGAGGATCGAGGCATAAGGCGCGATCACCGCGTTCTGGCCAAGGCCGCGCTTCAGACCAAGGCTCGGCACACCAAAATTGGTGTACTGGTAGTTCATCTGGTGGTCGCGGGCATTAAAGGCTGCTTCGGAAATGCCCCATGGCGTACCAAGGCGGCGACCATGGTTCATCTGTTCGACGACAACCAGATTGTTGGTCTGGTTGAGAATACCGCCCTGACGCTCCTGCATGACCAGTGGTGGCATCAGATATTCGAACATCGAGCCGGACCAGGAGACCAGTGCACCCTGCGAACCGACCGGAACGACCTGACGGCCGAGGCGGTACCAGTGTTCGGTGGGCAGATCACCCTTGGCGATGGCAAAGAGGCTGGTCAGGCGGCACTCGGACGCCAAGAGGTCGTAGCAGGCCTCGTCCAGTTCCTTGCTGTCGGCGCGGTAACCGATCGAAAGCAGTCGGCGGTCCTTGCGGTAGAGGAAGGTGAAGTCCATCGAGAAGGCAAGATCGCGGGCACGGTCGCGCAGTGCGGCAAGGCGCTGGCGTACCGGTTCGATATTGGTCAGGTCAAAGGCGCTGTCGGAAATATGCGCTTCGCAGACATTGACCAGCAGCGCCGCCCAGTGGGTGACCTCTGAACTCTGTGTCGACTTGACCTCGTGATCGAGGTTGAAGGCGAGCTTCTGGATATCGCGTGCCAGAACGGCAAGGTTGATAACGCGGATTGAGGCAAACTCGTGCTCGCGTTTTACAGATGCCAGCGCATTGGCAAAACCGGTGATGCGCTCTTCGAGGCGGCGGTGCAGTGGGCGGAGGTTCTTGCGATCATCCGGCAAGGATTTCAGGCATTCCTGCAGAATGCCGGCCACGTCGCCAATACCGTCAAGGTTGCCCTGAAGGTGGGCAGACGGTGCTTCACACCATTCGCGGCATGCCGAAGAAACGGCAATCAGGTGGCCTGCGAGGTTGCCGCTGTCCACTGCCGAAATGTAGTGGGGACCAAGCGGTGCCAGCGTATCGGTGTGGTACCAGTTGAGCAGGTGGCCACGGAACTTCTCCATGCTTTCGACTGTGGTGATGGTTTTTTCCATCCGGTCGATGGTGTCGGCAAAACTGATCCAGCCGAAATGACGGGCGGAGATAACCGACAGAAGATACACACCGATATTGGTGGGCGATGTTCTTGCGGCGATCAGCGGCTGCGGCGTTTCCTGGAAGTTGTCCGGCGGCAGGTGGTTCTGTTCCGGTGTGACAAACTCTTCGTAATAACGCCAGGTGCGGCGGGCAATCTTGCGGAACTCGTCGGAGACGTGATCGGCCACGAACAGGCGGTCTTCGGTTTCAGCCGACTGGCTCACATACCAGGCCACAACAGGCGACAGTACCCACAGAACGGCGAACGGAATGCCGACCAGGAACGCATTGTCGCCCGGAAGGGCTGCAAACAGCAGACCCAAAAGCGCGATAACCGGAGCATGCCACATGGTGCGGTAGTAGTCGGTAATACTGCCCTGCGCGCTGGATTGCACGCTTGCCGCCGTTTTCCATTCCAGCATCAGCTTGTGGCTGACAAAGAGGCGGTAAAGAGAGCGACCAATCGCGTCGGTCATCATGCAGGCGGAATCGGCAATAAACACGATGCGCAGCGCAACCTGGGCATTGGTGGCGCGAATTTCAGACCACAGCGTGTGGAAATGCGCACGGGGAATGATGTCGGTGCTTGGCGGCACGATGCCGGACAGGATCGACAGGGTTGGTGCCACAAACAGCGAGAAGATCAGCAGGATCTGCCAGATCAGCGCGCCAAGCGGGTCCATGAAATACCAGCCGAGAACGGAGGCAAAGAACCATGCGATCGGCGTCAGCGAGCGACGCAGGTTGTCGATCATCTTCCAGCGGCCAATGGCGGTGACACCGCGTTTGGCTTCGAGAATGTAAGGCAGAAGCTGCCAGTCGCCACGCGCCCAGCGATGCTGGCGCGACACTTCCACCTCGTAACGGGTCGGGAAATCCTCAACCAGTTCAACGTCGGTGATCAGCGCGCAGCGCGCAAAGGAACCTTCGAGAAGGTCGTGGCTGAGAACGGCGTTTTCATCCACCTGACCCTTGAGGGCAGTTTCAAAGGCATCGATGTCGTAAAGGCCCTTGCCCGTGAATGTGCCTTCGGCGGTCAGGTCCTGATAGACGTCGGACACCGTGAAGACATAGGGGTCGATACCGCGGTTGATCGAATAAACGCGCTGAAAGACCGATGCATCCTTGCCGGTGGTCAGCGATGGCGTCACACGCGGCTGCAGAAGGCCGTAACCGTAGATGACACGGCCGGTTTCCGGATCGTGTACCGGGCGGTTGATCGGGTGGTGCATCTTGCCGACCAGTTTGGTCACCGCTTCACGCATCAGGCGTGTGTCGGCGTCAAGCGTCATGACATAACGCACATCAAGCGGAACATTGTCGAGGCCGGCAATGAAGCTGGTGTCCTTGTCGCCGCGCAGCAGAAGGTTCAGCTCATGCAGCTTGCCGCGCTTGCGCTCCCAGCCCATCCAAACACCTTCGGACGGATTGTAGAGGCGACGGCGGTGGAAAATGTGGAAACGCTGGCCATCGCTGTAAGGATAGCGCGCGTTAAGCCGTGCAATTTCCTTGCGGGCGTAGTCCAGAACTTCCTGGTCGCCGGCCATTTCCTCGGTCTTTGCATCACGCCAGTCGCTGATCAGTGCAAATGAAATCGCGCCATGCGGATTGGCGAGGTAATGGACCTCGAGATTGCGCACCAGTTCATCAACGCTGTCGCGGTTGGTGATCAGGCACGGGACGGCAACAAGCGTGCGCGCATCCTGCGGAATGCCTTCCTTGAATTCATATCCGACCAGCCGGAACGGTTTGACGAACAGCGTCACCAGTGTGTTGAACAGGCCGGTTGCACCTTCGGATGCTGGCAGCGAGAACATCAACAGGAAGGCGAGAATGACGTACCATTCCATGCCGGCACGTCCCAGCAGCCAACCGGCCACGGTCATTGCCAGCACGGTCAGCAGCACGACTGGAACGGCAACCGCCATCCAGTGGAACTTGCGCACCGATCGCACGACGTGCTGGGCAATCAGGGGGCGATACCCAATCGCCTCTTCCAGTTCCTTGCGACGACGTCCGACCAGAAATGTTCCGACATTGGGAACATGCGGATGGTGTTCATTGGCTTTTTCCGCTGCCGTGACCATGTCGACGGCCAGCTGCGCCACTTCCACTTCGGTTTTGCCGGAACGGCGGGCCAGGAGTTCGATTGTGTTGCGGTAGGTGTTGCGCGAGCCGAAATCGAGAACGCTGTAATCGGTATGTTCGCGCAGCACCTTGTCTATATGGCTGACTTCTTCGAACCAGACCGACCATTCGGTATCATCGATTTCGCGCAGGCTCTTGACGATGTTGCCCATCGTCACGTTGCCGGAGGCGAGGCGGTTATGTTCCGCCATCATCACTTCTTCGGCGTCTGTGCCGGCGCTGATCAGGCGTTCTTCCAGCCAGGAAACGGCAAAACCCGAGGTCTGCGAGCCGTTGCGCAGGCGATAAAGGAACTGGGTCGCGAAAGTGCGATCCTCGGCAAAACTGTCGATGCGCTTGAGGACCTCGACCGAGGCTTCCGGATCGTTCAGACGAATGATTTCGTCGGCAACCTCATTGGCCTTCTGGCGCATGCGGCGCGAACGATCCACACGGAAGGCGATGCGGCGCAGGTTCTCGATCAGCACAAAACGAAGGATGGACGGCAGCGCCCACAATTCACCGATCTGCAATGTGTGGGTGGTCTGGTAGCCATCCACCAGTGCCGTCAGGCTTTCTCGCGAAACCGTGCTGTGGGTATGGGCGACATAAAGCCAGGCCAGCGCCATGACGCGTGGAATGGTGACATCGCCAACCTGCATGGTCGGAAGCTGGCGGTAGAAGCGGCGCGGAAAATCGCGCCGTACTTCCTGAATGGCCTCTTCGATGACGTAGTGGTTGTCGAGCAGCCATTCGGCAGCCGGTGTAATCGTTGCGCCGTTTTCAACATCGGCAGCCGTGGCCCGGTAAACGCGCAGGATTTCCTTTTCATTCTCCCGGTGGCGGGCGAAGAAATCGAAGCTCATGAATCCGGGGAGGTCGCTTGCACCGTCCCGCGACAGGGAGGCGCCATATGCATTCAGCTCCTCCATGGCAAGATAGTCAGAGCGGATCGAATCATTGTGATCGATCTGCTTGCTCTCGGCTTCACGGGCGGCGGCTTTCGGCGTGATATGGAAGGACATCGGCTCGTAATCTGTGTGATGAAAGATCTAATTGTTTACCCGCTTCGCAACACCAAAAAGGACTTTCGGCGTTGCTTGGGCAGGCCAGTCTATAGTCTGAACGAAAATAGTGATTTTTTGTTCAGACAGGCATTTATTCACTACAACCCTGCTTTCCCATGATAGTGGCATTTTTGGGTCGCAGTGTCGGAAATCGTTGAATATCAGTCGTTTGGGATAAGCACATTCCTCAGGACAAACTGCCCCGGCAATCGCGTGCGATCTGGCGAACTCCCCCCAAGCCAACATGGTTTTCCGGTTTTACCTTCGTGATCATCATTTCACTCGTAAGGGCGTTTAACCGCCTGTAGCAAAAGACCAAACCGGACCATTTACAGTTCCATGCCACCTGTTGCGTTTGGATGCAAGAGTTGAATCATTTCAATGGCCTTGGCCCTTTTGCACGACAAATCCTGGCCGGGGTCGCAAAGACATTTTTGCCCCATTGCTTTTATGAAATTCAAGGGCCGAGTTGAGGCCTTACAAGCCTGTCCGGATGCTGCTAAAGCTTCATGCTTCAATGTGCCTGATGTCTATTGTTCAGCATATTCTCGAAAGTCTGAGTAAACCGGAAACAGATCATGACGCGACAATTCTCCGTTTCGCAAAAATTTGCAAACCACATGCCTGATGTGGTTGCCACGCGACAGCATTTGCACCGGTTTCCTGAAATCGGACTTTCGGAGTTCAAGACATCGGATTTTGTTGCCGAGCAGCTTGTTGCGCTGGGTTATGAGGTGACGCGTGGTCTGGCCGGCACTGGTGTTGTGGCGACCTTGCGCAATGGCAGCTCCACGCGTTCGGTCGGTATCCGGGCGGATATTGATGCGCTGCCGATCCATGAGGAAACCGGTGCTGATTATGCCAGCGAACATCCCGGCGTCATGCATGCCTGCGGTCACGATGGTCACACGGCCATGCTTTTGGGCGCGGCCAAGATCATTGCCGAGCGCCGCAATTTTGACGGCACCGTACATCTGATTTTCCAGCCGGCCGAAGAAAATTTCGGTGGTGCGCGCATCATGATCGAGGACGGCCTGTTCGAAAAGTTCCCCTGTGATGCGGTGTTTGGACTGCACAATGATCCCGGCCAGCCTTTCGGCAAGTTCATCCTGCGTGAAGGACCGCTTCTGGCGGCCGTCGATGAATGCAAGATCACCGTCAAGGGATTTGGCGGACATGGTGCCGAACCGCAGGATGCCTCGGATCCGATTGTTGCTGGTGCCAGCATCATCATGGCGCTGCAGACCATCGTGTCGCGCAACATTCACCCGCAGCTGTCGGCCGTTGTTACTGTCGGTGCTTTCCATGCCGGCATGGCCAGCAACGTCATTCCTGAAACGGCGGAAATGCTGCTGACAATCCGCTCCTTCGATGCCGGTGTGCGTGATGAGCTGGAAAAGCGCATTCGCCTGATCGCGGAAGGCCAGGCGGCAAGTTATGGCATGAGTGTCGAACTGGATTATCAGCGCGGTTATAACGCCACCATCAACCACAAGGCAGAGACCGACTATATCTTTGACCTGGCACGACGTTTTGCCGGTCAGGACAATGTTGCTGAGATGCCGCGTCCGTCCATGGGGGCGGAGGATTTCGCCTATATGCTGGAAAAACGCCCCGGCGCCTATTTCTTCCTCGGCAGTGCTCGCACGGAAAACGATCCGCCGCTTCATCATCCGCGTTATGATTTCAACGATGACATCTTGCCAATTGGCACGGCATTCTGGGCCGAGCTGGTCGAAGATTATCTCAAGGCGTAAAGCGCTCTCTCGGTAAACAAAAAGGCCAGTCGGTTGACTGGCCTTTTTTGGTCAGGGGGAGGACCTTTAAAAGCGATTATCAGGCAAACAGTCCGCAGACGACTGCCGCGACAAACAGAAAACTTGCGCCGACAAGTGCACTGTTGAGCGTGCTGCTCCATGTGCTGCGAGGTGTGGACGATGTCGAAAAAGTCTTCACTTTTTCTGCCTTCATGTAGGTCATCGTAATCTCCTCCGTTGTGGCTTTACCGATTATTAATGAAGATTAATCCTATCTCGACCAATTGTGTAGAGATAAATTTTCAACCACCCGGCCTCTTCAGAAAAATACTCGCCTTTATCGGCCCATACCAAGAAAGCCTGTCTCTTTCCTGCCGTGAACAACGCGGTGCCGTCAGACGGGTTCCACCGCGCTGTTTCGTTCCCTTCAAACCGTCTGAGCGTCAGGCATATCTGGAGAGGGCCTCACGCATGATCTCTGGCTCCACATTGCCGCCGGATCCAACAGCGATCACCTGGTCGCCAGAAACAGCATTGCCGTGGAAAAGTGCTGCTGCCAGCGCCACGGAACCGCCCGGTTCCAGCACGATTTTCAGCCGGGTAAAGGCCAGAACCATGGCTTTCAGGGCTTCTTCCTCGCTCACCACAATGCCCTCGCCACATAAGGCTTTCATGATCGGGAAGGTAATGTTGCCTGGCTGCGGTGTGATGATGGCGTCACACAGAGAACCGGCCAATCTGGCATTTCGTTCGATCTGGCCGCTTTTCAGCGACCGTGTGGTGTCATCGAAGTCTTCGGGTTCGCAGGGTCGTGCGGTCAGACCCGGTGCCTTGGCCTCCAGAGCCAGCGCAATGCCTGATGTCAGGCCGCCACCACCACAGGGGATCAGGACATCGGCTTTTGTGATACCCAGTTCGCCCGCCTGCTCCCCGATTTCGAGACCGACCGTGCCTTGCCCTGCGATCACCTGAGGTTCGTCGAAGGGTTTGATCAGCGTCAGTTGGCGCTCGCTCGCCAGACGTGCGCCAAGCGCATCACGATCGTCCTTGGCGCGGTCAAACAGCACCACGTCGGCGCCAAACGCCCTGGTATTGTCTATTTTGATCTTGGGGGCATCTGCCGGCATGATGATCACCGAGGGCACACCATGCAGGGCTGCGGCATGGGCAACGCCCTGGGCATGGTTGCCGGAGGAAAAGGCGATCACGCCACGGCTTCTGATCTCTGGTTCAAGTGCTGAAACCGCTGACCATCCGCCACGAAACTTGAACGATCCGGTACGTTGCAGGCATTCGGCTTTCAGGAAAATCTTGCG
Source organism: Agrobacterium sp. (assembly GCF_032092815.1). Lineage (GTDB taxonomy): Bacteria > Pseudomonadota > Alphaproteobacteria > Rhizobiales > Rhizobiaceae > Agrobacterium. The sequence continues at coordinate 21,562 of NZ_DAMDBP010000002.1, read as the reverse complement.
TCCCGCAATCTCGTCCAGAAACGGCGATGACAGCAGGGGCGTGCGGCGGGCCTGATCTCCAATACGCTGACGTGCGGCTTCAATCATGGCGATATTGGTCATGCGGCATTCCTTTTCGGTGAGGCTGATGCGAGGGCGGGTCAGTCAAACCATAATGGGTTTTTCAGTCCGTGAAACTGCAAAAAGATACCTTGATTTCTGTGGCCTGAAACGAAAATCCCCGGCACAAGGCCGGGGATCCGTATTATTTGGTGTCGTCTGACGAGTTATGCCAGCGTGTAACCTGTCTTCACGGTGGTGAAGAATTCGGATGCATATTTGCCCTGCTCGCGAGGACCGAAGGACGATGCCTTGCGGCCACCAAACGGCACGTGGAAGTCCACGCCTGCGGTTGGCAGGTTGACCATGACCATGCCGGCTTCAGCATTGCGCTTGAAGTGGGTGGCGTGCTTGAGGCTGGTGGTGGCGATACCGGATGCCAGACCAAACGGCGTGTCGTTGGCAACAGCCAGCGCTTCGTCGTAGTTCTTGACGCGGATAACGGCAGCAACCGGTCCGAAGATTTCTTCCTGCGAAATACGCATGTCATTGGTTGCTTCGGTGAACAGCGCAGGCTGCAGGAAGAAGCCGGGGGTGTCGCGCTTGAGCACTTCGCCGCCGAAGGCCAGCTTTGCGCCTTCCTTCTTGCCGATTTCGATGTAATCGGTGTCCTGCTTGAGCTGCTTTTCGTCAACTACCGGACCAACATGGGTGTCCTTGTCGAGCGCGTTGCCAACATTGATCTTGGCAAGACGTTCGGTCAGGGCGGCCACGAACTTGTCGTGGATACCTTCGGTCACGATGATACGCGAAGATGCCGTGCAACGCTGTCCGGTGGAGTAGAAGCCGGAGTTGGCAGCTGCTTCAACGGCAACGCCGAGATCAGCATCGTCAAGAACGACGAATGGGTTCTTGCCACCCATTTCAAGCTGGAACTTACGGTTGAACGGCAGCGAAGATGCTGCAACGCGCTGGCCGGTGCCGGTCGAGCCGGTGAAGGTGATGCCGGCGAGGTCCTTGCTGTCGAGCATGGCCTGACCAACAACCGAGCCACGGCCCATGACCAGGTTCAGAACGCCCTTTGGCAGACCTGCGCGGTGCAGAATGTCAACGATTGCCCATGCGCAACCTGGAACCAGATCGGCAGGCTTGAAGACGATGGTGTTGCCGTAGCACAGTGCAGGCGCAATCTTCCAGGCCGGAATGGCGATCGGGAAGTTCCACGGTGTGATGATTCCGATTACGCCGAGCGGCTCGCGGGTGATTTCAACACCGATGTTTGGACGGGCAGACGGCAGAACCTCACCGGCCAGACGCAGTGCTTCGCCAGCGAAGAAATCAAAGATCTGTGCAGCGCGGATGGTTTCGCCGATGCCTTCGGCCAGAACCTTGCCTTCTTCACGGGCCAGAAGTGCACCGAGCTCTTCCTTGCGCGCAAGAATTTCGTCTGCAGTCTTTTTCAGAATGCTGTGACGCTCCAGAATGCCGGAACGCGACCATGCCGGGAATGCTGCTTTTGCCGCTGCGATGGCAGACTGGGCATCTTCGGAAGATGCCTGAGCGTAAAGGCCAATAACTTCATTGGTATCGGATGGGTT
>NZ_DAMDBP010000002.1:0-19915 GCF_032092815.1 Agrobacterium sp. | reverse complement strand
CGGCAATAAGGTTTTGATAGATGGTCATTTAAAAACATGCTCCCTGTTCATGCTCGGACCTTGCGGTCAATGGTTGTGCCGCGGCATCTTCTCGGCGATACGACGAAAATCTGCTGCACCTTCCAGAATTGCACCATCCGAAAGCTGGGTAACCGACTTTCGATAGATGCGCTGCCACGGCGTGGCATCTGCCGGAACCGGAGGAATGCCATCAGCCTTGCGGCGGGCAATCTCCTCGTCCGGGACGAGCATATTGCATTCTCCGCGGTTAAAGTCGATGCGGATAATGTCGCCCGAGCGCAACCAGGCCAATCCGCCGCCCGCTGCACTTTCAGGTGACGCGTTGAGAATGGAAGGGCTGTCGGCGGTGCCGGACTGGCGTCCGTCGCCAATGGTCGGCAGGCTGGTAATACCGCGCTTCAACAGTGCATCCGGTGGCTGCATGTTGACCACTTCGGCAGAACCCGGCCAGCCAAGTGGACCTGCGCCGCGAATGACCAGAATGGTGCGTTCATCGATATCCAGCGACGGATCGTTGATGCGGGCGTGGTAGTCTTCGGAACCATCAAAAACCACCGACTTGCCCTGGAAAACACCTTCATTGCCCGGTTCGCTCAGATAACGCTGGCGGAATTCGTCAGAAATTACGCTGGTTTTCATGATCGCAAAGTTGAACAGGTTGCCCTTGAGAACAAGGAAACCTGCGCGTTCTTTCAGCGGTGCATCGTAAGGCAGGATGACGTCACGGTCTGTCGACTGCCGACCCTCGAGATTTTCACCCATGGTCTTGCCTGTCACGGTGCGACAGTTGCCATCCAGTTTGCCGGCCTGCAGCAATTCCCACATGATCGCCGGTGTGCCGCCTGCGCGATGGTATTTTTCACCAAGCCACTTGCCGGCCGGCTGTACATTGGCCAGCAATGGAATATCGTAACCGTGAACCTGCCAGTCCTCTTCCTTCAGCTCGACACCGGCATGCTGTGCCATGGCGGCAAGGTGCGGCTGCGCATTGGTGGAACCACCAATCGCGGAATTGACGCGAACGGCGTTGAGGAAGGATTCGCGTGTCAGAATGTCGGATGGTTTGATGTCTTCGATCACCAGTTCAACGGCGCGGCGACCGGTGCGATAGGCCATCTGGCCACGCTCGCGATAGGCAGCCGGAATGGCGCCACAGCCGGTCAGCGACATGCCAAGTGCTTCTGCCATGGCGTTCATGGTCGAGGCGGTGCCCATGGTGTTGCAGTGGCCAACCGATGGTGCCGATTCGAGTGCCGCTTCCAGAAATTCTTCGCGGGTAATTTCGCCGGCACCATATTTGCGGCGCATGCGCCAGATCACGGTGCCGGAGCCAACGAGATCACCTTCGTGATAACCGTCGAGCATCGGTCCACCGGACAGCACGATTGCTGGAATGTCGACCGTGCTGGCGGCCATCAGGGCCGATGGCGTGGTCTTGTCGCAGCCGGTGGTCAGAACCACACCATCAAGCGGGTAGCCGTAGAGAATTTCCACCAGGCCGAGATAGGCGAGGTTACGGTCGAGCGCCGCTGTCGGGCGTTTGCAGTTCTCGAAAATCGGATGGGTTGGGAATTCAATCGGAATACCACCGGCATCACGAATGCCGTCACGCACGCGCTTCACCAGTTCGACATGGACGCGGTTGCACGGCGTCAGATCGCTGCCGCTTTGGGCAATGCCGATCACCGGTTTGCCGGACCGCAGTTCTTCCGGCGTCACGCCATAGTTCATGAAGCGCTCGAGATAGAGCGCTGCCATGTCGATGTGATCGGGGTTGTCAAACCAGTCCTGCGAACGCAAGCGGCGTTTTCCGGTAATCTCTTGGGCCATGGCGCAGCTCAGTCCTTCTGGCGGTTGTTCAGTTTTTCAAGGTGGATCAGCAGGCCGCTATGATCGATATCGGCGCCGCCGTCACTAACAAAATCGGCAAACTCCTGACGAACCTGTGCCGTCAACGGCAAGTCAAGCGACAATTGCTCTGCCATGGCCATGACGCCATTCAGGTCCTTGAGCTGGAATTTGGACGGGCCACCGGGCACGAAGTTGCGCTTCACCATGCGCTCGCCATGCAGTTCCAGAATGCGGCTTTCAGCAAAACCGCCACGGATGGCGTTGCGGAAGCCTTCGCGAGACGCGCCACCGGCTTCCACCAGCATCATGGCTTCCGCCACCGCACCAATCGTTACGGCAACAATCTGCTGGTTGGCGAGCTTGCAGAGCTGTCCGGCACCCGAAGGGCCGACATAGGTCACGCGGCCCATGGCAGCAAAAACATCTGCCAGGCTGGTAACGATTTTTTCGTCGCCACCAGCCATGATGGCCAGTGTGCCGGCCGTTGCGCCGGGAACACCGCCGGAAACCGGGGCGTCAACATGGGCAAGGCCCAGTTCTGCCAGTTTGCTAGCGTGTTCGCGGGCAATTGGTGGTGCAATCGAGCTGCTGTCGATGATGATGGCGCCCTTGTTCAAGGCGGCTGCGACACCCTTGTCAAACAGCACTTCACCAACAGCCTGCCCGTCGCTCAGCATGGTTATGACGATGTCTGCACCCGTGGCAGCCTCTGCCGGGGAGGGTGCCAGGATCGCACCATGCGCTACCAAAGCCTCAGCCTTTTCAACGCTGCGGTTCCAGACACGCACGGTAAACCCGTTCTTCAACAGGTTGTGGGCCATCGGACCGCCCATGAGGCCGGTGCCGATAAATGCGATTGTTGCCTTCCCTCCCACGCTGCTCATCAGATGTTACCGCCCAGTTCGTCTTCGATATGGGCGCGGATGATCTCTTCGAAGGAGTTTTCAGCCGTAAAGCCCAGTTCGCGGGCGCGCTTGGCTTCAAAGCCGGGGGCCCAGCCATCGCACATGCGCATGATCATTTCGTTCGGTTCGCGGCGAATGAGGCCAACAGCCTTGTCACCGGCAACCTTGCGAAGGGCTTCGATCTGTTCGCCAACCGTGGCGCTAAGGCCTGGCATGGAGATGTTGCGGCGTGGGCCAACCTTGGCAACGTCGATGGTTGCGCCATGGATCAGGAAGCCAACGGCGGAGCGTGGCGATGCATGCCAGTGGCGAACGCTTTCTGGAACAGGCAGGACTGCTTCCTGTCCAACAAGTGGCTCGCGCAGAATGTTGGAGAAGAAACCGGACGCGGCAGCATTTGGTTTGCCGGGACGAATGCAGATGGTTGGCAGGCGAATGCCGATACCGTCAAAGAAACCACGACGGCTGTAGTCGGACAGCAGAAGCTCGCAAATTGCCTTCTGGGTGCCGTAGCTGGTCAGCGGGGTGGTGTGGAATTCATCCGGGATCGGATAAGGCAGTGGTGCGCCAAACACTGCGATCGACGAAGTGAAGACGACGCGTGGCTTGTAGCCGTCCGTGCCATGGGCAATGCGAATGGCATCAAAGAGATAGCGAGTGCCATCCAGGTTGATGCGGTAGCCCTTGTCGAAGTCCAGCTCGGCTTCGCCCGATACGATGGCGGCGAGGTGGAAAATCACGTCCGGACGGCTTTCAACCAACTTTTCAGCTTCGCCTGTCGCCGAAAGATCGGCGGCGCGGGTTTCAACAGCACCGGTAAAGCCAGCTGGCTTTTCTGGCTGAATAACGTCCAGCAGTGTAAACTTGTCGATGGATTTGCCGTCCAGAGCACCGTCACGGACCAGACGTTCCGTCAGCTTGCGGCCAACCATGCCTGCGGCGCCAATAATTGCAATATGCATTCTATGCCTCCCTTTTCGTGTTTCACCCTTAACCTAATCCCGAGGTTGAAACACTTTGATTGCTGCATCGTGAGAAATTATCTTGTAGGGTTGTCTGATAACCTTATATGGTCGGTTTGAAAATAGTATTTTTCACGCACAGTCAAAAACGACCCGGCGGATGCCGCCTCTGTTGCGTGGGCAGGAACAGTTACAAGAGGGTAAGAGATGACCGACACGGTTGGCAGGACTGAGAGCCTGCGTGAAAAGCTCAAGGCTACGCTTGGCGAAGGTTTGGTTCTGACGTCGCAGGACGATATGCAGCGTTATTGCAGTGACTGGCACGGTGACGTGAACAGTTCTGCCATTGCCGTCATTCGTCCTCGTTCGACGCAGGATGTATCGGCAGCTGTTCGTGCCTGTGCCGAACTTGGTCTGGCGATTATTCCGCAAGGTGGCAACACCGGTCTCGTTCTCGGCGGTACGCCTGATGATCCTGAACACCAGGTCGTGATCAGCCTTGAGCGGATGAATGCCATTCGCGCCATCGATGCGGATGATTTTTCCGCAGTGGTTGAAGCGGGCTGCATTCTATCCGAGTTCAAGGATGCCGTGGCAGAAAAGGGCATGTTCTTCCCATTGTCGCTGGGCGCGCAGGGCAGCTGCCGCATGGGCGGCAATGTCTCCACCAATGCCGGCGGTATCAATGTTCTGCGTTATGGCATGACCCGTGAACTGGTGCTTGGTCTCGAAGTTGTCTTGCCGGATGGAACGATCTGGAACGGCCTTTCGACCCTGCGCAAGGACAATCGCGGCGTTGACCTCAAGCAGCTGTTCATCGGCGCTGAAGGTACGCTCGGGATCATTACTGCTGTTTCGGTCAAGCTCTATCCAAACCCGGAACATGTCGAAACGGCACTGCTTGGTCTCAACTCGCTCGATGATGCCATCAAGCTCTACCGTCGTGCTCGCCGCGAATGCTGTGACCTGATGTCGGCGTTTGAATTCATGCCGCCGGTTGCCTTCACGCTGGCAATCGAGGCGATCCCTGACCTGAAAATGCCGATTGCCGGCGACTATCCGGCCTATGTGTTGATGGAAATTTCCGGTTCGGGTCTGGTTGATACCGCTGACCTGATGGGTCGTTTCCTGGAAGGTGTGATGGAAGATGGTCTGGTGCTGGACGGCGTCATCGCCTCGTCGCGTGCACAGGCGCAATCGCTGTGGCTGTTCCGCGAAGGCATGAATGAAGGTCAGGCGCTTCGTGGTGCCCATATGCGCACCGACATCTCCGTTCCGCTGTCAAGGCTCGCCGAATTCGTGGCGGAAGCTGAGGCCGAGCTGAAGGCAAAACTGCCGGAATGCCTGGCTGTGTCCTATGGCCATGTCGGTGATGGCAACGTGCACCTCAACGTCCTGCCGCCAGATGGTTCCAGCCGCGAAGAGCGCGATTCCTACATCTACAAATCCAAGGTTCTGGTGAACGAGGTTCTGGATCGTTACGTCGGCAGCATCAGCGCCGAACACGGTATCGGCCGCCTGAAGCGTGGTGATTTCGAAGCGCGCCTGCCAGATGTTCAGCGTAACATGATCATGAACTTGAAAAAGGCCTTCGATCCGGAGTTTCGCATGAATCCTGGTTGCCAGATTACCCTGCAACCGGATAGCTAATAGTCGGAGGCGTTCAGGGGTGGCCCATGTGGCTGCTCCTGAATGATGTATAGACGGCAGGCGTGGGCTTGCCTTTCCGTTCAATCGCAAACCTTGCAAAGGGTTCGACGCTTTAAGGGCTGGGAGGCCGCATGTCGCTGGAGTTTAACCAGATTCATCGCAACGAACATCTGCCCGGCAGGATTGCGGCAGAGATCACGCGCGAAATTACCGAATCAAAACTTGGTCCTGGCGACAGGTTGCCGACCGAGCATATTCTTGCCAAGACTTTCGGCGTCAGCCGTTCGGTTATTCGCGAAGCTATCGCCCAGTTGCGCAATGAAGGTTATGTCGAGACCCGTCAGGGTGTCGGTGCCTTTGTCACGGATCCGCGCCAGCGGCTGTCCGTTCGCATCGAACAATCGGCGCTCAATGATCCGGAAAATTTCCGCGATCTGATGCAGCTTCGCATGTCGCTGGAAATCGATGCGGCTGGTCTTGCCGCACTTCATCACAAGCCTGAACATCTCGAAAAATTCGACAAGGCGATTTATGGCATGCGCAATGCCATCGAGTGGTCGAAGGATGGCGTGGAGGCCGATCTGGATTTTCATCGCGCCATGGCGGAAGCCACGGGCAATGAATATTTCCTTATTTTTCTGGGCTTTATTGCCCAGCGTATCAGTCTGGCCATCAATACCGCGTTCTCTCGCGCCGTCTATGGCGAGATCCTTGAAGTCACCATCAATGAGCATGTCGTTTTGCGTGACGCTATTGCATCGCGAAATGTCATGGTGGCGCGTGACGCCATGCGCAAGCACATCATGGGTGCTGCCAAGCGACTGAATATCGATCTCGACGTCTTCTGAGGCGCGAAGTTTTCAGTATTCTTGTAGGACGGGTTTCTGTTTTGGAAATGATGAAAGCTAGAAACTGTCGACAGCTTTTGTTGCAATTGCGATAATGCGTCGCACAATAAAAATTAACGCTTGCGACATTTTATAGGTGATGCGCTGGACTCGGCTCAAAAGTCATACTATGAAGATTGTCAAAAGCTTGTCAGACATCCAGACAATACGACTGCTTGGAGTGCAGCCTCTGGAATTGCCTGGGTGGGAGGAGAATAAAATGAACGACCGTTTGTCGATCACGACAGATATGATTTTGCCTGAAGATGCCGCATCTGCCGTGCTGGTTGGCCGCGTTTGGTCCAATGCTGCCAACGGTCCATGCCCTGTCGTCTTCAAGGATGGCAACCTTCACGACATCACGACAATTGCACCTGTCATGTCCGAGGTTCTCGAAAAGAAGAACCTTGTCGATTTGCTGTCTGATGTCTCCAAATTCCCGGTTCTCGGTGATCTGCAGTCGTTCCTTGATGGTGTTTCCGGTGAGCTTCTGGCTCCCAACGACCTGCAGGCCGTCAAGGCCGCCGGTGTGACATTCGCAGACAGCATGCTGGAGCGCGTGATTGAAGAGCAGGCCAAGGGCGATCCTTTGCGTGCTCAGGAAATCCGTGGTCGTCTCGCGCCTGTGCTGGGTGATAATCTCAAGGGTCTCGAAGCTGGTTCTCCCAAGGCCGCCGAGGTGAAGGCCCTTCTCCAGGACATGGGCCTGTGGTCTCAGTATCTTGAGGTTGGTATCGGCCCGGATGCGGAGATCTTTTCCAAGGCTCAGCCTATGTCCTCTGTTGGGTGTGGCGCGCTGATTGGCGTTCATCCGAAGTCCCAGTGGAACAACCCGGAGCCGGAAGTGGTTCTGGCGGTCACGTCAGAAGGACGTATCGTCGGTGTTGCACTTGGTAACGACGTCAACCTGCGCGACTTCGAAGGCCGTTCGGCTCTGCTGCTCAGCAAGGCCAAGGACAACAATGCGTCCTGCTCCATCGGTCCCTTCATCCGTCTGTTTGACGGCAAGTTTACGCTTGAAGATGTCAAGACATCGCAGATTTCGCTGGTTGTCGAAGGCGAAGATGGCTTCACCATGACGGGCGTCAGCCCGATGGAAGCCATCAGCCGTACGCCGGAAAATCTGGTTTCTCAGCTTCTCAACCGTGATCATCAGTATCCTGATGGTGCGGTATTCTTCCTCGGTACGATGTTCGCTCCGGTCAAGGATCGTCACGGGCCTGGTCTCGGTTTTACTCACGCAAAGGGTGACCGTGTGGAAATTTCCAGCCCGAAACTTGGCAAGCTCATCAATCGTGTGGCGTCCACGTCCGATTGCCCGGAATGGACATTCGGCACGGTTGCATTGATGCGCAATCTGGCGGCGCGCGGCTTGCTTTAAGACCTGCGGGTGTTTGAGAGACACCCGTTTTTTCGTTCTCAGTTCAAGCAGCAAAACGTTTTTGAAAGTATTTTTGTTCTTTCTACGTCCTGCTCATGTTTTCTCAGGGAGGGAAAATGCAAAAGGCGATCAATCTCTTCTATCGGCTTCTCGAGGTCATTCTGGTTGTCTTGCTTGCTGGCATGGCTATCATGGTTTTCGTGAACGTCGTCATGCGCTACACCATGAACTCCGGTATCAACGTGTCGGAAGAATTGTCGCGCTATTTCTTTGTCTGGCTAACCTTCATCGGCGCCGTTTTGACCTTCCGTGAAAACAGCCATATGGGCATTGAAACGATGGTCATGTTCCTGTCGCGCGGTAAGCGCATCTTCTGCATGATCCTGTCGAATATTGTCATTCTTGTCTGTTCGGGCATCTTCTTCTGGGGCACGTGGAAGCAGTCAGGCATCAATGCCAGCATGCATGCCCCGGTGACCGGTCTTTCGATGATCTGGGTTTACGGTGTTGGCATGTTCACGGGCGGCGGTCTCTTCCTGATTGCTCTAGAGCGATTGTTCCGGTTGGTGACCGGTCGGGTAACCGAAGAAGAAGTCGCTGCCTTCGCCGGTGAAAACCTGACAGTCGAACAGCTTTCGGAGCGCTGATACATGACCCTTCTTGTTTTTGTTGGCTCTCTGCTTGGAGCCATGGCGATCGGCGTTCCGGTTGCATTTTCGCTGATGTTCTGCGGTGTGATTTTGATGTGGTACATGGGTATGTTCAATACCCAGATCATCGCTCAGAACATGATCCAGGGCGCTGATACATTCACGCTGCTTGCCATTCCGTTCTTCATTCTTGCTGGTGAGTTGATGAACTCCGGTGGTCTGTCGCGTCGCATCATCGATTTCGCGATTGCGCTTGTCGGCCACATCCGTGGTGGACTTGGTATCGTGGCTATCGTTGCCGCTGTTATCATGGCAAGTATTTCTGGCTCGGCTGCAGCCGACACGGCCGCTCTGGCTGCTATCCTCATTCCTATGATGGCAAAGGCTGGTTACAATGTACCGCGCTCTGCCGGTCTCATTGCGTCTGGCGGTATCATTGCTCCGGTCATCCCGCCATCCATGGCCTTCATCGTTTTTGGTGTTGCTGCCAACGTTTCGATCACCCAGCTGTTCATGGCTGGTATCGTACCTGGGCTTTTGATGGGTATATCGCTGGTCGGCACATGGCTGTTTGTGGTGCGCAAGGACAATATTCAGCCTCTGCCGAAGACCAGCGGCAAGGAGCGGCTTAGTGCCACGTTTAAAGCGGGCTGGGCTCTCGGCATGCCGGTTATCATTCTCGGTGGTATCAAGGCCGGCATCATGACGCCGACGGAAGCTGCTGTCGTTGCTGCTGCATATGCCTTATTTGTCGGCGTGTTCATTTACCGCGAACTCAAGCCTTCCGACCTTGGCCATGTGTTCCTGCGTGCAGCAAAAAGCACTGCCATCATCATGTTCCTGGTTTGCGCAGCGCTGGTTTCTGCCTGGCTGATTACCGCTGCCAACATTCCAAACGAAATTGTCGGTTACATCGAGCCGCTGATCGACCGTCCGATTTTGTTGATGTTTGCGATCATGGTATTGGTTTTGATCGTGGGCACCGCGCTGGACCTGACTCCAACGATCCTGATCCTGACACCTGTTCTGATGCCAATCATCATGAAGGCAGGTATCAATCCGGTGTACTTCGGCGTGTTGTTCATCATGAACACCTGTATCGGTCTTATCACCCCACCTGTTGGCGTTGTCCTGAACGTCGTCAGTGGTGTCGGTCGCGTCCCACTCGGCAAGGTGACGGTTGGTGTTGTGCCGTTCCTGCTTGCCCAGGTCGCCGTACTGTTCCTTCTGGTTCTGTTCCCGGACATCGTATTGGTGCCGTTGAAATACCTTCGTTAATCGTCAACCCGCTTTCTCGCTAACCGTCCAAGGGAGGATATTATGAGAAAACTTCTTCTGACCACCACCGCATTTGCTTTTGCAGTTGGCGCTGCAGCACCAGCCTTCGCGGAATTCAACGATCGCAACATCCGCGTTTCGAACGGCATCAACCAGGACCACCCGGTTGGCAATGGCATCGAAGCCATGCAGGCTTGCCTTAACGACAAGACAGGCGGCAAGCTGAAGCTGACTGCATTCTGGGGTGGCGCTCTTGGTGGCGACCTGCAGGCAACGCAGGCACTGCGTTCCGGCGTTCAGGAAGCTGTTGTGACCTCGTCTTCTCCGCTGGTTGGCCTTATCCCGGCTCTCGGCGTATTTGACCTGCCGTTCCTGTTCGGAAACGCAAAAGAAGTCGACGCCGTTGTTGATGGTGCATTCGGCGACATGATGAACAAGAAGCTGGAAGAGCAGGGTCTCGTAAACCTTGCCTACTGGGAAAACGGTTTCCGTAACCTGTCCAACTCCAAGCAGGCTGTTAACAAGTGGGAAGACTTTGCGGGCATGAAAGTGCGCGTGATGCAGAACAACATCTTCCTCGACACCTTCCAGAACCTCGGCGCCAACGCAACGCCAATGGCTTTCGGTGAAGTGTTCTCGGCTCTGGAAACCCACGCTATCGACGCGCAGGAAAACCCCTACGTGACCATCGATACGTCGAAGTTCTACGAAGTTCAGAAGTTTGTGACGGAAACGAACCACGCGTACACGCCGTTCCTGTTCCTCTTCTCCAAGCCGATCTTCGACAGCTACACCGCTGAAGAGCAGGCTGCCCTGCGCGAGTGCGCTGTTGTTGGCCGTGACGTGGAGCGCAAGGTTATCCGCGAACTGAACCAGAAGTCTCTGGAGAAGATCAAGGAAGCTGGTCTGCAGGTCAACACGCTTTCGCCAGAAGAGCAGACCCGTATTCGCGAGAAGTCGGCTGTTGTTTACGAAAAGCACAAGGCTGAAATCGGCGCTGACGTTGTTGACGCCGTTCTTGCTGAACTGAAGAAGGTTCGCGGCGAATAATCCTGCCGTATTGACCTGAAAAAACCCGGCTGCCTTTCGGTAGCCGGGTTTTTTGTTGTGTGGGTTTTGCCCTTAGGCCGCTACGGCCTTGTTCTGTCGGTTGGCGATGAGATCGTCGACCACGGCCGGATCGGCAAGGGTCGATATATCGCCGAGCGAACCGAAATCATCCTCGGCGATTTTGCGCAGGATGCGGCGCATGATCTTGCCTGAACGGGTTTTCGGCAAGCCGGGCGAGAACTGGATCTTGTCCGGTGTGGCAACAGGTCCAATTTCGTTGCGGACATGTTTGACCAGTTCGGCACGCAGCGCGTCGTCACCGACCTGGCCGGCCATCAGTGTCACATAACAATAGATGCCTTGACCCTTGATGGAATGCGGATAACCGACCACGGCAGCTTCCGACACCAGATGGTGCGACACGAGTGCGGATTCGACTTCCGCTGTTCCCAGACGGTGGCCGGAAACGTTCAGCACGTCATCGACACGTCCGGTGATCCAGTAATAGCCGTCCTCGTCGCGGCGGCAGCCGTCGCCGGTGAAATATTTGCCCTTGTAAGTGGAGAAATATGTTTCCACAAAACGGTTGTGGTCGCCGTAAACCGTTCTCGCCTGTCCCGGCCAGCTGTCAGTGATGCACAGGTTGCCATCGGCCGCACCTTCCAGCACGTTGCCCTCGGCATCAACCAGTTGCGGTTGCACACCAAAGAATGGCCGCGTTGCGGAACCCGGCTTGAGGTCCGTTGCGCCGGGCAGCGGTGAAATCAGAATGCCGCCGGTTTCCGTCTGCCACCATGTATCGACAATCGGGCTCTGGTCCTCACCCACAACGTGATAATACCATTCCCATGCCTCAGGATTGATTGGTTCGCCAACCGAACCCAGCAGGCGCAGGCTGGAGCGGGACGACCGTTTGACGAAGTGGTCACCAGCGCCCATCAGTGAGCGAAGCGCCGTTGGTGCGGTATAGAAGATATTGACCTTGTGTTTGTCGATCACTTCCCAGAATCGACCCTGATCCGGGAAATTCGGTACACCTTCAAACATCAGCGTTGTCGCGCAGTTGGCGAGCGGCCCGTAGACGATATAGGAGTGACCCGTCACCCAGCCGACATCAGCGGTACACCAGTAGATATCGCCGTCCTTGTAATCGAACACATATTCATGCGTCATCGACGTATAGACGAGGTAACCGCCCGTCGTGTGCAGCACGCCCTTTGGCTTGCCGGTTGAGCCGGAGGTATAAAGTATGAACAGCGGGTCTTCCGCACGCATCTTCACCGGCTCGCAATGCGGTTTCACACTGGCAGTTTCCTGATGGTACCAGAAGTCACGGCCCGGTGCCCAGCCTGTCTTGCCACCCGTGCGGCGCACCACCAGCACCTTGTTGACAATAACATACTGCTTCGCGGCGATATCGATGGCGGTGTCGGTGTTTTCTTTCAGTGGAATGGGCTTGCCGCCGCGCACGCCTTCATCGCAGGTGATCACGAAGGTCGATTGGCAGTCGACGATACGGCCAGCAAGCGCTTCGGGTGAGAAGCCACCAAACACCACCGAGTGGATGGCGCCGATACGGGCGCAGGCCAGCATCGCATAGGCTGCTTCCGGGATCATCGGCATGTAGATGGTGACGCGATCACCCTTCTTGACGCCATGCTTCTTCAGCACGTTGGCCAGGCGGCATACTTGTTCGTACAGCTGATTATAGGTGATCTTCTTGTCGATATAGGGGTTGTCCCCCTCCCAGATGATGGCGGTGCGTTCACCATGGGTCTTCAGGTGGCGGTCAATGCAGTTATAGGAGACATTGGTCAGGCCATCCTCGAACCACTTGATCGGTACCTTGCCTTTAAACGAGGTATTCTTGACCTTGGTGTAGGGTTTGAACCAGTCGATACGGCGGCCGTGCTTGTCCCAGAACTTCTCCGGATCTTCAACGCTTTCCTGATACCATTTCTGGTAGCGGTCATTATCAATCAGTGTCCGGGTTTTGGCCGCTTTCAACACTGGATAGATCTTGGCTGACATGAACTCCTCCTAAAAGCATTACGTCAATTTCGGTTCGGAGACTCCCACCTCCGATATGTGTTCAATTCATAACACTTCGGCCACGCACGGCAATTAGACAAAGGTCATTTGTGTCCTAAAGAATTGCAATTTCGATACAATACGTTTATAGAGCAGACATATCCCGGAAATTGGTGGTTAATATCCACGGCCCGCGACACCGGAGCGGACGGACAGAAGGACTGTATCCATGGCTCAAACACTGCTTATGCCGAAGGCAACTGCCGTATGGCTGGTTGATAACACTGCACTGTCGTTCGATCAGATCGCGACATTCTGCAAGTTGCATCCGCTTGAGGTGAAAGCGATTGCCGATGGTGAAGCTGCACAAGGCATCAAGGGCCTCGACCCTATTGCTACGGGCCAGTTGTCGCGCGACGAGATCGTTCGCGGTGAAGGCAACCCAAACCATAAGCTGAAGCTCTCCGAGCCGAAGGTTCGTGTACCGGAATCCAAGCGTCGTGGCCCGCGCTACACGCCGGTTTCCAAGCGTCAGGACCGTCCGAATGCCATTCTGTGGCTGGTGCGTAACCACGCAGAACTGAAGGATGCGCAGATTTCGCGACTGGTTGGTACCACCAAGTCGACAATCGAACAGATCCGCGACCGTACCCACTGGAACTCTGCGAACCTGACACCGATGGATCCGGTGACGCTTGGCCTGTGCAGCCAGATCGATCTGGACCTTGAAGTAGAACGCGCATCGCGCGGTCGTCCGCTGCCAACTGCAGAAGAGCTGGATGCGACGCTGCAGCCGGCAGCACAGACCGAAGGTCTGGACTTCAGCTACCAGCGCGAAGAAGAAAAAGAGATCGACGCAGACGCTGTGTTCGCCAAGCTGGCATCGCTCAAGTCTACCAAGAATGACGACGAAGATGAGGATGATCGTTTCTGATCATCTGCCGTCGAAAAACGGAATTGAGAAAACCCCGGTGATGAGCCGGGGTTTTTGTTTGGCTATCTGACGGTTACCCATTGGTTCACAAAAAAACCGCCCCGAAGGGCGGTTTCAAGAGGTTCCTGATGTGAAGTTGGAGCCCCACGCCAGGAACACATCTTAGTTGTGGTAAGCGGCTTCGCCGTGAGAAGCGAGGTCAAGACCTTCGCGTTCTGCTTCAACCGGTACACGTAGACCAACAACGAGGTCGACGATCTTGTACAGGATGATGGAAACGATCGTGCACCATACGATGGTGATCAGAACAGCAACGATCTGTGTCCAGGTCTGGGATGCGATCGAGAAGTCTTCTGCACCGGTACCACCAAAGACAGGAGCGGTGAGGATACCCGTACCAACAGCACCGATGATGCCGCCAATGCCGTGTACGCCGAATACGTCAGCGGTATCGTCGTAACCGAACTTGCTCTTCACAACGGAAACGAAGAAGTAGCAAACCGGGGAAACGATGAGGCCGAGGATGATTGCGCCCATTGGACCAACCGAACCGGCAGCCGGTGTTACGGCAACCAGACCAGCGATCATGCCCGAAGCAGCGCCCAGCATGGAGGCTTTGCCGCGGGTGAAGGTTTCAACCAGCGACCAGGAAACGATAGCGGCAGCGGTTGCCAGGAAGGTGTTCATGGTGGCGAGAACTGCACCGCCCGAAGCTTCCAGGTTGGAACCGGCGTTGAAGCCAAACCAGCCGACCCACAGCATGGCAGCGCCAACCAGGGTCAGTGTCATGGAGTGAGGAGCCATCATGTCCTTGCCAAAGCCTGTGCGCTTGCCAACCATGATTGCGCCGATCAGACCAGCAATACCGGCGTTGATGTGAACAACCGTGCCGCCAGCGAAGTCGAGAGCGCCCATGCCGAAGATAAGGCCGTTTGCGTCCCAGACCATGTGTGCGATCGGGAAGTAAACGAAGGTGCCCCACAGAACGGTGAACAGGATGACTGCCGAGAATTTAACGCGTTCTGCGAATGCGCCAACGATCAGGGCAGGTGTAATGGCAGCAAAGGTCATCTGGAAGATGATGAAGCTGAACTCAGGGATGACGACGCCATCCGTGAAGGTCGCAGCCGTGCTGTCAAGCGTTACACCCGACAGGAACAGCTTGCCGAAGCCGCCGAAATAGGCGCTGGTCGAGCCGCCGAAAGCGAAGGAGTAACCGTAGATGACCCAAACGAGCATCATGGTTGCGCCGACGACGGTGCACTGCATCAGAACGGAAAGCATGTTCTTGGCACGAACCAGACCGCCGTAAAACAGCGCCAGGCCCGGCACAAGCATGAACAATACCAGGATGGTGGCCAGGAACATGAAGGTTGTGTCGGCCTTGTCTGGAACCGGAGCGGCAGCGGCTGCTTCGGCAGCAGGTGCAGCAGCTTCCTGCGCAAAGGCAACAGCGGGGGCAAGGAGTGCCGCCGTGCCGGCGCCCAACCGACCGAGAGAGGTAGAAATTCTTGAAAACGACATTGTATAAAACTCCCTGATCAGCCGATTACAGCGCTTCAGTGTTGGTTTCGCCGGTGCGGATACGGACTGCCTGCTCGATCGAGTAGACAAAAATCTTGCCGTCGCCGATCTGGCCCGTCTTGGCGGCGGAAGCGATGGCTTCGACGGCCTTTTCAACCACGTCCGAAGGAACGGCGATTTCGATTTTCAGCTTCGGCAGGAAGCTCACGGCGTATTCCGTGCCACGATAGATTTCCGTGTGTCCCTTCTGGCGTCCGTAACCCTTGACCTCGGTTACGGTCAGGCCCTGGATACCGACAGCGGTGAGTGCTTCGCGCACTTCGTCCAGCTTGAACGGCTTGATAATGGCCATCACAATTTTCATCAGGTTTCCCATCCTTTGTTTGTCCTCGGCGCGGAGCCGACTCTCCTTGCCGCTGGCGGATCATTGAACAGCGACCACTGCCTTACATTCAAGGCGCGTGCCAGTTTTGAGGATCGGGAATAAGTTATTGAAAAGTAAAAGATATATTCTTTAAGTCTGTTTTAGAGGCATTTGTTTGCACAATAATCGCGCAATAAATGTGCAATTTAAAATTTAAGCGCAAAAATTAATCATTTGCTCTTTTCCGAATCAAACCTTCCTGCGTAACCGACGCAATCAGCACGCCATCTCGCGTCATGATACTACCGCGCGTCAGTCCTCGCGCACCGGATGCACTGGGGCTGTCCTGTGTGTAAAGCAGCCAATCATCGAGCTTGCAGGGGCGGTGAAACCACATGGCATGGTCAAGGCTGGCGACCTGGATATTGGGGTCGAAGATCGTCGTGCCATGCGCATAGAGCGAGGTGTCGAGCAACGTCATGTCGGAGAGATAGGCGAGAACGGCTGCCTGGAAACAGCGATCATCCGGCACTTCGCCAACAGCCCGAACCCAGATATCCTGATTGGGCGGCAGCTTTTCATTGGAGATATAATGGGCCAGCGAAACCGGCTTGATTTCAATTGGCCGCTTGTTTTGCCAGTATTTGCGGATCATCGGCGGTGCCTTGGCCAAAAAAGCTTCCTGCAACTGGCTTTCGCTCAGAAGCGTTTCCGGAGCCGGAACCTTCGGTGCGGGCATCTGGTGGTCGTAGCCATCTTCCTCGATCTGGAATGAGGCCGACATCGAAAATATCGCTTCTCCATGCTGAATGGCGACAACGCGACGGGTGTTGAAGCTGGAGCCGTTGCGAATGCGCTCGACCTGATAGATGATCGGCACCGAGGGGTCACCGGGGCGCATGAAATAGGCGTGCAGTGAATGGACAAAACGATCCGCTTCCACGGTCCGACAGGCAGCAACCAGCGCCTGTGCAATCACCTGCCCGCCGAAAACCCGCTGCCAGCCAATTTGTGGGCTGGTGCCACGAAAAAGGTTTTCTTCCAGCTTCTCCAGGTCGAGTGTGGCGATCAGTTTTTGCATGGCTGATTTTTCAATCGGATCGGAATCATTCGACATTCAGCTTGGCTCCTGCTGTAGGAAGATGCATTTCCTTGGTCTATAGTGCCGGGGCGATATTCTCAAGAATGCAGGAGTTTCATTATGCTGGATGTGGTGATTGCCGGAGGCGGATATGTCGGACTTGCCGTTGCTGTCGCGATCAAGCAGGCCGCTCCGCATATGCAGGTTGAGATTGTGGAAGCCGCCCCGCAGGATGTCTGGAAAAAGGACATGCGCGCATCGGCAATCATCTCTGCTGCAACCCGAATGCTCGATGTTTTCGGTGTCTGGAATGAAATCGAACCGGAGGCAGAGCCGATCCGCAAGATGATCGTGACGGATTCCAAAACCACGGATCCGGTCCGTCCCGTGTTCCTGACCTTTGATGGTGAGGTCGAGGAAGGGCGTCCCTTTGCCCACATGATCCCCAATGTCGCAATCGTCAGTGCTCTGAGAGGTCTATGCGAGCGTCTGGGCGTGGCAATTCGCCACGGCGTGACCGTGTCCGGTTTCGTGACCGGTGCCCAAAGCACCAGCATCAGTCTTTCGGATGGCAGTGTTCTGGACGCCAAACTGCTGATTGCCTGCGATGGCGTGCGCTCCTCGCTGAGAGACATGGCAGGTATCAAGACCGTTCGCTGGGACTATGATCAATCCGGCATTGTCACCACGGTTGAACATGAACGTCCGCATAATGGTGTGGCTGAAGAACATTTCCTGCCGTCCGGCCCGTTTGCCATTCTGCCGCTCAAGGGCAACCGGTCGTCGCTGGTCTGGACGGAGCGCCGTGCCGATGCCGACAGGCTGGTTGCCGCTGATGACTTCGTGTTTGATGAGGAACTGGAACGTCGTTTCGGTCACAAGCTCGGTGTTGTCCGGGCGGTCGGCCAACGACGCGCGTTTCCGCTCGGTTTGACATTGGCCAGAGCATTCGTTGCGCCACGCTTTGCGCTGGCGGGGGACGCCGCCCATGGCATTCACCCGATCTCGGGGCAGGGCCTGAACCTTGGTTACAAGGATGTGGCCGCGCTGGCGGAAACAATCGTTGAGGCGGACCGACTTGGCCTCGACATCGGCTCGCTGAATGTTCTTGAACGTTATCAGGCTTGGCGGCGATTTGACACGCTGCGCATGGGCATCACCACCGATGTCCTGAACCGGCTGTTCTCAAACGACAGCACGCCTATTCGCATCGTACGCGATCTGGGGCTGGGGCTTGTTGACCGCCTGCCCTCGCTGAAATCCTATTTCATCGACCAGGCTGCCGGTCTTGCCGGAGAAAGCAGCCCGAAACTTCTGGCCGGGCAGCCGCTTTAACGGTCACTGTGTCACCAGTTCCGGTTTCAATTGCAGTCATCAAAGACGGTCCTTAGGGCCGTTTTTTGTTTCGCGCTGACAGATCGAACGGTCGTGCGGCTTCCATTCGGGGGCAGTAGGGAAGTTGGCGTTCCAAATGTTAACGGCGCCTACCAATTTCACGCTGCTGTCCTTGTGTTATCCACACAATCATATGGTTAACGAATTGTTTTTCTACCATATCTGGTGGAGAACAAACCGGGAAACATCGGATGTCTGTGATTCGTCAGCGATTCGTTCTCCATTTACTCCAAAGGTTAATGTGCAAGTGCAACGCGTCTGAGTGATTTTAGAAATTATCTTTATTTTACAGATGCTTATTTCTAAATCTGTTAAATTTTAACGGTCCGTTTACCAAGGTAAATGCGAGCGCGCCTCAAAGCGTCGCGTGTTCTTAACCGGATTCAGCATGTCGTGTCGGGCGACGATTCCAGAACCATATATTGCGGTGAACAAACCCTGAATCTCATGGAGTCAGCGATTCGTCGCTGATTCGTTCGCAGGCTGTTCCAAATGTTAATTCTGGCGGTGGTTTTCCGGATTCCGATTGGGTTTCGACTCGGAAAAATGCACATAGCCGCAAACATTTCTTGCCTTTGTTGCCAGTGATCGCCATGTGTTGTGTCACGCTTTCAGCGGATTGGTATCCGATGAAGTGACAGGCATGACCATCGCGCGGACAGTACGTTGAATTTTCAACCCATGATCTTGAGCGGGCGCGGCGTAACCGCCGTGCTCGGACCGACAAACACCGGCAAAACGCACTATGCTATCGAACGCATGGTGGCGCACGGCAGTGGGGTCATTGGTCTGCCTTTGCGTCTGCTGGCACGCGAGGTTTATACCCGCCTGGTCGAAAAGGTCGGTGTGGCCAATGTGGCCCTGGTGACGGGTGAGGAAAAAATCTCTCCGCCCAAAGCACGGTTTTCCGTTTGTACCGTTGAGGCAATGCCCCGCGAGACCAATGCGTCTTTTGTGGCCATCGACGAGGTCCAGCTGGCTGGCGATCTGGAGCGCGGGCATATCTTCACCGACCGTATCCTGCATTTGCGCGGTCGTGAGGAAACACTGTTTCTCGGTGCCGGTACCATGCGGCCCATCTTGCAGAAGCTGCTTCCCGGTATCACCATCGTTGAGCGTCCAAGACTGTCGCAGCTTTTTTATGCCGGTCAGAAAAAGATTACCCGCTTGCCGCAGCGCTCGGCCATCGTGGCGTTTTCTGCTGACGAGGTTTATGCCATCGCCGAGCTGATCAAGCGTCAGCGTGGCGGTGCTGCTGTGGTGATGGGGGCCCTGTCCCCCCGCACCCGTAATGCACAGGTCGGATTGTACCAGGAAGGCGATGTCGAATATCTGGTGGCAACTGACGCCATCGGCATGGGCCTGAACCTCGATGTTGACCACGTTGCTTTCGCGCAGGATCGCAAATTTGACGGTTACCAGTTCCGCGACCTGAACCCGGGCGAGCTGGGGCAGATCGCTGGGCGTGCCGGACGCCATTTGCGTGACGGCACCTTTGGAGTGACCGGGCGGGTTGACCCGTTTGATGAAGAGCTGGTGGAACGGATCGAAGCGCATGAATTCGATGCGGTGAAAGTTCTGCAGTGGCGCAGCAAGGCGCTTGATTATTCCTCGATCGGCAATTTGCGCACCAGCCTCGAGGCAGCGCCTGTTCTGCAGGGGCTTTCACGTGCCTTGCCGGCTGTGGACCAGCAGGCGCTTGAATATCTTGCCCGTTATCCGGAAATCATTGATCTGGCCACTACCCCCGAGAGAGTGGAACGGCTATGGGAAGCATGTGCACTGCCTGACTACCGGCGAATCACTCCTGCCCAGCATGCTGACCTGATTTCGACACTTTATTTCGATCTCGTTCGTCGCGGCACGGTCAACGAGGATTTCATGGCCGAGCAGGTGCGCAGAGCCGACCGGACCGATGGCGAAATAGATACGCTGTCGGCACGGATTGCAC
>NZ_DAMDBP010000001.1:161613-231130 GCF_032092815.1 Agrobacterium sp. | reverse complement strand
AACCTGCGCATCGCCAATCCACTGTTCACACCTGCATTGCCAAAAACAGAAACACGGTAAACCGTATCGGAGCCAGGATCTCTAAATGGCCATTCATTCAGGCTGCGGCTAAAGTTGAAATTCAGGCAGTTATGACCGGCAAGATCCTGAGGTGTTTCGGGCATGCCGTGTTTCGCAATATAGGCCGGCGACGCAACGATGACGCGTGGCACTTCAAGCAGTTTACGGGCCTTGAGAGACGAATCCTGCAGAGCGCCCGAGCGGATGGCTATATCAGTCCGTTCCTCAATCAGGCTGATGACGCCATCGGTCAGTGAGATGTCGAGTTGAACTTCCGGATAGAGCTCAAGGAATTTTGGTGCAAGTGGGAGCAGATATCGCTCACCGAAACCGAGTGTCGCGTTGACACGCAGCAGGCCGCGAGGAACGACCTTACCGCCGCTCGCGATGATCTGTTCCGTCTCTTCTATGTCAGCCAGAATGCGTTTTGCTCTGGAGAGATAAATCTCACCCTCCGGGGTCAAGGTGACCAGTCGAGTGGAGCGCATCAACAGCCGCGTGCCCAGGCGATCCTCGATACGGCTCACCAGTTTGCTGACCGCCGAGGGTGACAGATTAAGTTTACGCCCGGCCGCAGAAAAACTCCCTAGTTCCGCTGCTGCAACAAAGACATCCATTTCACCAGTTCGGTTGTCCATGGGCATTTCATCTTGTGAATTCAATTCAAAGGTATTTATCCATTGTTGCTGATTATCAGGCAAGTTTCCTTCCCCCATATAGGGCGCATCAATCACTCAGACGAACAGCAGAACTGTCGTCGGCGTCGCAACAGGTTTTGCGGGAAAGAGGAAGTCACCATGCCCTTGGCCATATTTGCTTTGACGATCGCAGCCTACGCGATCGGTACCACGGAGTTCGTGATTGTCGGGCTTTTACCGACCGTTGCGACCGATCTTCACATTAGTTTGCCACTCGCTGGCCTGATCGTCAGCGTTTATGCACTTGGCGTTACCTTTGGCGCACCTGTCCTGACAGCGCTTAGCGGCAAGATTGAGCGTAAGCCGTTGCTTCTGGGGCTGATGGCCCTGTTTACGGTTGGCAATGCGTTGGCGGCACTTTCGCCAAGCTATGAGTTCCTGCTGGTCGCGCGCGTGTTGGCCGCATTTGCCCATGGCGTGTTCTTTTCCGTCGGGTCAACAATTGCTGCCGATCTTGTGCCCGAGAACCGGCGCGCATCTGCCATCGCGATGATGTTCATGGGATTGACGGTAGCCATCGTCACTGGTGTGCCACTCGGCACCTATATCGGTCAGGTATTTGGCTGGCGTGCAACATTCTGGGTGGTGGCCGGTCTTGGTATCGTTGCCCTGCTCGGCATTGCAGCACTTTTGCCAAACAATCTGAAAAAGGCGCGACCCGCGAGCCTGCTTGATCAGGTCCGGGTGCTTGGTTCCGCTCGCCTGCTGATCGTGTTTGCGATGACTGCACTTGGTTATGGCGGCACATTTGTGGCCTTCACCTTCCTGGCGCCCATCCTGCAGCAGGTGACCGGTTTTTCCGAATCCAGTGTCAGCCTTATTCTCGTGCTCTACGGTATCGCTATTGCTGCCGGTAATATTGGTGGCGGCAGAATTGCCAACCATAATCCGGTCAAGGCGCTGATGGGTCTGTTTCTCGCCCAGGCGATTGTCCTTCTGGTGTTTTCCTTCACCGCCGTGTCGCCGGTTCTGACACTTGTTACTTTGGTTTTCCTTGGTTTCCTATCCTTTGCCAATGTGCCCGGGCTGCAGCTTTACGTCGTGCAGCTTGCCAAACAGTACCGCCCCGGTGCGGTGGATGTGGCGTCTGCGCTTAATATTGCCGCGTTCAATCTTGGTATTGCCATTGGTGCGTGGTTGGGTGGCCTTGTTGTGGAATCGCCGCTTGGTCTGGTGGCAACACCCTGGGTCGGTGCCATCCTTGTAGCGGTTGCCCTGTTGCTGACCATGTGGAGTGCAGCGCTGGACCGCCGAGCCGGAGCGCTGGTGCTGAAGGCAGCCTGATTTTTTATCGGCCCGGCGCGGCTGTTGCCGGGTCCATGTCAACCGGCTCTTGATGTTCGGCCGGTTGTCACATCCAATCTATCCCGGCGACGACTGTTGGGAAAACACAAGGAGTAAAACAATGCACAATGTGACAGCGAATGGCGCAACCATTCCAGCGCTGGGTTTCGGTACTTTTCGCGTGCCGGGCCAGGATGTTCTACGGATTGTGCCGCAGGCGCTGAAGTCGGGCTTCCGTCATATCGACACTGCGCAGATCTACGGCAATGAGGCGGAAGTTGGCGAGGCCATCGCCGGTTCGGGTATTGCGCGTGGCGATATCTTCCTGACCACCAAGGTCTGGGTCGACAAATACAAACACGACGCCTTTATCGCCTCTGTCGATGAAAGCCTGAAGAAGCTGAAAACCGATTATGTCGACCTGCTGCTGTTGCATTGGCCCAATGAAGCGGTTTCACTGGCGGAACAGATCGGTGCGCTCAATGAGGTGAAGGAAGCCGGCAAGGTGCGTCATATCGGTGTGTCCAACTTCAACACAACCTTGATGGCACAGGCTGTGTCGCTTTCCAAAGCGCCAATCGTCACCAACCAGATCGAATATCATCCCTATCTCAATCAAGATGTGGTGATTACCGAGGCGAAAGAGTCCGGCATGTCGATCACCAGCTATTTCGCCATGGCGGATGGCAAGGTGCTTGCAGACCCGGTTCTGAAGGATATGGCTGCCAAACATGGCAAGTCCATTGCCCAGGTGGTGCTACGCTGGCTCGTGCAGCAGGATGGAATTATCGCACTCTCCAAGACCGTGACTGAAGCTCGTGTTATCGAGAATTTCGCGATCTTCGACTTTGAGCTGGCTCCAAATGAGATGGCGGCAATCCACGCTTTGTCCAGGACTGATGGCCGTATCGTTTCTCCGGATGGTCTTGCGCCGGTCTGGGACAAGGCCTCCTGAAGCCTGCATAATGATAAACAATTGGCCGGTGGCGCTGCTTGTGGGCGCCATTGGCAAATTGCATGAGCCCCGGCGCTGCTTTGACGAACAGGGGCGTGCGGCTGATCTGAATGTGTCACACCGCATCAATTTCCAAGAATTCGTTGCCCTTTGCTTAGGCATGGCGAGTTGATGCTGCCGATTTTTGCGCCTTGAACCTACACTTGATCCCAAGCGGAATTCCGTATTGGGGCATTTTTCGCTGAAATTACAATCCCATTTTTATCTGGCACGCTTGTTGCTTCGTTTTTAAAGCGTCCAACGGCGGGCGCTTATAGCAAAGCTGCTGATCTGAAACTGACGTTCCCTGAAGGGACGGCAATTTTCGATCTGCAGCTTTTTTGTTTTGGGCATTTTTCAAGGTTGCGATGGCCTTGTCCTATCAGGGTGATGTGCATGCAGGGTCTGCCATGACGGATAGAAAAACAGTTAAAGGCTCCTGTCCCTATTGCGGTGTGGGGTGCGGCATCGTGATGGAGGTCAGGGACAACCGTGTGATCAAGGTTTCCGGCGACAAAAGCCATCCCGCAAATTTCGGACGGTTATGCACCAAGGGAAACAGCTGTGCGCAGGTCATTGCTCATCCGGGGCGCATGGATAAGGCGCATATGCGCCAGTCGCGAGAGCAGGATCAAGTCCCGGTCCCCGTTGAAAACGCGATCAAGGAAACTGCGCAGAGGTTGAAGGCTATTATTGACCAGCACGGGCCGGATGCTGTTTCACTTTATGTATCCGGTCAGATGTCGCTGGAAGCGCAATATCTGTCCAACAAGCTGGCAAAGGGTTTTATCCGCACCAAACACATCGAATCCAACTCGCGGCTTTGCATGGCAAGTGCTGGCAGTGGCTACAAGCTTTCCCTTGGCTCTGACGGACCACCAGGCTCATACGAGGATTTTGACAAGGCCGACCTGTTTTTTGTGATCGGCGCCAATATGGCTGATTGTCATCCGATCCTGTTCTTGCGGATGATGGATCGGCTCAAGCAGGGTGCGAGGCTTATCGTGGTTGATCCACGCCGTAATGGTACTGCGGATAAAGCGGACCTGTTTTTGCAGATCAGACCAGGAACCGATCTGGCGCTACTCAACGGTCTGCTCCATCTGATCGTTAAAAACGGTCACACAGACATTGGTTTTATTGCCGAGTTTACCGAAGGTTGGCAACAAATGCCTGACTTTCTGGCCGATTATACGCCTGAAAAGGTCTCAGAGATCACCGGGCTAGCCGTCGCGGATATTCTGCAGGCCGCTGAGATGATGGGTACGGCGCCTGAGGTGATGAGTTGCTGGACCATGGGGCTGAACCAGAGCACACATGGCACCTGGAACACCAATGCCATCTGCAATTTGCATCTTGCTATGGGCAAAATCTGTCGCACCGGGAGCGGGCCTTTTTCACTGACCGGCCAGCCCAACGCCATGGGCGGGCGTGAGATGGGATATATGGGACCGGGATTGCCGGGCCAGCGCTCTGCACTTGTTGAAGCGGATCGCGCCTTTGTCGAAGATCTCTGGAACATTCCACATGGCAGCCTGCGGGCGGAAGCGGGCGGTGGAACGGTGTCGATGTTTCAGGAGATGGCGGACGGGCTCGTCAAGGCTTGCTGGATCATCTGCACCAATCCTGTTGCCAGTGTGGCCAACCGCGATACCGTCATTCGCGGCTTGAAGGCAGCTGAGCTTGTTGTGGTGCAGGACGCGTTTCTCGATACCGAAACCAATATCTATGCCGATATTCTTCTTCCCGGTGCGTTATGGGCGGAAGGCGATAGCGTCATGATCAATTCTGAACGCAATATGACCCTGACACAAAAGGCCGTGCATCCACCGGGCGATGCGATGCCTGACTGGTTGCTGATTGCCCGTGTTGCGCAGGAAATGGGATATGTCGAGGCATTCAGCTACACCTGTTCAGCGGAGGTTTTTGACGAGATCAAAAAGGCCTGGAACCCGAAAACCGGCTACGACATTCGTGGGGTGAGCCATGAGCGATTAAGCCATGGTCCATTGCAGTGGCCGATGGCATCACCAGAAAGCGCTTCCCGCAACCCGATCCGCTATCTCAATGACGGCCAGAGCCAATATCTCAAAATGGTCGAGGTTGCAGCGCCACGGCTGGTGTTTGCCACGGCGAGCGGCAAGGCAGCATTTTTTCCGCGACCCCATATGGATTCAGCCGAAATGCCGGGGACGGAACGACCCTTGGTCCTGAATACTGGTCGCTTGCAGCACCAGTGGCACACGATGACAAAAACCGGCAAGATCGCCACGCTGAATAAGCTCAATCCCGGCCCGTTTGTCGAGATCCATCCTGAGGATGCTGCCGAACTTGGCATTGAAGACAAGGATCGCGTTGAAATCAGCTCAGCACGCGGACGGGCTATTTTACCGGCGGTGGTCACCGAGCGTGTTTTGCCCGGCAATTGTTTCGCGCCCTTTCACTGGAACGATGTGTTTGGTGACGATCTCGCCATCAATGCCGTGACCAGTGATGCGGTTGACCCGATCTCCCTTCAACCCGAGTTCAAATTTACCGCCGTTGCCATTCGCCTCAGCGAAAAAGCCACCAAGCCTGCATCTGGAAAGGAAACATTCCCCGTGAACGCTTTTGCAGATCCCTCGACCGTCGTTACCTTGTCTCCTGTTTCCGAAATTACCGCTTTCAGCATGATGACCGGGATCACTTTAACGCCTGCCCCGACACTGACAGCACCAGAACAGACCTATCTTCAGGGGTTCATCACCGGGCTAAATGCGGCGGCAACTCTCGGGACTATCGAGACACCTGTCCTGCCTGAAACCGCGCCTTTTGGTGAGGAGCGCAGGTTGTTGATCGATGGCATGTTGGCCGGGCTTTTTTCCCGTAGCCGTGTGCGGTCTGGTGATACGGTGGCTCTTCCTGCTGATGCTTCCGCTGCGGCGACCAAAGCGCCTGCTGTGTTGATTGCCTGGGCATCGCAGACCGGCAATGCCGAAATGGTGGCCGCGAATTTTGCCAAAAGACTGGCAGCACATGGCCATCAACACAGGCTGGTTTGCCTTGAGGATCTGGCGCCATCCGACATCGCAGACGCTAGCATTTGTCTGTTTTTTGTCAGTACATTTGGCGATGGTGACCCGCCCGACAATGGCGAGACATTCTGGAAAGCATTGAACGATGACAATGCGCCGAGGCTGGAAACAATGCGGTATGCGGTTTGTGCCTTCGGGGACAGCAATTACGATCACTTCTGCGGTTTCGGCCGCAAGCTCGATCAGCGTCTGGAAAAGCTTGGCGCGCAACGTTTGACCGGGCGGGTAGACTGCGAAGGTGACGATGAGGAGACAGCGACCAGTTGGGGGGAGGTGGTTTGCGAAGTTCTGCAACCGGTCAAAATTGCCGAGCTTGCAGGCGCATCTGCGCGCCCCGTCGTTTCCGGATTATGCCAGCCCGACATGCTGAGTGATAAAGCAGCCAAAAGCTTGTTTAGCCGCAGAACACCCTATTCGTCCCGCTTGAAGGTCAACAAACGGCTGACCGCAAAAGAGGGAGGCAAAGAAGTCCGCCAATTTGTCTTCGATCTCGGCGAAGCTGATTTTCAATATGAAGCCGGTGATGCACTTGGCGTGTGGCCGAGCAACTGCGAGATGCTGACAGAGGAAATTTTGCGGTCCCTCAAGCTGAAAGCGGAAAGCCCGGTTGTCATTGATGGTCTGGGAGAGATGCTCGTTTTTGAGGCGCTTCACAAACATTTCGAAATTGGTCGGGCGACTGTGGAATTTGCCAAGGCATGGGCGGCACGATCAGGCAGCATGGATTTGTCTGAGATCATGGCTGGCGGCAAAGAACAGATCGCAGCCTGGCTTTGGGGGAAGCAGGTCGCTGATATCATCCATATGGCACCCGTCAGCATCGGCGCGCAGGAGTTGCTCGGCAGTCTCAAGCGATTACAACCACGGCTTTATTCGATTGCATCCAGCCCGAAGCTTGCACCTCATGAGGTTCATTTAACGGTCTCCGTGGTGCGGTATCTCAATGACAAGGCCAGTCGGGCGGGAACGGCGTCCGCTTTTCTGGCAGACCGTGCTGGTAAGGGTGACATTCCGATTTTTGTGCAGCCATCAAGCCATTTTCGACCTCCGCGTGACCCTGATGTGCCCGCCATCATGGTGGGACCGGGCACAGGCATTGCGCCGTTTCGTGCCTTTCTTCAGGACCGGCAGGCGACAGGAGCGAAGGGCAAGAACTGGCTGTTTTTTGGTGAACAACGACAGGCGAGCGACTTTTATTATCGCGACGAATTGCAGCAGTGGCAGAAGACCGGCCATCTCAACCGTCTTGATCTGGCATTTTCCCGCGATCAGGACGCAAAAATCTACGTCCAGCACCGGATGTTGGAACAGGGTGCCGAGCTGTTTTCATGGCTGGAAGAGGGCGCGCATTTCTACATTTGTGGTGACGCAAGCCATATGGCGCGGGATGTGGATACCGCTCTCAAAGATATCGTTTCCCGGCACGGCAACATGGATCGTGATGCCGCCGAGGCATATGTGAAGCGACTTTCATCCGAAAAACGTTACCTCAGGGATGTCTACTGAGCAGGCTGCTGTAGCGTGTTTGTTCATGTCGGAAACGGACAAGCGCAGATGCCTATCAAAAGAATGTTGGCAAGCCGCGCGATTGTTCCTAAGAATCGCTTCTGCGGCATTCACAACCTATCCTGCCGTACCCGAAATCACGAAGTGGACGGTAAGCTTTGGGACTGGATAATAGTTTTGATACAGGCAAGGACCGCGCCTTGCTGGAAGAACTTTTCAGGGCGGCTGTGAATGCTGCTGACCCATTGATCGGCATCAAAAAACATCTGCCGACACCACCCCAAAACGGTCGAACCGTTGTTATCGGCGCAGGCAAGGGCGCTGCACAAATGGCGGCGGCTCTTGAAAGCCTGTGGCCGGAACCTCTGAGCGGTGTGGTTGTGACCCGGTATGGTTACGGCTGCGAAACCCGCGCAATCGAGGTGATCGAGGCATCGCATCCGGTCCCGGACGAAAATGGTCTTACCGCTGCCAAGCGACTTGTTGAAACCATTTCCGGCCTGTCCGAAAATGATCTGGTGATTGCACTGATCTGTGGTGGCGGTTCGGCCCTGTTGCCCGCACCGCCAGAGGGCCTAAGCCTGCAGGATGAAATTACTCTCAATGAATTGCTGCTGGCGTCAGGCGCGCCTATCTCTGCGATGAATATCGTGCG
This sequence comes from Agrobacterium sp., assembly GCF_032092815.1. Classification (GTDB taxonomy): domain Bacteria; phylum Pseudomonadota; class Alphaproteobacteria; order Rhizobiales; family Rhizobiaceae; genus Agrobacterium. The sequence goes on along the minus strand of NZ_DAMDBP010000001.1, from coordinate 222,859 downwards.
CAAACATCTGTCGACCATCAAGGGCGGGCGGCTCGCAGCTGCAACCAAAGCCCGGGTCGTCAGTCTGATCGTATCGGACATTCCTGGCGATAACCCGGCCTTTGTCGCGTCAGGCCCGACCATTCCGGATGAGACGACACGGCAGGACGCACTCGACATCGTCAAGCAGTACAGCCTCGCTCTGCCTGAGTCTGCTCTGCGCCATCTCAATTCGCCAGCTGCCGACGCGCCACATCCTGGTGATGTCGTTTTTTCCCGCAATAGCCATCATATCATCGCCTCGGCCAGTGTGTCGTTGGAAGCTGCAGCCGATATTGCCCGCTCGCATGGGCTGGAGGCGCATATCCTGTCGGATTCCATTGAAGGCGAAGCGCGCGAGGTGGCATCGGTGCATGCCGCATTGGCGCGCGAAGTGGCGGTCCGTAATCGGCCATTCCGAAAGCCTGCTGTTTTGCTGTCGGGTGGGGAAACCACGGTGACCCTGCGGCAGAAGGGCGGACGTGGCGGCCGCAATGGTGAATTTGCTCTGGCTTTTGCCATGGCCGTTAATGGCCACGATATCACTGCGCTTGCAGCAGACACCGACGGCATCGATGGATCGGAAGACAATGCGGGCGCTTTTGTGGATGGGGAAACGGTGCGGCGGCTGCGGGCCGCTGGGTTGGATGCCCGTGCGCTGCTGGATGCCAATGACAGTTTTAGTGGTTTTTCCACCATTGGTGACATCTTTCACACCGGGCCGACCGGCACCAATGTCAATGATTTTCGTGCCATTCTGATCCGCTGACACCACTGATGTAATGAAAGCATATGCATGATCCTCTGTTTTGATATCGGCGGTACCACGATCAAGGGCGCTCTGGCCTATTCGGCTGAGGACATTCGTCTTTTACCGCGCGTTGCTACGCCGAAAGATGATTTCGCGGCCTTTGTCGGTGTGCTCCGTCAGGCCATTGAGAGCTGTGACACGAAGCCGGATGGCGTGGCCATTTCCATTGCCGGCGTTGTCGATGAAGACAATGGCTGGGCAACGGTCGCCAATATTCCCTGCATTCATGGACGTGATCTGAAAGCTGATCTTGAGACAGAGCTTGGCTTGCGGGTGATCATTGCCAATGATGCCGATTGTTTTGTCATGGCCGAGGCGGGCATTGGTGCCGGCAAAGGCCACCGCGTGGTTTTTGGAGTTATTCTGGGAACTGGCGTGGGCGGTGGCCTGGTGATCGACGGCAGGCTGATCAACGCCAATGGCGGTTTTGCTGGTGAGTGGGGGCATGCACCGGTTGCAGCAACGCAGGCCGGAGATCCACCTGTGCACATTCCAGCCATTCGTTGCGGTTGCGGTCTGCATGGCTGTATCGATGCGACATGCAGCGCACGTGGGTTGGAAAAATTACACGTGCTGCTGCATCACGAAGATAAATCCAGCCAAGAGATCATCGATCTGTGGTGCGCAGGTGATGAAAAGGCAGCACGTACCATTCAGGTTCATGTCGATATTCTGGCATCACCATTGGCGCTGGTGGTCAATGTGACGGGTGCGAGCATCGTGCCAGTGGCGGGTGGTCTGTCAAACTCACAAGAGCTGCTAGCCGAAATCGATAGGGCCGTGCGTGGCCGGATCCTGCGTAAATTGTCACGACCGCTTGTCGTCAAGGCGCAGTGCGAAATAGAGCCAGGGCTGGTTGGCGCAGCATTGCTTGGTCTGGCGTCGCTGACGGACTGAACAACCCGTGCCTGTGACGTTCAGATGTCGGCTGGGCCTTCACCGAGGCCAGTGGTCAGCCATCTCAGGCTGATATTGAGGGCGTTGGCTATGAAGTCGAGATAAATATCCGGAGGCGCATCACGATCATTTTCCCAGTGGGTCCATATCTGTGCCGAGATTCCGAGTTTTGCCGACAGGTCTTCGATGGACAGTTTCGCAGCATCGCGGGCCAGCGATAGGCGCCCACCCATGGTGTCGGCGTCACGGAGGCAGGCTGTGAGTGGATGGGAAGGCGGGAATGGATGAACTATCACAGCGGATCACCGGTCAATCGTCAAGGAAAAGCCGGGCGATTGGCTCGCCCGGCATATGTATAATCAGCCTTTTTCTTCGCCGATCCATGCGGCAATCTGATCCGGGTGATCTTCGATATATTTGGCAACAGCCTCGTCGTAGGACGTTTCCTGTGCATTGAACATCGCAGCTTCCAGATCAGCGATCGGGAGCTTCATGCGCGACAGGAAGTCTGCAACTTTCGGATTTTCTTCCTTCATGCCCTTGCGGGCCAGAATGTCGACATGTTCTGCGTCACCGAGCGACTTCTTCGGGTCAGCAATATAACGGAGCTCATATTTTCCGAACATCCAGTGCGGGCTCCAGGAGGTCGCAACGAACCATTTTTCAGAACGCATGGCACGGTCAACCGTGGTGAGCATGCCTGCTTCACTGGAAATCTGCAGCTTGTAGTCGCTCAGGGCATAGTCCTTGAGAGCCTGCTGCGACAGGCGGGTCAGGCCAGCACCCGGGTCGATGCCCTGCACGGTGTTGCCGAGCTTTTCCTTCACGTCGTCCTTGGCAAGGTCTTCAATCGACGAAATAGCATCTTCCGGAATATAGGCCGGAACGACCCAACCGAGCTTGGCGCCTTCATATACGGTGCCGAGTGTCTCGACCTTGTCTTTGACCTTGTGGAAATAATCCGCGTGTGTTTCCGGCAGCCAAGCCATCATCATGGCATCAATGTCGCCACGGCTGACGCCCTGATAGAGCGGTGCGACATCGGTCTGCACGAGTTCAACCTTGGTGCCGAGCTTGTCGGTGATCACCTTGGCGGCGAGTTTGGTCACAAACTCGGCATCCGACCACGCTGCCCAACCGATTTTGACCGGCTTTGCATCCTGCGCGACGGAGATCGTCGCCGTGGTGCCAAACATCATGGCCGCTAGGCCAAAGGTTGCGATTGTCTTGAACATATGTGCTCCTTTTTGGAAGGTTCGCATGAGGCGGGTTCAAGCCCGCTTATGGAGAAAGAATTAGTGGGTGGCGGTGACCAGTTCTGGTTCACGGGCGTTCTTTTGGAACAGCACGCGCCAGAAGGCGGGGCGTTCCTTGCCAAGGCTCTGCGTGATGCGGTCGAGAATGACAGCCAAAATGACCACGGCGATGCCGCCTTCGAAACCAGTGCCAACATCAAGGCGCTGAATGCCCGTCAACACGGTGTTGCCGATGCCACCCGCACCAATCATAGACGCAATGACCACCATGGAAAGCGACAACATGATCGTCTGGTTGATGCCGGCCATGATCGACGGCATGGCATTTGGCAACTGCACCTTGAGCAACAGTTGCGAAGGGGTGCAACCGAAGGCGAGACCGGCTTCGATAAATTCCGCATGCACCTGGCGAATACCCAGATTGGTCAGACGAACTACTGGCGGCATGGAAAAGATAACCGTTGCAATGGTGCCTGGCACTGCGCCAAGCCCGAAGAACATGGCGGCTGGAATAAGGTAGACGAAAGCAGGCATGGTCTGCATCAGGTCTAGCGTCGGGCGGGCAATGGCCGCCACCTTGTCATTGCGTGCCATGGCAATACCCATCGGCAGGCCAAGCACCATGGCGATGATGGTGGACGCCAAAACCAGGGACAGGGTTTCCATCATGGCTGACCACAGTTGCATGTGGTTGACGAGATAAAGTGACAGGGCGGTGAAAACCGCAAAACCAGCCCCAACGCGCCAAAGGGCCAAAGCGACAAAAATGGCGATGCCAACTGGCATGGGAATGGCCAGCAAACTGTCCTGGATGCCGCTGGTCACGAAACCGATTGCGGCGGCGATAAAATCCAGCGCTGGGGAAAAGTTGTCCAGTATGTAATTGACGGCAATGTCTATACCGTCTCCGATATCGAAATTCATGAGAGGGTCCAATTGTTGCGGCGTTTGCGGAGAATGGCTGACAGTCTGTTCGATCCGCATTTGCCGGGAGAATAGGGCTGCATACCCTCAACGCGCTGACGCCGAGGGTATGCGTTTGGATCAGTTGGTGCGATCAAGCGTTTCCAGCAGTGTCGACTTGCTGATCGAGCCGAGATAACGGTTGCTGTCATCGACCACCGGCACCGGCCAAGGGCTGCCTGCAACCTTGCTCATCACGTTGGAAAGCGGCTCGGACGCAGCAATGGCTTCTGCTTCTGGCAGAAATGCATTGCGGTAGGGGTCACTTGCACCAGCCTTGACCTTTTCCACCACCGAGGCCTGGCTGACCATGCCATGATAGGTTTTGTCGCGGCCAAGAATGATGGCATATTCGCGGTCAAAGCTTTTCATGCGTTCCAGTGCGGCGGCGGCCGATACACCTTGGCGCTCAATGATCGTCACCTGGGTCTTGCGGGCGATATCGCCTGCCTTGAAGACATGCGAAACATCAACGTTGCGGAAGAACGAACGCACATAGTCGTTGGCAGGGTTGAGGACGATTTCATCAGGTGTACCAACCTGTACGACATTGCCGTTTTCCATGATGCAGATACGGTCACCAATGCGCATGGCCTCGTCAAGGTCATGGCTGACGAACACGATCGTACGGCTGTGTTCGGCCTGCAAGCGCACGAGTTCGTCCTGCATCTCGGTTCGGATGAGCGGGTCGAGTGCCGAAAACGCCTCGTCCATCAAAAGGATCGTTGGTTCGCTGGCGAGCGCGCGGGCAAGGCCAACACGCTGCTTCATGCCGCCGGAGAGCTGGTCAGGACGGCTGTTTTCGTACCCGGCGAGACCGACGGCAGCGAGAGCGGCCGTCGCTTTCTGGTTACGCTCGGCTTCACCGACACCTGCGATCTCAAGACCGAAAGCAGCATTGTTGAGCACTGATCTGTTGGGCAAAAGCGCGAAGGATTGGAACACCATGCTTATATCGCGTCTGCGCACTTCAATCAGTTCGCGCTGCGACATGCGGGTAATATCGCGTCCGTCGATTTCAATCGTGCCGGCGGTCGGTTCAATCAGGCGATTAAGAAGACGCAAAAGCGTAGATTTTCCGGAGCCTGAGAGCCCCATGATAACGAAGATTTCGCCGGCGCGAATATCGAAGCTGGCGTTGTTGACGCCGATCGAACAGCCGGTCGCCTTATGGATGTCGGATTTTTTTTGCCCCGACTGGAGCATTTTCAAGGCTTTCTCGGGATGTTCGCCAAAAACCTTGTAGATGTTTTTCAGACTGATCTTGGTCGAGTGCTGTTGCACAGACGTCTCATTTTCAGTTGTCAAAGCCATACAAATTGAGCCGCGCTCGATAGCGCAGGCATTCTCCTTGAGTTTAAAGATTGTAACGCGTAAGAATAAAACTCCTGCGACATAATCTTTATGACGTTATTCTTGGTTGCCCGATTTTTTTCGAGCATTATTGATTATTTGTCGTGTAACTCGCTCAATAACGAAGTTACGCACGCGAATTGAGCGGTCATGTCGCACGCTGTAATATTGATAATTACGGTGCTTCCGCGATGAAGTGTGTTGAACATATAATTCAATTAACTTGAAATGTCCACCAAAAAATCAAAATTGTGGAAATCCATTGCTAAAATTGCCTTATTTCAGGTTGAAAATAGCGCAAAATTGTGTTCTCGAGTTAGGTTGTTGGAACTATCATCTGCGCGCGCAATTCGTTCCACAGCCCCTGTAAAATGGCGGCTTTTGATGCCGCGTTTAGTGCTTCCTTGCCTCAGGACTGCAGCATTTTTGGAGTGGTCGGAATGGATGGCAGTTTTGCCACGCCAATACCCAGACTTCCCATCAATCGCTCAAAGGCAAGTTTGGCTTTTTCCGTATATTCCCGGTGGGCTGGATTGTCGGAATAATATCCGCGCAGGGTGGAAAATGTCTCCAGTGCCTCAATGGTTTTGCCAGCGGCTGTCAGTGCCACGCCACGCTTGTAGAGCGCTTCACGGTTAAAGGGTGACAGCTTGAGCGCGTTCTGGAAGGTGACAGAGGCTTCGTCATAGCGATGCAGAGCCAGTTGTGTTTCGCCAAGACGCATCAGTACAGGCACGGGGCTTTCAACCTGTTTTGCCAATGCGTCGAATGCCTGTTCAGCCTGGGGAAGCTTTCCCTTTTCAAACAGCAGATTGGCCAGTCCAAAACGGGCACCATAGTGCTCTGGTGCCGCATCCACCACCTGTTTGAAAGCTACTTCGGCATTGGCCTTTTTGCCTTCCTTGTAGAGTTGCAGGGCCTTCTCGTAGACGAAGCGGATGCTGCGTGGGTTTAAAATGTCACCCAGATTTTGACCACTACGCGAGCGGAACATGGTGCAGCTGATATGGCGCTCATTCGGTCCGAACATGTATTTGTAAGGTTCATTGCCTCGCAGGAAATCATAATACCGGAAACCGTTGTCGATTGCCCGGCGGATGCAGTAACCGTGAAGGACAAAACCAGGCGAGGGTGTTTTCCAGCTTTCATCGCGGCCTGTCACGTAAAACAGCATTGCCATTTTCTGACGGTCGACAATGTTGGCAAGTGCGCCAAGCGGCTTGTTCTGATACCACAAGACAGGCACATCGAGATTGCCATCGACAAAACAGTCCATCAGCATTTCGCGTGAACCTGCAATCAGCCTTTCTGTTCGCTCCTTGCCCTTGAAGGGTGCCCATTTGGTCCGCCAAAAGTCAAACAGGATCGTGATGTCGCGTTTGATGGTTTGTGGTGTCGCGAATGTGATCTTCCAGTCCGGATCACTTTCTACCTTGCGCAGGAAGCGACGCAGCTTTTGCCTGGATTGGCTGCTCATGCGCGTATCAAGATAGGCGTCAAAACGATCAGGCAGCGGCACGCCGGGACATATGCAGTTGTTGATGTCATTGAGGCTCTTGGGCGTGCTGTCGCGGAACATGACATTTGGCCCTTGCAGCGCTCTTATCATGGCTTCGCGACGGCCGGGTGGGCCATAGAAATATTCGATTTTCAGGTTGGTCCAGTTCTGCTGGCGAATATAGGAGCAGAAGCCTGCAACGGCGTGCTCCTCATAGTCCGCCATGGTCAGGAAACCGGTGTAATCGGCTGCGAAGTTGCCGGCCATGATGATTTCATCATAGAATTGGCCAGTCTTTTCGTTGAGAAGTGTGACGATGCGCAGAGGGAAGAAGGCGACATAGGGTGAGCCTTCAGCCTTCTCGCGCAAAGCCAGAATGAACCAGCGTTTGCGGCGAAAGAGATATCGTTTCAGCCAGACCCAGGAAAGGAAATGCTGTGCATATGGATCGCTCATAAAAACGCGATCCCAATTCTCCCGCACGTCATCAAACGCCTGATCAGTATCGATAATATCGATGCGCATGATCCCCTCCCAATACGATCTACTTATGTCGGGAGCATTCATTGTATTGGGAATTGTGCGGCTTCAAATATTCCCTATGGATGAAAAACACGCATCAATAGGGATTAGCCTTGCGGTGGGATCAGAACTTTTTCTTGAGGAAATAACGGCCGATGGCATTTGGTCCGCCCTCTAACTCACCAAATACGGTGAAACCCATTTTTTCGTAAAAGGGCTTGGCCTGGAACTCGAAAGTATCCAGCCAAATACCGATATAACCGCGATCACGGGCAATTTTTTCGGCCTCTTCGATCAGCTGTGAACCAAGTTTCTGGCCGCGAAATTGTTCGGGTACGACGAGATATTTCACGAAAGCCCAGCCATAACTATCGCTGCCATAAAGACCGCGCAGAACCTCATGCGTTTCGGCGTCACGCACCAGAATGGCAAAATCCGGCTTGTCCTCGATCGCGCCACGATTTTCCCGGTTGAATTGGCGCAATGGCGCAATGATTGCCGCACAATCCTGTTCTGTCGGGTTTTCGGTGACGATGTCGATGATGGGCATGCTCATGGGAAGGATCCTTGGGATTTTTCCCGTATAAGAGCGTCTGACTTTGTCTTGTCAATACAGGCCAGAAGCCGAACTCAGACGTTCACAGTTCCCCTGACACATGTGGGCTGGCGTGAATGAAATTCCAGATCGTCTTGCTGAGATCAACGATCTCGGCAATCGATTTTTCCAAGCTGTCCAGTTCTTTCTGGTCCATCTGCTCAACCTTGCCGTAACGTACCTTCGTGTCGTCATCGATCAGGCGCATCAACTGTGTGCTGGATATCTCGCCGTTTTCATCGAACGAATAAATGCAGTGATTGTATTTGTTGCGCATTCTGGACTCGGCCTTTAGCCGTGCCATCATGCTGAGAATGGCCTTCTGTTCACCTGCGGGGGTAGCGGAAAGCTTGGCAAGCCTTTCGATTAGATCGATGCGGGCACGCGTGGTGTTAAGGGTCAAAAACACAACGATTGCCGCTTCTTTCTCCACGCGCAGCATATGCGCGATGATGTAGATCAGCAGACTTTCCGTGTTGGTCCAGACATAGTTCAATCGTCCAACACGTAACAGAACATCCGACATGGCTGCCATGGTGATCCTCCCATCCGGCATGACACCACGAATATATGCCTGAGCCGAGGGATCATCAACGTTCCTTGAAGGCTCGCGACATGCTGTCGGCGATCGGTTTTGTCAGATATTCGAAGAATGTGCGTTCCGATGTCTGGATCAGCACATCTGCAGGCATGCCTGGAACGGGATGGAAACCATTGACGCGGGCAATTTCCTCATCGGGAATACGCACACGGACAATATAGACATCCTTGGTCGAAAGACCGGCACTTTCTTCGATACTGTCGGCCGATACGTAGAACACTTGACCATGCAGCACCGGTGTCGTTCTGCGGTTGAGCGACGACAGTCGGATAGCAGCTGTCTGGCCTTCGTGGAGTTGGTCGATGGAGGTGCGCAAAACCTGTGCTTCCAGGATCAGCGGAACACCGGCGGGCAGAATTTCCATGATGGGTTTACCGGTTGTGATAACGCCGCCTGCGGTATGGTAATAGGCGCGGATAACGGTGCCGCTAACAGGCGAGCGGATGATGGTGCGGTCCAGCACCTCGGCGGCTTCGCGCATTTGCTGGCGAACGCTGTCGAGATCGGATTCGGCAGTTTCAAGCGCATCAAGTGCCGCCTGCTTGTTGGAGTTGACCGCGATAATTGCCTCCTGACGAAATTTGGCGATTTCTGCCTCGCTCTGGTTCATCTCACCGCTTAGCCGGGCAATATCTCCCATCGCATCAGCGATGGCCCGTTCCAGGGCGAGCATGTCCGTTTTGCGAATGACGCCATTCTTGGCAAGCCGTTCCTTGGAATCCCGTTCCTGTGTCAGCAGGGCCAATTGGCGGTCAAAAGCATCCCTCTGCCCCTTGTAGCCGGCATAACGGAATTCAAGTGACCTGATGTTCTTTTCAATCAGGTTCAGTTGTTCCTCAAGCTTGATCTGCTTGCTGTGAAAAACAACATTCTGGCTCTGGATAATTGCGTTGATATCAGGGTCGCTGGCTTCATCCAGCACGATATCAGGCACCTTGAAGACCTTTTCGCCCTGGGCTTCGGCGCGCAGTCTGATCACGATGGTTTCCAGACGCAGACGACGAAGTTTCAGCATGCGTTCATTGGCAAGGGCGGCTGTTTTGTCGAGCGTCAGCAGGACATCACCTTCATGGACGATGTCACCTTCGCTGACGCGCATATCTTTGATGATGCCGCCTTCCAGATGCTGGATGATCTTGTTGTTGCCAGTGGCGACAAAGCTGCCCTGCGCGATGATGGCGGATGCCAAAGGTGCTGTTCCCGCCCAGTAACCAAACCCGCCGAAGGCCGAAAACAACACGGCAAGACCAACGAAACTGTGCAGGCGGATTGATCGGGGTACTTCGTTATACCACTCAAGCTGGCCCTGATCTTTCACATCCTGCTTTTTTTCCTTGTTACGAAAGCTCATTTGCGCTCTCCCTCAATGCGCGGGTCAGGGCCGTTTTGCTCCTTGTTACTGCCACGGGTCAGGGCTTTCAGAACGTCCACACGTTCACCGAACATGGCAACGGTGCCGTCCTTCAAAACCATGATCTTGTCCACGCACTGCAAAAGGGCAGGCCGTTGGGTGATGGTGACGGTTGTGATGCCTTGCTTCTTTGCATGCAGGATGGCTTTTGCCAGAGCCGCTTCACCCTGGGTATCCAGGTTGGAGTTAGGCTCATCCAGCACCACGAATTTAGGATCACCGAAGAAGGCGCGCGCAAGGGCAATACGCTGTTTCTGGCCGCCGGACAGTGGTGCACCATCGGCAGCCACCACCGTTTCATACCCCTGCGGGAAGCTGGCAATCAACTCATGCACATCGGCCAGCACAGCGGCCTCGAAGATCTGGCGGTCTTCGACATCATCGCGCATGCGGCAGATATTGGCCTTGATGGTGCCAGGGAAAAGCTGCACGTCCTGCGGCAGGTAGCCGATGCTTTCACCGAACTGGCGTTGATCCCAGTTGCGCAGGTCCATCAGATCCAGACGCACATTGCCTGATGTTGGCATGATCGAACCGACCAGCATTTTGCCCAGGGTAGTTTTGCCTGAACCCGAATTGCCGATGATGGCAAGCGATTCACCTTTGTTCAACGAGAAGGAAATGCCGTTGAGGATCACCTTTTTCTGGGGCGGTGGGACAAAAAGCACACGTTCGACATCCAACCGACCTTCCGGGTTGGGCAGACGCAGGCGTGGGAAGTTCAACGGTGAATTCAACAACAATGCCTTGATGCGGCCATAGGCTGTCGCAGATTTGTTGAACTGGTTCCAGCCTTCAATTGCACCTTCGATTGGCGCCAACGCGCGGCCGGAAATGATCGAGGCTGCAATGACCATGCCGCCCGTCAACTGATCTGACAGCGCCAGATGCGCGCCCCAGCCGAGAAGGGTAATCTGCGTGATCATGCGGCAGGCCTTGGAAATGCCGGAGAAGATGATGTTGCGGTCTTGCGCGGCAACATGAGACTGCAAGGAGCCGGCTGTTTCACGGCCCCACATCTTCACGGCTTCCGGGATCATTGCCAAGGCATTGATGATCTGCGAGTTGCGCGACATGGAATCGAGGTGGAAATTGGCGCGGCTGAGAAAAATATTGGCTTCGGCAAACTGACGGGCCGTAAATTTCTGGTTCAGCCATGCGATGAAAAACAGCACCGCGCAGCAGGTCATGATGATGATGCCGAGATGTGGATGCACCAGATAGACCACCACCACAAACAGGGGCATCAACGGCGCGTCAAGAAAGGCGATCAGTGTACCTGAGGTGATGAAGGATCGCAGTTGCTGCAGGTCCTGCAAGATCTGATAGTCCTTGCCGTTGCCATGCATGGATGCGCGGGCAGCCGCACTGAGGATGGGTGCACCAAGACGCACTTCCAGTTCAACAGCCGTGCGCATCAGGATGAAGCGACGGATAGAATCGAGAAACGCCTGCAACAGCACAGCGCCCAATACCGCAACGGACAACATGATCAATGTGTCCATGGAGCGGCTGGTCAGAACGCGGTCGGAAATCTGGAATAGATAAAGCGGAATGGCCAAGAGCAGCACGTTGATGGCAACCGTGAACAACATCACGATGATCATGTTGCGTCTGACGGCTGCGATGCCTTTTGCAAGGCTGACCGCAAAATTGACCGGTTCGCTGCGTTTATGGAAGCTGGTGTTGTCACCGCCACCACCGCCACCACCACCGCCGCGGAATTCCGGTTCCTTGCCGTTGCCGCCACCGCCGGTTGCGACGCGCCGTTCGTTGTCACGCAGAGGGCCGACATTGCTGTCAATCGTCTTGGTGAAAGCTGGAATTTCAGGGGCTGATTTCAACTCAGGTTCCGGTTCGTTGCGTTCCCGGTCCGTTGGCGCGCGTGGGGCAACTGTTGGAACCTGTTCTTCCGGTAAAACACGTGCGGTTTCCGGTCGGATTTCTTGTGTTGCGTGAGTTGCATGCTCCTGCTTCACCGGAGCTGTTGCAACAGGCGTCTGCCTGTTGCTGACCTGCCCATTTTCAGACGGCTGAGACAGAGTGCGCAGCTTATTAACGGCATCATTGATGGCCGAAATGCAGGCCTCCGTTAACTCCTCTTCCGTTTGCGCCTTCCCGTCGGCAGTTAGATTACGCGAAACCTGATTCATCTGCTTGTTCCTCGGAATGTCTCGTCAGGCGACGACGGATTGCATGACATCAACCGGATGTGCCAACGACCAGGACAGGTCGTGACCGGCGTTGAGAACGCCATCGGTGTTGTCCACAGCGGGGTTGTCGTCATCCAGAAATGCGATGACCTCGTTTGCGAGGCCGCTGCCAACTGGCTGTGGTTGGGACGTGTCATGTTCGATAATGCCGCCCTGAATGAGGATTGCATCCGAATAGAGATTGCCTGCCAGATAGGTGGTGGAACCAAAGCTGTCATAATCGATGATCTGGGCGATGTTCACGAGAGCATTGCTTCCGGTATCGATGGTGACTGTTGCGTCATGGTTGTTTTCCAGAACCTTGGACGCAGCCTGGGTCACATCGTCGGAATCTCCAAGAATGCTGACCTGCTTGATGAGGGTGACATCATACAGATTGCCTGTGATGTAGAGGACGTTCAGTCCCTCATGACCGGCAAATGTTGGGTCGGTTGCGAAGTCGGTTGGAAGGTTCGGGTCACGCTCATTGATCGCGTCGACCGCCTGGCCAATATGGTCAGGCATGGTTTCGAACCGATCATTGTCGCCAATATTATGGATCGATGCCTGGTTCCAGATAAGATTATTGCCGGACTGGACAGTGGCTGCGTTGGTGTCACTCATGTCGCTGAGGGCACGTGCCCAGTCATTGTCGTAAAGCACCGCGATCTGGCTGATGATGTTCATGTCCAGAACGTTGCCACCAACAATGATCAGATCGAACTGCGTGCTGATGCCCAGGAACGAAAACAGGTTGATGGCGGCGTTGCCACCGGTCAGCACACTCACCTCATTGCCAGTGGTGGTGATGGTCATCGTGTCGTTGTCGGAAATGAACTGGTATTGCTCCAGCCAGTTGACGAAACAGACGTCCCCCTCAACCACGCTGACCCGCCATGCGGTCGGGAAAACAAGATTGCCGTCATCGTCGACCGATGACGGGTGTGGCGCATTTTCGTAGGTGCCTCTTTCGAAGGAGGCGATGTTGTATGCGGCTGTGGCCGTGTGATTTTCCGAAGTCGTCAGTGCCGTGTCGATCTCGTCACGATCACTGTAAATATAGGCCTGCGTAATCGCGTCGATCTGGTGATAGTCACCCATCACGGCCATCACCGGGGCCATGACGCCCGTGTTGGTGAGTGTTGCCACATTGGCAACGACGTTGGCACCCGTTGCAACATCAACGATATTGGCATGTTCGTTGTTGTCTTCGAGCGAAACGTCACTTTTTTCCGGCTCTTCCGCCGGTTTTGCAATGCCGCGGTCCGGCATGAAGTCATTGACGTCGGGGGCCTCTTCCGAAAGCACACCATTGATGTAAACGCCGTTGATCTGGTGGGCTGCCAGGACAAAATCGACATCGGCACCAGTGTTCAGTGAGGTGATGTCGTTTTCGCGGGCATTGTCGATGTAATCGTGAATGTCCCGGGCGATGTCCTGCAGCTTGGCGTATTCGTCGGTGCGTGTGAAACCGGAGAACGGCACATAGGCTTCCGCCTTGTCGTAAAATTCAATAAGACGTGCGGTGACGAATGTCGTATCGCGTGGAATGTTTACGCTGTCAGTCATGTTCAGGTAATCGTCATCCTGCAGCAGGTTGACCTGGACGGTGTGCGCAATGATGGAGCCGGGGCCTTCATGAATGACCAGTTCCTGTTCCTGCGGGAAAGGTCCGGCACCGAGATGGTGCGTGCGTGGGGCACTCAATCCGGTCGCATTGCCTGCGTGCAGCCGGTCCAATGCATCATCAAAACCTCTGGCCGGTCTGTAACCTGCGTAATCCCAGTCGTCATTGGGAGCGCGATAATTAACGCCAGGTGCGTAATCCTGTAGTTCAAGCCGCGAAGCAAAGTCACGATCCCTGATTTCATCTGCCTGTAGTGCCGGGTCTTTCTCAGGCTGGCTTTTGCCTTTGAGATATTTCTGGCGCATGCGCGCCTCATCCATTGTGGTCTCGAAAAGGCCAATGAAATGAGCGATCATGTCTGAAATTTTGTCGTCATATAGATACATGGTGAACCCCTCCTTTAGAGCGGCATCACGAACAGAAATCGCAGGCTGGTCTTTTCAGGGGAGACTGGGAGCTTGCGATTTCTGCTGCCACCGGATGCCCTTTGCCGGTCTGAACAACCGTCAAACTGCACCGGCGGGTGCCGGTGCAGCCTTTCATTGCAGAGGGAGCATCAGTGACTTGAAGTATCTTCGCCCACATCTGTGATGTGAGAGTTCCCACCGATGATGCTGACATCAACAGCATTGCTGAGCATGTTGGCGCCCTGTACCAGCTCCATGTGGAAGCCAGAATTTGCCAGGATCGCAGATGCATCGGCTGTGCTGGTGCCTGCGACATCGTCGCCTGCCTTGAGGTCCCAGCCCTTGCCGTCCATGTCCACACCTTCTGAACCGTAGGCTGTGCCTGCATCCGCCGTGAGGTGGTTTTCAGCACCGCCATTGTTCATCTTGAGGTCATAGGCGACGTCCTGATCGGCAAGATGGTTGGCCTGCACGAGGCTGAAGCCCGTGTTATGGCCGCCACCGTTGAGCGAACCGTTGAGAACGTTGTCAACATCAAGTGTGAACGAGAAGTCGTCACCAAGGTTGAAGGTCAGATCGCCACCGGCAATGCCCAGATTGCCGAAGTCCTTCACGTCTTCAAGAACTGCAAAATCGGTGTCCGCTTTGTAGAAGCTGTCCGAAGAATTGAAGCTTCCCGACGTATTTGTCGTATCGTCATCCGAGATGTTCTTGATGTCTGTATCTGTGTCGGTAATCGTGGTTGTCTTGATGTTGGTGTCGTCGTCCGACACGCTGACTGTCTTGCTGTCATAGCTCCAGTCATAATCGACCTTGGTGTCGGTATCGGTAATTGTGGTCGTCTTGGTGTTGGTGTCATTGTCCGACAGGCTTACGGTTTTGCTGTCGTAGCTCCAGTCGTAATCATTGTCACGATTGTCGCCATTGCCAACGGCAACGTCGACCTTGGCATCAATATCTGTGTTTGTGCTGTTGTCGCTGTTGTCGTTATTACGGTTGTTACCGTTTGCCGTGCCGACATTGCTGTCATCCACGCTGGTGTCATTGGTTGCCGTATTGGCAAAACCATCCGAAAGCGCACCAATTTTGGTGATGTCGTCGTCACTGCCACTCGGCGATTTGGGATCGTAAGCACCCATTTCCATTTCCTCCAAAAGAAATTCGGAGCAGCTTTCGACATCCCTCTCATCTAAACGGGATTTTTCGTCTGCGCATGCTCCGTGATGGTTACAGTCAGGCAGATGTAATCAGTACATTTCATCTGCGGTTCACCCCGACCTGTTGTTCAGGTCTTGTTGCCCGGTTAACCTGGGCCGTTGGGACTGCACGTCACTCGATACAAAGGCGCACAAATCCGTCCTCACAGTCGCTACCGCCTGCAAGTCATGCTTTTTTCTGTCTTCTTGAAAGGAAGGGCTGCCCGTCTGACAAACACAAACCTGTCACAACAACGCTTCCATGGCTGCCCTGAGGCAACGGCCAGACTGTGTCGGATAAGACGACGTTTTGATAGATACCAATTCGGGTTAACCAGAAAACCGCGGGAAAGCGGAATTATCTTCTGCTTTATTTGGTTGAATTAAAAAGATTTTTCTAGGTGTTTGCAATTCATCGTTGTGCGAGCGGAACTTTTTCAGCGCAAAATGATTAGTACCGTTCGTAGTTTGGCCTCATTGCTAATCAAATGAGTAAGACCCATACCGAACGTATTTTTTAATTTTTCAGAGGTGCTGGTCTATTTTAAACGACCGTCAAATTGGTGGCTTACACTGGCAGGCCAGGTATGCGGGGATATTCCAGTATTCAGGGAATGACTACGCAAAATACCAAACGAATTTTGCTCAGTTGACAATCCTTTGTGCGCCGCACAAGATTAACCAAAAGTTACACCCTCGCAGATGGAAACAGGCATGGCTGAGCACGTAACGGACAGTTCAACGTTAAAATCAAAGCTGATTGCATCTGCATCTTATGATGACGATAAACGCATGCTGTCGGTAACCTTTCACGATGGCCGCCAGCGAACGATTGCCGTTCCCCGCGCCATGTATGAAAACCTGATTACGGCCCAGTCCCCTGGGTGGTATTATACCCGCCACATCAGCCCGCTTCGCAAATTGTTATGAGGCGCGGCTTTGTCTCTTGCGTCGACCAGCAGACGGTCGAGTGCTGATGGTGGCAAGCGGCACCAGCAAAGCTGCGAAGCTGACGGTCAGGCCGGGGATTTGCAGCGAGAAGTCGATTGCCGAGTGAATGGCGACAAGGATGAGGGCAGCTAATCCGAGTTTGCCTGCGAAACCGAAATTCTTTCTTTTGATCATGCCCCTGATGAAAATCGTCAGAAAGACCAGAACAAAAGTCGCTGCCAGAATGATGAAGACCATACCAAGGGTCAGCAGCCCCTCAAGATAGACATTGTGGGCTCGAGTCCAGACGCGGGAGATGCCGCAGGCTGCTTCATGGTATCCGGCATAAACGGACTGAAAGCTGGAAAGGCCGCTTCCCCACGGGAAATGATCCGCCACTGCCGATTTGATGAATGGCATGACGCAAAAACGGCCATCCTCACCACCGGCAGCCTCTATGCGCAATGAGGCCCGTCCCGCAAAGGCGGAGAACATGATCATCACGGTCAAAGCCGCGCCAGCGGTTACGGCGAAGGGGCGAATGCGCGACCACAGTGTTCGTTTTGCAAAAGTCTGCCCGGATGATTTTTTTGTGCCAAGAACCAGCGTGATGGCAAGAACCATCAGCGCGACAAATGTTGCGGCTGTCGCGCCGCGCGAGCGTGTCAACATCAGCGCCACAAAAGTCGCAAACAGCAGGAGGGTGTAAAAACTTGTATTGAGGATCTGTTTCTTCTGGTTGTTAGTCAGGCCTGTGCCATAGGTCATCCGTGCCCAGATATGGCGGACTTCCAGTGGCTCAAGCGTACGCCAGGCAAGAGTAAACAATGCAAGCAGTAGCAGGCCAAGGAACGTTCCTGCTGTGTTTCTGTTAATGAAGAAGCTGGTGAGGCTGTCGAGGTAGAATTTTTTCTGCCCAAAGCCGAGCGTACCGGGCAGGATCAGGAATTGCAGGATGGACCATATGGCAATGATGCCACCGCCAATGCCAAAAACCTTGAGAGCGGACAGCGCACGTTCATCTGTATCAAACAGAATAAGGCCCGTCATGAAGATGCCGGTGGCGAGCGCCACCTTCAAAAAGCCCCCCATATCATCGGTCGGGGTCAAGGATATCACCGGAACAGCGTCCGGATTAAGCTTGGCAACCTCCTGCCAGGCTGGATGTGCAAGCATGTGGCCAGGAAGTGGGGAGGTCTGGAAGATTACAAAACACAGAAGTGCTATCAAAAACACAGCGGCCAGAACTAGAATGGCGCGAGAATATTTGGGTAGTCCTGCTGTCGCCATGGAAATGGGCAGGAGTGTAAAAATCCCGAGACAGAGAATTGGAACAGTTTTTACACCGGACCCGCCATTATCAATAACTGCTAATAAAATAATCAACCAGTAAATGACCGTCATAAAACCACGAGACTTACTGGCAATGAGGCTAACTGGAAGGGAAAGCGCACTCAAGAAAGCACCTCATGCAAACACATTGCATTATTTGATTTTTTATAAAGATCATCATGGGGACATTATAGAATTGAAGCCCATAAACTATTGCACAGTTCTATGGAACAACATTTTTCGGTTTAATTAATGCAAGAAGTGACAGGACTTGTTTTTCGTCTGGTTTGCAGCGTTGGTTTATTCATTCTGGTGATGGTGCTGTTTGCTGAAATGGTTGCCCCGCCGGAGCACGATGCGCCGCAACAATTGCTTGAAAAAGGGCTTTATTCACCGGATCAGCGGGCGGTCTGGACAACTGAACCTGTGCGTGTGCAGCGCCGTGAACCGGACATTCCGCTGATTGACGAGTATCCCTACAAGTTCAGGGGGAGGTTCAACATGAAGATCCACGACAGTGCATCTTTCTCCACGGATGACGGTGTGTTTCTACTCGAAAATGTGAGTGGAATTCCGCAACGCCAGATATGTATAGATGCGCGCGGCCAAAGAATTGCGTGTGGTGCGAAGGCATCTGTCGTGTTGCGTAACATTTTGGCGAGGAATTATGTGGAATGTAACAGAACCGCCATCGCGCTCAGAACATGGTTAGTCAATTGCCGTATAAACGGACGCAGTGTTTCTGATATGCTGTTGGAAAAGGAAGCAGTAATTCCGCTGGTGCGTGCCGCTGGCAGCCCAAATTGAATTGGAATGCCATGCAGGAAAGTTTTGCAATAGAATGATACCAACATTTCAACGACTGTTCGGTGCCAAGACCGTGCAACAGGCGGTTCCCGAGTCCAGGCGGCAACGAATCGATCTCGGTAGCGGTCTGCCGCAATACCCGATTTATGCCATTGGTGATGTGCACGGTCGTATCGATCTGCTGCAGCATGCGGAAAGTCTTGTTGCTGGCGACCTGATGGCAAATGGCAAGTCCGGCATCATCGTGCTGTTGGGAGATTATGTCGATCGCGGCAAGAGTTCGTCGGCTGTTCTCGACTACCTCTGTGCGCCGTCGCCTTACGGGCTGCAACGTTTTCTGGTGTGTGGTAATCATGACGACGCATTTCTACAGTTCTTCGAAGATCCGGCCAGGCACTTGAACTGGTTGGATTTCGGTGGCCGTCAGACGTTGCTGTCTTATGGCATTGATGCGGATTACATGCTGTCACGCGGCAAGAACGGCATTGAGGACCTGAAACGTGTGGTAAACGACACCATTCCGGTTCAACACATTCAGTTGCTGCGAGATATGGTCGGTTACATCAGGATCGGTTCTTATATTTTCGTGCATGCCGGATTGCGGCCGGGCGTTGCGCTCACCGATCAGGATGACCGTGATCTGATGTGGATTCGCGAGCCGTTTCTGTCACGTGGTCCGGAGCTGCCATTTCTGGTGGTGCATGGCCATACGGTGACCGAACAGCCTGAAACAGGGCGCAATCGTATCGGCATCGATACCGGTGCGGTGAACACCAACCGCCTGACCGTTCTCAAGCTCGAGGATGGCAAGGGTTTTCTTATTTCCTGACGTACTCGTGATTCCCGCTTATTTTGTCAGGTGGACGGCGATACGATCCTTGCCAGCCTCAATGACGTGGCGCATTGCATTGGTGGCTTTCTCTGGGTCTCGCAGCGCAATTGCATGTGCAATCCGCAAATGGTTGGTGGCAATTTCCTCGATGGTTTCCGGTGATGCGGCTGGAGATGACAGTTTGAAGGAAATTGCCAAGGCGGCCTCTATCAGGCCACTGGCGGAACGCATGAAAGGATTGCCTGACATGCGCGCGATTGCCAGATGGAAATCGAGATCCACTTTCGCGATGGTTTCAGGCGTGTGGTTAAGATCGTCAAATCTGGCAGCGATGGCATAAAGCGCGGCAATGTCATCGCTGGAGGCCTGGGTTGCTGCTGCCGCTGCTGCTGCCGGCTCCAGTGTCATGCGGATTGTGGCCAAGTGTTCAACGAACTGCTGGTCCAGTCCCGCTTCGCAGCGCCAGCCGAGAACATCGGCATCAAAGAAGTTCCAGCTTTCGCTTCCCAGAACCCGAGTGCCGACTTTTGCCTTTGGTTCCACAAGCCGCTTTGCAGCCAGCGTCTTCATGGCCTCTCGCAGAACGGTGCGCGATACGCCAAACCGCAGTGACAAATCGGCGTCACCCGGCAGGATCGACCCTTCTGGGATGCTACCCGACACAATGCCACTGCCAAGCTCCGCAACAACATGTGCGTGGCTACTGCGCCTTTTGCGTCCTGTGATCGTTGTTTCCAGCAGCCCCACGAAATCTCCTTGGCGTTTGCCTATTCCTGCATTTCTTTAAAACTCTACGTCAAAATGCAGTGGTTTGCGAGAAATAGCTTTGTTGCTTTCTGCCATGGCAGGGCGATAAAGATTCAATATATAGTATGATTATTGTACTCATGTTTGCTTTGCAATAAAAAACACATGTAATTCAATTGTAAATTAGAACCTTAAAAACAATGCTGTTTAGGTCTTTTATAGGAGAGTTCCATGTTTGACATCAACGGTGCTTGACAAGCCTTCCTCTCGCTAAATAGTAATACAAATAACGGAAGCGATGACCGTAACGGCAGAGCTGTGTGCGTATTCCTTCCTTGACAGAGCATTGGTGCGGCTGTCGTCTTATTTTTGTTTTGAGGCAATCACCATGGGAAATTCCGATAATCTTCCGACCACACCCGGAAAACTGCGTTCTCGCGCCTGGTTTGATAACCCGGCCAACGCTGACATGACGGCGCTCTATCTCGAGCGTTATATGAATTTCGGCCTGAGCCAGGCGGAATTGCAGTCAGACCGTCCGATTATCGGGATTGCCCAGACCGGCTCCGACCTTTCGCCTTGCAACCGTCACCACCTTGAGCTGGCAAACCGCCTGCGTGAAGGTATCCGTGAAGCTGGCGGTATCGCCATCGAGTTTCCGGTTCATCCGATTCAGGAAACCGGCAAGCGCCCAACCGCAGGTCTTGACCGTAACCTCGCCTATCTCGGCCTTGTTGAGGTTCTTTACGGCTACCCGCTGGACGGCGTTGTGTTGACCATCGGCTGTGACAAGACCACGCCTGCCTGTCTTATGGCGGCGGCCACCGTCAACATTCCATCCATTGCCTTGTCGGTTGGTCCGATGCTGAACGGTTGGTTCCGTGGTGAGCGCACCGGTTCGGGCACCATCGTCTGGAAGGCCCGCGAACTTCTGGCAAAGGGCGAAATCGATTATCAGGGCTTCGTGAAGCTGGTCGCTTCCTCGGCTCCGTCGACCGGTTATTGCAACACCATGGGTACGGCAACGACCATGAACTCGCTTGCTGAAGCACTCGGCATGCAGCTGCCGGGTTCTGCCGCTATTCCAGCGCCTTACCGTGACCGTCAGGAAGTGTCCTACCTCACTGGTCTTCGCATCGTTGAAATGGTCAAGGAAGACCTCAAGCCTTCCGACATCATGACCAAGGATGCCTTCATCAACGCCATCCGCGTGAACTCGGCGATTGGTGGTTCGACCAACGCACCAATCCACCTCAACGGTCTGGCCCGCCACGTTGGCGTCGAACTGACGGTCGATGACTGGCAGACCTATGGTGAAGATGTTCCGCTGCTTGTAAACCTGCAGCCGGCTGGTGAATATCTCGGTGAAGATTATTACCATGCAGGTGGCGTTCCGGCCGTGGTCAACCAGCTGATGACGCAGGGTCTGATCAAGGAAGATGCCATGACGGTGAATGGCAAGACCATCGGCGATAACTGTCGGGGTGCCATCATTGAAGACGAGAAGGTCATTCGTCCTTACGAACAGCCTCTCAAGGAGCGCGCCGGTTTCCGCGTGCTGCGCGGTAACCTGTTCTCGTCTGCCATCATGAAGACAAGCGTGATTTCGGAAGAATTCCGCGATCGTTACCTGTCCAACCCGGATGATCCGGAAGCCTTTGAGGGCCGCGCGGTCGTCTTCGATGGTCCGGAAGATTACCATCACCGCATCGACGATCCATCACTGGAAATCGACGCGAACACCATTCTGTTCATGCGTGGTGCAGGCCCGATCGGTTATCCCGGTGCCGCTGAAGTGGTCAACATGCGTGCGCCTGACTACCTGCTGAAGCAGGGCGTCAACTCGCTGCCATGTATTGGTGACGGCCGTCAGTCCGGTACATCAGGCAGCCCATCTATCCTCAACGCTTCTCCGGAAGCAGCCGCTGGCGGTGGTCTGGCGATCCTGCGAACCGGTGACCGCGTTCGCGTAGACGTGGGTCGCGGCAAGGCTGACATTCTCATCTCTGGTGAAGAACTGGCAGAGCGTTATGAAGCTCTGTCCAAGGATGGTGGTTACCAATACCCGGCCCACCAGACACCATGGCAGGAAATTCAGCGCTCGATCGTTGGCCAGATGGAAAGCGGTGCAGTTCTTGAGCCTGCCGTCAAATATCAGCGCATTGCGCAGACCAAGGGACTGCCGCGCGATAACCACTAAAAACGGCACTGTTCTGCTCGGTTTGATGCGTAGAACAGTTTCCGTCTCACTGTAGTGGAGAGTAATATAATCTGCTGCATATTTGTAAAAGCCGCCTGTAAAGGGCGGCTTTTATGCATTTTTGATAAGATTCTTACTTATCGGTCGTAATCGTTGTAATTCATTAATTGGTTTTCAATACCCCCGGTTGATGATTGTTTCCCATGGGGTAAGGTCTGTGACAAAAATACAAACTGAACACAGAACCTTTATTGTGACTGGGAAATACTTTGTCAGATGGTTCAAGAAATTTTCCGTTCGGTTGAAACGGGGACGCCACAAAAGGTGGGCGATCATGTCCGCGACATAACTTTTATCATGCGTGCAAACGCGTGGAGGCGCTCGCTTGTCGGCAAGATCACACTTGTTTTTCTGGGCGGAGTCATTTTTGCTTACGGTGCCGGCGCCTTTGTTGGCTGGTCGATGTTTGTGACTGCCGCCAGTGAGCAGTGGCGCAATCAGGCCCGTATCAATACACAAATTGCCAGTGCAACCCTCCGTAGCATTTATACCTATATTGCGGTCAGCGTGGATGACGGTGGTCAGGTGGACCGCATCGTCACGGATCAACCGATCGGCGACGATGAATCTGTTCTGGTGACGGGTTTCAGTCCGATTGATGTGCTGGCTCTGGTCAGCGCGCAGACCAAAAAGACCACGTGGCTCTATCGCTATGATGCCGAGCAGTCCGCATTCATCAGTGTTGCTGTTGCTTATGATGGCGGTTCCGGCTCAGACATGTTGGCGCCGATCCATGATCCGATCTTTCAGGATTATGGTGGTAAGGGTGAGTTTGCCACCGGGTTTGCGGAAATCGACGGCGTCAAACATTATATTGGCCTGCTGCCAATTCTGAAAGATCAGAGTGGCGAGGTCATCGGTGCAGTTGCAACCAGCATCGGCACGGCCTCAGAGCTTTATCTCGTCCAGCAAAAACTGTTGCGCAACTCCCTGCTTGTCTTGCTCGGAGTTTTTACTGCCACCGGCATTATCGTCAGTTTTGTGGCCAAGCGGTTCCTGAAACCGGTGCCGGCTCTCATTCAGGCGACTTTGCGTATCGCCAATGAAGAAACGGATGTCGTCACGCCGTTTCGCAATCGTCGCGATGAAATTGGTGCCATGGCCACGGCCATCGAAACACTGCGCGAAGCGGTGGTCGAACGTGGCCGTCTGCGCCAGGTGCGCGATATGGCGCTGCAAATGGAGCACATGGCGCATCATGACGGGCTGACCGGTCTACCGAACCGTGCCTTGCTGATGAAGACCCTGAATGCCTGCCTCAATGAGATGGTGCGCAGCGGCAAGATGTTCAACGTCATGCTGCTCGACCTCGATCGGTTCAAGACGGTCAACGACACACTTGGTCATGCTTCGGGGGATGCTCTGCTGGTTTCCACGGCATCACGCATTCGTTCAGTTCTCGGACCTGATGATATTGCAGCGCGACTGGGTGGTGATGAATTTGCCATCGTGCAAATCGTCAATCGCAACCCGTTGCGTGAGGGCCAGAAGCTGGCTTCCCGCATTCTTGAAGCCATTTCCACCAGTTTCATGCTGGATGACCATGAGGTGATGGTCGGCACAAGCATCGGCATTGCCTGTGCGCCTGCCCATGGAACCTCTGCTGGCCAGTTGCTGCAGAATGCTGACCTTGGTCTCTACCGGGCAAAGGCCATGGGGCGCGGTATTTCCGTGTTCTATGAAGAGGGCATGGACATGGCCGTACAGGACCAGCATGCGTTGGAAATGGATATGAAATTTGCCCTCCAGAACAACGAGTTCGAGCTGCATTATCAGCCGATCATCAATCTGGTCGATGGCAGAATTTCCGCCTATGAAACACTTGTGCGTTGGCGCCATCGCAAGCAGGGCATGATCCCCCCGGACAAGTTCATTCCTCTCGCTGAAGAGACCGGCTTCATCATCCAGTTGGGTGAATGGATCCTGGCGCAAGCGTGTTCCGATGCCATGGCATGGCCAGAACATATCAAACTGGCGGTCAACCTGTCTGCCGTGCAGTTGCGACAAAGCAATATCGTCGCGACCGTTGAGCGCACCTTGTTGACATCCGGTTTGCAGCCAGAACGCCTTGAGCTTGAGGTGACTGAAACAGTGATGCTGACGGGGGCGTCGAGCATCGCTGCCTTGGCCAAGCTGAAGGAAACCGGCGTGCGCATCGTGCTGGATGATTTTGGAACGGGATATGCCTCGTTCGGTGCCTTGCGCAGTGTGCCCTTTACCAAGCTGAAAATTGACCGTGAGTTCGTCTCGGGCCTGCCGGACGATACAACAAGCAATGCCATTATCAGTGCGATCACGACTTTGGCCCGGCAGGTGGATATGGAAATCACCGCTGAAGGTGTCGAGACGCTGGGGCAGGCGGCGGTGCTGAAGGTCGCCGGCTGTACGGAAGCGCAGGGGTTTTATTTTGCTAGGCCGAAGCCGGCCTCGCAATTGTGCCATGACCTTGCGACGGTGAATGAGGCGTTCTCGATGAAAGCAGCCGCTCACGGGTGAGTGAAACGATACATTTTCATATTGTCAGATAACTCGCAGGAGACTTGGAATGCGTAAAATTGCGTTGTCTCTTCTCACACTTGGCAGTCTTCTTTCCTGGTCAACAGCCAGTGCGGACATGACAAGTGTCACATTGCAGTCCGTCTCCAAAACCGGAAAAATCCGGCTTGGTTATCGTGAGGCAGAGCCTCCCTTTTCCTACCAGTTGCCCTCGGGTGAAGTGGTCGGTTTTTCCATAGATTTGTGCAAAAGGGTCGTGGACCATATTCGCCAGCATTTGAAACTGGAAAAGCTGGACATTGAATATGTCATGGCGACCCCGGCGACGCGGTTCATTCTTATGAAAACCGGCAATATCGACATTGAATGTGCTGCGACCACCAACACTGCCGAACGGCGCAAGACAGTGGATTTTTCCTATCCGAACTTCATGACGGCGACGCAGTTCGTTTCGCGCAGCGATGATCACATTTCCAGCATGAAGGATTTGACGGGGCGGTCGGTGACTTCGGCGTCCGGCACGGTTAACATTGACCAGTTGAACCAGATCAATCGCCAGCGGAAGCTCAATATTGCGGTCATTCCGACCAAGAACAACGAAGAGTCCTTCGATCTTGTGGTGTCCGGTCGGGCGTCTGCCTTCGTGATGGATGGTATTCTTTTGGCGGCGATGGTTGCGCAAACACCAGACCCATCCAAATACGCTCTATCAGAGGAAACACTCAGCGATCCAGAGCCGTACGGACTGATGCTTCGCCATGGTGACACGACATTCAAGACGCTGGTCAATGAAAGCCTGAGAGAGGTTTTTGCGGGAGACGACATCAAGACACTTTACGGGAAATGGTTCACATCGCCCATTCCACCCAGCAACATGAACCTCAACCTTCCCATGTCAGCGGCCTTGAAAAAGGCCTACGCATCGCCGGTGGAGTTCAATGATTAAGCTTCATGGTATTGTTTTATTATCCTGTTTTCTATTTTCAGGGGGTGAATATGTCACGATTTAAAGCCCTTCTTCTGGCTGGCCTGATGATGTTTTCCTGTGGGCCGGTTTTGGCGCAGCAACCGGTTCCGACGCTGGAAAAAATGACAAAAACCGGCGTCATAAAGATCGGCTACACCACCCGAAATATCCCATTTTCCTTCCTGGATCAGAAGGGTGAACCCACCGGTTACACGATCGAGCTTTGCAGGCGGGTTGTTGATCTGCTGAAGCAGAAACTTTCCCGGCCTGACATCAAAATCGAGTTCGTGGAACGCACCGCCAGCAATCGGGTGGTGCTGCTGAATGACGGTTCTATCGATCTGGAATGTGTGTCCAGCACCAATACCGAAGAACGTCGCAGAAGCGTGTGGTTCTCCTATAGCCACTTCATCACCGCAACACGTTTTGTGTCGCTCAAGTCTAGCGGCATCAACACGATTGCCGATCTCGCTGGTCGGACCGTCGTTGTTACCAAGGGTTCAACAAATATTGCCCAACTCAACACCATCAACCGTGAAAAGAGCCTCTATCTGGCGCTGGTGCAGGGCGTCAGCATCAATGACGCGTTTGAAATGGTCACACAGGGCAAGGCATCTGCCTTCGTGATGGATGGAATTCTGCTGGCGTCTCTGGTGGCGAACGCTCAAAATCCCGAGAATTACGTGCTGTCTGCGGAGGCGCTCTCAGAACCGCAACCCTATGGGCTGATGTTGCGCAAGGACGATGTTGGTTTTCGTGATGCGGTCAATGATGCCCTGCTGACGATCTATAAAAGCGGCGAAATCAACGACATCTACAACAAATGGTTCATGACGGATATCGGGCCTGATGGTGTCAACCTCAACACGCCAATGACTGGCGATCTTAAGGCCGTGTTCGATAATCCTGTCAATTTGGGCGGCTAATACTCAACACGTTCAAAAGGTTGGCGGCGTGCATGCGCTGATGACTTCGCAAGGCACGACGCCCACACAACGAAAACGGTGCGGACGCCTGCTTTCGAAATAATAGGCATCACCCGGCCCAAGGATGCGCCGTTCGTCATCGACAATCACTTCCAGTCGACCGCTCAGAACAATGCCGCCTTCCTCGCCATCGTGAACGAGTGGCACTTTGCCGGTATCTGCGCCTGGCTGATAACATTCTTTGAGAATTTGCAGACTGCGACCAAACAGGTTGTTGCCGACCTGCCGGAATGAAATCAAACCCTTGCCGATTTCAGTCAGTTCTTCTGCCGCATAGAAGAATTGTTTCGGTTTTTCCGGCTCAAAGGCAAAAAACTCGGCAAGGCCGATGGGTATGCCGTCCAGAATGCGTTTGAGAGCGCCAACTGACGGGTTGGATGCGTTGGATTCAATCAGCGAGATGGTCGAGTTTGTCACGCCCGCCCGCCTTGCCAATTCTCTCTGCGAGAGGTTGTGCAGCATTCTCAAATGTCGCAACCTGTTGCCTATATCGACTGACATGCCTTTGCCCTGTTGCGGTTGTTCGAAATATCGAAACATTAGCTCTTTGGCATGAGTTATTTCAATAGCTTGGCCTTGAGAAGAAAAGGACTTGTTGTTGCAGGGGAAATATTTCACAAATTGGCAAACATGGAGAACAGCATGAACGCGCATAGCAAACCCAATACTCCCGTGCTTGAGAATTTCTGGATGCCATTTACTGCCAACCGGCAGTTCAAGGCGGCGCCCCGCCTCTTGGCCAGTGCCTCGGGCATGTATTACACCGACGTTGATGGCAACAAGGTTCTTGATGGCACCGCCGGTTTGTGGTGCGTGAACGCTGGCCATGGTCGTGAACGTATTGCCGAAGCTGTCGAGCGCCAGTTGCGCACCATGGATTTTGCACCAACATTCCAGATGGGTCATCCGATCGCCTTCGATTTTGCTGAAAAGCTGGCGGCGATTGCGCCGGGTGGTGAAGCGGCTCAGCTGGACCGGGTGTTCTTTACCGGCTCCGGCTCCGAATCCGTCGACACGGCTCTGAAGATCGCGATCGCTTACCAGCGTGCCATTGGACAGGGGACACGTACCCGTATCATCGGTCGTGAAAAAGGGTATCACGGTGTTGGTTTTGGCGGCATTTCGGTAGGCGGCCTCGTCAACAATCGTCGTGTTTTCCCGCAAATTCCTGCAGATCACATGCGCCATACTCTGGATGTGGAGCGCAATGCGTTCAGCAAGGGCCTGCCTGCCCATGGCATTGAACTGGCGGATGATCTGGAGCGGCTTGTTGGCTTGCATGGTGCCGAAACCATTGCTGCTGTCATCGTTGAGCCAATGTCCGGTTCCGCCGGCGTTGTGCTGCCTCCGAAGGGTTATCTCGAAAAGTTGCGCGCCACGGCTGACAAATACGGCATTCTGCTGATCTTTGATGAAGTCATCACCGGCTTCGGTCGTCTCGGAACGCCATTTGCGACCGATTATTTTGGCGTTGTGCCTGACCTCGTCACCACCGCCAAGGGCATCACCAACGGCACCATTCCGATGGGTGCGGTGTTTGCCAAGCGTGCGGTTTATGATGCGTTGATGCAGGGTCCGGAAAACCAGATCGAATTGTTCCACGGCTATACCTATTCCGGCCACCCGGTTGCCTGCGCTGCCGGTATTGCTACGCTTGAGGTCTATGCCGAGGATGGTCTGTTGACCCGTGCGGCTGAGCTTGCCGAGTACTGGCAGGAGGCGCTGCACTCCTTCAAGGCCCATGCAAATGTCGTTGACGTTCGCAACCTCGGTCTGGTTGGCGCGATCGAACTTGCACCACGCGAAGGTGCGCCGGGCGCCAGAGCCTATGACGTGTTTGTTGATTGCTTCAACAAGGGTCTGCTGATCCGCGTGACCGGTGATGTGATTGCGCTTTCGCCGCCGCTGATCATCGAGAAGGAACAGATCGATACGCTTGTGTCGATTATTGGCGACGCCATTAAAAGAGCAGCCTGATTACTTCTAAAAAAGGCGCCAGTCACTGGCGCCTTTTTTGTTGGCTGCTTCAAAACAGCCTCATTGTTTGTCGTCCGGATCCTGTCGTGTCGAGCGGGAGCGCAGCAATGTATGTGCCGACCGTTTTGGTTCCGGTAGCTTGTCTTCATCCAGCGATGCATACAGCCAGTCTATGAAAACGCTGACGATCGGAGCGTTGCGCATTTCATGGCGGCAGGCCACATGAAACGCGTCGTCTGACGGCACGGTCAGGTCGAAGGGCAAAACAAGCTCGCCTTCGGCAATCAGGTTGGCAGCGGTTATGGTGTCTCCCAAAGCAATGCCCTGTCCATAAAGCGCGGCCTGCGTTGAAAGATGGGCGTCACTCATGAAGTGCTGGCGGGGACGCGGAACGGCGGTTGCGTCTGCTGCCGTCAGCCAGGTGTTCCATTCCCGTCCGGTATCGCCATGCAGCAGCACATGATCCGAGAGATCGCGCACCGAACGCAGCGGCCTGTTGTTAAGCAAGGTCGGGCTTGCGACCGGAAACAGTTTGATTTCGCTCCATAAATTGCTCCAGATACCCGGCCAGCGACCATTGCCATACAGAATGCACAGGTCAACATCCGTCGAGTTCAGCATGGCCGGGTCATTGCCGGTCATCAGTGTCAGGCTGATATCCGGAAACTGCTCTGAGAAGCGGTTGAGACGCGGGATCAGCCAAAGAGACAGAAGTCCTGCCACGCTGCCGATGGTCAATTTTCCACCCGTTGCAGGACGGGCCATCAGGGCCGTTGCGGCGGCGATGCTGCCAAATGCCTGTGTGACGACAGGTAACAGAAGAGCGCCTTGAGAGGTGAGTTTAAGTCGCCTGCCGCCACGCTCGAAAAGCACCGTGTTGAGTGACTCTTCCAGTGATTTGATCTGGTGGCTGATTGCGCCATGCGTGACGTTCAACTCTCGCGCTGCAGCGGATACGGAGCCGCGTCTGGCAGTTGCTTCAAAAGCCCTGAGAGGGTTGAGCGGAGGGAGCCGGCTGGACATTTGGCTGTGTCCTTTCGTGAGAAAAATTCACATTAATTGCTATAACAATGTGAATTGCTTTTTCAATTGCCTTGCGCTGAAATGGCCAAAACATGGGCAGTATTTTTACCGTCCAAAAAATGTGCGGCGCACCTGGATGCGTTGCCGGTCAATGTGAATGGGAACCACAAGATGACATTCGACGACAAAAAGCTGCAGGAACTGAAGGCGAAGTATGGCGAAAGCCATGGCGGAGAATTGTTCGACCCGAACTTCAGCAAGGTTGCGAGCAAGATTTTTTCCAAGAGTGGTACGCGGGTGGCACCCTATGCCGGCATGCCGACCTTGCTGACCGCGCCCCATATGCCTGTCGACAATGATGAGCCGGATTTCGGCAATCTCCAGGTTGCCCTTCTCGGCGTGCCGATGGACCTTGGTGTGACCAACCGCACCGGTTCGCGTTTCGGACCACGTGCGCTGCGAGCCATTGAGCGTATCGGACCTTATAATCACGTTCTCAATTGCGCACCGGTGCATGACCTGCGCGTTGCTGATATTGGTGATGTGTCTTTCCGCAGCCGCTACCGGCTGGAAATGAGCCATGACGACATTGAAAAGCGCGTCAATCAGATCGTGGATGCCGGTGTCCTGCCGCTGTCAGTGGGTGGCGATCATTCCATCACGCATCCGATCTTGAAGGCTGTTGGCAAAAACCGTCCGGTTGGCATGATCCATATCGATGCGCATTGCGACACTGGCGGAGCCTATGATCTGACCAAATTCCACCATGGCGGTCCGTTCCGCAATGCGGTTTTGGACGGCGTTCTCGATCCGACCCGCACGATTCAGATCGGTATTCGCGGCTCGTCCGAATATCTGTGGGAGTTTTCCTACGAATCCGGCATGACCGTCATCCATGCTGAAGAGGTTACCGGTCTTGGTATCCCGGCGATCATCGAAAAGGCCAAGGCGATCATTGGTGATGGCCCGACCTACCTGTCTTTCGATATCGACAGTCTTGACCCATCCTTTGCGCCGGGAACCGGTACGCCGGAAATTGGTGGATTGACGACGCGTGAGGTCCTGGAACTGGTGCGCGGCCTGAAGGGCATGAACATTGTCGGTGGTGATGTGGTTGAAGTGGCACCGCAATATGATGCCACGACCAATACCGCGCAGGCCGGTGCGCAAATGTTATTCGAAATCTTGAGCCTGATGGTGTTTAGCCCTTCCGTCAAAAGCTAGGGATGTCTTATTATCCGTAAGAAAAACTGGGGACGGTCTGATAAAATAAAGAAGACCGAACAATAAAGGAGAAGCCGATGTCTGAAAAAATTACCTTGCCGGTCAGCCGCCGCGCGGTTCTGGGAGCCGGTCTTGCAGGCGCATCCATGCTGGCCATGCCATCCATCCTGCGTGCGCAGGACAAGTCGCTGAAGGTTGGCGTTTACGGTGGTTACTTCAAGGATTCGTTCGATAAGAACATTTTCCCTGAATTCACCAAAGCCACCGGTATTGCCGTTGAATCCGTTGCCGAGCCGACAGGCGAAGCATGGCTGGTGCAGCTTGAGCAGGCAGCCAAGGCTGGCCAGGCTCCCGCCGACGTTTCCATGATGTCGCAGGTTGCGGTTTTGAAGGGTCAGGCAACCGAGCTGTGGGCACCACTTGATCTTGCCAAGATCCCGAGTTCTTCCGGCCTGATCGACCGCTTCATCAACAAATATCCTGATGGCCGTGTGTCCGGCATCGGTGCGGTGTCCTGGTACATCACACTGGTTACCAACACCGACGTCTACAAGGAAGCGCCAACGTCCTGGGAAGCGCTGTGGGATCCGGCAAATGCCGACAAGATCGGCCTTTTGGCACTGGTTTCCAACTCCTTCCTTCTGGAAGTGACAGCCAAGACATTCATGGGCGGCACCAATGTGCTCGACACGGAAGAGGGCCTGCTCAAGGCTTTTGAAAAGCTGGCGGAAGTAAAGTCCAATGTCAGCCTGTGGTACCGTGATGAGGCACAGTTCGAACAGGCCCTGAAGTCTGGCGAAATCCCGATGGGCCAGTATTACCATGATGTGACGGGTCTTGCTGCTTCGCAGGGTCAGCCTGTCCGCTCAACCTTCCCGAAGGAGGGTGGCATTCAGGATTCCGGTTCCTGGGTGCTGGCGCGTGCGTCCACCAAGACCGAAGAAGCTCATGTCTTCATGGAATATATGAGCCAGCCTGCAACCCAGGCCGTGTTGTCACGCAAGGTTGGAACTGCACCAACCGTAAAGCGCGAGCTGACAGATCTGACGGCGGAAGAATTCGCGGCGGTGTCTTCGGATATCGATCCGGTTATTCCGCGCTACGACCTCTACCAGACCAAGTCCGACTGGTTGAACCAGAAGTGGACGGAAATGATTGCCGGTTAAGGCACTCATTTAAAAGATAACATCCGGTCCGGGGAAACCCCGGATCGGTTTTCAAAAAAATAAACGGGGAATGTATGTCCGGTCTGGCCCTGAACAAT
This sequence comes from Agrobacterium sp., assembly GCF_032092815.1. Lineage (GTDB taxonomy): Bacteria > Pseudomonadota > Alphaproteobacteria > Rhizobiales > Rhizobiaceae > Agrobacterium. The sequence continues at coordinate 190,667 of NZ_DAMDBP010000001.1, read as the reverse complement.
ATCGTCAAGCAATTCGGCACCTTCACTGCGGTCAATGGCGTGAGCCTGAATGTGCCGCATGGAACCTTTGTCTGTCTGCTTGGCCCTTCCGGCTGCGGAAAAACGACATTGATGCGTATGATCGCCGGGTTGGATCTGCCAACCAGTGGTACGATCCGCCTTGATGGCGACGACATTACCACCGTTCCCACCCATAAACGTGATCTGGGCATGGTGTTCCAGTCACTGGCGCTATTTCCGCATTTGACGGTGGGTGAGAATATAGCCTATCCGCTGCGCATTCGTGGTGCCAGCAAGGAAGAACAGAAAAAACGCGTCGACGAACTGCTGGCGATGATCCATCTGCCTGGTTACGCAGACCGCCCCGTGTCCAAATTATCGGGTGGTCAGCGCCAGCGCGTCGCCATTGCTCGTGCCCTGACCATTTCGCCAAAGCTGTTTCTGCTGGACGAGCCGCTTTCGGCGCTGGACGCCAAGCTGCGTGAGGCTATGCAGGTTGAATTGCGCCAGTTGCAGCAACGTCTGGGCATCACCACCATTGTGGTGACCCATGACCAGCGTGAAGCCATGACCATGGCCGATACTGTCGTGGTGATGAATGGCGGTGAAATCCGTCAGGCCGCAGCGCCGGTCGAGGTCTACCGCAAGCCGGCTGATACCTTTGTTGCCGACTTCATCGGCATGACCAATCTGATTGATTTTGCCGCTGATAGTGCGGGCCGTGCCGTGGTGCTGGGTGAAGCCGTGGAAGGTCTCTCCGTTTCATCGGGACTTTCCAAGGGCGTGATTTCAGTGCGCCCGGAAGATGTCGTGCTGACCGCACCCGGTCACGGCGCGATATCGGGAACCGTGACCTTCGTGCGCGACCTTGGGGGCACGATCGAAACCTTTGTTGAAGCCGGTGGCAAACAGATCGTTGCCGTCTCAACGCCAAGCGCCCGTCCGCAGGTCACGGTCGGGCAGAATATCGGCATCAAGCTTGGTTCCGACGTTTGCGTGGTGTTGAAATCATGAGACGGGAAGCGCCGCAAAAACTAGCCGATTACGGGCCGCTGCTGTTTCCAGCCCTGATGCTGATCGTGTTTTTTGTCGTGCCATTCGGTACGATGATTTCGGTGTCGTTTTTCCAGCGCCTGCAAGGCGCGTTTTATGAACCCGCCTTTGTGCTCGACAATTATGCCCGGTTCATGAGCCTGTTTTTCGGGCGCGTGCTTGGCTTTTCTCTGATGCTGGCGGTGTTGGTTGCCATCTGCTGCGTGGTCCTTGCGGTGCCGTTCACCTACCTCCTGTCGCGTTCGGTGCGTAAGGTGCAGGTTCTATGGCTGGTTGCCCTATTGTCCGTTCTGTCGCTGTCTGAGGTGATGATCGGTTTTGCCTGGTCGACCCTGTTTTCGCGCACTGCAGGTATTACCAATCTGTTTGTGGCAATTGGCCTGATGGATCAGGCAAAAGCGCTGACACCAAGTTTTGGCGCGGTGCTGACCGGTATCGTTTATCAGGCGTTTCCCTATACGGTTCTGGTGCTTTATCCCGCACTTGCGCGGCTTGACCCGACCCTGACCGAAGCGGCGCGCACGCTTGGCGCCTCGCCGGTCAAGGCGTTCTTCACCGTTGTGGTGCCAGCACTCAGAAGCACGATCATGGCAACGCTGATCATGGTGTTCATCTTTGCACTTGGTTGTTACCTGCTGCCGCAATTGCTTGGTCGTCCGCAGCACTGGACCTTGTCGGTGCTGATCACGGATCAGGCCATCTACCAGTCCAACATGCCATTTGCGGCAGCCATGGCGGTATTCCTTGTTCTCGTAACCCTTGGACTTGTCGGCTTGACGCTGTTTCTGGGACGCAAGGGAGAAGCGGCATGACCACGTTTCTGAAACGCCTTTTCTTCACGCTGGTTGGCCTGTTTCTGGCAATGCCGCTGATCGTGGTTGCCGGTGTGTCGGTCAATGAAAAGCAGACACTGGCCTTCCCGCCGCAGGGATTTTCCCTTTCCTGGTACGGTGAGATTTTTACCAATGTCGAATGGCGTAATGCGCTGTTTGCATCGGTCACGCTGGCTGCGCTTTCGGCGGCACTTGCGCTTTTGATTGCCCTGCCACTGGCATGGTTCCTGTGGCGCCGTATTGCACCATGGGCCAATATCTTTCAGTTGCTGGGTGTCGCGCCTTTTACCCTGCCGCCGGTTATCACGGCTCTCGGATTGCTGACCTTCTGGGCAACAACGGGCTTTTATGGCCAGCCATGGACAGCGGTAATCAGCCACGCGATCTTTTTCGTGACGCTGCCACTGGTGACCATCTCGCTCGGGTTTTCCTCTATTGATCGTTCTCTGGTTGAGGCGGCGTCCACCATGGGTGCCAATGACCGCACGATTTTCAGGACGGTCGTTTTGCCGTTGATCCTGCCCTATCTGGTGTCTGGTTATGCCTTCGCGTTTGTGCTGTCGCTCAACGAATATATCGTGGCCTACATGACGGTTGGTTTCACCATGGAAACCCTGCCGATCAAGATCTTCAACGCATTGCGTTACGGCTATACACCGACCATGGCCTCGGTGACCGTGTTGTTCCTGATGATTGCAGCTGTGGTGTTTGGTCTGGTGGCCCGGTTCGGTGACCTGCCGAAACTTCTGGGTGCCATGTCCTCCAACGACAAGTGAGTGCCATGAAGATCGCAGCTTTGCAGATGCAATCGGTGTTGGCAGATGTTTCTGCCAATCTGGCGCGTATTGAACACGCAGCGAAGGAGGCCGCCTCGCAAGGTGCTGCATTGCTAATTGCGCCGGAACTTGCTGTCACCGGTTACGGGGCAGGCGAGGCCATGGCGTCACTGGCATCTCCGGCCGGTGGCGAGGTTGAACAGCGTTTGGGCGAGATTGCGCGCACCCATTCGATTGCCATTGTGGCGGGGTTTGCGGAACGTGACGGTAACATCGTCTATAACAGCGCCCTGTTTGTCGATGACACGGGCAATAGCCACATTTACCGCAAGTCCCATCTCTATGGCGATTACGAACGCGGCCTGTTTACGGCCGAAAAACCCACAGCTGATGTGATCGACTATCGCGGCATCACCTTCGGCATGCTCATCTGTTACGATGTCGAGTTTCCTGAAAATGTCCGCCGACTGGCACTTGCCGGTGCTGAACTGGTGGTGGTGCCGACGGCTTTGCCGAAGGGAACGTCTGGCAGTTTCATTGCCCAGACATTGATCCGCACGCGCGCCTTTGAGAACCAGGTGCATGTGGCCTATGTCAATCATGCCGGCGGTGATGGAGCTTTCGACTATGCCGGGCTTTCCTGCATCGCGTCACCGGATGGACGTTACTTGGCGCAGGCATCTGAGCAGAGTGAGGCTTTGCTTTATGCGGAGATTGAACCGGATGCCTATGCGCAGTCTCGGGAAGAAAACACCTATCTGCGCGATCTCATTCAGAACGTATAAAATAACCCGGTAAAAGATCTCAGACTTTTACCGGGTCAATATTGCAGCCCGTTGCACTTCTAAGGCGTGCGACGGGTTTTGTTTTTGGGCGCTGTTAGCTGATTGTCATCAGGCTGGCATTGCCGCCAGCAGCCGTTGTGTTGACGCTGACCGATACTTCTTCCACCAGCCAGTTCAGGCAATAGGCCTGTTCTTCGCGCGCTACCTCTTCAGACGATGCTGCCTGGACCAGCACGAGCGGGCCGGGCAGGGCAGCAATCAGGCCGTTGACCTGCTTGATCTTGTCGGCGTCACCTTCAACCAGAGCGCCTGCAAATGGACCGGAATTCTTCCAGTCGGCAGACCACTTGATGCGGTTGGCAATGGTCTGCGGCAGGCCGGAGAGCAAGCCTTGCAGGTTTGCTGTCGTGTCAATGACCACTTCGTTGCCCGTCGCCAAAGCGGCAGACATCTGCTGGTAAAGGCCGTTTTCCGTTGCTGGAACCAGCAGAATACGACCGCGCGGGTGCAGTGCATAGACGTTGCGCTCACCAACCGGACCTTCCAGCTCGGTTTCATAACCGACTGCCGAGAGGTTTGCGGTGTTGCGGGCATTGGCAGCAGCTGATGTCTTGCCCTTGCCATTCAGCCATTTTGCAAAGTCTGCAATGGCGGCATCCGCCTTGCCCTTGTGCTTTTCTGCAAAGACCGGTGCCTTGGTGGATAGGCGGCCAAGATAGAGCGGACCACCTGCCTTCGGACCGGTGCCGGAGAGGCCACGACCGCCGAATGGCTGCACACCGACAACTGCGCCGATGATGTTGCGGTTGACGTAAAGATTACCCGCTTTGACGCGCGACAGGACATGGGCGATGGTTTCATCAAGACGGGTATGCAGACCAAAGGTCAGGCCATAACCGGTTGCGTTGATGTCGTCGATCAGCTTGTCGAGGTTGTCACGCTTGAAGCGAATGACGTGCAGAACCGGACCAAACACTTCGCGCTTGAGGTCGGACAGGTTTTTCAGCTCGATGATGGTTGGCGGCACAAAGGTGCCCTTGCCGGTTTCGCCAGCCAGTTCAATCTGTTCGATACGATTGCCAATCGAACGCATGCCCTCGATATGGCTTTCGATGATGCCCTTGGCTTCAGCAGTGATAACCGGGCCAACATCCACCGACAGGCGGTCGGTGCGGCCAATGCTGAGTTCGTGCAGAGCGCCCTTGAGCATGGTCAGCGTGCGGTCTGCGACATCTTCCTGCAAGCACAGGACACGCAGTGCCGAGCAACGCTGGCCGGCGCTGTCGAAGGCAGACGCAATCACGTCGAAGACAACCTGTTCTGCAAGAGCAGAGGAGTCGACGATCATCGCATTCTGGCCACCGGTTTCGGCGATCAGCGGAATTGGACGGTTGCCGGCCGAAACGCGTGTTGCCAGCTGGCTCTGGATGAGGCGGGCAACTTCGGTCGAGCCGGTGAACATCACACCTGCGGTTTGTGGAGCACCAACCAGTGCTGCACCTGTCTTGCCATCGCCTGGCAGAAGCTGGACGGCGTCAGCCGGCACACCTGCCTCGTGCAGAATGCGAATGCCTTCTGCTGCGATCAGCGGGGTTTCTTCAGCAGGCTTTGCGAGAACTGGATTGCCGGCCACCAGCGCTGCCGTGACCTGACCGATGAAGATCGCCAGCGGGAAGTTCCACGGGCTGATGCAGACGATCGGGCCGAGTGCTTTTTGCTCAGTTCCGAAATTGTTGCAGGCTTCTTCGGCGTAATAACGCAGGAAGTCGATGGCTTCGCGGACTTCTGCAATGGCGTTTGGCAGAGATTTGCCAGCTTCACGGATGATGAGGCCAAGCAATGTCGGCATTCTTGTCTGCATCAGATCGGCCGCACGTTCAATGATGGCGGCGCGCTCGGCAACAGGCAGGTTTGACCAGCTGGAAGCGGTAGCAGCCTCGAAGGCCTGCTTGACGTCAACTTCCGACGGTTCGGTGACGTAACCGACGATGTCAGTGTGGTCGCCAGGGTTGAGAACCGGACGGCTTGCGCCAGATGAGGCCGGGTGTGCCGCCTTCCACTGTATGGTCGTGCTGCCTGTCAGGGCTGCACTCAGGGCTGCAAGTGCATTTTCGTTGGCAAGGTCGATGCCGTCGGAGTTGCGACGCTCGGTGCCATAAAGGCCGGCCGGGCTAGCGATCTTGTCGTGCTGTGCACCGGGAATCGGCATGGATTTCACGATGGCAACCGGATCAGTTACCAAGTCATCGACCGGAACTGCAGGGTCGGCAATGCGATTGACGAAGGACGAGTTCGCACCGTTTTCCAGAAGACGGCGAACGAGGTAAGCAAGCAGCGTTTCATGCGTGCCGACAGGCGCGTAGAAACGGCACGGACGGTCCAGCTTGTCCTTGCCGACAACCTCACTATAAAGCGGCTCGCCCATGCCGTGCAGGCACTGGAATTCATAGTCGCCGATTTTGAAGTCCGGTCCAGCCAGATGGTAGACGGTGGCCATTGTCTGCGCATTGTGTGTCGCAAACTGCGGGAAGATCACATCACGGGCAGCAAGCAGCTTGCGCGAGCAGGCAATGTAGGAAACATCCGTGTGGATCTTGCGGGTGTAGACGGGGAAGTCTTCCAGACCATCCAGCTGCGCACGCTTGATTTCCGCGTCCCAATAGGCGCCCTTGACGAGGCGAACCATGATGCGGCGGTTCGAGCGGCGGGCAAGGTCGATGATGTAATCGAGAACAAATGGGCAGCGGCGGCCATAGGCCTGCACCACAAAGCCCAGGCCTTCCCAGTTGCCAAGATCCGGATCAAGCGCCAGCGATTCCAGGAGATCAAGCGAAAGCTCCAGACGGTCAGCTTCTTCCGCATCGATATTGAGGCCGATATCGTAATTTTTCGCCATCACCATCAGCGCTTTGACGCGCGGCAGCAGTTCCGCCATGACGCGTTCTGCCTGCGAGCGCGAATAACGCGGGTGCAGGGCCGACAGCTTGATGGAAATGCCGGGCCCACCATAAACGCCACGGCCGGCAGAGGCCTTGCCGATGGCATGGATGGCAGCCTCATAGTCCTTGTAATAGCGGTCAGCGTCTTTCGATGTGGTCGCAGCTTCGCCAAGCATGTCGTAGGAATACTGGAAGCCTTGGGCTTCATAAGGCTTGGAGCGCTGGATGGCTTCACCGATTGTCTGACCGGTGACGAACTGCTCACCCATCATGCGCATGGCCATATCAACGCCACGGCGGATGACTGGCTCGCCAGCGCGGGCGATCAGACGGGTGAGGGCGGAGGACAGGCCGGTATCGTTGACGGTAGAGGTCAGCTTGCCGGTGATCACCAGACCCCAGGTAGCAGCATTGACGAATAGAGAACGACCGCCACCAACATGCGACTTCCAATCTCCATTGGCGATCTTGTCACGGATCAACGCGTCGCGGGTGGCAGTATCAGGAATACGCAGCAGCGCCTCGGCCAGACACATCAGGGCCACGCCTTCCTGGCTGGACAGCGAATATTCCTGCACAAGACCTTCAACGCCGGTGCCCTTGGCCTTGCCACGCAGCGCCTCGATCAGCTTGCGGGCAGTAGAGCGGATTTCCTTGGCGGACTGCTCAGACACTGTCGCTGCCTCAAGCAGCGGCGCAAGGCATTCCTGCTCTGCGCGACGGTAAGCCTTGGTAATGGCCTGACGATAGGCATTCTGTTCCCGTATTGCTGGCGCGAACTGGTTGAAAACACCCTGAGCAGTTGATTTTTCATTCACACCAATGCTGCCTGTGACATCCGCCATCGGTTCGGTCCTTCCAATTTTCAATGCGTGAAATCGTTTGTTCAAAGGTGTTCAGAACTATTTCGCGCACCTTTTATCCTGGCTGAAACATAACATTTCGCACGAAATTGCATTGTCCTTATTTTTGCAATAAAATAGGCAAAACAGTCTTATTAAGCTCAACAGAAAGATCATCTGGATGGTTCAAGGTATAAAATCAGGCGATCTGGATCAATTCGATATGAAGATACTCGAGGCGCTCAGTGATGATGGCCGCCTTTCCGTGCTGCAGCTTTCAAAACAGGTCGGTCTGTCGAAAACACCGTGTCAGGCTCGGCTGAAAAGGCTGATCGAAGATGGTTACATTCTCGGCTTTCGCGCCACGCTCAATCCCACCAAATTGGGTCTTGAACATATCGCATTTACCGAAGTGAAGCTGTCGGACACACGCGAGAAGGCTCTTGAGGATTTCAATGCTGCGGTACGAAAAATCAAGGAAGTCGAGGAATGCCACATGATTGCCGGCTCGTTCGACTATCTTCTCAAGGTCAGAACGACAGATATCCGCAAATATCGCCGGGTGCTTGGTGAGAAGATATCAAGTCTTCCCTCCGTTTCCAACACCTCAACCTATGTGGTGATGCAATCGGTCAAGGATACCGGGATCTGATTGTAGGGATTAAAAAGCCACGGACCGTGCTTTTAGCAGTCAAGCCGTTTTGTAAAGGAAAAAGGTTTGGAAGCGCGATCTTCCAAACCTTTTCTTTATCAGCGAAGAATGGCGCTGGTGGTGACGGCGGTCATCTGGGCGTCAGGCCCGAATTCACGCTCGTCTTCAATGCCAAGCAGCTCCTGGAGGCGCAGGCGTGCGCGACTGACGCGGCTCTTGATGGTGCCAACCGGGCAACCACAAATTTCGGCTGCTTCTTCGTAAGCAAAACCGGAAGCACCAACCAGCAGGATGGCTTCACGCTGGTCATCGGGCAACTGGGCCAGTGCCTGCCGGAAATCCTGGAGGTCAACCGAACCGTTCTGTTCTGGCGGTACCGACAGCTTGGCAGTAAAGGCACCGTCTGTGTCCTGGACTTCGCGGCCTGATTTTCTAATCTGGCTGTAAAACTCGTTGCGCAAAATGGTCACAAGCCATGCCCGCATATTGGTGCCGGGTTGATAGCTTTCCTGTTTTGCCCAGGCTTTCATGATGGTGTCTTGTACCAGATCGTCCGCGCGGTCGCGGGATCTGATCAGGGAAATGGCAAAGGCACGCAGGTTTGGAAGCGCGGCAAGCATCTCACGCTTGAAGTCGCGCTCATTCTGATCCGAAGAACCGGTCATCGCGCCTCCGACGTACCGGCTTTACGCTCGGCTTCATCCAGTTTTTCGAGCAGATCAAGAAATTTGTCGGGAATACCTTCGTCTTGAACAGCGTCGTAGAGTTCTCTTAACTTGCGGGAAATAACAGTACGCCCGGAGGCTGGAACCGCAGGTCCATCCACCTTTCCTGCAATATCGTCATCTGTTTGAAAATCACTCATATCTCAAAGCAGTCCTTTCATCGCCGTACAATAAAATGCGGCAGCCAAAAAAGAGTTCCGAAGGTGTGGAACTTTTTTTCAAGTGTCGTGTTTACACACGGATTTGCACCGCAAATCGCATGTAAGGGGAGAATTATTAATGTCAGTTTCCACTCGTATAGCGCCTCACTTGCCCTATTTGCGCAGGTTTGCGAGAGCCGTGTGCGGTTCCCAGACCACTGGTGACGCCTATGTTGCTGCGAGCCTTGAGGCTTTGATTGCAGATGTCAGCATCTATCCAAAGACCAGCAGCGACAGAGTTTCACTCTATCAATTGTTTGTCTCTATTTTTGGTTCCGTAAACATCAATATTAACCCTGATGAGCCTTTGAGCGGATGGGAAAAGCAAGCATCGGCAAATCTGGCTGCATTGCCACCATTGCCGCGTCTGGCATTTCTTCTGACCACCGTTGAAGAGTTCAGCGTCAGTGAAGCGGCAGAGGTTATTCAGGTCACTGAAAAGAAACTGGGTGAGCTGATCGACACGGCTGCTTCGGAAATTGCGCGTCAGGTGGCGACCGATATCATGATCATCGAAGACGAACCTTTGATTGCCATGGACATCGAGCAGATGGTCACCGACCTTGGCCACAATGTCACCGGTATTGCCCGGACCCACAAGGAAGCAATCGAGTTGTTCAAGACAACCCGGCCGAAAATGGTGCTGGCGGATATTCAGTTGGCGGATGGCAGTTCTGGCCTTGAAGCGATGAACGAAATTCTCCAGTCGACGTCGCTGCCGGTCATCTTCATCACCGCTTTCCCGGAAAGATTGCTGACGGGCGAACGCCCAGAGCCAACCTTCCTGGTGACCAAGCCGTTCAACCCGGACATGGTGAAGGCGCTGATCAGTCAGGCTTTGTTCTTCAATGAAAACTCACGTGCTGCCGCTTAAGTGATGTGTCCGGTCATGTCGGGGCAGGAGCAGTTCTCTTCCCCGGACATGGATGTCCCTCATAACATCCGCAATGCGGCAGTTATGACATAGTTCAAGGAGATCATGATTGCACCGTCTGGCTTGGTACACGCCTGGGCAGGATGAGCAGGAATTACGTGAATCGCTGATACTGGCTTTGCTGGACTCCGGCGAAACTGTCATGCTTCAGGATTGTTCCTCTAACTACATCTTCATTGCCAATCTTCCGGATATTTGGGGTGTTCCTGCTGGTTGTGAACCCAATGATGAAAACCTGTTCGGGTCGGAACTGGCTCACAGGCTTTCAGAATTGCGCAGGGGCCTTACGGTGTCCGGCGCCAGTGGCATGCTGGAGGTTGCAGCGGGCGAAGACCGCATCTTCCAGTTTTCCGCCTACACCACACTAACCCGTGGTGAGCAGCTTGTTGTCAAAACGACGATCCGCGAAGTCACAGCCGAACGGCGGCGTGAGCAGTTGTTGCGGTCGCTGTTGCGTGAAGTCAGCCACCGGTCCAAAAACCTGATGGCGATCATTCAGAGCCTTGCGTCACAGACGGCACGCTTCACACTGTCCAAGGATGAATTTCTGCGCAAATTCAGAGGTAGGTTGCATGCGCTTTCGCAGGCGCAGGACCTAATTACGGATTCTGATTGGAGGGGTGCATCGGTATTCGATCTGCTGCGCCAGCAGGCCAACCTCTATCTACCTGAGTATCCCCATCTCGTTCGCATGCATGGTGAAAACGTGCTGTTGAACCCCAATGGTGCCGTTTATGTCGGGTTGGCCTTCCATGAGCTTGTGGTCAATACCATTTCTCACGGAGGCAATCTGGCAAGCCATTTGCCAGTGACATTGCACTGTAGCCGCATTCAAAGCGATACCGGCGATCAGTTGGAGCTTCTCTGGGAAGAGCCGCTTTCAAACCGGCCCGCCGATAGCAAGCCTGCCGAACCCAATCCTGGTGAAGCCAAATCTAAAGGCCAAAAGCAGAATGCCAATTTCGGCAGTGTCGTTCTCGAAAAAGTGGTTCCGGCCGCATTGGCGGGTCAAGCAGCCTATGACATCGAAACCAGCCATATCCGCTATCGCCTGACATTCCCAATATGAATTTGGCGCTGCATGAACTCATGTGAGCCAGACGACATTATAGCCCTCCTGATGCCTGTGGTGTCGGAGGGTTTTTCTTGTGGCCGCATGGCGGGGCAAAAAACCGCATAAAAAAAGCCCGGTTCGGGGGCTGAACCGGGCTTTTTTATACAGGTCTTAGGGCGGGACCTGCATAAGCCGAAGGAATGACGGGGGACGGGGTAACATTCCTGGCTTGCAGTAAGAATGCGCGTGCATTCATTTCGTTCCGCAGAAATTAATATTTTTCTTCGGCCGTGGAAGACTGTGCCGATTTCATGAAAAATCGCTGAGGCGCTGTGAGTGTCCAGACGAAGCCTGTGACGGCATAATCGATATCAACAAGGCCAGAAAACGCGCCTTCAGCATGCCGCTTGACGATGGTCGACCCAAAACCCTTGCGGCTTGGCGGGCTGGCAGGAGGGCCATTTTTTTCACGCCAGCAAATGGTGATCATCTCCTGACCATCTTCTCTTTCAGAGTGCTGCCATTCAATTTCAACGATACCGTCTTTGACGGACAGCGCGCCGTATTTAATTGAGTTTGTGGTCAACTCGTGCAGGATCAGGCCGAGGTTCTGTGCTGCCTCCGGCGACAGCATGAAATCTTCACCCTTGTTGATGACCTGCTGGCTTACGCTGCCGAACACATCAAGATGCGTTTCGATCAGTTTGTTGATTGGCAACCCCTGCCACTGGGTTTCCGTCAGGGCGCGAATGGACATCCCAAGTCCGCGCAGACGATGATCGACTTCCTTCTGGAAATCGGCAATCGAGGTGTTTTCGCGGGCAAGCTGTCGCATCATAGCCTGAACGAGGGTCAGGATGTTTTTGGATCGATGCACCAATTCGTGCAAAACCAGCAGCATCCGGTCCTCGGCTTGACTGCGGTCGAACGACGCGTTGGACAGTGCAATCGCCACCTGGTTGGCTTCGGTGATTTTTGTTTGCACGGGTGCGACGATTTCACCCTGACCGATGCGTTCGGCCATGTCGGTGATTTCTAGGATCGAACTGCGCAATTGGCGACCAACAATGTAAGCCCCCAATATGGCGCCGAGCACCATCAGAACACTGCCGATCATCATGTTACGCCAGGTGCTGACCAAGGCGGCCTGGCTGGAGGCTTCAGGACCCCAGATGACGGTTTTCCAAGACCAGCCGAGAAATTGGGAATAGGCAAAAACATTGCCTTCATCATCGAGGAAATTGCCGCTGAAACTGCTCATGCGGCCAAGTAGGCTTTCCTCGGTAAAAGGTTTCCCCGGGACGACATTGTCGGGCGAACTTGAAATGATCACCCGGTCGGCATCATCCAGCACAGCGACCGACCAGCCGGCCGGCAGCTTTTCAGTGGAGATCAGCGGACGCAGATCAACGGCATTCTGCGTCATGATCAAGGCATCACCCGCAGCTGCCAGCCTCGGTGGCAAGGGCAGGGTTACGTTGAATACCCACTGCTGGCTGGTATTGCCAAAGAAGATGTTGGACACTGAAATCCGGTTTGTCGATAATGCTGTCGCCAAATCGGCTTGAGCAGGCACCTTGCCCAATGCTTCGTTTGATTGGACACGTGTGTTCAGCTTCTGCTGTCCATCTTTGGTCGCAACAATGACATACAGCCCCTCTTGAGCAAGGCTTGTATGGATTCGCCGTTGAAAGGCCGGCAGGTCGTTGCTTTCGAGTTCGGGGAACTGTGCCAACAAATTGAGGGATGTTGCCATTTCCTGCAGCCGTCGTTCGATGCTGCGGCTTATCGCTCTGGCGTCTTCCACTGTTTCACGTTGCAGGTCGGTACGTTCATCTGCTTGCAGCTTGAACATGAGGAAGCCGGTAAACAGGATCAGCGGTAGCGTGACCACAGTGGTCATCACCACAATATATGCTCTTAAAGACGCAACTGGAAACAGATGTCCAAGCCATGCTCTGAGTTTTTCGATGATCCAGTTCCTTGTCGATCGTGCGGCTGGTTGCTCTTTCCAAGTGGTAAGCAGAAATACCAAAGTGACGCCACATTATGCGATGCTTTGGCAATTTGGAAGTGGGATGCCTCGGTGAAACTAGGGGTGTTGTTACAAAAAAGCAAAGGGATTTCCGTGTGTTGGGCATTATGTCTCAGAAAAAGGGGAACCATCGCCGATGTTATGCCGTTTGCTTATCGAACCGCAAACAAGATCGAACAAATCGATTTTTGCAAGTTCTAGAGAGGATGAAAGGAAGGTTCGATATGAAGAAGACACTCACCATTATCGCTTCGGCTGCACTGCTGGGTTCAACTGCTTTCGCACCAATTGCGATGGCGCAGACCACACCGGCCCCTGGCGCTCCAGCAAGCCCTTCGATTGAAAGCCCTGCTCCAGCCCCGGCTGAGCCAACGGCGCCGGCTGCACCCAATGCGGTTGCGCCTGATACCGCTGCAGCTGCAACGGGCGAATATCTGACCGAGCAGTCTGAACAACAGGTCAGTGCCAATGACTATATCGGCAAGGCCATTTACACATCGGGTGACGAAAGCATTGGTAATGTGACCGACCTGATCATTGAGGAAAATGGTGGCATTGATGCCGTTGTGGTTGGTGTTGGCGGTTTCCTGGGTATTGGCGCGAAGAATGTCGCTCTACCAATCGACAAGGTAACTGTAACACGTGACGCAGAAGCTGGCACAGTTCGTTTGACGACGATGGAAACGGCGGATGCTCTGAAGGCTGCTCCTGAGTTCATGACGCTTGAGGAAAAGCGTAATGCGCAGAATGCCCAGGCGCCAGCCATGCCTGATACGTCTACAACAACATCCTCGACCACTCCGTAAGGGTTGATTGTGTTCAAATAAAAAGGCGGTGCCGTGTGCACCGCCTTTTTTCATGTCTGTCGATCAGAGATATTTCAGCCGTTGTGTTTGGAATGCCATTCCCAAGCCGAGCTGATGATGTCCTTCAGCGTGTATTGCGGGTCCCAACCCAAGACCTCGCGCGCCTTGTCATTGTTGGCAACCAGTGTGGTCGAGTCACCCTCACGACGCTCTGCATAGGCCACCGGGAATGGACGTCCGGAAATCTCGGAGATCGTGTTCAGCAATTCCTTGACGGTGGTGCCGGTGCCGGTGCCGAGGTTCAGTTCAACCGTTGAGCCGCCCGCCAAGAGATAGTCGACCGCCCGCACATGGGCGTCAGCAAGATCCAGAACGTGGATGTAGTCGCGCACGCAGGTGCCATCACGCGTATCATAATCGGTACCGAAAACCTTGAAACCTTCACGGCGACCAAGTGCTGCCTCCAGTGCCAGCGGTATGGCATGGGTTTCTGGTGTATGCCATTCGCCGATACGGCCTTCAAAATCAGCTCCTGCCGCATTGAAATAACGCAGGATAACCGAGCGCAGGTTTTTGTAGGTCCCGAAATCCTTCAGAGCCTGTTCAATGATCAGCTTGGTGCGGCCGTATGGATTGATTGGTGCTTGTGGGTGTTGCTCATCAAGTGGCACCCGTTCAGGAAGGCCATAGGTCGCGCAGGTGGATGAAAACACGAAGGCATCAATGCCGGCATTCAGCGCGCAGGAGAGCAGGGTCAGTGCACCAATGACGTTGTTGTCGTAGAAGGCAACCGGTTCCTTGACGGATTCTCCGACTTCGATCAGCGCCGCAAAATGCATCACTGCTTTTGGTTTGTGCTTTGCGATGACCTCGTCGAGACGTGCACGATCTCTGATGTCGCCCCGTTCAAAGGGTCCCCAGCGCACAAATTCTTCATGTCCGTTGGAAAGATTGTCGTAAACGACCGGTTCGTAACCTCTTTCGGCAAGCAGGAGGCATGTATGGGAACCGATGTAACCTGCTCCACCGACGACGAGAATTTTTTCTGGCATCCACAGTCTCTCAAATATTGAACCCATGCGTTTCATGGCATGGTTTCCGGATCGAGGCCAGTGACGCGGATAAATTGTTACGGCAATATATTGCAGCAGACGATATCCGGCCGTCCGTGGACCGCCGGATGGAGTGTTATTTGCGCACGATTGGCCGGGCAGCCAGAAATGCGAGCACACCGGCAACCGCCAGTGTCACGTAGGGCCGTGATTGCATGGCGTTGCCAACCAATGACTGCACGACAAGCGGTGCCATCGCCGCTTGCGCGACGCCGGGTGGCGAACCATAGGCGCGTGGCCTGTTCATGATCGCCAGGGAAATGAGTGCGATAACGCCAAGCAGGAACGCGATACCAGCAATCAGCAAGGCGGCGGGGCCGGCACCAATTTCCTGTGCCAGATAAATTGCACCACCGATAATACCAAAAATGGCAGCCAGCAGAAAGCTGAACAGGCAAAATACCCACAGCATGGCTTTGCAGCGCATGCGGCGGGTGACCAATCTGCCCTCACGTTGGGTGTCGCTGAGGTAAACGAGCAAGGTCTGGAGCATGACGTTTATTTAGCGACGGTTGATGACGGCGAGCATAAAGCCAACGGCGACAGCAATGCCGAGCGACTGAAGGGGCTTGCGCTGCACCTGTTCCGCCAGGCTTTGATTGAGTGCGGAAAACTCGTCGCGAACATTTTGTGCGGCCTGGGTGGATGCGTTGATCGCTTCATCCGTCACACGACTTGCCTGCGCCTTGAGTTCATCACCCGCATCAACGCCAAGGGCTTTTACGCTTTTGGCAAGACCGGCTAGATCTTCACGCAACCGCGCCAACTGCTCGGCAATATCCGCAACATTGTCGTTTTCCAGAGCCTGATCGATCTTTTCATTCACGTTGCGTGGTCCAGCCATGTGTTGTCCCTTTCAGTTGTTTTTGTGTGAAAGCTCGCGTTTTAAGTGTTTCACATATACCCGAAGAAGTAGAGAAGAATAATGATGGGTAACGGAATGCCCACCATCCACAAAACTATGCCCTTCATTTCAATCTCCAGTCTGGCCTATGCACCCAGATGTTCGAGCGAGTACGTTCAGCCAATTGCTTGATCTGCGGCATAAACATCTTCGATGAGCATATTGTTCCATCGTGACGCGCAATTTACGGAGCGGCAGGGCGCAGACGGTCGGTTTTTGTGAAGTAAAGTTTTGCACAGGCACAACATTTATGCGTGCTTATTTGTTTTCCTGTCACAAGCATCATATAAGGCCCATCAAAATCCTTAGACGAAGATGTGACGACGCGATGATTCAGACACCTTATTACATGATCGACAAGTCCAAACTGCTCCAGAACATGGAGAAGATTGCCTATGTTCGTGAGAAGTCGGGAGCCAAGGCTTTGCTGGCGCTCAAGTGCTTTGCGACGTGGTCGGTGTTCGACTTCATGAGCCAGTATATGGATGGCACGACATCATCCTCGCTTTACGAGGTACGGCTTGGTCACGAAAAATTCGGTGGTGAGACGCACGCCTACAGCGTTGCCTATGCCGATTATGAGATCGATGAAGTCATCTCTCATGCCGACAAGATCATCTTCAACTCGATCAGCCAGCTTGAGCGTTTTGCAGACAAGGCGTCTGGCATTACGCGCGGACTGCGTCTCAACCCCCAGGTCAGTTCGTCCAGCTTTGACCTGGCCGATCCGGCTCGTCCATTCAGCCGCCTTGGCGAATGGGATGTGAGCAAGGTTGAAAAGGTCATGGACCGCATTTCCGGTTTCATGATCCACAACAACTGCGAGAACAATGATTTCGCGTTGTTCGACCGCATGCTCACGCAGATCGAGGACAAGTTCGGATCGCTGCTGTCGCGCGCTGAATGGGTGAGCCTTGGTGGCGGCATTCACTTTACCGGCGAAGGTTACCCGATCGACGCGTTCTGCGACCGCCTCAAGGCGTTTTCGCAAAAATACGACGTGCAGGTCTATCTGGAGCCAGGTGAGGCTTCGATTACCAAGAGCACGACGCTGGAAGTGACCGTACTCGATACGCTATACAATGGCAAGAACCTGGCAATCGTCGACAGCTCGATCGAAGCTCATATGCTTGACCTGCTGATCTACCGCGAAAATGCCAAGGTAACGCCAAATGAAGGCGATCACAGCTTCATGGTCTGCGGCAAGTCCTGCCTGGCCGGTGACATTTTTGGTGAGTTCCGTTTTGGCTCTGAACTCAAGATCGGCGACCGGATTTCGTTTCAGGACGCAGCCGGCTATACTATGGTCAAGAAGAACTGGTTCAATGGCGTGAAAATGCCAGCCATCGTCATCAAGGAACTGGATGGCTCGCTGCGTCCGGTCCGTGAATTCGATTTTGCCGATTACGAGCAAAGTCTATCGTAACACGAACTGCCAAAACGGCAGTTCCTGTAAAACCAAACCCAACAGTATCTTATCCCCGTGGGGAAAAGGAGGCATCACCTGAAATGAAGAAGAACGTTCTCATCATCGGCGCCGGTGGCGTAGCACAGGTCGTGGCGCACAAGTGCGCCCAGAACAGCGATGTATTGGGAGACATTCATATTGCGTCACGCACCGTTGAAAAGTGCCGCAAGATTGTCGAATCCGTACGCGAGAAGAAGAGCCTCAAAACCGAGGTGAAGCTTGAGGCCCATGCGCTTGACGCTATGGATGTTGAGGCAACAAAAGCCTTGATCAAGAAAACCGGAGTTGAGATTGTCATCAACGTCGGTTCGGCTTTCGTGAACATGTCCGTTCTTCGCGCCTGCATGGACGCGGGCGTTGCCTATATGGATACTGCCATTCATGAAGATCCAGGCAAGATCTGCGAGACACCACCGTGGTACGGTAACTACGAGTGGAAGCGTGCCGCAGAATGCAAGGAAAAGGGCATTACCGCCATTCTCGGCGTTGGTTTCGATCCTGGCGTCGTGAACGCATATGCCCGTCTTGCCAAGGATGAATATTTCGACAAGGTCACCTCGGTTGATATCGTCGATATCAATGCAGGCAGCCATGGTCGTTGGTTCTCGACCAACTTCGACCCGGAAATCAACTTCCGCGAATTTACGGGCGTTGTTTACTCCTGGCAGAACCAGCAATGGCAGACGAACAAGATGTTCGAGATCGGTCAGGAGTTTGACCTGCCGGTGGTAGGCAAGCAGAAAGCCTACATGACCGGGCATGATGAAGTGCATTCGCTGTCCAAGAACATGGACGGTGCCGATGTCCGTTTCTGGATGGGCTTTGGTGACCATTACATCAACGTCTTCACCGTGCTGAACAACCTTGGTCTGCTGTCAGAAAAGCCGGTCAAAACGGCTGAAGGACTGGAAGTCGTGCCGCTGAAGGTGGTCAAGGCCGTGTTGCCTGATCCGTCTTCGCTTGCACCTGACTATGTCGGCAAGACCTGCATTGGCGATATCGTCAAGGGCACCAAGGACGGCAAGGAGCGCGAAGTCTTCATCTACAACGTGGCTGACCACAAGGAAGCCTATGAAGAAGTCGGCAGCCAGGGCATTTCCTACACTGCCGGTGTTCCGCCAGTTGCTGCAGCCATGCTGATTGCAACAGGTGAATGGGACGTGAAGCAGATGGCGAATGTTGAAGAGCTGCCGCCGCAGCCATTCCTCGATATCCTGAACCGGATCGGCCTGCCGACCCGCATCAAGGATGAGAATGGTGACCGCGCCCTGAACTTCTCCTGATTGAAACAAAAGAGAGCCCCGCATTTGCGGGGCTTTTTTGTGGGCCTATTCGGCTGCAACTTTTACCTTGGTTTTGGGCTTGGCCGCTGTTGTCGCCTTCGACGTTGTTTTCTTTTTGACTGCTGGATGCGTGGCGGCGGACTGGTTCAGCAGCTGAAACTCTCTGCTGGCCTGTCCCCAGTGTTCGGCATCCCTGCCACTAGGATGTCCTTCTGCTTCCCACAGGGTGTAGGCACGCTTGCTGATCCATTCATGTTCGGAAGACTGCATTTCAAATCTCCTGTTGCTGATCGTTGCGTTTGCAACGCTATACGGCACGCCGGCAGGACGCTGGACAGGGATTGCGCCGGCAATCTGAGACGTCATTACAAGGCATGATTCGGGATGCGTCAAGCGTTCTTGCTGCGTTGCAAGAACGCCATGGTTGTCATTTGTCAAATGCCTGCTGCTTTCGGAATAAAAGCTGTATCGAACTTGTACTGAAGTTGATGTTTCGCAATTATTGTCACCTGAAAAATATGCTTTCACTTGAAATCAGGATGTTGATTCCAGGTGATCAATTTTAGGTGATGAGATGAATGACACGGTTGATCTGAATGACGAGCTTATCGTCGAGTGCAAGGGCCATTGCGGGATCATTCGCCTCAATCGTCCCCGTGCGCTCAACAGTCTCAATCTAGGCATGGTGAGGGCCATGAAATCAGCCCTTGCCGATTTTGCCGATGATCCGTCGATTGCGAGTGTCGTTGTGCGTGGCGAGGGTGGGCGGGCCTTTTGTGCCGGCGGAGATATTCGTATCATTCATGATCTCGGTAAGGCGAATGACCCTGATGTCAGTCGCTTTTGGCGGGAGGAGTTTCCGCTCAATCACACCATCGCCCATTATCCCAAACCCTATGTGGCCTTGATGGATGGAATCGTCATGGGTGGCGGTGTCGGTCTGTCATCGCATGGGGCATTTCGTGTGGTGACCGAGCGCACACGCCTTGCCATGCCGGAAACCGGCATTGGTTATTTTCCGGATGTCGGCGTCAGCTGGCTTTTGCCGCAAGCGCCGGGCGAAATCGGCACCTGGATGGGATTGACCGGCAATGAGGTCAATGCCGCAGATGCGATATTTGCAGGGCTTGCGGATGTCCACGTGCCATCAGAGCGCCTGGAGGAGTTGACCCTTGCAATCTCTACCCTCGGGCCCTCGGATGTGCACAAAGGCATCGAGACGCTGTTGTCGCAATTTTCGACGCTGCCATCACCGGGGATGTTTGAAAGCGGTCGCGCACTGATCGATGCCGTTTTCAGCCATGATACGGTTGAAGAGATCATTGCCGCATTGAAGGCCAGGGATGATGATCTGTCTAAGACCACGCTTCAAAGCCTGGAAAAACGGTCGCCGACCAGTCTGAAAATCACCTTGCGTATGTTGCGACTGGCCCGTGAGAGTTCCGGTCTGATCGAATGCCTGGAGCGCGAATTTTCGGCTGGACTTGAGGTGCTGAAAGGCCATGATTTTTACGAAGGGGTGAGGGCCGCACTGATCGACAAGGAGCGCAATCCGCAGTGGCAGCCAGCCCTGTTGGCACAGGTTGAAAGCGCCGATATCGACCGATTTTTTAAGCGAAATCATAGTCCAATTTTTGAAAGCCATAGATTGTAGCTCGGTGATAGCGTTAGGCAATACATCCGTTAATCGCGCAAAGGCGGAATATTAATCGCATTCCGCCAATTCATTTGGCGTAAAATTCTCCTTTCCGCAGAGGTGTTGGAGGGGGATTCCTCGCATGGACGGCCTGCTATCTGTAGTTTCAT
This sequence comes from Agrobacterium sp., assembly GCF_032092815.1. Classification (GTDB taxonomy): domain Bacteria; phylum Pseudomonadota; class Alphaproteobacteria; order Rhizobiales; family Rhizobiaceae; genus Agrobacterium. The sequence goes on along the minus strand of NZ_DAMDBP010000001.1, from coordinate 170,460 downwards.
GGCCAGTTCACTTTTGGGGAATTCAATGAAGCGCCTTCTCATTCTCGGTTCAGCACTTGCTGTCCTTCTGTCGGGTCAGGCCTATGCCGAAGCACCGAAGACCATTCTCAACGCATCCTACGACATTGCGCGCGAAATTTTTGCCGCCGAAAATGAGGCCTTCGTCAAGGCGCATCCGGGCGTGACAGTCGACCAGTCGCACGCAGGCACCTCCAAGCAAGCTCGTGCCATCGTTGAAGGCCTTGAAGCTGATGTCGTTACCTTCAACCAGGTGACCGATATTGACTTCCTGGTAAAGCAGGGCTTCGTTTCAGCTGACTGGCAAAAAGATTTCCCGAACAACGCTTCGCCATTCTACTCCTTCCCGTCCTTCCTGGTACGCTCCGGCAACCCTAAGAACATCAAGGACTGGGATGATCTGGCCCGCGATGACGTGAAGATTGTGTTCCCGAACCCAAAAACCTCCGGCAACGCCCGCTACACCTATCTGGCTGCCACTGCTTACGCCAAGGAAAAGTTTAACGGCGACGAGGCGAAGGTTGAAGGTTTTGTGAAGAAGATCTTCGCCAACGTTCCGGTTTTTGACACTGGAGGCCGTGCTGCCACTACGACCTTCGTCGAGCGCGAAATCGGTGACGTGATCATTACCTTCGAAGCGGAAACCCGTGGCATTGCCAAGCAGTATGGCACGGACAAGTTCGAAAGCGTTGTGCCGTCCGTCAGCCTGCTTGCAGAATTCCCGGTTGCTGTCGTGGACAAGGTTGCTGACAAGCGCGGCTCGCGTGAACTGGCAAAATCCTACCTCGATTTCCTCTACACGGAAGACGGTCAGAAGATCGCCGCTGAATTTGGCCACCGCGTCAACAACGAAAAGGTCGCTGCAGAATTCAAGGATCAGTTCCCTGCAATTCGCTTGGTGACGGTGGACGATGTTTTCGGTGGTTGGGATAAGGTACAGAAGGAGCATTTTGCCTCTGGCGCCGTCCTTGACAAGCTTTACGGCAACCGTTGATAAAATCGAGCTGAATACGGATTTAACCCGGCAGGGTAAACCTGCCGGGTCAATTTGTTTGGGGGATGCCGTTTGAAACGCAATGTCTTGCCGGGGTTAAGCCTCTCACTCGGCGTAACCCTTTTTTACGTTGGCGTTATCGTCTTGCTGCCGCTGGCAGCGCTTGTGTTCAAGGCGGCCAGTCTTGGGCCTGTTGAATACTGGAACATCGTGTCATCGCCGCGTGCGGTTGCCAGCTACCGCGTGACGGTTCTTTGCGCCTTGGCGGCCACGTGCTTTAACGTGGTGTTCGGTTTGGCGCTGGCATGGGTGCTGACGCGATACCGTTTTCCCGGCTGGCGTTTTGTTGATGCAATTGTCGATCTGCCCTTTGCATTGCCGACCGCCGTTGCCGGTATCGCGCTGACGGCCCTGTTTGCCGGTAATGGCTGGTTTGGCTCTGTTCTGGCCATGATCGGCATCAAGGTTGCCTATACGCCGCTTGGCATCATGATTGCGATGGCCTTTACCAGCCTGCCCTTTATCGTGCGCACGGTGCAGCCGGTGCTGGAAGACCTCGATCCTGCTCTCGAAGAGGCGGCGCAATCGCTTGGTGGGTCCGACTGGGAAATCTTTCGCAAGGTCATTTTGCCGCTTCTGACGCCCGCCATTCTGGCCGGTCTGTCGCTGTCCTTTGCCCGCAGTCTGGGTGAATTCGGTGCGATTATTTTTATCGCCGGCAACCAGCCGTTTGAGACGGAAATCACCTCGCTGCTCGTTTTTATCCGGCTTGAGGAATATGACTATCAGGCCGCCGCAGCGATTGCATCCGTACTGTTGTTGACGGCATTCGTGATGCTGGCGGTGACCAACCTGCTGCAGGCTCGTGCCTTGCGTTACACGGTGAGGAGCTGAAGCCATGAGTGTTATCTCTTCTCATCGCAAACCGCCACGCGTTGGGGATACGCCGCTTGTCCGCCGCTCCCTGATTGCCTTTGTGCTGATCATCGGTTTTCTGCTGGTGGTTGCGCCGCTTGTTATCATTGGTGTTGAGGCATTCTCGGCGGGCTTGAAGGCCTATTCGGCAACGATCATTCATCCCGATACACGGCATGCGATTTTCCTGACGGTGATCACGGCTTTGATTGCGGTTCCGATCAACACGGTGTTCGGTATTGCGGCGGCATGGGCAATTACCAAGTTTGATTTTCCCGGCCGCAGGCTGCTTCTGGTGGTGATTGAAATACCCTTTTCGATCTCACCGATTGTTGCGGGTGTGGCCTATCTTTTTGTCTATGGTCTGCAGGGGCTGTTTGGGCCACTGCTGGATGCCTATGACATTAAGATCCTGTTTGCCCTCCCAGGCATTGTGATTGCATCGATGTTCGTGACGGCGCCGTTTGTGGCGCGTGAGCTTATTCCGCTGATGCAGGCGCAGGGTCGTGACCTGGAAGAGGCGGCAACGTCACTCGGTGCTTCCGGTTGGCGGACATTCTTCTCGGTGACATTGCCGAATATCAAATGGGCTCTGCTGTATGGCGTTGTGCTTTGCAACGCGCGTGTGATGGGTGAGTTCGGTGCGGTTTCGGTGGTGTCAGGCAATATTCGCGGGCAGACCAACACGCTGCCGCTGCACATCGAGCTACTTTATCATGACTATCAGACGGCGGGTGCCTTTGCGTCCGCCTCCATTCTGGCTTTCCTGGCGGTGGTGACCATCATTGCCAAGGTCATGCTGGAACGACGCGGCGCCGGGCGTGGCCGCAAGGCTGACAATGGTGCCAGTGCTGCATCCACGGAGACACATGCATGAAAATCCGCCTCGAAAATGTGGTGAAGACCTTCGATACATTCCGTGCCGTGCATGATGTGTCTCTGGATATCGAAAGCGGTGAACTGCTTGCGCTGCTCGGTCCTTCCGGCTCTGGCAAAACGACGATCCTGCGCATGGTGGCCGGGCTTGAATATGCCGATGGCGGCCGCATCATGTTTGGTGATGAGGACGCGACCAATATTCCGGTGAGAGACCGTGGTGTCGGTTTTGTCTTCCAGCATTATGCGCTGTTCCCGCACATGACGCTTAATGAAAACATTGCCTTTGGCATGAAGGTGTCGCGCGTCAAACGCGACAAGGCGGCGATTGCTGCCCGCGTTGATGAATTGTTGCGGCTGGTAAAGCTGGACGGTTTGGGGGATCGTTTCCCGGCGCAGATTTCCGGCGGTCAGCGCCAGCGTGTTGCACTGGCCCGCGCGCTTTCGGTCGATCCGAAAGTGTTGCTGCTGGATGAGCCTTTTGGTGCTCTCGATGCCAATGTGCGCCGTGATCTGCGTCGCTGGCTGCGTGAGATCCATGAAGAGCTAGGTATCACCACGATTTTTGTGACACATGATCAGGAAGAAGCGCTCGATCTGGCCGACCGTGTTGTCATTCTGAAAGATGGCAAGATCGAGCAGCAGGGCACGTCGAAAGAGGTCTGCCGTAACCCCGTGTCGCCTTTCGTCATGCGCTTTCTGGGCGATGCCAACCGCATCTCCGGCGTTGCCAGAAACGGCAAGGTGTTTGTCGGTGATATGGAATTGCCTTTTGCCTATCATTCCGGTGACGGTAAGGTCGATATCTTCGTCCGTCCAGTCGATCTGGATTGGGAACACCTTCATGACGGATTGCCTGCGAAGGTTATCCGGGTGTTGGACCGGGCGGGAGAGCGCCGTGTGATCGCCAGCACCGAAGCTGGCGACATCCTGGAATTTGATGTGCCGCCGGAAAACGGCGTTGAAGCCGGCGAAACCGGATATGTGGTTGTGCGACGGGCCCGCATTTTTCCGGCAAGCTAAACCTTGGGGTCTTATGAAGTGAGGGTGAACTCACCCTGCGCCTTGATTTCACCATTGATCAGCAGATCGACCCGATGGCGGCCCGGATAATGTGTCCGGGTCGTAAAGTCTTTGATGGCGCGGTTGATGCTTAGGTCGACGCTCTCGCCGGGTTCCAGATGAAGTTCTTTCCATTTGAAAACCTTGGGCGCCGTGCTGCCGGCTTTTTTGACGTAATGCAGGGCATAGTCCACCACCAGCTTTTGTCGCTCCGTACCGGTCGCCGTGATCGCAGCGGCAATTCGCACATTCTCGCCAAGTGAGATGTTGTCGGGTGACACCTGAAAGCTTTCAATCTCGACGTCCGCCTTGCCCTTCACACCAAGGATGGCGAGAGCCGCGTTGTCGCCTTTCTTGATCAGGGTACGCAGCGCCTGCCGGATGATCCAGGTGGTGTGCTGATTGTCGGTTGGCCATGTCGCTACCGTCTGCAAAACGAAGGCCGGATTGTCCTTGGTGATGTCATTGAGATGATTGGCCACTGACTTGCGAACATAAAGCGAAGGGTCACTTTTCAGTGCCTCAAGGATCGGCATAACAGGGGCGGGGTCGTCCACCAATGCCTTCAGCTGGAAAGACCATGGCAAGCGTGGACGGCAACCTTCTGAACTGAGGCGGCGGACATGTTCGTTTTCGTCAGAGGCCCATGTCTGCATGACGCTCAGAGTGCGCGGCAAGTCTTTTGCCAGAAAATGCCGGACGGCAAATTCCGATGAACCAAATCGGGTGAAATAGTGCAGGGCCTGCATCGACTTTTCGAAGTGGTCCTGACCATACAGCGCCACATATTCTGCAAGGCTGATCGAGGTAAAGCCATGCTGGATATGAGGTGCGAGCGCAGAAAGAATTTCGAGGTTACGGCTGTAATCACCGGGCAACACGGCGTGCCATGCCGTGGCCACCTGACGCATGCGTTGCATGATGCCGAGATCATCCAACCCCAACATGGCGTGATGCATGAAAGCCGCTTCATCAAACGGTGCATGTGCCGCCTTGGTAATGGACGCAAGATGCAACAGGCGGTCGCGATTGAATATTTCCTTCAGGGCGGGTTGCGGTTCTTGCGCCATTTTCTGCGCTCCAATTGTTCTCTTTTTGTTCCTTAATCGCAAAACAATTGCGAGGCAATCGATAAAAGAAAACCCGGCGTTTGTGGCGCCGGGTTTTCCTGAAAAGCTGTGCTGTTATCAGCTCATCTGGCTGATGAAGCGGGTTTCAAGATAGGCCTGTGTGGCCTCTGAACCACCTTCCGTGCCGTAACCACTGTCCTTGATGCCGCCAAACGGCACTTCCGGCAGGGCAAGACCATTGTGGTTGATGGTCAGCATGCCTGCTTCCACCTGACGGCCGAGGTCGTGGGCTGTCTTGGCAGAACCGGTGAAGGCGTAAGAGGCAAGGCCGAAGGGCAGGCGGTTTGCTTCCGTCACCGCGTCCTCGAACTTCGAGAACTTGTTGATGATGGCGACCGGGCCAAATGGCTCGTCATTCATGATCTTGGCGTGGGTTGGCACATTGGCCAGAACCGTAGGCTCGAAGAAGTTGCCGCGGTTGCCGATGCGGTTGCCACCGGTCTTCAATTCGGCGCCATGCGAAACAGCATCGTTGATCAGTGCTTCGATGGCCGGAATGCGGCATTCATTGGCCAACGGGCCCATGGTGACATCGCTTTCAAGACCATTGCCGACCTTGATGGCCTTGGCAGCTTCTACGAAACCTTCAAGGAAACGATCGGCGACACCTTCCTGAACCAGGAAGCGGGTAGGCGAAACACAGACCTGTCCGGCATTGCGGTACTTCGACAGGGAGGTAACAGCAATTGCCTTTTCGATATCGGCGTCATCAAAGATCATGACCGGTGCGTGACCGCCCAGTTCCATGGTGGCGCGCTTCATGTGCTTGCCAGCCAGGGCCGCAAGGTGTTTGCCGATTGGGGTCGAGCCGGTAAACGATATCTTGCGGATGACCGGATGCGGAATGAGGTATTCCGAAATTTCTGCCGGTACACCGTAGATAAGATTGATGACGCCAGCTGGTACGCCGGCATCAGCAAAGGCACGGATCAGTTCAGCTGGCGATGCCGGGGTTTCTTCTGGCGCCTTGACGATGATGGAGCAGCCTGTGGACAGGGCAGCGGACAGCTTGCGCACGATCTGGTTGATCGGGAAGTTCCACGGTGTGAAGGCTGCAACCGGGCCAACCGGCAGCTTGATGGCAAGCTGCGAAACGCCAGTGGCGCGTGACGGAATGACCTGACCGTAGGTTCTACGGGCCTCTTCGGCGAACCAGTCGATGGTGTCGGCTGCGCCAACCACTTCCATGGCTGCCTGTGCCAGCGGCTTGCCCTGTTCGCGGGTCATGATCCAGGCAATGTAATCCTTGCGTTCGCGCAGAATGTCGGCGGCGCGACGCATGATCTTGGAGCGATCATAAGGCGAGGTATCACGCCAGACCTTGAAACCTTCGTCAGCCGCAGCCAGTGCCAGATCGAGATCAGGTTTGGTGGCATGGGCGATCTTGCCAATGATTTCGTCGGTGGCTGGATCGCTGACGGCAATCGTCTCACCGTTGATGGCATTGCGCCATTCGCCATTGATGAAAAGCTGGATGTCTGGATAGCTGTACATGTCAAACCTTTGTGATTTGGTGTGCTCAACGCGCCAAACGAGGGACCAATTCCAGGACTTGTCCGGTGGTTAGAAAACCATAGACGTGAAACTGGCTGACAGCGCGTTGTAAAATCTTGTGCCGTTAAAGGGTGGGGACCGGACACGTCTTATATTAGGTCTCACCTGCTGCATTGCAATATGATTTGCCGTCAAATTTATTGAACTGAAACGTCGTTTTAGGCACAGTTGGGCGCATTTTATGCGGTTCAAACCATATTCAGCCATGAAAAAACCGGCACCTGTACGGATGCCGGTTGCTTGCTTTCGATGCCTTTTTAAGATCAGAAGAAGGCCTGAATGCCGGTCTGTGCACGCCCGAGGATCAGCGCATGTACGTCATGGGTGCCCTCATAGGTGTTGACAGTTTCCAGGTTCTGCGCGTGGCGCATGACGTGGTATTCGATCTGGATGCCGTTGCCTCCGTGCATGTCGCGTGCCTGACGCGCCACGTCCAGTGCCTTGCCGCAATTGTTGCGCTTGACGATGGAAATCATCTCAGGGGCCATCTTGTGCTCATCCATCAGGCGACCAACTCGCAAGGAAGCCTGCAGACCAAGGGTGATTTCCGTCTGCATGTCCGCAAGTTTCTTCTGGTAAAGCTGCATGCCAGCCAGCGGCTTGCCGAACTGTTTGCGGTCAAGGCCATATTGACGGGCACGAACCCAGCAATCTTCGGCGGCACCCAGCACACCCCAGGAAATGCCGTAGCGTGCACGGTTCAGGCAGCCGAACGGGCCCTTGAGGCCGGAGACGTTTGGCAGCAGCGCGTCTTCGCCCACTTCTACGCCGTCCATGACGATTTCACCTGTTATGGATGCTCGCAGGGAGAGCTTGCCGCCGATCTTAGGGGCGGAAAGACCCTTCATGCCTTTTTCCAGCACGAAGCCACGGATTTCATTGTTGTGGGCTTCGGACTTGGCCCAGACCACAAACACATCTGCGATCGGTGCGTTGGAAATCCATGTCTTGGCACCACGCAGACGATAACCGCCTTCGATCTTCTCGGCGCGGGTTTTCATGCCGCCGGGGTCAGAGCCGGCGTCCGGCTCCGTCAGGCCAAAGCAGCCGATCAACTCGCCGGATACGAGGCCCGGCAGATATTTGTCTTTCTGTTCTTCAGAGCCGTAGGCAAAGATCGGATAGATAACCAGCGAGGACTGCACGCTCATCATCGAGCGGTAACCGCTGTCGATGCGTTCGACTTCGCGTGCAACGAGACCATAGGCCACATAACTAGCTTCGGCTGCGCCATATTTTTCCGGCAACGTCACACCCAGCAGACCGGTCTGGCCCATCAGGCGGAACAGTTCCGGTTCGGATGTCTCTGCGAGATAGGCTTCCTGAATGCGAGGCAGAAGTTCGGCTTCAGCAAATGCCGCTGCCGTATCGCGGATCATCCGCTCATCTTCTGTCAGTTGGTCTTCAAGCAGGAATGGATCCTGCCAGTTGAATGCAACACGCTCGCTCACAATCACGTCTCCTGTTTATGGCTGGAATAATTGGCCATTCGGTCGCCGCAGGCAAGCAATGTTTACTCATCTTCCTATTCCTTATAGTAATGAAACATGACCACGCTCAGCCGCAAATTATTGCCGTCTTCCAGTGCGTTGGCTGCCTTCGATTCCGTTGCGCGGCTTGGCAGTTTTTCGCTGGCAGCTGATGAGCTTTCCCTGACGCAAGGGGCGATCAGCCGTCAGGTTATGTCGCTGGAAGAGCAGCTTGGTGTGCGGCTTTTCGAACGTGGCGCGCGGGGTGTTACACTGACAACAGAGGGTCGTTCCTATGCCAAGGCGATTGGCGCGGCCTTGGGTGAAATACGGGCGGCGTCACTGCAGCTTATGACTAAAACGCATGGGAGTGTTTTAAACCTTGCGATGTTGCCGACATTTGGTACACGCTGGTTGTTGCCGCGCATTCCCGATTTCGTTGATAGCCACCCCGAAATCACCATCAATTTTGCTACCCGTATCGGCCAGTTCGATTTCGAAAAGGAGGGCCTCGATATGGCCATCCATATCGGACAGGCGGATTGGCCTGCGGCCGAAAGCACCTTTCTGATGCCGGAAATGGTGGCGCCAGTCTGCAGTCCGGCGTTTCTGGCTGAACACCCGATTGCCACACCGCAGGATATTGCCGATCTGCCACTGTTACATATGGCGTCAAGGCCCGGTGCCTGGGATCACTGGTTCCAGAGTGCGGGCATCGTTTCCGCACCGTCCAAGGGCATGCGGTTCGAGCAGTTTTCCAGCGTTGCGCAGGCCTGTATCGCTGGCCTCGGGGTGGCGTTGATGCCGCTGTTCCTGATTGAAATCGAAC
>NZ_DAMDBP010000001.1:64694-161603 GCF_032092815.1 Agrobacterium sp. | reverse complement strand
CCCCCCCCCCCCCCCCCCCCCCCCCCCCCCCCCCCCCCCCCCCCCCGGAAGAGCGGGCAGATCGTGCAGGCCTTCCCGCATCAGGTCAGAAGCCCAAGTTCCTATTATGCGGTCGCGCCGCTTTCACGGGCCAATCACGGACCGGTAAAGCTGTTTCGAGAATGGCTGCTGCGGCAGGTCGAGGTTTACCGCCAAGAAGTCAATTTATAAATTTGATCATCGTTTGAGGGCTTTATCACGTTATCCCTTGTTTTTGAGGCGGCGGGACTCGACTCGCAAACACATCTCGCTTATGCTGATTAAACGTTTAATCATTACGATTGATTGGTATGGCAACTGTGCGGCCCGGAACGAATCTGAGCGCGATCGCAACGGCATTGGGTGTGTCGGTTGCGACGGTTTCCAACGCGCTTTCAGGCAAGGGGCGCGTGTCTGCCGAGTTGAGTGAGAAAATCCGCAGGACGGCCGATGAGCTTGGTTATGTGCCAAGCTCTGCCGGTCGGGCGCTTCGCACCGGTCGCAGCGGTGTTCTCGGTCTTGTTCTTCCCGACATTGCCAACCCTCTTTTCCCGCAGATTGCGCAGGCGATTGAGCAGGCTGCCGGCAATGCCGGTTATGGCGTGCTGATTGCCGACTCCCGCGGCGAGATTTCCAAGCAGACAGAAGCGATCAACCGGCTTATCGAGCGTGGTGTCGATGGCATGGTGATTGTTCCACGGCGCGGTACTCGCATTGCTGATGTCGATTTTCCAGTGGCGGTGATCGACAGCCCTTCGACGCCGGGCAATACGGTGTCTGCCGACCATTGGGCAGGTGGGGCGATGCTTGGCCAATATCTGGCAAATCTTGGCCACCGCAAGATATTGCTGGTTGGCAAAAACCCTGACTCCAATGTGCAGAATGACCGACTGGGTGGCCTTCGTTCTGCCTTGCCAAATGGCTGTGTTACGGAAACACTATGGATCGAACGTCTGGAACAGACGTCAGGTGGTGATTGCGGATTGGGTCTCGCCAAAAAGGTCGAGGATGGTTTTACGGCCTTTGCCGCAGTGTCCGATCTTCACGCCCTGCGCGTTCTGACCGAATTGCAGCGCGAAGGCATCAATGTACCCGAGCAGGTCAGTGTTGCCGGTTTTGATGACCTCATCTGGGCACCGGTTGTTACGCCGCCTTTGACCACCATGCGCATGGACATGGACCGTATTGCAGAGATTGCCGTGGCCGCACTCGTCAACGTCATCGAAAACGAGGATGTGGTTGGAAAATTCCTGGCAGGAAATGTGACCTCAGATGTTTCCAAGGTGCCAATGGAACTTGTCATCCGTGGTTCGGCAGGCCCGGTGACCAATGATCTTATGAACGTCAAAAACTCTAGAGCTGGAGAACACATATCATGAAAAAGATTCTTTTCGCGTCAGGCACCGCCCTGATGCTGACCATGGGTGCCGCACAGGCGCAGGACAAGACGCTGACGATCTCCGTCTACGCATTTGCGCAGGACGAGTTCAAGGAACTGGTCTACACGCCTTTTGAAGAAAAGTGTGGCTGCAAGCTGGTCGTTGAAACCGGCAACAGCGTTGAGCGTCTGGCCAAGATGGAAGCCAACAAGGCCAACCCTGTCGTTGACCTGGCAATCGTTTCGATGGCGGATGCGCTGTCTGCCACCCGCAAGGACCTGACCCAGAAAATCGATTCTGCCAAGGTTCCAAACATCGAGAAGCTCTACGACATTGCCAAGGATCCAAACGGCGATGGCATGAGCGTTGGCGTCAACTTCTACGCCACCTCGATCGTTTACCGCACCGACAAGATGAAGATCGACTCCTGGGCTGACCTCCTGAAGGATGACGTTGTTGACCACGTTGCATTCCCGAACGTCACCACCAACCAGGGTCCGCCAGCGCTCTACATGCTGGGCAAGGCCATCGGCAAGGATACCGCTGATCTGAAGGGTGCAATCGAAGCGCTCGGCGAAAAGAAGGACGAGATCGTTACCTTCTACGTGAAGTCCTCGCAGCTCGTGCAGCTGATGCAGCAGGAAGAAATCTGGGCCGCTCCGATCGGCCGTTTCTCCTGGGCACCGTTCACCAAGCTTGACCTGCCGCTGGCATGGGCAACGCCAAAGGAAGGCCAGACGGGCGGCATGAACGTTCTCATCCTGCCAAAGGATGGCAAGAACGAAGACCTGGCGCTGCAGTTCATGGACTTCTGGCTGTCTACAGACGTGCAGAAGGCTTTGGCGGAAAAGCTGGTCGACAGCCCGACCAACAAGGAAGTCAAGGTTTCCGACGATGTTGCCAGCAACATCACCTACGGCGAAGAAACGGCAAAGAGCCTGCAGCTCATTCCGTCCGACGTTGCTCTGGATAACCGCGATGCATGGCTTTCCGAATGGAATGCCAAGGTTGGCCAGTAAGTAAGAATAGCCTCCCAAGGCTGTAGGAGTGCGGCTCGGGGTGACCCGACCGCACTCCGCTCTTGCGGGGCTCCATTGCGCTTTGCGGTGCGTGATGCACCGTTTGAAGGATGATGTGAATGTTTCAGAACCGGACTGAAGCTCTGGCGCTTGCTCTGCCGGCAGCGATTTTTGCAGCAGCGGTTTTTCTTGTGCCCGTGTTCATGCTGCTCTCGGAGGGATTTCGCTCTTCGGAAGGGTGGACACTGAGCGCCTATGTCGACTTTTTCTCCGAACCGCTGAACCAGACTGTGTTTCTGCGCACGCTGAAGCTGGGCGCTATCGTGACGCTGGTGTCTGCGGTTATCGGTTACGTGGCTGCCTTCGCTATTGTCAGCCTGCCGCCGGGCTCCAAGGGGCATGCGATTAATCTGGTTGTCCTGCCGCTGATGATTTCGCCGGTTGCACGTACCTATGCGTGGATCGTCATTCTTGGTCGTACCGGCATCGTCAATCAGGCGCTGATGTCCGTGGGTTTGAGCGATGCTCCAATCCGTATCCTGTTCAGTGAAACAGCTGTTTTCATCGGCCTGTTGCAGCTTTTCCTGCCGTTGATGATCATTTCGCTGATCAGTGCGCTTGAAAACATGCCGAAGGATACGATTGCTGCGGCCCGCGTGCTGGGTGCCAACTGGTTCCAGGTGTTCTGGAAAGTCATTCTGCCATTGACCAAGGAAGGTCTGGTGGTTGGCGGAACATTGGTCTTCACCGGTTCGTTGACGGCCTATATCACACCCGCCATTCTTGGCGGTTCCAAGGTGTTGATGCTTGAGACGCTGCTCTACCAGCAGGTTACGGTTTCGAACAATTTTGTCTCTGCCAGCGTCATCGCCTTCATTCTCATCATCATGAGCTTTGCTGCCAATATCCTGCTCAAGCGACTTGCGACGGCGAGGAACAAGAAATGACCCAACGCCTTTTCATTCCCATCACGCTGCTTTTGGTGCTCGGTTTCCTTATCGGACCGTTCCTGATCATTGTCGCGGCATCCTTCTCCGCTGGCGATACGCTGGCATTCCCGCCGCAGGGCTTTTCGCTGAAGTGGATTGCCAAGGTTTTCACGGTTGAAAGTTTCCGTGCCAGTTTTGCCATGTCGATGTTTCTGGCGATAGGCGGTACATTTGCAGCGCTGCTGCTTGGTATTCCGGCGGCTTACGCCATGTCGCGCTACAAGCTGCCCTTTGCGGAGACCGTCAGAACCATCGTGTCCGCGCCGATCATCGTGCCGGGCATCATCGTTGGTCTTGCCTTGCTGCGTTATTTTGTCGTGCCGTTTGGCGTTGGCATTACGCTGGCACTGTTTCTTGCGCATACGGCGCTCATTCTGCCCTATGCGGTGCGGGTGGTGTCTGCCAGCCTCAACAACCTGCGTTCGGATATTGAAGAAGCAGCTGTGCTGCTTGGTTCCTCGCGGCTTGGTGCTTTCTTCCGCGTGGTGCTGCCCAACATCCGTGGTGGCATCCTGTCTGCCTTCATTCTTGGTTTCGTAACGAGCTTCAATCAGGTGCCCGTATCGTTGTTCCTGTCCGGTCCAGGCGTTCGCACCCTGCCCATTGATATGCTGGGCTACATGGAAATCGTTTTCGACCCATCCGTTGCCGCGCTTTCTTCGCTCTTGGCTTTCCTTTCCATCGGCATTGTTTTCCTTGCCGAACGTTTCCTGGGGTTCTCCCGTTATGTCTGACGCAAAATATCTCTCCCTTCAGAACCTCTCGCTGGCCTACGGCAATTCGATTGCCGTCAAGGATCTCAACCTGGATATCCGCAAGGGTGAATTGCTGGCGCTGCTTGGCCCGTCTGGCTGCGGCAAGACCACGACCATGCGCGCTGTTGCCGGCCTCATGCCGATTGCCGGTGGACAGATTGATCTGGATGGCGTCGACATTACCCGCGTATCTGCCAACAAGCGTGCAGTCGGTCTGGTGTTCCAGTCCTATGCGCTTTTCCCGCACCTGACAGTGTATGAGAATGTTGCCTTCGGCCTCAAGCTCAAGGGCATGAGTGGCAAGGCGTTGGACGACAAGGTCAATTCCGGTCTGAAGTCGGTTGGCCTTTCCAACTTTGCATCGCGCAAGCCGGCAGAATTGTCCGGTGGTCAGCAGCAGCGTGTGGCGCTGGCCCGCTCCATGGTGATGGAGCCGAAAGTGCTTCTGCTGGACGAGCCGCTGTCGAACCTCGATGCACGTCTGCGTCTTGAAATGCGCACCGAACTTCAGCGTGTTCAGAAAGAAACCGGCGTAACGATGATCTTCGTGACCCACGACCAGATCGAAGCGCTGGCGCTTGCAGACCGCATCGTCGTGATGAAGGGCGGTGCGATCGAGCAGATCGGCACGCCGGAGGAGATTTATAACGCTCCTGTTTCGTCTTTCGTTGCGGACTTCGTCGGTTTCGAAAATGTCTTCTCGCTGGACGGCGAAAAATTGAAGACACCCAATGGCCCAATGGCTCTTTCTGGCCCGGTGCCCGCTGCTGCGGGTCTGGCCTGGAGGCCGCGCATGGTAAACCTCGGTTCCGGTCCTTTCCGGGGTACTGTGCGCGGCACGTCCTTTGCCGGCAACACACGGGAATATCTTCTCGACACGCCGCTTGGTCCAATCAAGGCTGAGACGGATGCGGCATTGCCAACCCATGCGATTGGCGATGAACTTGATTTCGATCTGCCGATTGAAAAAGCGGCCCTCCTGAAAGAGGTCTGATATGGGCGTCTGGATTGATACCGATATGGGTTTTGACGACATTGCCGCCATTCTGGTGGTGATGCAGTCAGGTCTTGAAATCGACGGTGTGTCGCTGGTGTTCGGCAATGCGCCGCTGAAGCAGGCCTGCCAGAATGCGGCCGGTGCAGTTGCGGCGTTTGGGTGGGATTTTCCGATCCATAGTGGCCGTGAACTGCCAGTGCTTGGCCAGTTGGAAACTGCAGAGCGCATTCTCGGTGAAACGGGCATTCCAACCCTTGGCCGGACCCTGCCGGATGTTGCTCCGCTGACCATTCCACGCGGCATGGCCTTTACGGCATTGTGCGACTGGCTGGAAAATGGTGAAGGCGAAAAGCGCATTCTTGCGCTCGGTCCGCTCACCAACATTGCCGCTCTCTGTCTGGCACGACCAGATCTGGCCGAGCGAATTACCGACCTGACCTGGATGGGTGGCGGCGCTACCGCTGGCAATCACACGGCTTCTGCCGAGTTCAATGCCTTCGCCGACCCCGAAGCCCTGTCGATTGTCATTTCCAGCCGATTGCCATTGCATATGGTGGATCTTGACCTTTGCCGTCAGGTGACGGCAAGCCCTGAGGATGTCGATCCGGTGCGCAACGCCGGTGGTCGCAACGCCGAGATGATTGCCGATTTCCTCGGCGGGTTCATTCGTATCGCAACCAGCCGCGGTCGCTCTTCCATGGCGCTTTATGACCCGGTCGCAGCGGTGGCATTTTGTTATCCCGACCTTGTCACATGGCAAAAGGCTCGGCTGGATATCGAGCTGCAGGGCACTGTCACTCGCGGCCGCACCGTGCTTGAAACCCGCCCGGGACGGGGTGTTTTTAACGCGTACTTTGGCGCGGCCGTCAAGGCGACGGAGGCCCGTGACATCATCCTGAAAACCCTCGTGGTGGAGGGCGCGCGATGATGTCCGATTATCCGCAGCACGAGCCTGACGATTTGAACGTCGAGGCTCTGCGAAGCCGTGCGGTTGCGGCCGCTCGTGGCGACCAGCCGTTTGATATTCTCATCACCGGTGGCACACTGGTTGATATGGTGACGGAAGAACTGCGCCCGGCCGATATCGGTATCGTCGGTTCGCTGATTGCCAGCGTACACGAAGCAGGCAGCCGCTCGGATGCGGGCAAGATCATCGATGCCAAAGGTGCGTTCATCGCGCCCGGTCTGATCGACACCCACATGCATATTGAAAGCTCGATGGTGACGCCTTCAGTCTATGCTGAAGCGGTTCTCAGCCGTGGTGTGACCAGCATTGTCTGGGATCCGCATGAGTTTGGAAACGTGCATGGTGTGGACGGTGTCCGTTGGGCCGTCGAGGCGGTAAAGGGCCTGGGTCTCAGAACCATCGTACTTGCACCATCCTGCGTGCCATCGGCCCCCGGACTGGAACAGGCCGGTGCGGACTTTGATGCCAGTGTTCTGTCGGAACTGTTGTTCTGGCCGGAAATCGGCGGCGTTGCGGAAATGATGAACATGCGCGGTGTGATCGATGGTGATCCACGCATGAGCGCCATCATGCAGGAAGGCCTTGCCAGCGAAAAACTGATTTGCGGTCATGCACGCGGTCTTGCCGGTGCCGACCTCAATGCTTTCATGACCGCCGGCGTTTCCTCCGATCATGAGCTGACATCGGCTGATGACCTGATGTCGAAACTGCGTGCCGGTTTGACGATTGAGCTTCGCGGTTCGCATGATCACCTCCTGCCGGAATTTGTCGAAGCGTTGAACACGCTTGGTCATTTGCCGCAAACGCTAACGCTGTGCACCGACGACGTATTTCCCGATGACCTTTTGAACGGTGGCGGTCTGGATGATGTCGTTCGTCGACTGGTCCGTTATGGCCTGCCTGCCGTCTGGGCGCTGAAGGCTGCGACCTTGAACGCCGCCATGCGGCTTGGCCGCTCTGATCTCGGTCTCGTTGCTGCCGGACGACGCGCTGATCTGGTTGTTTTCGACAACCTGGAAAGCTTCAAGGCGCGTCATGTGATCGCAAGCGGTGCGCCTGTTGCCGCGCATGGGGCGATGTCGGTTGTGGTGCCGGCAGCAGATACAAAGCCGTTACTCGGTTCCGTTCATGTCGAGCCGCTGTCGGCCGATGATTTCCGGGTGAAATCCGAGGGCAGCAAAGTGCGCCTTGCAACGATTGACCGGCCGCGCTTTACCCAGTGGGGAGAGGCGGAAGCCGAGGTTGTGGATGGTTTTGTCATTCCGCCAAAGGGAACAACGATGATTTCCGTCGTTCATCGCCACGGCAGGGCCACCGCCAAACCACGCACCGGCTTTCTGACAAGCTGGGGTGAATGGGACGGCGCATTTGCCACCACCGTTGCTCATGACAGCCATAATCTAACGGTGTTTGGCGGCAATGTTGACGACATGGCGCTGGCCGCCAATGCGGTCATCAAGGCGGGCGGCGGCATGGCTGTCGTGTCGAAGGGCGAGGTAACGGCACTTCTGCCATTGCCGCTTTCGGGTCTCGTCTCCGACGCGCCATTGGCCGATGTTGCGGCCGGTTTTGAACAGGTGCGTGAAGCGGTTGGTTCTGTTGTTGAATGGCAGCCGCCCTATCTGGTGTTCAAGGCCTGTTTTGGCGCAACGCTCGCTTGCAATGTCGGTCCGCACCAGACGGATATGGGCATCGCCGATGTGGTGACCGGCAAGGTCATGACAAGTCCAATTCTCGCCGTTCTCGGCTGACCTATCAGACCTGTCACCCCCGACGCTCAAGGCGGGGGTGATGTTCGTTGGCCGTCAGATTTTCACTCGGCCAGCAATTCCTGCTCGACCAGCGTCGACCAGAAGGCAACGCCTGAGGCGATGGCTTCATCGCTGAAATCATAGGATGTGTTGTGGTGTAGGGCGCCATCCACGGCGGGACCATTGCCCAGCCAGACATAACAGCCCGGCACCTTGCCTGAGAAGAACGAGAAATCATCGCCAGCTGTTGACGGCGGGAAGCTGGTTTGTGTTTTTGATCCAAACACGGTTTGTGCGGCTTTCAGGGCCCGCTTGGTTGCGTCCGCATCATTCACGACAGGGGGAATGCGGCGTTCGAACTCATAGGAGGCTTCAATGCCGAACATGGCGGCCGTGCCATGGGCGAGGCGGCCGATTTCTTCTTCCAGCTGGTCGCGGACCCGTGGTGTGTAAGCGCGGGCCGTGCCGCCGATCTCAACGATATCGGGAATGACATTCAGGGCTTTGGGATTGCCGGCCTGCACGGAACAGGCGCTGACCACAGCCGGCTGCAACGGATCAACCACCCGGCCGACAATGCTTTGCAGCGATGCCAAAAAGGTCCCGGCTGCCGTGACCGGATCGCGGCCCAGATGCGGTTTCGCGCCATGGGTGCCAACGCCTTTGAAGGTGATGCGCCAACTGTCGGACGAGGCGAGTTGCGGGCCTTCGACCACAGCCATCTCATCGGTTGCAAGACCCGGCATGTTGTGCAGGCCGTAGACAGCATCGCATGGGAACAGATCGAAGAAGCCGTCTTCCAGCATTTTGCGTGCACCGCCACGACCTTCTTCGGCCGGCTGGAAAATGAAATGCACCGTGCCGGAAAAATTGCGGGTTTCGGCGAGATAACGTGCAGCACCGAGCAGCATGGTGGTGTGTCCGTCATGGCCGCAGGCGTGCATTTTTCCTGGCACGGTCGACTTGTACGGCCGCTCTGCCACCTCGGGCATGGCGAGCGCGTCCATATCGGCACGCAGGCCAATTGTTCTGGTGCCGTTGCCAATCTGCAGCGTGCCGACGACGCCTGTTTTGCCCAGACCGCGATGGATTTTAATGCCAGATTCTTCCAGCAGTTTTGCAACGATATCGCTGGTGCGTTCTTCTTCAAAACCAAGCTCGGGATGGGCATGCAAATCCCTGCGCAGTGCAGTCAAAAACGGCACGTCTTTTGATATTCTGTCCTGCATGGGCATTGCGGTATTCCTGCTGGTCAATGGAACCGGAAACGGGTGGCGGTTCCTGTCTTTAGAGATGTCCGCCAAGCTTATAGTCCGCGGCGGCTGGAAACAAATCAGAATTGGTTCTGCGGCGCGAATTATCTGAAAACCGCGTACACTTTTTGATCTGATGCTTTATAAGCGCGAAGATCAGTGAAATGAACAGCAACCTCTGAATTGACTGACCTTTTCCAGCACTCAGAGCAAGGTACATGATATGCTTCCATATGAGTTCTGGCAGGAAATCCACGCACCCGGCAGCTTCGATGTTTCCGGTCCCCATAACGGGTTTTATCCTGCAAGCCTGGAGGATGGCCGCCAGATACGCCTGCCTATTCGCCCGCTTGCCGATGGCCAGCATGCGCTTGCCTCGCTCATCGTCAATCAGGCCAGTTTTTCGGTGCTGGATGCGCTCGCGGAAAACCTTGCCGCGAAACTCAGAGCTTACGACCCAGATGTGATCGTTGGCTTGCCGACGTTGGGTTTGACACTGGCGGCCGAAGTCGCCCGAAAACTGGGACATAGCCGCTACGTGCCGCTCGGCACATCGCGCAAGTTCTGGTACCTCGATGAATTGTCGGTGCCGCTTTCCTCCATCACCACACCGGATCAGCAAAAACGCCTCTATATCGACCCGCGTATGCTGCCCTTGATGGAGGGGAAAAGAATAGCGCTTATCGATGATGTGATCTCCAGCGGTACATCGATCATCGCCGGATTGTCGTTGCTGGCGGCACGTGGGCTGGAGCCTGTGGTGATCGGTGCAGCAATGCTGCAATCTGAGCGCTGGAAAGAGAAAAAACTGACCTCTGGTGCAGCCTGGCAGGACAAGGTCTGCGGTGTTTTCCAGACCCCTGTTCTTGGCAAAACGCAAGATGGCTGGGTGGCTTAACTGTACCCATCTGAGGAAGTGGTGAAAAAAACGCCGTGATGAAAAATCTGGCTTGCACTCTTTGAGGATATGTTCTTAGTTTTGGCAACGACAGATATTCGAGCCTTGGGAGATTGTTTCCGCTAAAGGCTGTGCGCGCGGTGACATTCCGGCATCTGCCAAACCAACGGCTGTAATGGCTGCCCGCCCAAACCGTATCGGACAATCCTGAATGCAATCGATTTTTGATGGTCACAATGATGTTTTGCTTCGCTTGTGGCACAACAGCAAAAACGGCGCTGATCCCGTCGCAGAGTTCATGAAAGGCACCAAAGAGGGGCATATGGATGCGCCTCGTTGCAAGGCCGGCGGTGTGGTTGGCGGACTTTGCGCCATCTATATTCCGTCCGGTGATCTGGTTCTGAAAGAGCCTGACGAAAACGGCCATTACGAGACGCCTTTGGCTGCGCCGCTGGAACGTTCGCCATCTCTCGATATTGCGCTTGAAAAAGCAGCGATTGCCCTGAAACTTGACCGGGCAGGTGCCTGGAGGCTCTGCCGGTCTACCGCTGACATCCGCAACGCGATGGCAGATGGCGTCTTTGCCGCCGTCATGCACATGGAAGGCTGCGAGGCGATCGGGGCGGATCTCGACGCGCTTGATGTGTTTTATGCCGCAGGCCTGCGCTCTCTCGGCCCGGTTTGGAGCCGCCACAACATTTTTGGCCACGGTGTGCCTTTTGCTTATCCCATGTCGCCGGATACAGGGCCGGGTCTGACCGATGCCGGTTTTGAACTGGTTCGCGCCTGCAACCGCTTGGGGCTTCTGATCGATCTTTCGCACATCACCGAAAAGGGCTTCTGGGATGTGGCAAAGACCAGTGACCAGCCTTTGATTGCCAGTCACTCGAACGCGCATGCGTTGACGCCGGTGGCCCGCAACCTTACCGACAAGCAGATGGATGCAATCAAGGAAAGCAAGGGTCTGGCTGGTTTGAACTATGCTGTAACGATGCTGCGAGCCGACGGTCGCAACGATGGAAACACACCGATTTCCGACATGATCCGCCATATCGACTACATGGTGGAGCGCATGGGAATTGATTGTGTGGCGCTTGGTTCGGATTTCGACGGTGCAACTATTCCGGCAGAAATTTCCGATGCGAGTGGCAATCATATTCTGGTTGCCGCGCTTCAAAACGCGGGATACGGTGAAGAAGATATAGCTAAAATATGCCGGGAAAACTGGCTGAGGGTTCTGGCTCAGGCGTGGCATGAGCCAGTGAAAGGTTGAGTGCAGTCGCACTCACAGAATAGGGGAAAACTATGATTAAGTCGTTCAATAAAAACATGCGTATCCTCAGCACCAGTGCTGTGCTCGCCCTGTCGGTTGCGTTTGCACCGCAGGCGTTTGCTGCAACACCGGCAGACACGCTGGTGGAAGGTTTCGCAATCGACGACATCATCACGCTCGATCCGGGTGAGGCGTTCGAACTGTCGGCTGCTGAAGTAACCGGTAACACCTACAGCAAGCTGGTGACGATCAATATTGATGACACTTCCAAGGTGATTGGCGATCTCGCGGAAAGCTGGACGACCTCGGATGATGGCCTGACCTACACGTTCAAGCTGAAGAGCGGCCTGAAGTTTGCTTCCGGCAACCCGATCACCGCTGCTGACGTAGCTTTCTCCTTTGAGCGCGCAGTCAAGCTCGACAAGTCCCCGGCGTTCCTGCTAACGCAGTTCGGCCTGACGGGCGACAACGTCACTGAAAAGGCAAAGGCTGCTGACGACGCAACTTTTGTGCTGACCGTCGACAAGGCCTACGCGCCGAGCTTCGTTCTCAACGTGCTGACATCAACGGTTGCGTCAGTCGTCGACAAGAAGCTGATCGAGGAAAAGGCAAAGGCCGTTACCCCGACCGACGATTACAAATATGAAACCGATTTCGGCAACGAGTTCCTGAAGACCGGTTATGCCGGCTCTGGCCCGTACAAGATCCTCGGCTGGAAGGCCAATGAAGCGGTTATCCTTGAAGCCAACCCGAATTATTATGGTGAGGCACCCAAGCTGAAGCGTGTCGTGTACCGCCACATGAAGGAAAGCTCGGGTCAGCGTCTCGCGCTGGAAAATGGTGACATTGATGTTGCCCGTAACCTTGAGCCAGGCGACATGGAAGCCGTTTCCAAGAAGGAAGGCCTCGCCGTCACGTCTGCACCGAAGGGCACGGTCTACTACTTCAGCCTCAACCAGAAAAACGAGAACCTGAAGAAGCCTGAAGTTGTCGAGGCCTTCAAATACCTCGTTGACTATGATGCGATTGGCGAAACCCTGATCAAGGGCATCGGCGAAATCCACCAGACATTCCTGCCTAAGGGCCAGTTGGGTGCGCTTGACGATAACCCATACAAGCTGGACGTTGCCAAGGCCAAGGAACTGCTGGCAAAGGCCGGTCTTGCTGATGGCTTCACTGTGACCATGGATGTTCGCAACACGCAGCCGGTAACCGGCATTGCCGAAAGCGTACAGCAGACATTGGCGCAGGCTGGCATCAAGCTGGAAATCATTCCAGGTGACGGCAAGCAGACCCTGACCAAGTACCGCGCCCGCACGCACGACATCTATATCGGCCAGTGGGGCTCTGACTATTTCGACCCGAATTCCAATGCTGAAACCTTCACCATCAACTATGACAACTCCGACGAAGGCAAGAACAAGACGCTTGCCTGGCGTAATGCCTGGGATGTGCCTGAACTGACGAAGGAAACACAGTCTGCGCTTCTGGAAACCGACAATGCCAAGCGTGCTGCCATTTACGAAGACCTTCAGAAGAAGGTTCTCGAGACCGGCCCGTTTGTCGTGATCTTCCAGCAGACGGAAGTTGCCGGTTACTCCGCAAAACTGAAGGGTTTCAAGCTTGGTCCAAGCTTCGACACCAACTTCGTCTTCCCGATCTCCAAGGATTGATCCGTAAGGGATCACGCTCTTGAGCATCGTGGATACAAAACCAAAGGCGAGGCGCGGCAAAAGCCGCGCCAACGCACGCCTTAAGGCCGTTCTCGGCTTCGCCGTTACCGTCATCACGACCTTCTTGGGTCTGTTGGCCGTAACCTTTTTTATCGGTCGTGTTGTGCCTATCGATCCGGCTCTGGCCATCGTGGGGGACCGCGCGCCAGCGCATGTTGTGGAACGGGTGCGTGAGCAACTCGGTCTCAACCTGCCTTTGTGGCAACAGTTTTTCATCTACATCAGGCAGGCACTGTCGGGTGATTTCGGCATTTCCGTTCTGACGACCAACCCTGTCATGCAGGACATCAAGCGCGTTTTCCCCGCCACCATGGAGCTTGCCACGATTGGCACGCTGATCGGTGCGGTGTTTGGTATTCCGCTTGGTGTATTGGCGGCTGTCAAACGTGGTAGCTTTATCGACCAGATCGTTCGCATCATCGGACTTGTCGGTTATTCGGTGCCGATCTTCTGGCTCGGGCTTTTGGCGCTTCTGGTGTTCTATGCGCAGCTGAACTGGGTGGCTTATCCCGGACGTATTGATATCGTTTACGAATTTACGTTTACGCCCATTACCGGTTTCTATTTGTTCGATGCCGCATGGCAGGGGCAATGGGATGTGTTGTGGGACCTGTTCCGCCACATCATTCTGCCGTCCGGTCTGCTTGGCTATTTCTCGCTGGCCTATATCAGCCGCATGACGCGCAGCTTCATGCTGAATGAACTGGCACAGGAATATGTCGTGGCAGCCCGCGCCAAGGGGCTTTCCGAGGCCCGCATCATCTGGTTCCATGCACTGCGCAACGCCGCCGTGCCGCTGATGACGGTGATTGCACTCTCCTATGCCGGGTTGCTGGAAGGCTCGGTTCTGACGGAAACGATCTTCGCATGGCCCGGCCTTGGGCTGTATATTACCAATTCGCTTCAGAATGCGGACATGAATGCCGTGCTGGGTGGCACCATCGTTGTGGGTGCCGTCTTTGTCGGCATCAACCTGTTGTCCGACCTGCTGTACCGCACACTCGATCCGAGGACGCGCAGCCGATGAACACACTGACTACATCACTTAAACCCTATAGCCGTGAATGGCTGCTGTCGGACCGTCCAACCTCGCGCAAGCAGGCAAGGCTTGGTCGTGCCTACATCATTTGGCGTCGGTTTTCTGAGAACCGGCTGGCGCTTGCCGGTCTCGGCATTATTCTGGCCCTTGTCCTGGTCGCAATCTTCGCCGATGTGCTGGCACCGCATTCGCCGGTTCAAGGCGACTTGCGCAATGCGCGCCTGTTGCCGCCCGGTACTGCCGGATACTGGCTGGGAACCGACGACCAGGGACGAGACATTCTTTCGCGTCTTATCCACGGTTCGCGATTGACACTGTTCGTTGTCGGTCTTGTGGCAATCATTGCAGCGCCCGTCGGCCTGATCATCGGGACGGTTTCCGGTTATGCCGGTGGCTGGGTCGATGCAGTCCTGATGCGCATTACCGATATCTTTCTGGCATTTCCAAAGCTGGTTCTGGCGCTTGCGCTGGTTGCGGCTCTCGGACCGGGAATTGAAAATGCGGTTCTAGCGATTGCGCTGACCTCATGGCCTCCTTACGCGCGTATCGCCCGTGCAGAGACCATGACCTTCCGAAATTCGGACTTCATTGCCGCCGTGCAGTTGATGGGGGCTTCACCGCTGCGCATCGTGTTGAAACACGTCATGCCGCTTTGCATGTCGTCGTTAATTGTGCGTGTGACGCTTGATATGGCCGGCATCATCCTGACCGCTGCAGGCCTTGGCTTCCTGGGCCTCGGCGCACAGCCGCCGCTGCCGGAATGGGGTGCGATGATTGCGTCCGGGCGTCGTTTCATTCTTGACCAGTGGTGGGTGGCCGCCATGCCGGGCATCGCCATTCTTGTCGTCAGCCTAGGTTTCAATCTGCTGGGTGATGGTTTGCGTGATGCGCTCGACCCGAAGGAGGCTGGACAATGACGCCGCTTCTGACGGTTGAAAACCTGCGCGTGACCTTTCCGACCCGAACGGGTGAAGTGCAGGCCGTGCGCGGCGTGTCGTTTACACTCGGCAAGGAACGTCTGGGCATCGTGGGTGAATCCGGTTCCGGCAAATCGCAGACGGGCAGGGCCATCATGGGCCTGACACCGGGACACGCGAAAATTGAGGCGGACCGTCTCGAATTTGCGGGCGAGGATTTGCTTCACATGTCTGCCGGGAGGCGGCGGGCGCTGCGGGGCAAACGTGTTGCGATGATCCTGCAGGACCCGAAATATTCGCTCAATCCGGTGATGACGATTGGTCGCCAGGTTGTCGAGACGTTGAAAACTCATGAGCGGATCGGTTCTGCCGAAGCACGCAAACGGGCGCTCGACATGCTGGACGCGGTCCAGATCCGTGATCCGGAGCGTGTGTTCAATCTCTATCCGCATGAAGTGTCCGGTGGCATGGGCCAGCGCGTCATGATCGCCATGATGCTGGTTTGCGGGCCGGAACTGCTGATTGCGGACGAGCCGACCTCCGCTCTTGATGTGACGGTGCAGCTGGAGGTGCTTGGCATTCTCGACAAGCTCGTCAAGGAACGCGGCATGGGGTTGATTTTTGTCTCGCATGACTTGCGGCTGGTGTCGTCTTTCTGTGACAGGGTCATCGTGATGTATGCCGGACGGGTGGTGGAAGAATTGCCGTCCGCAGATCTCGCCTCGGCAAAACATCCCTATACGCAAGGCCTTTTGAAATGCCTTCCGCAGATCGGTGACGATCGTCATCCGCTGCCAGTTCTGGAACGCAAACCGGAGTGGGCGCTATGACACCTGTCCTTTCTGTTCGAGACATGGTCGTTGCCTATGATGATTTCGTAGCGCTTGACCATGTAAGTGTTGATGTCGCCAAGGGCGAATCCTTCGGTATTGTGGGTGAATCCGGGTCTGGTAAATCCACCCTGTTGCGCGCCATTGCCGGTCTTGCCTCGTTTGAAGAAGGCAGCCTTTCGGTTGCCGGTCGCTCCTATAAAGGCAAGAAGCGCGACAAGAGCTTTTACCGCGAGGTGCAGATGGTGTTTCAGGACCCCTATGGTTCCTTGCACCCACGTCAGACGGTGGATGCCTTGCTGTTAGAGCCGCTTGTCATTCACGGCATGGATAATCGTGAACAGCGTATTTCGCGTGCGCTGGATGAGGTTGGTCTCGGGGCCGGTTTCCGCTTCCGTTATTCGCATCAGCTTTCAGGTGGCCAGCGTCAACGTATTGCCATTGCCCGTGCGCTGATCGTCGAGCCTAAAATCCTGCTGCTCGATGAGCCGACATCGGCGCTCGATGCTTCCATTCAGGCGGAAATTCTCAACCTGTTGGAAATGGCACGCAAGAAACGCAATCTGACCTTTGTCATGGTTAGCCACGATCTCGGTGTCATCAGCCACATGTGCGAGCGATTGGCCGTGATGAAAAGCGGTCAGGTGGTGGAGATGCTGGCGGCCAAGGCCCTGGAAACCCGTGAATTTTCTGCGGATTATACCCACAAGCTGCTTGTGGCCAGTGAAGGTTTTCGTCGCGATTAACTTCGCGGCGACGTTGCCACACACACCTCATTGCTGTGCACAGTGCAGCAATGAGGTATTTCCGGTGGCTGCTATCTCCAATATGCTTCCAAAGTCCTAGAGCGTTTCCGACGAAGGCTGAGCTATTTGAAACGCTCTATCTCTATGTTTTTACGCAATTCCGGACGTAAAACCGGTTTCCACTTTTGCTGGAATTGCTCTTAAAAGGATGTCTGCCGGATGAACCTGCGTGCATTGTTGTATTTTGACGAACTGGTGCGCACCAACTCGATGCGTGCGGCAGCGGAGAATCTCAATGTTGCGCCAACCGCCATCAGCCGCCAGATTGAAAATCTTGAGGAGTATTTCGGCACGCAGCTGGTCGAGCGATCCAGCCGGGGTGTGACCCTGACGGCCGCCGGTGAATTTCTCGCGGCGCGGGCCGGCAAGACCCTGCGCGAACTGGGCCATGTCCATCAGCTCATTGATGACTTGAAAGGGTTGGAGCGCGGTCAGGTCACGGTTTTTGCCAATGGCGCCGTTGTTGCAAGCCTGCTTGCGCCAGTGTTGTCGCAGTTCAGCAAAACCTACCCCAAATTACGCTTCGAAGTGCATATTACCAGTGCGCGCCAGGCCATCGACGCACTTGTCTCGGCGCAGGCCGATATTGCCATTACGCTGTTTGCGCCAAAGACGTCGGAGGTGAAGATCAGGGCGCGTAGTGAGATCGGTTACGATGTCATCTTGCCCGCCAGCCATGCCTTTGCGGCAAAAACCGGCGTGTCGCTGGCTGAACTGGTAAGTCTGCCTTTGGCACTTCCGGAAAAAACCTTCGCAGCGCGACAGGCCTTTGATGCGTTGTTTGCCGAAGCCGGAATTTCATGTGAGCCTATGTTTACCGCAAGCTCGCTGGAGTTGTTGAAAGAGCTGGTGCTGGATGAAACCGCCGTCACCGTTCTGCCTGCCATGGCCGTGAAACGGGAAATCAAGGCCGGGAAGATGGTTGCTTTGCCCCTGACCGATTGCAAGGGTGTGCGCACCAATATGGAGCTTTGTGTGGCGCCGGACCGCGAGCTGTCCTTCGCCGCTTCTGCGCTTGCTGACTTCATCGAACGTTTCATGGACCCATCCGGGTCAGAATGAGCAGTTGATTTTTACCCCTGACTTCGTGTAGCGATTTCGGCAACGCGATGAACACAAAATGTAATCGCATATTTGAAAATCGCAGCCGGGGTTAAAGAGGCCGGCTGTTGTCCAACGGGGGATGATGATGCGCAGTTATTTTTCGCAGCCAGCGCGGCTGGCCCGGCATTTGGCGCTTGGTCTTGCGCTTGGTGGTGCTCTGGCACTTTCTTTCGCGCCGATGCCGCTCTTTGCAGCATCCAAAACCTCACTCGTTCTGGGGATGGGCATTGAGCCGGCAGGCCTTGATCCGACCATCGCCGCACCTGTTGCCATCGGGCAGGTGACCTGGCAGAATATTTTTGAAGGTCTGGTCCGAATTGACCGCGACGGCAAGATCCAGCCGCAGCTTGCCGAAAGCTGGGTGGTGTCTGATGATGGCAGGACCTACACCTTCAAGCTGCGCAGTGGCGTGACGTTTCACGATGGTGAGGTCTTTGATTCCACCGTTGCCATGTTCTCGCTTGACCGCGCGCGCGGAGAGGCATCGGTCAATCCACAAAAACGTTTCTTCACATCGATCGACAAGATTGAGGCGCCTGACGCGACCACACTGGTTATCAAACTCAAGCAACCGGCGGGCAGTCTGCTTTATTGGCTGGGGTGGCCAGCATCGGTGATGGTTGCACCGAAATCTGCCGAAAACAACAAGACCACGCCAATTGGGACTGGCCCGTTCAAGTTCGTAAACTGGGCCAAGGGCGACAAGGTGGATCTGGTGCGCAACGAAGCCTATTGGAACCGTTCCGCCTCGGTCCGGCTTGAAACGGCGACTTTCCGTTTCATCACCGATCCGCAAGCGCAGACCGCAGCCTTGAAGGCTGGCGATGTCGACGCCTTTCCGGAATTTGGTGCGCCTGAACTGATGAATTCATTTGAGGGCGACAAAAGGCTGGTGACCGTTATTGGCAATACCGAATTGAAGGTTGTCGCCGGAATGAACAACACCCGCAAACCGTTCGACGACAAGCGTGTGCGGCAGGCCTTGATGATGGCGGTGGAGCGGGCAACCGTCATCGAAGGGGCGTGGTCGGGTTTTGGTACCGCAATTGGTAGCCATTACACGCCCAATGATCGTGCGTTTGTCGATAAGACAGGTGTGTACCCCTACGATCCCGAAAAGGCCAAGGCACTGCTTGCCGAGGCGGGATATGCCAATGGTCTGACCTTCACCATCAAGGCGCCGCAAATGGCCTATGCCCAGCGTACCTCGCAGATTTTGCAGGCGATGTTTGCCGAGATCGGTGTGACGATGAACATCGAGACGACCGAATTTCCGGCAAAGTGGGTCTCTGATGTGTTAAAGGCTGCCGACTATGACATGACCATTGTCGCGCATGCCGAACCGATGGATATCGATATCTATTCGCGTGATCCCTATTACTTCAACTATCGTAACCCGGCCTTCAACGAGATCATTCGCAACGTTGAGCTGACAGCTGACATTGCCCAGCAGGACGCTCTGTATGAAGATGCCCAAGAAATTTTGGCACAAGACGTGCCAGCGCTTTTCCTGTTCGTCATGCCGAAGCTTGGTGTATGGGATGGCAAGCTGAAAGGGCTTTGGGAAAATGAGCCTATTCCATCCAACGTGCTCAGCGACGTATATTGGGAAGAGTAAAATTGGGCATGCAGGCTGAGGGCCGCGGTTTGACCGATAGGGTGTGGAACAGTTTGATATGCTGAAACTCGTCGGTCGCCGGCTTCTCAACTTGCTCCTGACGATCGTCGTGGTCTCCGTGCTGATCTTTTTTGTCATGGGGCTTTTGCCGGGTGATCCGGCGGCGATCATGCTCGGCACAT
This sequence comes from Agrobacterium sp., assembly GCF_032092815.1. Taxonomy (GTDB): domain Bacteria; phylum Pseudomonadota; class Alphaproteobacteria; order Rhizobiales; family Rhizobiaceae; genus Agrobacterium. The sequence continues at coordinate 142,075 of NZ_DAMDBP010000001.1, read as the reverse complement.
CTGCAAGCCCCGAAACGCTCGCAGCCTTGCAGCAGCAAATGGGATTGGATCAGCCGCTGCCCATTCGTTACCTGCACTGGCTGGCTGGCGTTTTGCAGGGTGACCTTGGGCAATCCATGACCTATGGCGTGCCGGTGACAGGTCTGATTTTTGAAAGGCTGAAAGTCACCGTACCGCTGGCGCTGATGGCGATCGTCCTGTCCATTCTTATTGCCCTGCCGCTTGGTGTTCATGCCGCGCGAAACCGCAGCCGGGCATTTGATGTCATGGTTGGTCTGTTCTCCTATATCAGCATCGCGGTGCCAGGCTTCTGGGTCGGATTATTGTTGATCATCCTGTTTTCGACCCTGCTTGGCTGGATGCCCGCCGGCGGTTTTCCCGGATGGCAGGCTGGTGTGTTTGCCAGCCTCCAAGCGCTTGCCATGCCAGCCGTGGCACTGGCGCTGTCGCAGGCCGGTGTTTTGACGCGGGTCAGCCGCTCGGCAGTCCTGGAGGTGTTAAACGAGGATTATGTCCGTACCGCCCGCGCCAAGGGGTTGAGCGAAGCAGCGACGATCTGGCGACATGCCTTGCCCAACGCACTGGTGCCCGTGGTGACGATGATTGGTCTGCAATTCACCTTTCTGATCGCCGGTACTGTGCTGGTCGAAAACGTGTTCAACCTGCCGGGGCTTGGGCGGCTTGCCTATCAGGCGCTGACGCAGCGCGATATCATCGTCATGCAAAGCGTGGTGATGTTGTTCTGCGCGCTGGTCATCATCATGAATTTCCTGGTGGATCTGATCTATCTGGTGATTGACCCTCGTTTGAGGGCGCAAACCGCATGAACCCATCTGCTGCCCGTCGTCCGATTTTCCTGATCGGTTTCGTGATCACCGCGCTTTTGCTTGGCATTGCGGTGCTCTCACTGTTCTGGACACCGCATTCGCCAACAAAAATGCAGATCGCCAACAAGCTGAAACCACCGCTTGTCGAAGGGCTGCTCGGCACGGATCATTTCGGCCGGGATATTCTGTCCATGCTGATGGTGGGTGCCTGGAATTCACTCTCCATATCTTTGATTGCCGTTGCGCTGGGCGCCAGTGTCGGCACGCTTATCGGCGTCGTGGTTGCGGCCAAACGCGGCATAACGGAAACATTGGTGATGAGGTTGTGCGACATCATCTTTGCGTTGCCACCCATTCTTTCGGCGATGATGCTGGGGGCGTTTATCGGAGCAGGGCGGTTTACGGCCATCATCGCCATTGCCGTGTTCATGGTGCCGGTTTTCGCGCGGTTGACGCTTGGGTCTGCCTTGCAGATCTGGACCCGCGATTATGTGACCGCAGCTGTTGCCATGGGGCGCAACCGCATGCAGATCACGTGGACCCATATCCTGCCCAATATTGCCCATATCATCACCGTGCAGGTGACCATCCAGCTTGGTCTTGCCATACTGACTGAAACCGGCTTGAGTTTCCTGGGGCTTGGCATGCCACCACCAACTCCAACCTGGGGGCGGATGTTATCGGAAGCGCAAACCTATCTCGGTGTCGCACCATGGCTTGCGATCATGCCCGGCATTGCCATCGCACTGGCCGTTCTTGGTTTCAACATGTTGGGAGATGGACTTCGTGATCTGCTGGATCCGCGCGCACGTTAATCTCAACCTGCGTAGTGAACTTTCTTACAATCATTTGACGCGCTATGTCTTTGTTTTCCTTTCTCGTTCTGAAGTCTGCAGACGGGATTTTTCTGTTCATATTTCCTGACACCTCTTTGCTGACAAGGCCATGGCGGTACCTGTTTTTCAGGCGTATCCTTGAAGGCTCTGTTTGACAGCAGGCTGCAAAAAATGGCAGCAAACGGGGCAGGATTCTTGAGAAAGGCGCTTGTGAATGGCAAAGCGATCCGAGACTGGCAGTCGTCTGGATGATGCGGCACGGGCCGGGTGGCTCTATTATGTCGCCGGTCGGACGCAGGATGAAATTGCTGCTGCCATGAGCATTTCGCGTCAGACTGCGCAGCGCCTAGTATCGTTGGCTGTTGCCGAACGTCTGATCAAGGTACGGCTTGATCATCCTATCGCCGCCTGCCTTGAAAAGGCAGAAGCCCTGCGCAAGAAATTCGATCTCAGATATATCGAGGTGGTTCCAAGTGACCCAGAGGGAATATCCACCACGGTTGGTATCGGGGAGGCAGCTGCCGCAGAAATCGAGCGCTGGCTGAAACGTCCTGATCCGATTGTTCTGGCCGTTGGAACCGGGCGAACCCTGAAGGCGGCAGTGGACCAATTGCCGCCCATGGAGTGCCCGCAACATCGCATCGTGTCCTTGACGGGCAATATTGGGCCGGATGGTTCAGCCGCCTATTACAACGTCATCTTCAGCATGGCTGATGCCATCAAGGCGCGGCATTTTCCAATGCCTTTGCCTGTGTTGTGTTCATCTGCGGAAGAGCGAGAACTGTTGCATGATCAACCACTTGTTCGATCGACGCTAGCACTTGGCACCGCCGCTGACGTAACCTTTGTCGGTGTGGGTGAAATGGGCGAGAACGCGCCCCTTTGTCTAGACGGGTTCCTCGGAGTAGATGAGATGAAGGCGCTGGTTGCGCAAGGGGCAGCCGGTGAAATCTGTGGCTGGATGTATGACGAGAAGGGACACATTCTCGACAACGTTGTCAACCAGCGGGTTGCCAGTGTGCCGCTGCCCTCGAGAGACACGTCAGTGGTGATCGGTATTGCTCAAGGGACACGCAAACAACTGCCGATGCTGGCTGCTTTGCGAGGGCGTTTGCTCAACGGTCTGATTACCGACGAACGCGCTGCTGAATATTTGCTCGCGCGCTGAGCAAAAAATTATCTTTCCTTTTCATGTTGTTAATTGCCGGTCGCATCATTGTGACAGGACGGGGGTTGACTTTATGTTGCAGTAAGTGAGTAATTGCCCTGGAGCAAAGCGAATGCTCAGTTTTCTTCTGGGAGGAAGATATGACATTGAAAACAATTTTGCTGGGCGCATGCTCGGCGCTCGCCTTTGCGGGCATGGCTTCGGCCGAAACCCTCACCATCGCAACCGTCAACAATGGCGACATGATCCGTATGCAGGGTCTGACGGCGGACTTCACCGAGAAGAATCCGGATATCCAGCTTGAATGGGTCACGCTTGAAGAAAACGTTCTGCGTGAACGCGTCACCACCGATATTGCTACCAAGGGTGGCCAGTATGACGTGCTGACGATCGGTAACTACGAAGTTCCAATCTGGGCCAAGCAGGGCTGGCTACTGCCTCTCGAAAAGCTTGGTGACAACTACGACGTTGACGATCTTCTGCCTGCTATCCGTGGCGGCCTTTCGGTTGAAGGCAAACTTTATGCGGCTCCGTTCTACGGCGAATCCGCCATGATCATGTATCGCAAGGACCTGTTTGAAAAAGCTGGTCTGGAAATGCCGGACAACCCGACCTGGGAATTCATTGGCGATGCGGCACGCAAGATCACCGACCGTTCTGCCGATATCAACGGCATGTGCCTTCGCGGCAAGGCTGGTTGGGGTGAGAACATGGCGTTCATCACCGCTCTGACCAACTCCTTTGGTGGCCGCTGGTTTGATGAAAACTGGAAGCCGCAGTTCGATCAGCCGGAATGGAAAAACGCTCTTCAGTTCTATGTTGACCTGATGAAGGATGCTGGCCCGGCCGGCGCATCTTCCAACGGTTTCAACGAAAACCTGACCTTGTTCCAGCAGGGCAAGTGCGGCATGTGGATTGATGCCACGGTTGCTGCATCCTTCGTGTCTAACCCGAAGGATTCAACCGTTGCTGACAAGGTTGGTTATGCCATCTTCCCAACGCAGGGTGAGCTGAAGAACCACGGCAACTGGTTGTGGTCCTGGAACCTGGCAATTCCTGCCAGCTCGCAGAAATCCGAAGCGGCTGAGAAGTTCATTTCGTGGGCAACAAGCAAGGATTACACCGCGCTTGTCGCTTCCAAGGAAGGCTGGTCAAACGTTCCTCCGGGCACGCGCACCTCGCTCTATAAGAACGAAGAATACAAGAAGGCGGCTCCTTTTGCTGAGCCAACACTTGCAGCGATGGATGCGGCTGACATCACCAAACCAACGGTGAAGCCGGTGCTGTACACAGGTGGCCAGTTCGTGGCGATCCCTGAGTTCCAGGCGCTCGGTACAACGGTTGGCCAGCTTTTCTCGGCTGTCGTTGCAGGCCAGTCCAGCGTCGATGACGCCCTTGCCGGTGCACAGTCCACCGCAACGCGCGAAATGACCCGCGCTGGTTACATCAAGTAATCCTCCTGAAGACCGCTGTCCGGCACATGTTGCCGGGCAGCGGGCATGCTCCGGCCGCTGGAAGCGGTTCGGCAGGGCCTGCGTTGACACCCGTTCAAAACAAGAAAACGCCAGACGTTGTTTGCTCGTTGAACACGTAACGTCATTGGGAGGGAGCCGCATCGATGGCTACGCAAAATACAAAAAACCTGGCGCGTGTGATGATGGCGCCCTCCGTTTTGCTGCTGCTGATCTGGATGATCGTGCCGCTGGCAATGACGCTCTGGTTCTCATTCCAGAATTATAACCTGCTGAACCCGGCCAATGTCAGCTTCGCGGGTCTTTTCAATTACAAGTTCTTCTACACCGATCCCGCCTTCTTCCAGTCGATTTGGAACACGCTGGTGATCGTTGGTGGCGTGCTGCTGATTACCGTTGTCGGTGGCATTGCGATTGCGCTGTTGCTTGACCAGCCCATTTTCGGGCAGGGCATCGTGCGCATCATGATTATCTCCCCGTTTTTCGTCATGCCGCCGGTTGCCGCGCTGATCTGGAAAAACATGATCATGCATCCCGGCTACGGGGTGCTGGCGGACCTGAACAGGCTGTTCGGGTTTCAGCCGGTCGACTGGTTTGCACAATTTCCCCTGTTGTCCATCGTCATCATCGTTGCGTGGCAATGGTTGCCCTTTGCGACGCTGATTCTGCTGACGGCTCTGCAGTCGCTTGACGGTGAGCAGAAGGAAGCCGCCGAAATGGACGGCGCCAACTTCATCAACCGGTTTATCTATCTTGTGCTGCCGCATCTGGCGCGTGCGATCACAGTTGTCATTCTGATCCAGACGATCTTCCTGCTGGGCGTCTATGCGGAAATTCTTGTCACGACCAATGGTGGCCCCGGCTACGCATCGACCAATCTTGCCTTCCTCATCTACCGCACGGCCCTGCTGGGATATGATGTGGGTGGGGCTTCCGCTGGCGGTATCATCGCCGTTGTTCTGGCCAATATCGTCGCCATCTTCCTGATGCGCGCCGTTGGCAAAAACCTGGACCGATAGGAGGCTTTGTCATGGCACGCCAGATTACCACCGGACGAAAAATCGGTCTGACAGTTGCCGCCTGGGCGGTTGCGTTGATCATCTTTTTCCCCATTCTCTACGCGTTCATCACCAGCATAAAAACTGAACCCGAGGCAATTGCCGGCTTTAGCCTGTGGCCGTCGGGCACGTTTGAAAACTACGTGACCGTGAACACGCAGCGTGACTACTTCAAGCCATTCATGAACTCGGTCATCATTTCGGTTGGCTCGACCGTTCTGGCGCTGATCGTTGCCATTCCGGCAGCATGGGCGATGGCGTTTTCGCCGACCAAACGCACCAAGGATATTCTGATGTGGATGCTGTCCACCAAGATGATGCCGGCGGTTGCGGTGCTGGTGCCGATTTACCTGATGTTCCGCGATGCCGGCCTGCTCGATTCACGCATTGGCCTCACCATCATGCTGATGCTGATCAATCTGCCGATCGTGGTGTGGATGCTTTACACATACTTCCGCGAAATTCCGGGTGAAATTCTCGAAGCTGCCAGAATGGATGGCGCTTCGCTCTGGAATGAAATCGTGCATGTGCTGACACCAATGGCCGTGCCAGGCATCGCGTCAACACTGCTGTTGAATATCATTCTCGCATGGAACGAGTCATTCTGGACAATTCGTCTGACGACCACGAATGCAGCTCCATTAACCGCATTTATTGCTTCCTTCTCCAGTCCCCAAGGTTTGTTCTGGGCCAAGCTTTCGGCCGCATCGATGATGGCGATCGCTCCCATCCTCGTCCTTGGCTGGTTTTCGCAGAAGCAACTCGTTCGCGGCCTCACCTTCGGCGCGGTCAAATAAGGATAAAAACAATGGGCAGCATTTCTCTTAGAAAAGTCTCGAAAGCCTTTGGTGAGGCCAAGGTCATTCCATCCATCGACCTTGATATCAACGATGGTGAGTTTGTGGTTTTCGTTGGTCCTTCCGGCTGTGGCAAGTCCACACTGTTGCGTCTGATTGCCGGGCTTGAAGATGTGTCCGGTGGCCAGGTCATCATTGATGGCAAGGACGTAACAGAACGGGCACCAGCAGAACGTGGTCTCGCCATGGTGTTTCAGTCCTATGCGCTTTACCCGCATATGAGCGTGCGCAACAATATCGGTTTTCCGCTGAAAATGGCCAAGATGGACAAGGATGCCATCGACAAGAAGGTCACGGATGCGGCCAATATTCTGAACCTGACCGATTATCTGGAACGCCGCCCGTCGCAGCTTTCCGGTGGTCAACGCCAGCGTGTTGCCATTGGCCGTGCCATTGTGCGTGAACCCTCCGCCTTTCTGTTTGACGAACCGCTGTCCAACCTGGATGCGGCACTACGTGGCACCATGCGTCTGGAAATCTCACAGCTGCATAACACGCTGAAAACAACGATGATTTACGTCACCCATGATCAGGTGGAAGCCATGACCATGGCCGACAAGATCGTAGTGCTCAATCGCGGTAACATCGAGCAGGTCGGCTCGCCGATGGAACTTTACCGGACGCCTGCCAACCTGTTTGTGGCCGGCTTTATCGGTTCGCCACGCATGAACCTCTTCAAGGGTGCTTATGCCCAATCCAAGAATGCTGTGACGGTTGGCGTAAGGCCCGAACATATCTCGCTGTCGCATGACAATGGCCTGTGGAAGGGCAAGGTCATGGTCGCTGAACATCTGGGATCGGACACGTTCCTGCATCTGGATGTCGAGGGCATTGGCAATCTCACGGCGCGTGCCGGTGGTGAATTCCAGTGCAAGCATGGCGACACCGTTTTCTTAAGCCCGGATGAGAGCAAGCTGCATCGTTTCGACGAGCGTGGTGTTGCTATCGTTTGATGAAAGCCCTGGCCGCCTTTGGGCGGCCGGCATCAAGAATAACCTTTCCTATCGAGGATAGTCCCATGACCCATAAACTCTCTCTGGCAACACTCGATCAGGTAAAAGCCACCGCCTCTGTTCCTGCCTATTCCCGTGCGCAGCTTTCCGCTGGCATCGTCCATTTCGGTGTCGGCAATTTTCACCGCGCCCATCAGGCCGTTTATCTGGATGACCTGTTCAATGAAGGTCAGGACCATGACTGGGCACTTGTTGGTGCCGGTGTTTTGCCGTCCGATACGGCCATGCGGGAAAAGCTGGCTGCGCAGGATTTCCTCACAACGGTGGTCGAGCAGGACAACAATCGCACCGCCGCCCGCGTCACTGGCCCGATGATCGATATTCTGAAAGTTGGTGATATCAACACCATCGTTGAGACATTGGCCGATCCCAAGATCCGTATCGTCTCAATGACGATCACCGAAGGTGGTTACTTTATCGATGCGTCCGGCTCATTTAACCCGGCGCATCCGGCAATCGCCGAGGACGGCCGCAATCCGGCAACACCAAAAACGGTGTTCGGTTTTATCGTGGCCGGTTTGAAGGTCCGCCAGGAGCGCGGCATCCATCCCTTCACCGTAATGTCCTGCGATAACATTCCGCACAATGGCAAGGTGACACAAAACGCGGTGGTTGGCCTCGCAAAACTGTCCGATCCAGCTTTCGCAACATGGATCGAAGCCAATGTTGCCTTCCCCAATTCAATGGTCGACCGCATTACCCCTGCAACGGGTGAGCGAGAGATCAACATTGCTCGCAACGATTTCGGCATTGAAGACAATTGGCCGGTCTTCTGCGAAGAGTTCAAGCAGTGGGTGATGGAAGACAATTTCCCGGCTGGTCGCCCGAAGCTCGAAAAGGTCGGCGTGCAGTTCGTGCCGGAGGTTGCCCCCTACGAGCATATGAAAATCCGTATTCTCAATGGCGGTCACGCGGCCATTGCCTATCCGGCTGCGCTGCTGGACATTCACTTCGTGCATGAGGCAATGGAAAACCCGTTGATCCGTGCTTTCCTTGCCAAGCTGGAAAAAGACGAAATCATCCCGGTTATCCCCCCGGTGCCGAATACCGATCTCAATTCCTATTTTGATCTGATCGAGCGTCGTTTCTCCAATCCGAAGATTGGCGACACCATTCCGCGTCTGGCGCAGGATGGCTCCAACCGACAGCCGAAGTTTATCCTGCCATCCACGGCAGATCGCCTGTCCCGCGGAGAGGATATTGTCGGCCTGTCGCTGGTTTCCGCCCTCTGGTGCCGTTACTTCTATGGCACGTCGGATAGCGGCCAGAAGATCGTCTTTAACGATGCCAGCGCTGAGCGTCTGCAGGCAGCCGCCGTCAAGGCCAAGGATGATCCAGCCGCGTTCCTCGTGTTCGATGACATTTTCGGTGAGGTTGCCAAATCGGAACTTTTCCAAAAACGCTTCAGCCATGCCTTGCAGACGTTGTGGAGCCAAGGTACGGCAAAGACACTGGAACTTTATATGCAAAACAAGCTCGTCAGCTGACGAAAGAGATGTGCCATGCAAATCGAAAACATTCCTTTGCTGATTTTCGACTGCGATGGCGTCCTCGTTGACAGCGAGCCGCTGTCAATTGCTGTGCTGATCGAAATGTTGACGCATCTTGGCGTCAACATTTCAGAAGAAGACGCATATGATCGCTTCCTCGGACGCAGCGTCACCAGCATGATTTCCACGTTGTGGAACGACTATGGCGTCGAAACCGATATTGATTTTCTCGATCATATGCGAAGCCTCCTTTATGAGCGTTTTCGCACTGACCTAAAGCCCGTGACCGGAGTGGGGCAGGCGATAGACAGCTTGCAATGCCGTCGCTGTGTTGCCTCATCAAGCCAGCCCGAGCGCATTCGTTTTTCCCTTGGGCTGACCGGGCTTTTGGACAAACTCGAGCCGCATATATTCAGTGCGACCATGGTCAAGAATGGCAAACCTGCCCCTGACCTTTTCCTGTATGCGGCAGACACCATGCAAGCCAACCCGGCAGATTGTATCGTGGTGGAAGACAGCCCCGCCGGCATCATCGCCGCCAAGTCCGCAGGCATGACAGTTCTTGCCTTTACCGGCGCAAGTCATGCCCGCTTTCCGGCATTTCGCCAAAAAATTGAACTCCTGCAACCGCACGCGGTGTTTGACGACATGGATGATTTGGTTCACCTTGTCGATCAATTTACAAAAAGCGGTCATGCAACCAGTGAAAGACCGATGCGTTCTTGAAGCCTGATTCAGGGTCCGGTTTTCGAATGGTGCCAAGGGGTGGGAATTATCCATATGCGTGAATTTCTCGTTGCGGTCGATGTTGGCACCGGCAGCGCGCGCGTGGGCGTATTTACGGCGGATGGTATTTTGCTGTCGCGTATTGCCCATCCCATTTCGATGAACCGGCCGCAGGAAAACCATGCCGAACATCAATCGGACGAAATTTGGCAAGTGGTATGCCGGTGTGTGCGAGAAGCGCTTAATTCTGCCAAAGTGAGGGCTGAGCAGGTCACGGCCATCGGCTTTGATGCAACCTGTTCGCTTGTTGTGCGGGGACCGAAGGGCGAGCCGGTTTCCGTATCGGTCACTGGCGAAGACCGCTTCGACACCATTGTCTGGCTTGATCACCGCGCGCTTGCGCAAAGCGACTATCTCTCCGCGTCCGACCATCCGGTGCTGGCATTTTCCGGGCAATCCATCTCGCCTGAGATGCAAATCCCCAAGCTGATGTGGCTGAAAAAGCAATTACCGGAAACCTGGGCGCGATCCGGTTACTTTTTTGATCTTGCTGACTTTTTGACCTGGAAAGCATCCGGTTCTGCCAACCGTTCCCTTTGCACGTTGACGGCAAAGTGGAACTTTCTGGCGCATGATGGTGGTTGGTCCAACGATTATCTTGCGATGGCCGGTCTTGAAGACCTGTTGCCCCGTGGCAGTCTGCCATCCTCGGCAATAGGACCTGGGGAAAGTGTCGGGTTTGTCTCTGCCGAAGCGGCCGAGCAGTTAGGGCTGGATACGGGCTGCAAGGTGGCGGCCGGAATGATCGATGCCTATGCCGGAGCACTTGGTGCCTTGGGTGGTTGCCTGTCGGATGATGTTGAAAAACATGCAGCGTTGATTGCCGGCACCTCGAGTTGCCTTGTTGCGTTCTCGGAAAAACCAAAACCGGGGCGCAGCCTGTGGGGGCCATATTGGGATTGTGTGTTGCCCGGTCATTGGCTGGTGGAAGGTGGGCAGTCAGTCAGCGGCGGTCTGCTTGATTTCATCGTGCAAATGCACGCGGCCGGTGGCAAGCCGGAAACCTCCCTTCATCAGCGCATCGAGGAACGGGTTGCGCAGCTTCGTGCTTTGGAGGGTGCCGATTTTGCCAGCCGATTGCACGTGCTTCCCGATTTCCATGGCAACCGGTCGCCTCTGGCCGATCCACACGCGCTGGGTGTGATCAGTGGCCTGACGCTTGATATGTCGTTTGATGGATTGTGCCGGCTTTATTGGCGCACCGCCGTGTCGATTGCCCTCGGCACGCGCCATATTCTCGAAGCCATGGAAGATGCGGGTTATCATATCGACACGCTGCATGTGACCGGAGGCCATGTGCACAGTTCGCTGTTGATGCAGCTTTATGCCGATGTCACGGGCCGCAACATTGTGCTGTCGAAAACGGTGGATGCGGTGCTGTTGGGTACGGCGATGACGGCGGCGTCTGCTGGCGGTGTACATGCCGATCTTTTCCAGGCTGGCAAGGCCATGCATTCGGCTGGTAGTGTGTGCATGCCAAACACGCAGCTGGCAGGCAATTACGACAGGGATTACCGTCGCTTCATGGTCATGCAGCGACACCGTGAAGAACTGGACGCGCTTTAGAACGACAGCGTGCGGCTTAATTCAAGCATGCGCTGGCTGCGGTCATCATTGCCGATTTGCAGTTGTTTGGTCAGCGCGCAGACCAGAAAATCAATCATCGACAGAAGCTGAATGGCACTGCCATGATCTGCCATTGGTACAAGTGGTATCATCAGGCAGATGCTAGCGCTTCCCGGACCCCATTCGTAATAGCGGCCAGTGATGAGCACCACGGTGTAACCTGTTTTGACCGCTTCCTGTCCGAGGCGCTGCAAATGGCCGGGATTGCCGCCACAATCCAGAAGGATCAGCGTTGTGGTGTCCGGTTTGCCATCAAAAAGTGCGACGTATCCGGCACCCTTTTCTTTCAGGCGTTGCACGTTGCAACGCTGTTCCAGCAACTTCGAATGCAGGTAATCGGCTATGCAGAAGCTGTCGCAGCACGAGGCAATAAATACGTCGTCGCTTGCGGCAATGGCGTCCAGTGCCTGTTGCCAGACTGGCTGACGACAGAGATCGTAGACATTCTGAATGGATTGCACCTGCTGTAGCAGCAGGGCGGAGAGGGCGTTTTCCGGCGTGTCGGGCTGCTTGGGTGCCACGATATCGGTTTCGGTCAATTTCAGCGACGCTGGATCGCGCAGATGCTGGCGAATGTCACTGAACTGCTGGTACCCGAGTGAGCGGATAAAACGACCTACAGTCATCGGGCTGAGATTGAGGCGTTGTGCGAGCGTTGCGGCTGTTTCGAATGGCAATTCTGCAAGATGTTCGAGAAGATATTTTGCGATTCTACGCTCGGAAGGCGTTCCGAATTTCAAAAGCCGGGTCAGTTTTAAGAGGAGGTTTTCCAACGCCGTTTGCCTGTCGATCGCGACACTTTTGGGAGCGTGCCGCATAAGTTGGCAAACTATTTCCCCCATAAGCTGTCATGGAATAAACATTAAATTAGAAGATGCTTTTTTTCAAGCCAAATCTTGGGTGTTGCATTTACAAATTATTAATGCTGATGGGCCTGTCCATTGCGGTCAGTTGCCACGTTCCCTATGTGGGAAGGTACTAGCGGTTTTGCGAGGGACTGAATGATTTTTGATGCGGCGCGATTGGCTTTGGCCAATATTCTTTCACCTGAATCCCGGTCGGTTTTCTGGAAGGTTTTGGGCCTGACATTGCTTGTTCTGGCAGGCCTTTGGGTCGCCGTACGGCAGTTGTTCATTTACCTCGCGTTGCCGTGGATCGACACGCTTTTGCCGGGTGTTCCGGATTGGGCGGGGTGGCTCGGTTTTGTGTTTGCCATTCTGGCAGGCATCGGACTTGCGTTGGCATTGGCTTTGCTGATTGCACCGGTTACGGCGATCATTGCCGGTCTGTTTCTCGATGATGTCGCCGAGGTACTTGAGAAACGCGATTATCCGCAGGATCCGCCCGGTCGCGCCATGCCGATGGGGGCTGCCATTTTGGCGTCTATCAAATTCTTCGGTGTGATCATCGTCGGCAACGTCATTGCCTTGCTGTTGCTTCTGGTTCCCGGCGTCAATCTGGTCGCCTTCTTTCTCGTCAATGGCTACCTGCTCGGGCGGGAGTTTTTTGAATTCGCCGCCATGCGCTTTCGCACGCCGCAAGAGGCGCGCGAGCTTCGGGCAAAACATGCCGCGACCGTGTTTACCGCCGGTCTCGTGATCGCGCTGTTTCTGGCGATCCCATTTGTCAATCTGCTGACACCGTTGTTTGCCGCCTCGCTGATGGTGCATTTGCACAAATCCATCAGCCGCCGTGAACCGCCATTACTCGCGGAAAAGCTGGGCCGGTAATTCGACAAGCGGCGCCGGAATATCCCAGGATTTTTCCGGCGACTTGCAGATATCTGCAATCACGCATCGCTCGCATTCCGGCTTGCGAGCCTTGCAACAGTAACGCCCATGCAGGATCAGCCAGTGGTGGGCGTGGAATAGATATTGTTCCGGGATGATTTTCATCAACTTGTCTTCAACGTCATCCGGGGTCTTGCCCGGTGCCAGACAGAGCCGGTTGGCAATACGAAAGACATGTGTATCAACCGCCATTGTTGGTACGCCAAACGCCATCGACATCACCACATTGGCGGTCTTGCGTCCCACGCCAGGAAGCGTGATCAATTCTTCGCGGGTCTTTGGTACCTCGCCACCAAAGTTGTCGATCAGCATGCGTGACAGAGCAATGACGTTTTTGGCCTTGTTACGATAAAGGCCGATCGTCTTGATGTGGCCGATCAGGTCTTCTTCGCCCAGCTCAAGCATTTTCTGAGGCGTATCGGCAATCTTGAACAAAGCGCGGGTGGCGCGGTTCACACCAATATCGGTGGCCTGCGCGGACAGTGCCACTGCGACAAGCAGCGTGAAAGGATTGGTGTGTTCCAGTTCGCCCTTCGGCTCAGGTCGCTGCACGGAAAAACGTCTGAACATCTCCTCCAGCTCCGCCTTTGAGTAGAGCGAGCGGGGCGTGCGTCCTTTGCGCGCAGATGTCTGATTTGACTTTTGCAATGTTTGGGTGCTGGATCGTTTCTTCGGTATTGTCATGCCTTCATCTATAGCTCGTGTGGTGGATTTTAAATACGCCTCATTCGAGGCTAGGTGGGGAGCGTATTTAAAATCCATAAACCACACGAGAATCAAACAAGTTCTAGTCACCCTTTTGAATCTGAAGTTCATTCTGCGCGTGCCAAACAGTGTGACGAACTTCAGATGCAGGTGACTAGCCGGAATGCGGGAACGCAACGTGGATACGATAAACGATGAACCGGTTTTTGCTGCGCAACTGGTGCCGCATCGCTCACTTGGGCGAAAGGGTTTCCGGGTTCTGTTGCTGCTGACCGGAATGGCCTGTTTGCTGTACGGGGTATTTTTCATCATCACCGGTGCCTGGCTGGTTGGCCTGTTTTTCGGGCTGGACTTTTTGCTGCTTTATATCGCCTTCAAGCTGAACTACCGGGCAGCCCGCAAGCGCGAGGAAGTGACGGTATGGCGCACGCGCCTTTCGGTGCGCAAATATGCGCCGTCAGGGGCAATGGTGGAACATGTGTTCAACCCATTCTGGGCCCGGTTTCGGGTGCGCCGCCATGACGAATTCGGCATTCTTTCCATGCATGTATCAGGGCAGGGGCAAGTGACGGATGTCGGCTCCTTTCTCAATCCGGATGACAGGGAAAGTTTTGCCAAGGCATTCAAGGGTGCTTTGGCAACCGTCCGACGCAGAATTTGATGCTGTGCCCGATGAAGGCAAGAAACGGGTGGCGACGCCGATTGGTTCGTGGTCTTCTGTGGTTTAAGGAGACATGCCATGAAAGCCGATCTTATCTTGCAGGAAGACATTACGCCGGAGGGTTCCGATTACGAGACCGTCCGCCAGGTCATTGAAATCATGACCATGGATTACCGTGACCAACCCTCGCTGGAGATGATTGCGGCCCGTATGGGCAGATCGCCAACGCAGCTTCAAAAAACATTCACGCGCTGGGCGGGCCTGTCGCCAAAGGCTTTCCTGCAGGCCGTGACGCTTGACCACGCCAAACGTCTGTTGCGGCAGGAGCAGTTGCCATTGCTGGAGACCTCGATCGAGGTTGGCATGTCCGGTCCGGGCAGGTTGCATGATCTGTTCGTTACCCATGAGGCGATGTCGCCGGGTGAGTGGAAAGCAAAAGGTGAGGGGCTGACCATCCGCTGGGGTTACCATGTTTCGCCATTTGGTCTGGCGCTGGTCATGGTCACGGATCGTGGTCTGGCTGGCGTGGCCTTTGCCGATGCCGGTGAAGAGGCGCCTTGTTTTGAAGACATGGCGCAGCGTTGGCCCAAGGCAAATTACGTTGAAGACGTTGCGGCGACCATGCCCTATGCGGCGCGCATTTTTGAACCGCAGGCATGGCGGTGTGACCAGCCGCTTCGTGTGGTGTTGCTGGGCACGGATTTTCAGGTGCGGGTTTGGAAAAGCCTGTTGAAAATCCCGTTTGGCAGGGCGGTTACCTATTCCGACATTGCCCAGGATATCGGCCAGCCGACGGCATCACGCGCGGTTGGGGCGGCAGTTGGCGCCAACCCGATTTCATTTGTGGTGCCGTGCCATCGGGCTTTGGGCAAAAGCGGTGCTCTGACCGGTTACCACTGGGGTCTGACGCGCAAGCGCGCAATGCTCGGTTGGGAAGCGGCGCACGCCTGAAAAATCAGGTGGCGGAACAGTCCGTAGACAAAGCAAGCAGGGCACGAGCTGCAGTTTCATCCGTGATCAGCGTGTTGCAGCCAATGCGCCGTATGGTGGCCTGAATGGCGACAGCACGCTGGGCGCCACCGGAGGCCAGGACAATGTGGTTTGCCTTTTTCAACGTATCGAGGTCGATCGACATCACCCGCTGATTGATGGGGTGTTCAACGGAATTGCCGTCCTTGTCAAGGAAGTTGAACATGGTGTCGCAGACGCAGCCGGCATCGATCAGTTCTTCCAGCGTCTGGCGGCTGATGAAACCTTCGGACAGTGATGTGGACTGCGGACCAATATCGCCACAACTGACGATGGCGATGTCCAGTCTTTCTGCCAGATCATAAAGCGTGTTGAGGCCACATTTTTCGATAAGCGCTTTGCGCGTTTCGACGGAATCGACCAACAGCGGTGCAAGGAACATATAACATTCCGCGCCAAGCTGGCTTGCCAGACGCCATGTGTAGTCCAGAGGATTGGTCTGGTGCACGGCAACAATACCGCCCAGCAGGGACACCACCTTACAGTTATCACGGCGGGGCGGACGGAAGCTGGCAAGCGAGGCAGTCATGGTGCGGCCCCAGCCGACACCGATGGTGGCGTTTTCAGGGATGGCTTCCGACAGAAACTGGCCAAGTGCCAGGCCAACTGCCTTCGCTATGGTCGGTGCCGAGGTATTGGCCGGTGAGGGAACGATGATTGCTTCATCAAGCCCGTAAGCTTTTTCCAATTGTCCCGCCAACTCAATGAAGTCTTCAATGCCCTCATTGATCCAGATCTGCACTTCAGACCGTTTCATGGCTTCATCGAGCAGGCGAATGACGGTAGAGCGACTGATCCCCAATTTTTCAGCGACATCCTTCTGTGTCATGCCCTGATTATAATAGAGCCAGGCCGCCCTTAATCGCAGGGATGATGCTTCAGAAATGGATGTGTGGGTTTCGCGTCTGAGTTTCGCCACGCTTTTCACCGATGTTGTTTGTGCAACGAGTATGACTTTCGTGAAACTTATGTCAATTGCGTTGCGCAAATGTCTTGACTTTTGTCGATCTGCCAAGCGATACTTTTGCTCAGGTCAGGACCGTAATTTCGGCTGTACCCGTATGGTTCATACGGGAACGAAACTCCGGCTGAAGTAGTTTTAAAGTCTATCCATAAGGATCACCCGGATGACGTCCAAGCTCGATCAACTTCGTTCCATTACAACCGTTGTTGCCGATACCGGTGACATTGATGCGGTTGCACGTCTCAAGCCCGTCGATTGCACAACGAACCCGACCATCGTTTTGAAGGCACTTGGCACACCTGCTTTCGCAGATGCGATCAAGGAAGCTGTCAGTTGGGGTAAAAAGCAGGGTGGCGATCAGGATGCCGTTGTGGCTGCTGTTGCAGACCGTCTCGCCATTTCGGTTGGTGCAGCCCTTGCCAAACTCGTTCCGGGCCGCGTTTCCACCGAGGTGGATGCCGACCTGTCCTTCGATACGGAAGCCTCCATTGCCAAGGCGCATGGCATCATTGCTGCCTACAAGGAGCGCGGTATCGAGCGTGACCGCATTCTCATCAAGCTGGCTTCCACATGGGAAGGTATCCGCGCTGCACAGGTTCTGCAGTCGGAAGGCATTGATTGCAACCTGACCCTGTTGTTCTCGAAAGCCCAGGCCATTGCCTGCGCGGAAGCCAAGGCATTCCTGATTTCGCCGTTCGTTGGTCGTATTCTGGATTGGCACAAGAAGGCCACCGGCCAGGACTACACGGCTGAAACCGATCCGGGCGTTCTCTCGGTGCGTGGCATCTACAATTATTACAAGGCAAATGGCATCTCCACCATCGTTATGGGCGCATCGTTCCGTAACGCTGGCGAAATCGAAGCGCTTGCCGGTTGCGATCGTCTGACCATCAGCCCTGCGCTCTTGGAAGAACTCGACAAGGACCAGGGCACGCTTGAGCGCAAGCTGTCTCCGGATAACATCACGGCAGAACCACTGCAGTCGCTGGATGAAAAGGCATTCCGCTGGATGCTGAACGAAGACGCCATGGCAACCGAAAAGCTGTCGGAAGGCATTCGTCTGTTCGCCAAGGACCTCGTTGCTCTGCGCTCGATGGTCAAAAAAGAACTAGCGGCCTGAGGTTTGTTGGAACTTTTGAAACGTTTATCGGTTTAATATCCAATAATACTCCAGTGCCAAACGCGACCGTCTCCCTGCCGGTCGCGTTTTTTATTTGGCAGGCCGCAGTTTTACCCGGTCAGGGCGTGCGGCTGCCAGCAACAATCTCGGAAATACGGGCTGCTGCTTCGACGATATAGTTGAGGCATACTTTCTGTGTCGGCGCATTGGCGCTGAGCGGTTCTATGAACGGGCAGGTCAATGCTGCAATGGCAGTGCCGTCCAGCGTTAGCACCGGAGCGGATAAAGTCGTCACCACTGCCGTCTGCATGCTCTTCATGATGTCGTATCCGTCATGACGAATGCGGCTCAACGTATCACCCAGATTGTCGGGAATGCCCATGCCTTCATTGAAGCGCAACTGTTCGGCAATCATCATGTCGCGCTGCGTCTCCGTTTGGAAGGCAAGCAGAATGTGGCCGGATCCGGTGTTGAACAGGCTCATATGTGCGCCAACCCGCACGGACAGCGCCCAATAGGTGGATGAATCCTGCTGAGCGATAACGGTCACAACACCCCTGTCATGTACGGTGAGATGACAGGCCTGTTGCGCCTTGTTGGAAAAGTCACGCATGATTGGCGTGGCAAAGGATACCAGCCTGCGTACTGGTGCATGAAAATGGGCAAGGCCGAACATTTTCAGACTGAGAAAAAACCGGTCTCCATCCTGACGATAGACGTAACCGCGTCGCACCAGCCGGTCGAGCATGCGGTAAAATTCACTGGGGCTTTTGCCAAGCGCCTTGGCGATTTCGGCCTGGGTCAATCCGCCATCGGTATGGGCAAGCAATTCGAGGATATCCAGGCCCTTGTCGAGGGCGGGTGCACGATAACGGTCACTATTGTCTTCGGTCGTCATGGTACCCCTCCACTTGTCCCATTTTGTTGGTGTCCAAACAGCGTGTTGTCTGTCTGTTGCGCTTGACGGCTTATAAATACACTGTTTACATATGAATTATCAATCCGCATCTGAATGTCCTTGCTTCGTGAAGGCCAGCCATTGGAGCGGTTAACTGGATTGGCAGGGAGGATTATCACATGTCCCAGAATTTCGCAGGGCAGACCGTCGTCGTAACGGCAGCCGCTCAGGGTATTGGTCGCGCAGCCGCTGAACGTTTTGCGAGCCTCGGCGCACGCGTCATCGCAACCGATATCAACGAGCAGGCACTTGCGACACTGCAAGGCGTCGAAACGCGCGTTCTGAACGTTCTTGACGGCGATGCGGTCAAGGCATTTGCCGCCGAGGTTGGCACGGTTGACGTGCTGTTTAACTGCGCAGGTTATGTGCATGCTGGCACCATCCTCGAGTGCGAAGAAAAGGACTGGGACTTCTCCTTCGATCTCAATGCCAAGGCCATGTACCGCACATGCCGCGCATTCCTTCCTGGAATGCTGGAAAAGGGCAAGGGCGCCATCGTCAACATGTCCTCGGTCGCATCAAGCGTGAAGGGCGTTCCGAACCGTTTTGCCTACACGGCATCGAAGGCGGCTGTCGTTGGTCTCACCAAGGCAATTGCTGCCGATTTCGTCACCAAGGGCATTCGTTGCAACGCCATTTGCCCAGGCACGGTGGACAGCCCATCGCTGCATGATCGCCTCAAGCAGACCGGCAATTACGAGCAGGCGCTCAGCGACTTCATTGCGCGTCAGCCAATGGGTCGTATTGCGAAGCCGGAAGAAATTGCTGCACTGGTAACTTATCTGGCCTCTGAAGAAGCTGGGTTCACAACAGGGCAGATTCACGTCATTGACGGCGGCTGGACTGCCTGATCCTTGATCAAGGACCCGCTTCGGCGGGTCTTTTTTGTTCCGTTTCGGGAATAGTGGTGGGCGCCGTGTCCGTCGCATGCGTATTCCTGATGATTGTCACGCCGGGACCGTCAACCCTTTATACATTAAGCGTGGCAATATTTTTTGGCAGAGTCCAAAAATGGTTCACTAAAAACCCTGAATAACTCTTCCGGTTAAAGCTTCGTCAAGGAGAAACCGTCAGGATCAAAACTTGTCTGGGCGTGGATTTTTCTCTGCGGCCGATGGTGTTTTGTTGGCCCATTCAGGGTTGGGGCTTAGGGTTTGTGACGGGGTAAGTATGTCAGGGCGCCTGGTGTGAAGGCAGTATTCAGCCGAATACGGCTTTCCCGGAAAACAGTGGTGATCAGTTGTGGCGTTCTGCTTCTTAGCGGAGCGGCTGGTCTTGCTGCTGTTTACATCGGTACTGAAAAACTGCTCGGACCGTCCTATCGCTCCGTGAACGGCCTGGAATGTCAGGCCGTTCAGACCGTGACCATCAAGAAAAACGGCACGTTCTGGATCCGCCAATTCATTCGTACCAATGGTGGCGATGGCACCGACAGGCTGAAAACAGCGCTGCGTGTCGCAAAGGCCATTTATGGCAAACAACATCCTGATCTCGTACAGGTTTCTGTTCTGGATACCAACGGCCCACAGCTGCGTTCAGAAATGCGCGGCCGTGCGATTGCTGCGCAGGCGGTCTATATCCCTGACATGGCCAAGATCCCTGAAGGGACGGACGGCAAACAATATTCCGGTTTTTATTATGATGGCGTGCCAAACGCGCAAGGTTATTTCTACGGTCTGAGGATCGACCTTCCGCTTGAGGACATGGAAGGCATCGTGCATTCCCTGTCCGATACATCTGGCTGTGAAGGTGGCGTTGCCGAAAGCACGGAAGGTGCTCATGGCAAGACAGACGGTCATGGCGCACCGGCGGAAAAAGCTGCTGAACCAAGCCATGGCGGTCAAAGTGAAGGTGGTCACGGAGAGCCGTCTGCCGAGGCGCCTCCCCCCGCCGATGAGCAATTGCTGACCTCGACACCTGAGCATGATAGCGTTAGCATTTTCAGCCTGGCCTATCTGAAATCGCTGATTTTCGGCAAGGGCACGGTCACTGCCGAAGCCGCCGAGCAAGGCCATGAGCCTGCCGCCGATGCGCCTGCGGCGCACGCTAGCGAGGCTGAAAAGCCGCACGCACAAGCAGAACCGTCTCACTGATGCTTCTTTAGCCGGCTGCGGTTTACTCCGGCTGACGCCAAGATTTTTACCGGAATTACGGCAATAAAAAAGCCGGAGGCATTGCTGCACTCCGGCTTTGTTTCTTGTGGTGTTTTAACCTCAATCGGCCTTCTGGCGACGGGCCGGGAAGAGAATGACGTCACGGATCGACGGTGCGTTTGTCAGCAACATGATCAGACGGTCGACGCCGATGCCGAGACCGCCAGCTGGTGGCATGCCCTGGTCGATCGCGTCCAGGAACTCGTCGTCAAGCTGCTTGTCCTTTTCACCACGGGCGTGGGCCTGTTCAAGCTGCTCGACCATGCGGCGGCGCTGTTCTTCAGGGTCGTTGAGCTCGGAGAAGGCGTTGCCAACTTCCCAGGCGTTGCAATAGCTTTCGAAACGCTCGACGAGGCGCGGCTCGCCCGGCACTTCCTTGGCGAAGGGCGAAATGTCCTTCGGGAAATGCGTGACGTGGCTTGGCTGGATCAGCGTGCCTTCAACCTTTTCTTCGAAGATGAAGGCAAGGCATTCGCCCCATGTCCAATCCTTCTCGACCTCGAAGCCGGCAGCCTTGGCAGCAGCGCGGGCTTCTTCGTCGGTCTTGATGTTCAGGAAGTCGATGCCGGTTGCTTCCTTGACGGCGTCCGGCATTGGTACGCGCTTGAACGGACCCTTGAAGGAGATTGTCTGGCCCTGGAAGTCCAGTTCGGTCGTGCCGTGGATGGCAATCGCCAGCGTTTCAAACATGCGCTCGACGAGACCCATGATGTCTTCGTAGTCGGAGTAGGCCCAGTAGCACTCCATCATGGTGAATTCTGGATTGTGACGGGTCGAGACGCCTTCGTTGCGGAAGTTGCGGTTGATCTCGAACACCTTGTCGGAGAGGCCGGATACCAGCGTGCGCTTGAGGAACAGTTCCGGCGCGATGCGCAGGTACATGTCCTGCTTCAGCGTATTGTGGAAGGTCTTGAACGGGTCAGCCGTTGCGCCGCCATAAACGGTCTGCAGCATCGGGGTTTCGACTTCAAGAAAACCTTCGCCTTCCATGAAACGGCGAATGCCCGAGATGATCTTGGAGCGCTGTTGGAAACGCAGCTTGGATTCCTCGTTGGAGAGGATATCGAGATGGCGCTTGCGGTAACGCACTTCGACGTCGGACACGCCATGCCACTTTTCCGGCATCGGCAGCAGCGCCTTCGTCAGCATGGTGATTTCTTCGGCGTTGATGGTCAGCTCGCCGCGCTTGGTGCGGCGGACCTTGCCGGTCACACCAATGATGTCGCCCATATCGATCATCGGCAGCAACTCGCGAGCAGCTTCTGGTGTGGTGTCCTTGTGGCTGAAAATCTGCACCTTGCCGGATGCGTCATGGATATCCATGAACATGCCGGAGTTGCGGTTCGAATAAACGCGACCGGCAACCGTTACCGTATCACCGGTTTCAACGCCCGCTTCGATGTCAGCGTATTTTTCTGCCAGTTCGGCATTCGTCATCGTGCGGTGGAAATGCGCCGGGTAAACGTCACCAACCTTTTCGCGCAGCATCGCCAGTTTCTGGCGGCGCACTTCTGTGACGTCGGAGGAGAGAGCGGTTTCGGTCGTCTTGTCGTTCATTGTTCAATTCCTGTTGCGGCGGTACCGCGGCGGCAATTAGTTTCCGGTTCTCCCTCATGCCTGTGCTCGTTGACAGGATACCAGTACGCCCAAGTGGTTGAGCGCGGGAGATTGTCTTGCATTCATTCACGGCGCAAATGCGCCGTTGCTGGATTCCTGTGACAAGCACAGGAATGAGGGGCGAATGTTGATCCGCCCCGGCAATCCTTAGCTTCCGCTGCCAACCATGGTGGCGACAACAGCAATTGCCAATTTCAGGCGCTGGCGCACGACGGAGCGGCCAAGCAGTGCCATGCTGTCAAACAGCGGCAGCGAACGCGATGTGCCAGACATGGCAACAAACAGCGGTGGTGTCACGACGCGCAGCTTCTTGCCGGTGCGTTCGGCAACGTCACGCAACTCGGCCTCGATGCTTTCGATGTTCCAGTCTGGCATCTTTTCCAGATCGGCAGCAACCGTGGTCAATATTTCGTGGATCTCTTCCGGCTTGCTCTTGAGGCCCGCGAAGGAGGCTGGCGTCAGGTTCACATCGCCAGCCAGCAGGAAGCCAGCAAGCTGCGGCAGTTCACCCAGGCGCGAAATGCGGCTCTGAGCGAGCTTCAGGCCTTCGGTCAGGCGGTTGTTTTCCGACGCCCATTCGAAAATGCGAGCAAGGAATTCTTCCTGGCTCAGCTTTTCACGCAGCCAGCGGCCGTTCAGCCAGTCCAGCTTCTGTACGTCGAAGATCGCGCCAGCCTTGGAGAGTGCGTCCGGATCGAACTTTTCAGCCAGCTCGTCCATGTTCAACAGCTCTTCGCCTTCAGCGATCTGGATGAAGAACAGACCGAGGAAGTTCATCAGGGCTTCCGGCAGGTAACCAAGCGCCGAGTAATAGGAGATCGACGTCGGGTTCTTGCGCTTGGACAGCTTGGACTTGTCGGCATTGCGCATCAGTGACAGATGCATGAATACCGGCTGGTCCCATCCGAAATAATGATAAAGCAGAATGTGCTTTGGCACGGAGGCCAGCCATTCTTCACCACGGGCCACGTGGGTGATCTTCATCAGATGGTCGTCGATGACGTTTGCCATATGGTAGGTGGGCATGCCGTCGGCCTTCATCAGCACCTGCATGTCGACGGAATCCCACGGGATCGAGACATCGCCGTAAACCCCATCGGTGAAGTCGCACGAACCTTCAGTCGGGATCTTCATGCGGACGACGGATGCCTCACCGGCTTCCAGCTTCGCGGTGACTTCTTCAGCCTTCAAGTGCAGGCAAAGGCCGTCATATTTTGGTGGCTTGCCGGCAGCGCGCTGTGCTTCACGCATCTGTTCCAGACGCTCAGGCGTGCAGAAACAGCGGAAGGCATGACCCTTGCCCAACAGTTCTTCTGCGTAGGGCTGATAGAGATCCTTGCGCTCTGACTGGCGATATGGGCCGTAAGGTCCACCAACGTCAGGGCCCTCGCTCCATTTCAGTCCGGTCCATTTCAGTGCTTCCAGCACTTTCTCTTCATATTCGCGGGTCGAGCGAGTTGCATCGGTATCTTCGATACGCAGGATGAACTCGCCGCCAGTTTTCTTGGCGAACAGGTAGTTGAAAAGTGCGATATAGACGGTTCCGACATGCGGCTCACCGGTAGGAGAGGGCGCTATACGGACGCGAACGTTGGAAGTGCTCATTGGATGATCGCTCGTATTGACGTGCAAGGGTTACGGGAAGTTCCCGCATGCGACGACTGGTTTTGCATGCTTTGGGGAAATGGGACCTGGCTATCTGGGATAGGCACAATTCCGCAATTTTCCATTGGAATGGCCTTAGGCCACATTCAGCCCCATGCGTCAAGGAAATTAGGTTGAATCAGGACGCCGGCCATACGTAAAGCAGCATTGGAATGCTGGTAATGACGATGAGCAGAGACAGCGGGAGACCAAGCCTTGGATAGTCGCTGAACCGGTAACCACCGGGTCCCATGACCAGCGTGTTGCACTGGTGGCCGATGGGCGTGAGGAAGTCGCAGCCGGCCCCGATGGCAACAGCCATTAAAAAGGCTTCCGGCTTGAAACCAAGCGTTGTGGCAAAGCCGGCGGCAATCGGTCCCATGACCAGCACAGTTGCGGCATTGTTGAGAAAGGGTGTCACTGCCATTGCTGCCAGCAGGATCAGGCCCAGCGCCATGAATGGCGGCATGCCTTTGGCGGTTTCGCCAAGCCATGTAGCAATAAGATCACTGGCGCCGGTTGTGCGCAAGGTATCACTGACCGGGATCAGTGCTGCCAACATCACCAGAATGGGCCCATCGACCGATTTGTAGATATCGGTCAGAGGAATGGCGCCGATGGCAATCATCGCGAAAGCTGCAGCAAAAAATGAAACTGAAACCGGAGCAAATCCGGTCGCAGCGGCCGCCATGGCAGCGGCCAGCACCAGAAGTGGCAGAATGGCGCGCCGACGGGTGCCAAGAAGGATTTCCCGCTGGGCAAGCGGCAGCAGGTCAAATTCTTTCAGGGCGTGGCCAATATTCTTGCTGCTGCCTTGCAGAACAATCACATCGCCGGTCATCAGCGGCAGGTCACTCAAGCGTTGGTTCAGCCGTTGACCGCGACGGTTCACTGCAATGAGGTTGACGCCGCGCGTGTAGGATAGCGCAAGCTCTTTGGCCGTAAGACCATGAAGAATGGATACGTTGTCAATCACCGCCTCAACGGCAATAACATCACTTTGCTTCTGGCCATTGCCGGTCAGCGGTTTGCCGGACAGTTTCAGTTTTGCGCTGGTAACGACCCGGTCCAGATCATTGGCATTGCCTTCAAGCAGCAATGTGTCACCTGCCTTGAGCACGACATCGGGAAAGGGAGAGATGCGGCGATGACCGCGCAGGATGGTGGTGGCAATGACGGCACCATCTCCCTGTTTAAGAAGGTCGTTTAGGCTTTTATCTTTAATCGGGGAATCTGCGGGGATGGATGCTTCGGCCGTATAGGCGGATTTCTCCAATATTTCCTCGACCGATGTGTCGCGTTGGTTGCGAACAGGCAATAACCGATATCCAAAAGTCAGAAACGTGATGCCAATCACGGTCAGGACGAGGCCAACCGGTGTGAAATCGAACATCGAGAAACTCTGCCCGGTCATTTCCTCGCGCAATCGCGATACAACGATGTTGTGCGATGTGCCGAGCTGTGTCATCAGGCCGCCGAGCAGGGCGGCAAAAGCCATTGGCATCAGATAGAAGGATACCGGAGTGCCGGATTTGCGGGCGAACTGAAAGGCAACTGGCATCATGATGGCCAGTGCACCAATATTCTTGATGAAGGCAGACATGACGGCAACGACAATCATCAGAAAGGCAAGCTGCAGCCCTTTCGAGCGCATTTCGGGAAAGTACTTCTTGATGAGCGTGTCGACAATGCCTGACCGTGCCACGGCGCTGCTGACAATAAGAGCGCTGGCGACGATGATGACGATGTCGTCGCTGAAACCGGAAAAGGCTTTGTCGAAGGGCACAATGCCAACGGCAACGGCGCATAGAAGAGCCGAGCAGGCCACCACGTCATATCGCAACTTGTCCCAGATAAAAGCTGCCATCATTGCTGCAATAACGGCGAAGGCTAGGATCTGGTCTGTGCTCATGTAAGCTTTACTTTCGGCAGAGAGTGATTGGCGAGAGCAGCCAATGCGATGCAGTCTTAAACGTGTGAAACCATAGCGCGTTCCGTTGTCAAAATGCAAAAGACCCGCCTGAAAAAAGGCGGGTCTTTCAACATTCAATTCAGAACTTAATGTTTGGCCGCTTGTCGTTTGCGGGTTCGCGCATTGCGCGCCAGCATGTTGAGGAGCTCGACAAGGGCCGAGAAAGCCATGGCCGCGTACACATAGCCCTTTGGAACATGCAGGCCCATACCTTCGGCAATCAGCGTGGTGCCGATCATCAACAGGAACGCCAAAGCCAACATGACGATGGTCGGGTTGCGTTCAATGAAATTGGCGAGAGGTGTTGCAGCCAACAGCATCACCGTAACGGCAACAACGACAGCGACGATCATGATCGGCAGGTGAGGGGTCATGCCAACTGCGGTGATGATGCTGTCTACCGAGAACACCAGGTCGAGCAGCAGGATCTGGACGATCGCCGAAGAGAAAGTGTTGGTTGCTGTGCCGCCAACCATGTCTTCCTTGTGGTCGACCGGGTCAACATTGTGGTGAATTTCCTTGGTTGCCTTCCAAAGCAGGAACAGACCACCGACGATCAGAATGATGTCTTTCCAGGAGAAAGCGTGGCCGAAAATTTCGAAAATCGGGTTGGTCAGTTGTACGATCCAGGCCACGGTGCCAAGCAGTCCGAGGCGCATGACGAGCGCAAGGCCAATGCCGATCTTGCGAGCCTTCTCACGCTGTTCCGGTGGCAGCTTGTTGGTCAGGATCGAAATGAATATCAGGTTGTCAATGCCAAGCACGACCTCCATGACGATCAGGGTAATCAATGCCACCCAGGCAGTGGGGTCGCTCAAGAGAGGGAGAATGGTCTCCATCGTGGGGTTTCGTCCTTTCAGTTGTGCAGCATTGGCAGGTATACGACGTAATCATGTACGTTATAAAACGCGAGAAACAAGCGTATTTATCTTAGTGATATGCCTGATTATGCGCAATTTTCGCGTTTAACGCGCAATTACGCCTGCGCCGATTCTGCCTAATGCGCTCAACTGATTTTGGTTCCGTAGGCGGACATGAACACGTGCACGGCGCTGTTGACCACACGGTCCAGTTCCTGCTGGGGAACGTCGCCGTTGATCTCCCCGAAAAGACGCAGCTTGAAAAACGGCCCCGAGGACAGTTCGATATATTGCCGGGCGGCAAGCTCGACATCATCGACCTGCAGGTTGCCAAGCTTCACGTGATGCTCAATGAAATCCTGCAGCACGCTTTTGATATTGACGGGTGAACTGGCGAAAAAGCGCTTTGCGAGGCTCGGCATACGGTCAATAACGCCGATTACGGAACGCATAGCTGGTATGACCTCAGAGCAGGTCATCTGTCGGGAAAATGTAAATCCAAATTTCTTGAGACCTTCTTCAACTTCCTGCTCGCCAGCCAGCACATCACGCATGGCTTCAGCGAAACGAGTGCGGTGTCTGTCTATCAGGGCCGCAAAAAGATCTTCCTTGTTTGCGAAGTAAACATAGATCGTACCCTTGGAAACACCTGCTTCGCGGGTAATATCGTTCATGCTGGCAGCATCAAAGCCAAGTTTGCGAAAAACATTCCAGGCGCCATCGAGTATCTGTTCGCGCTTTGCAGGATCTTCTCCTGCCGCGAAACGCCCGGTGGTGACCGGGGTGCCAGATGTCTCCATGTCTTCTTGCGTGCTCACGCTTTCATTCCTGTTTGAAATTTTGATTCTCGTCAAATCGAACTGATTGGTTCGATGCCCTCTTGATATGTGTCATGAAAAGCTTTATGTCAATCGAACCGAACGGTTCAGTTCAATAAAATTATATCATACATGGTGGTGAGCACATGTCTGCCCAGAACACAGGCGCGGTACGCGCGGTCAATACAAATGAGGGCGCAGAGGAAACGGCGCGTAAAGAGGATGTGGTCGAAACCGTAGCGCAAACATCCGCTCCACAGCAGAAAAAGCCAAAGCGTCGTTCGCCGTTGCTGCCAGTTCTGGCAATCGCCCTCTTGGCCGGTGCCGGCTGGTATGGCTATGAGTGGTGGACCGATGGCCGCTTCCTCGTGTCGACTGACGACGCCTATATCGAAGGCGATATCGCGATCATCTCGCCGAAGGTGTCCGGTTATGTGAACAAGGTTCACGTGGTCGACAACCAGGAAGTCAAGGCTGGCGATCCGCTGGTGACGCTTGATGATGGTGACTATCGTATTGCTCTTGAACAGGCCGAGGCACAGGTTCGCACCCAGGAACTGTCCCTGTCGCGTATCGATGCGCAACTGGCCGGTGCCAAGGCTGCCTTGCAGCAGGCGGAAGCGCAGAAGGGTGCGCTGGATGCAGCCCTACGGGGCGCTGAAATCAACCAGAAACGTGCCAGCGAATTGCAGGCCAAGGATGTCGGTACGGTTGCCTCTGCGGATAATGCACAGGTTGCTCTTGATCAGGCTGCGGCCAATGCCGTTGCCGGTGGCGCCAGCATCGAATCTGCCAAGGCCAATATCTCGCTTCTGGAAGCCCAGAGAAGCGAAGCTGAAAGCACAATTCGTTCTCTGACGCTGGCCAAGGACAAGGCTGAACGCGACCTTGGCTTTACGGTTCTGAAGGCACCTTATGACGGCGTTATCGGCAACGTGGCCGTCCAGGTGGGCGATCTGGTGTCCAGTGGCAAGCGCCTTGCAGCGCTTGTCCCCATGAACGACCTCTACATCGATGCAAACTTCAAGGAAACGCAGATCGCCAAGGTCGAGCCGGGTTCCAAGGTTCGCATTCACGTAGATGCCCTGGGCAAGCAGGACATTGTCGGCACGGTGCAGTCGATCTCGCCGGCCTCCGGCTCGGTGTTCTCCATGCTGCCACCCGAAAATGCCACCGGTAACTTCACCAAGGTTATCCAGCGTGTGCCTGTCCGTATCGCTTTCTCGGCTGAAGATCTTGCCAAGCACAATCTTCGTGCCGGCTTGAGCGTGGTCGTTGATGTGGATACCCGCACGGCACCTGAACACAATGCGGTAGCGCAGAAGTAAGCGCGAAAGGCTCGCATCATGACGGAAGCGGTCATTCGAGGCGGCAACGCAGTTGCCGCGTTCGATCCCCCCATGGATAAAAAGCGGCTTATTGCCTTTTTTGCCATGGTTGTGGGCATGTTCATGTCCATTCTGGATATCCAGATTGTGTCTGCCTCGCTTGCGGAAATCCAGGCTGGCCTTGGTGCTGGCTCGGATGAAATCGCCTGGGTGCAGACATCCTACCTGATCGCCGAAGTTATCATGATCCCGTTGTCGGGCACGCTGGCGCGTATCCTTTCAACGCGGGTGTTGTTCAGCATGTGTGCGGCCGGGTTCACCCTGTCGAGCGCATTGTGCGCCACGGCCACCAACATCGACCAGATGATCGTCTACCGCGCCATTCAGGGCTTTATCGGCGGTGGCATGATCCCGTCAGTATTTGCTGCGGCATTCACGATCTTCCCGCCATCAAAGCGCAGCGTGGTCTCTCCGATCATTGGCCTGGTGGCAACTCTTGCCCCGACCATTGGCCCGACCGTGGGTGGTTATCTCAGTCACGCCATGTCCTGGCACTGGCTGTTTCTGGTCAACGTCGTACCCGGCATCATCGTGACGCTGCTGACCTGGAGCCTCATCGATTTCGACAAGCCTGAAAAATCGCTGTGGAAGAAGTTTGACTGGTGGGGTCTGCTGGCCATGGGTGTGTTCCTCGGATCGCTGGAATATGTGCTGGAGGAGGGCAACAACAAGGACTGGTTCAATGATGAGCACATTATTGTCGGTTCTATTGCCATGACCATTGGTGCGGTGGTGTTTTTCTGGCGCGCATTCAAGGTCGAATTCCCGATCGTGGATTTGCGAGCCTTCACCGACCGAAACTTCTCGATTGGTTCGCTGTTCTCCTTCGTGATGGGGGTTGGTCTTTATGGTCTGACCTACCTCTACCCGCTCTATCTCGGACGCATCCGCGGTTACGATTCGCTGATGATCGGTGAGACGATGTTTGTGTCCGGCCTTGCGATGTTCTTCACAGCGCCTGTTGCCGGCATGTTGTCCAACAAGCTTGATCCGCGTGTGATGATGGGCATCGGTTTTCTCGGTTTTGCTACCGGTACCTATCTGATGACCGGCATCACCTCAGACTGGGATTTCTATGAGTTGCTGATCCCGCAGATCCTGCGCGGCTGCTCGTTGATGATGTGCATGGTGCCGATCAACAATATTGCTCTGGGTACCTTGCCACCGCAGCGCATCAAGAACGCCTCGGGTCTGTTCAACCTGACCCGTAACCTTGGTGGTGCGGTTGGACTTGCCATTATCAATACCATGCTGACGCAGCGCACCGATGAACATTATGCCCGTCTGTCGGAGCATGTGAACTTCAACAATCCGGAAGCTCTGGATTGGTTGAGCAGCGTTGGTGCGAATTATGACAGCTATGGTCTGGATGGCGCTTCGGTTGCCTTCAAGAAACTGGCTGGCATGGTGACCCAGCAAGCCTGGCTGTTGTCCTTTGCCGATGTATTCATGGCTCTGACCGTGTTGTTCTGCTTCCTGGTGACGCTGACACTGTTGATCCGCAAGCCATCTGCCGCTCCACCGCCTGGTAGTGGACACTAACATTCTTTTCCCTATCCACCGCCGAGGCCGCCAGAAATGGCGGCCTTTTTCATTTCACGTTCGAAGATGATTTCCTGTGTCTGTGATTTTTTTGATTTACGTACCTCAAAATTGAGAATAGAAGGGCTATCGGAGGACGGAATGAAGCCAACAGTTCACGACATTGCTGCGAAGGCCGGTGTCAGCCTTGCCACGGTTGACCGTGTGGTCAATCTGCGCTCGGGTGTGCGCGAGGTCACAAAGGCGCGGGTCGAAGCTGCCATCGCCGAACTGGGTTACGTGCGTGATGTGGCCGCTGCGAACCTGGCAAGAAGCCGTGTTTACCCCTTGATTTTCATTCTGCCGAACAATGACAACTCTTTCATGCAGGCTTTGCGGGACGAGGTGCGGGCTGCGATCGCGCGCGGTCCATCGGAGCGGGTTGATATTACACTGATTGAAATTCCGCCCTTTGATGCAGGCGCACTTGTTGCTGCTCTTGAAAAGGCGAAGAAGGAAAAGCCGGCCGGCGTGGCGTTTGTTGCGGTCGAAGGTGATGCCGTGCGCCAAGCGGTGGGCGCGCTGGCGGGTGGGGGGATTGCAACCGTCACTCTGGTGTCTGATCTGTCGGGATCGAGGCGTGATCATTATGCCGGCGTTGACAATATTGCAGCTGGCAAGACAGCGGCCAGCCTGCTTGGCCGTTTTGTTAAAAACTCTGCCAGCAAGGTTGCTGTTCTTGCCGGATCGCTGATGGTGCGGGACCATCACGAACGCGTGGATGGTTTTCGGTCTGTGATGGCGTCCGAGTTTCCGCAGTTGGAAATTTTACCGGTACTCGAAGGGCGTGATGATGCAGCGACGGTTGAAGAACTGGTGCGCGACACCTTTGCGCGACATCCCGACATTGGCGGGATTTACAGTCTTGGTGCGGGAAATCGTGGCCTTATCCGGGCGCTGGAAAGCATTTCCCAATCGGGCGGCAGACCATCTGTTATCGCCCATGAGCTCAGCGCCCATACCACAACGGCGTTGAAGGCGGGTCTCATCGATGCCGTTCTTAATCAGGATGCCGGGCATGAGGTGCGCAGCAGCATCCGTGTCCTGAAAGCCAGGGCTGACAAGGTAGGGGTGATTGCGGCACAAGAACGCATTCGCCTCGACATATTCATGCGAGATAATTTGCCGTGATTGCAAAGCTGTCTCACCATATTTTTTTGGAGGTATAACATGTATCTTGGTCTCGATTTGGGGACATCCGGCGTCAAGGCGCTGCTGATTGATGGCGACCAGCGGATTATTGGTTCCGCAAATGGTGCGCTTGAGGTGTCCCGGCCACATCCCGGCTGGTCGGAACAAGACCCTGCAGACTGGATCAAGGCATCGGAAACCGCCATATCAGGTTTGAAGGCAGCCCATGCTAAGGAACTTGCGGCCGTTAAGGGTATTGGCCTTTCTGGTCAAATGCACGGTGCAACCCTTGTTGATGCGTCTGGTGCCGTGCTGCGGCCCTGCATTTTGTGGAATGATACGCGATCTTATGCAGAGGCGGCCAAGCTGGATGCCGATGCGCGCTTCCGCAAGCTGACCGGCAATATCGTTTTTCCGGGCTTCACCGCGCCGAAACTGGCCTGGGTTGCCAAAAACGAACCGGAAATTTTTGCCAAGGTTGCCAAGGTTCTGCTGCCGAAGGATTATCTGCGCCTGTGGCTGACCGGCGAATATATCTCTGAAATGTCGGATTCTGCCGGAACCTCCTGGCTTGATACCGGTGCCCGCAAGTGGTCGGCAGAGCTGCTTGCTGCAACCGGTCTTGATGAAAGCCATATGCCGTCGCTGGTCGAAGGTACCGAGCAGGCTGGAAAGCTGCGTGGCGAACTGGCATCCGCTTGGGGCATGAGTGATGTCGTGGTTGCCGGTGGTGCCGGTGACAATGCGGCCTCTGCCTGTGGCATGGGCACGGTGTCGGAAGGCGCCGCATTCGTGTCGCTTGGCACTTCGGGCGTGTTGTTTGCGGCCAATGGCAGCTATCTGCCAAAACCGGAAAGTGCTGTCCACGCATTCTGCCATGCCTTGCCAAACACATGGCACCAGATGGGCGTGATCCTCTCGGCAACCGACGCCCTCAACTGGTATTCCGGCATTGCAGGTAAATCTGCAGCCGAGCTGACCACGGAGTTGGGCAACACGTTGAAGGCGCCAAGCGGTGTAACCTTCGCACCTTATCTTTCGGGTGAACGTACACCCCACAATGATGCTGTCATTCGTGGTGCCTTTATCGGGCTTGGTCATGAAAGCGACCGTTCGGTGTTGACGCAGGCCGTTCTTGAAGGTGTGAGCTTTGCAATCCGTGACAATCTCGAAGCGTTGAAGTCTGCAGGTACAAGCATCTCGCGCGTTACGGCCATTGGCGGTGGTTCACGTTCGGAATACTGGCTGGCTTCGATTGCCACCGCTCTCAACGTGCCGGTTGATATTCCAGCCGACGGTGACTTCGGTGCTGCCTTTGGTGCCGCCCGTCTTGGTCTGATTGCTGCCACCGGTGCCGATCCGGTTGCCGTTTGCACGGCACCGCAGACAGCCAGAACCATTGAGCCGGTTTCGGCCCTGAGTGGCGCCTATGACGCGGCCTACCAGCGTTACCGCGAGCTTTATCCGGCCATCCGCCAGTTGGCGCATTAAACCGGCTTCCTCCGGCGCCAGCCGGAGGCCCTTTTTCCAAGACAAGGTTAGATTTCAGGAGGAGTACCCATGTCGACAGGCTTTTTCGGTGATATCACCAAAATCAAATATGAAGGACCGGACAGCACCAACCCGCTGGCGTTTCGTCACTACAATGCGGACGAGATCGTGGCTGGCAAACGCATGGAAGACCACCTGCGTTTTGCGGTGGCCTATTGGCACACATTCACATGGCCGGGCGGTGACCCGTTCGGCGGTCAGACATTCGAGCGTCCGTGGTTTTCCGATACGATGGATGCGGCCAAGCTGAAGGCGGACGTTGCATTCGAGTTTTTCTCGCTGCTTGGCACGCCGTTCTATTGTTTCCACGATGCGGACGTTCGCCCGGAAGGCAACAGCTTTGCCGAGAACACCCGGAACCTCAACGAGATCGTTGATCACTTCGAAAAGAAGCAGGCAGAAACCGGCGTCAAGCTTTTGTGGGGCACTGCCAACCTGTTCTCGCACCGCCGTTACATGTCGGGTGCTTCGACCAATCCGGATCCGGATGTTTTTGCATTCTCGGCAGCGACGGTCAAAACCTGCCTTGATGCCACCAAACGACTGGGCGGTGCGAACTACGTTCTGTGGGGCGGCCGTGAAGGTTATGAAACCCTGCTGAATACCGACCTGTCGCGCGAACTCGACCAGATGGGCCGTTTCCTGAACCTGGTTGTCGAATACAAATACAAGATCGGTTTTGAAGGCACGATCCTGATCGAGCCGAAGCCGCAGGAACCGACCAAACATCAGTATGATTACGATGTGGCAACGGTTTACGCCTTCCTGCAGCGTCACGGCCTGGAAAAGGAAGTCAAGGTCAACATCGAGCAGGGCCACGCGATCCTCGCAGGCCATTCCTTCGAACACGAGCTGGCCATGGCAAATGCCTTTGGCATTTTCGGTTCGATCGACATGAACCGCAATGATTACCAGTCCGGCTGGGATACCGACCAGTTCCCGAACAATGTGCCTGAGATGGCGCTGGCCTATTACCATGTTCTGGCCGGTGGTGGCTTCAAGAATGGTGGTACCAACTTCGATTCCAAGCTACGTCGCCAGTCGCTTGATCCGGCTGATCTGCTGATCGGTCATATCGGCGGCATTGATTGCTGCGCCCGTGGCCTGAAGGCTGCGGCCAAGATGATCGAAGACGGTGCGCTGTCGAAGCCGCTTTCGGACCGTTATGCCAAGTGGGATTCTCCTTCCGCCCAAAAGCTGCTGCGCGGCGAGTTGAAGCTGGATGAGATCGCTGCTCTGGTTGAGCGTGAAAACATCAATCCTGAGCCGAAATCTGGCCGTCAGGAATATCTTGAGAACGTCGTGAACCGCTACGTTTAAAAACGATCGAAAAGTCTCATTACAAAAAGCTGAAGAACGGCGGGGATCAACCCCCGCCTTTTTCATGGCTGCCTGCTTTGATGTCCCGGTGCCAAATCATGCCGTTGTAAAAGTTTTGTATCATGCAACTGAAACGTTGCAGTAAACGATGATTTGCCTCTATACCTTGGCAGCAACTGCCGGAGGCAGGGTTAAATCCCCGGTCTCAACGGACAAATGATTTCAGGAGGAGACGGAATGATCGATCCCAAAGTGCTTGCAACACGCTTTCCCGGTGATTTTCTGTTTGGTGTCGCCACTGCATCCTTCCAGATTGAAGGGGCTGCAAAGGCTGATGGCCGTAAACCATCCATATGGGATGCCTTTTGCAACATGCCGGGCCACGTCTACGGTCGCCACAATGGCGATGTTGCGTGCGATCATTACAACCGTCTCGATGATGACCTCGACCTGATCAAGGATATGGGCGTCGAGGCCTACCGTTTTTCCATTGCCTGGCCACGTATCGTGCCGGAGGGGACTGGCCCGATCAATGAAAAGGGGCTGGATTTTTATGATCGTCTTGTTGATGGCTGCAAGGCGCGTGGCATCAAGACCTATGCGACGCTCTACCACTGGGATTTGCCGCTGGCCCTGATGGGGGATGGTGGCTGGACAGCACGCTCAACGGCCTATGCTTTCCAACGTTACAGCCGCATTTTGATGGAGCGGCTGGGGGACCGGCTGGACGCTGTTGCGACCTTTAACGAGCCGTGGTGCTCGGTGTGGCTGAGCCACCTTTACGGCGTTCATGCGCCGGGTGAGCGCAACATGGAAGCGGCACTTGCTGCGATGCATTACACCAACCTTGCTCATGGTCTGGGTGTTGAGGTGTGCCGCGAGGTTGCACCTCACGTGCCGGTTGGTCTGGTGCTGAATGCGCATTCGGTCATCGCTGGCTCCGAGAGCGCTGAGGACAAGGCCGCCGCCGAGCGGGCTTTCCAGTTTCACAATGGTGCGTTTTTCGGCCCTGTGTTCAAGGGTGAATATCCCGCTGATTTCCTGGCAGCACTCGGTGATCGCATGCCGGTGGTCGAGGAGGGTGATCTTGCACTGATCAACCAGAAACTCGACTGGTGGGGCCTGAATTATTACACGCCGATGCGCGTTGCTGCCGATGCTGATCCGAATGCCGAGTTTCCGGCCACCGTGAATGCGCCATTTGTCAGTGATGTCAAAACAGACATTGGCTGGGAGGTGCATTCTCCGGCCCTGCATTCGCTGATCGAAGAATTGTACATGCGTTGCGAATTGCCGGATTGCTACATCACCGAGAACGGCGCCTGCTATAATATGGGCGTCGAAAATGGTGAGGTCGATGACCAGCCACGTCTTGATTATTATGCTGATCACCTGTCGGTGGTTGCCGATCTGATCAAGGACGGTTACCCGATGCGCGGTTATTTTGCCTGGAGCCTGATGGATAATTTCGAATGGGCTGAAGGTTATCGCATGCGCTTTGGTCTTGTGCATGTCGATTATGATACGCAAGTGCGCACCATCAAAAAAAGCGGCAAGTGGTATTCAACGCTGGCGGCCGAGTTTCCAAAGGGAAACCACAAACCGGCTGACATCTAGTTCCCTGGTTACCTCAAGGTGCCTGCTTGCAGATGCGGGCAGGCATCCTATGTGTAGCGGGTTTCAGCTTGAAACCTGCACGTCTGCATATTGGCAGCGTCAGTGATCCTCCCAAGGAGACTGCTTTGCTTATTGAAAAATTGAACTGGCGTTATGCCACGAAAAAAATGGACCCGTCGAAACCTGTCGCCGAAGACAAGGTCGAGCGCATTCTTGAGGCAGCACGCCTTGCGCCCACATCCAGTGGCCTGCAACCCTTTGAAATCATCGTTGTGACCAATCCGGACGTTCGCGCGAAGATCCAGGAAATTGCCTGGAACCAGGCGCAGATCACCGATGGATCGCATCTCCTGGTTTTTGCGGCGTGGGATAATTACACCGCTGAGCGCATCAACGACATGTTTGACCTCGTCAACGAAGAGCGCGGTATCAGGAATGAAGGCTGGGAAAATTATCGCCAGATGCTCCTGAACACCTACCCGCCCCGTGATCCGCAGGTCAATTTCGAGCATGCTGCACGCCAGGCCTATATTGCCTTTGGCATGGCAGTGGCACAGGCGGCATTCGAAGGCGTAGATTCCACGCCGATGGAAGGTTTTGACCCGGACAAGCTGGACGAAATTCTCGGTCTGCGCGCCAAGGGCTTGCGTTCCGTGACCATCCTGCCGCTTGGTTACCGCAAGGAAGATGGCGATTGGCTGGTTAACCTGAAAAAGGTGCGTCGCCCGAGCGATCAACTGATCTCTTCCGTCAAGTGATCAAGGTTTGATCAATCCTGCGGAAGATTTTTCTGAAATCGTGCGTTAATTGAAAAATTTTCCCTGTCAAAAGGTGTCGCATACGGGCATGTTTGCGACACTTGAGAAAGCCGACAGAGACTTCGGCGTGAAAGCAGAATAGAATGACACGGAATATGTGCTGTAACCGAATGTGCTGCGAGGCTGCGTAACAAGACGCAGTGAATGCACGCGTGCTTATCTTGTCGGCATCATTGATGCCCTGAATGAGGCAGGATAGACACCAAAATAAGCAGAATCCTTTATTTCAGCCGGAATTGATTTAAAGAGATACGCACAACAGACACGATCCGTAGAGTTATCCATGAGTATCCAATCCACAGCGGCTGACACCGCTCAGCAACCACCAGCGAATGCTGATGCCATGGTTGTGTTTGAAAATGTCACCAAACTTTTTGGCGGCCAGAATGGTCAGGCCGCGTTCACGGCGCTTGGCGGCGTCGATCTTTCCGTGCCGCGTGGTTCGATCACCGGTATTATCGGCCGTTCCGGGGCAGGCAAGTCGACCCTTATCCGTCTGGTCAATGGTCTTGAAACGCTGACATCAGGCAGGGTTCTGGTCGACGGCGTTGATGTTGGCGGACTTGATGAAAACGGCCTGCGGCAGTTGCGCCGCTCGATCGGCATGATTTTCCAGCACTTCAACCTGCTGGCTTCGCGCACGGCTTACGAAAATGTCGCGCTGCCGCTGGAAATTTCCGGTGTCAGCAGCCAGGAGATCAAAAAGAAGGTTCAGCCTCTGCTCGATCTCGTTGGACTTGGTGACAAGGCCAATCGTTACCCTGCAGAATTGTCCGGTGGTCAGAAACAGCGTGTGGGCATCGCCCGCGCTCTGGCCACTGAACCAAAACTGCTGCTTTCGGATGAGGCGACCTCGGCACTCGACCCGGAAACCACCCAATCCATTCTGGAACTTCTGCGCAAGATCAATGCGGAACTGAACCTGACGGTGCTGCTGATCACCCATGAGATGGAGGTGGTCAAAACCATCGCCTCGCAAGTGGCTGTGATCGACAAGGGACTGATTGTCGAGAGTGGTCGTACCTTTGATGTCTTCACGGCTGCCAAGCACGAGACGACGCGCAGCCTGCTGTCGTCCTCGATTGGTGCAAAACTTCCCGAATGGATCAGCGGTGCCTTGAAGCTGCCGGGCGGCAATGAAGACCGTGTGCTGGTGCGGTTGATCTTTTTTGGTGCCACGGCCTTCCAGCCGCTGACGGCGCGTCTGGTCAATGAAATTGGCCCTGACGTCAACATTCTGGCAGGCACCATTGAGGAGATTGCGGGCGAGCCCTTTGGTTCGCTGGTGGTTTCCTATCCTGCAAATCCTGAAACAACGGCCCGCGCCAACCGTTTCTACGCGGAAACCGGTCTTGCCACGGAGGTGCTCGGCTATGTCGCCTGATATGCTTTTTAACCTTCTGTGGAAGGGCCTGTTACAGACGCTGCACATGGTGGCGATTTCCGGCCTCGTCGGTTCGCTTCTCGGCCTGCCGATTGGTATTTTCCTTGCCACAAGTGGCAAGGGCGAATTGTTTGAAGCGCCGATGACCAACCGGATTGTCGGCCTCATTGTCAACGCAGCCCGCTCGACACCGTTCATCATTCTGGTGGTGGCGATTATTCCTTTCACCCGTCTTATTGCCGGCACCTCGATTGGTACTTCGGCTGCAATTGTTCCGCTGACGCTTGCAACCGTTCCGTTCGTGGCGCGTCTGGTGGAAGCCGCGATCCGCGAAGTCGACAAGGGTCTGGTTGAGGCTGCGCGCGCCATGGGTGCGACGCCAGTGCAGATCGTCACCAAGGTGCTTCTGGCTGAAGCAAAACCCGGCATTACGCTTGCCATTACCCTGACGTTGGTCAGCCTGATAGGCTATTCGGCGATGGTTGGTGCGGTTGGCGGTGGTGGTCTAGGCGACCTTGGCATTCGTTATGGATACCAGCGCTTCATGCCGGAAGTCATGCTTGCTGTTGTGCTTGTGCTGATCGTTCTGGTGCAGCTCGTTCAAAGTGCCGGTGACAGGCTTGCGCGTCACTTCGACAAAAGAACCCGTAAAAATTAAAAAGAAAACAACAATCTATCCCAAGGAGACTGACATGAAAAAACTGATTATCGCAGCTTCGCTTGCTGCTCTGTTTTCCACCGGCAGCGCGCTGGCCGAAACCATCAAGATTGGTGTAACGCCGGGCGAACATGCCAAGATCATGGAAGTGGTCAAGGAAGTGGCTGCCAAGAAGGATCTCGATCTCGAAATTCTTGAGTTCTCTGATTACGTCGTTCCGAACCAGGCGCTCAATGATGGCGAGCTGAACGCAAACTCTTTCCAGCACCAGCCATACCTCGACAACCAGGTCGCTGACCGCAAGTTCGACCTTGTCAGCGTTGGCACAACCATCACCACTCCGATGGGCGTTTACTCCAAGAAGGTAAAGAGCCTGGACGAACTGAAGGACGGCGCGACAATCGGCATTCCGAATGACCCGACCAATGGCGGGCGCGCTCTGCTGGTTCTGGCCTCCAAGGGCCTGATCAAGGTCAAGGAAGAAGCTGGTCTAAAGGTAACGCCAGCTGACGTTATCGAAAATCCGAAGAACCTGCAGTTTGCAGAACTGGATGCTGCCCAGCTTCCACGCGCGCTTGATGATACCGATGCTTCGGTCATCAACACCAACTATGCTTCGCAGGGCGGCCTTAACCCGAAGACGGATTCCATCGCGATTGAAAGCGAAAAATCCCCTTATGCGAACATCATCGTTGTGCGCACTGCCGACAAGGACCAACCATGGGTAAAAACTCTGGTTGAATCTTATCAGAGCCCGGAAGTGAAGGCTTACATCAACGAAGAATTCAAGGGCACGGTCATTCCGTCCTGGTAAGCTTTTTACCGCAAAATACCTCAGGTTTTTGGGCCTTCCTCGCGAAAGTGAGGGAGGCTTTTTGTTGTTCGGAAAATTCCCATTGGCCGACTATAGTTTCATACCTGTGCTTTTTAAGGGGGGTGGTCGATCGCAGATTTAATATCTTTTGAACAATTTCCCCGGAAAGTGTTGTTTTCTTGAAGGGAATTGCATGCGGAGTAAACCGCGAAACGTCGTGAATACATCGCAAAGAGAGTGGCGTCGCATCGTCACTGCTCTCCTTGCTGCTTTGGCCGTTATTGTAACAGTCGTCACGATGCTCGTTTTGTCCGCTCTGAACGACGTTGCTCAGAACACCAACAAGTTGGATGAGGAACGTTCGCGCGAAACCATTACCGGTGCCCTGGAGACATTTCAGGCGCAGTTGGGCGCCACGCTCAATGACTACGCCGCCTGGGATGATGCGGCCCAGTTCGTTTATGCGCCCGATCGACAAGACTGGGTGATCAGCAATTACGGCGACATGACCGTCAACAGTGAGCTGTTTGATACGGCCATCGTGATTGACGACAATGATCGCGTGCAGATGTTCTATCAGTTTGGCCAGCCAGTTCTGCGCACCCCGCAGGAACTTTTTCCGAGCGGTTTGACAGAACTGCTTAACACGGTTCGACAAACATCTGTGGGGCAGAACCCGGAGGCGACAGGATTCATACAATCTGACAGAGGCATTACCGTTATCGGTGTGGCACTCATCCGCCCCAAGATGGCGCTTGACGTGCCTGCCGGGGAAATGCGTCGTTATCTGGTGTTTGCCCGCCATCTGGACACTGCCAAGATCAAGCGTTTGGCGAAGACCTATGTTGTCGATGGTCTGCAATTGCGGAAAGCCAATTTCGATGCCCGCTATTTCGTCAATATCTTCAGCCCTCAGGGCGAACTGCTCGGCAAATTGACATGGCGTTCGCGTGCGCCGGGCGATGTGAGTTTCCGGGAAGTGCGCCCAACCGTTTTGCTGGCGGTGTTTATCGCCGGTCTGTTTTTCCTGACGCTGTTTTTTGTCGGTTCGAAAATTATCGGTCGGATCAAAAGCGATGAAGCGCAGGCAAAGGAAGAAGCATTGAGAGACCGCCTCAGTGGCCTCTACAATCGTGCCGGTATTTTCCAGCGCCTCGAACAGATGGTTGCCAAGGCGCGTTCGCAAGGTGGCGATGTCAATCTGCTCTACCTTGATCTGGATGGGTTCAAGGAGGTCAATGATTCCTACGGTCATGGAACCGGCGATCGTCTGATCAAGGGCGTTTCGGCCGGCTTGAAAATGCTGGTGCCTGAAGGGGCCGTACTGGCGCGGCTGGGTGGCGACGAGTTTGCCGTGGCAATCAGTGGTCCCCAATCGCGCGAACAGTGCCTTGAACTGTGTGAGGCCTGTCTGCTTCTGTTTGCAGAACCTTTCGTGATTGGTGAGCGTGTGGCAACAATCGGATGCAGCATTGGTGTTGCGACATCCGAGGGCGGTGAGGTCGATGGAGAAGAGCTGCTGCGACGCGCCGATATGGCGATGTACGAGGCAAAGGACAATGGTCGCGGACGTTGGGTGACCTATCATGCCCAGCTGGATGCAGAACGCGAAGACCGTAACCTGCTCGAGGCGGATCTGCGCCTTGCCATCGAAAACGATGAGCTGACCGTGGTATTCCAGCCGGTGGTCAATGCCAAAAGCCGCCTAATTACGGGCGTCGAGGCACTTGTACGTTGGAACAGGGCAGGGCATGGGCCTGTGTCGCCCGAAGTGTTCATTCCCGTTGCCGAGACCAGCGGACTGATCGATCAGTTGGGGTTGGTGGTGTTGCGCAAGGCGTGCATGACGGCCCGTCGCTGGCCGGAAATCAAGCTATCGGTCAATATCTCTCCGGTGCAGTTCAGAAATCCATCATTTTCGTCTTTCGTGCATGATGTGCTGCGCCAGACGAAGATGGAGCCGCAGTGCCTGAGGCTGGAGATGACCGAGGGTTATTTTATCCAGCATCCTGAACGCGCCAGCTTTGTCATCGAAAAACTGAAAGCACTGGGTGTGCAGATCGCCCTTGATGACTTTGGTGCCGGTTTTGCCAGTGTCGGTTATCTGCGCCGTTTCGGTTTCAACAGAATGAAGATCGACCGGTCGCTGGTCGCGGCACTCGATACTGGTGGTCGTTCGCTCGATATGCTGGAAGCAACGGTTGCCTTGGCGCGTTCGCTGGATATTCCTGTAACGGCCGAAGGCGTGGAAAGTGTTGAGCAGGCATCCATCTTGCAATTGTGCGGTTGCGATGAGCTGCAGGGGTACCTCTTCTCCAAGCCGGTATTGGCTGAAGAGATCACCCTTTTACTTGAACGTCAAAAGGTAACCTTGCCTATGGAGCAGAGCCGGGCAGCCGGCTGATCGCATCTGATGCGTTCAACTTCGACATTCACTGTCAAGCTGAATGACAAAGAAAAGGCACACCCGTGTCAAAAACGGTGTGCCTTGGTGTTGCGTGTCGTGTTGCTGCTTTAAGTGCCGATGTGCTTCTGTCCGCGCTTCTTGGCCAACATGATTTGCTGCTGGCGTTCGCGGAAGCGTTCACGATCTTCTTCCGTGCGATCTTCGTAACATCCCGGGCAAGATACGCCTTCCTCGAACATTGGAGACAGACGAACTTCTTCGGTAATCGGGTTGCGGCAGGCGTGGCAAAGCTGATGATTGCCTTCCGCAAGTCCATGGGTCACCGATACGCGTTCATCGAACACGAAGCAGGCGCCTTCCCACAGGCTTTGTTCTTCCGGTACTTCCTCAAGATATTTCAGAATGCCGCCCTTGAGGTGGTAGACCTCGTCAAAACCCTGCTCTTTCATAAAGGCTGTGGCCTTTTCGCAGCGAATACCGCCCGTGCAATACATGGCGATTTTCGGTTTGTTGTGCAGGCCGGGATTGTTCTTCACCCAATCCGGAAATTCGCGGAACGTCTTGGTATTGGGATCAACGGCATTCTTGAAAATGCCGATCGCCGTTTCATAATCGTTGCGCGTATCGATCAGGATCGTATCAGGGTCGGAAATCAACTCGTTCCAATCCTTTGGATCGACATAGGTGCCAACGATCTTGTTCGGATCGATATCCGGCACGCCCATGGTGACGATTTCTTTTTTT
Source organism: Agrobacterium sp. (assembly GCF_032092815.1). GTDB lineage: Bacteria > Pseudomonadota > Alphaproteobacteria > Rhizobiales > Rhizobiaceae > Agrobacterium. Next base: position 99,238 of record NZ_DAMDBP010000001.1, on the reverse strand, counting down.
AGCTTCACCTTCATACGCACGAAAGGCATCTTGGAGGCGCGGCTTTCCTTGTGCTCCATCGCGGCGAATTCCGGTTGCGCGCGGATGAATGCCAGGATTTTGCCAATGCCTTCGTCGGTTCCGGCAATCGTGCCGTTGATGCCTTCATGGGCCAGGAGCAAGGTGCCCTTGATGCCGTGTTCCTGACAGGCGCGGAACAGCGTTTCGCGGAAGCTTTCAAAACGCGGAAAGCTTGCAAAATGATAGAGGGCAGCCACGAGAAAATCGCCAGTGGCTTCCGGGCGAGGAAGGATCGTTGTGTCGGTCATGGCGCTGAAATACAGCCAGACGGCACGCTGTGCAATGTGGATTCTGCTGTTTTTATGCTGTTCAGGTGAATTTGAATATTGTCAAATCCCTTGTGGTGCAGGCATTTTCACGCGGCGGCGGCCCGCTTCCACAGCGATTTGATCAGCTTGCTTTCCGCCTTTGGATCGTCACGAAAAACGAGGTCGGACAGATCAAGTGCGCTGTGCTCCAGCGCCTGTTGCTGGTTGATGATGGCATCCAGCAAGCGCGCGAGCGTGTCACCATTGCCAAAAATATCCGGCTCGCGATCGGCACAGGCACCGAGAACCGACAGGTCGTTCTGGTGCCCCAGACACTCAGTCAGGGCGGTGGCATGGTTCTCCTTGGCCAGCATTGCAGAGGGCCAGATCTTGCGCAGCAGGGCAAGATACATGCGATAGGTCTGGCTGCATTTGCGCAGATCGTGAAAGGCTTCCGCCTTTTCACCCCGGCGGCATTCTTGCAGCGCCAGGGCTGCCTGTTTGCCGTTTTTGACCCAGGCTTTGGCAATGCCTTTTGCAATGCGGCGTCTGCCATCGGGTAACGACAGATGCTGAATGGCGACAAGAGCGTTTTCGCATTCGCCAATCGCAGCATTGATGGTGCCCTGCAGATCGCTTTCTTCGCTGTAGAGGCGGTCGCGCCGTGCCATCAGGGCTTGGCGTGCGGTGTCCAAAGCATTGGCTTCGGCCTCCGAGCGGGCATGCTGGTGGAGATAATGGATGTTCTCGACCAGTGCCGCAGCATCACGAGCTCCGGAAAGCGAACGGGCAACATCGCGCAGGCGATTGTTTTCAGCCTTGTAAAAGGCGGGTGCAAGCGGGGCGATCAGCCGGTAGAGGCCGCGCAGCCGCTTGAACCTTTTGCGCGCCTCATGAATGGCCTCATGGCGGTCACCGCCCTGATTGGACAGGATGACAATCGCCTCGTCGAGGAGCGCTGTTGCTAGTGCCCTGACCTCTGGTGCAAAGGGTTTTGCGGGATCAAGACGATACGGCATCCGGCAGTTCTCCAAGCAGGTTTTCCGTGGCCAGAAACTGATTTGAATAACGTTTGTCGCCGGTGACTTCCTGTCCCAGCCATTCCGGCATTTCAGGGTTGTCATCGACAGAGTTCAGTTCCACCTCGGCGACAACCAGGCCACCATAAACGCCTTCAAACACATCAACCTCCCAGGTGAACGCCTTGTGTTCGACGAGATGGCGGGTCTTCTGAATGACATTGCCGATTGCGGTGCCGATCAATTCCTCTGCATCGGCAATTGGAACTGAATATTCATATTCATCGCGGACGAGGCTGCTGGCGCCGATCTTGATTGTCAGTGTCGCGTCTTCATCATTGACGATGCGGATGCGCACGGAGCGGTTTTCTGTTGAAACGACATATCCTTGGCGGAAAGTCATGCTGGACGAGACTTTGGTTTTCCATCCATCGCCTGAAACGAGAAATTTGCGTTCTATTTCTTTTGCCATGCATGTCCATGTCCGGTTTCGTGGCACCCTATCGCAAGGCACCGTCATGAAAAAGCAATTTGCCTGAATTATTTGCTTTAGTCTCGACAGGACAATCACGACGCGATAATCCATCACCCAGTATTTCAATCGTTTCATATCCGGGAGGCACCATCATGGCGCAGGACTCTGAAAAACTTCTTTCCATCCTGAAACTTCAGCCGGTTGTGCCTGTCCTGATTGTTGACAGTGTTGCGTCTGCGGTGCCGCTGGCCCGTGCGCTGGTTGCCGGTGGTCTGAAGGCTATCGAGATCACCATGCGGACACCTGCTGCCCTTGATGCGGTGCGTGCGGTTGCTGCAGAAGTTGAAGGCGCCCATGTCGGCGCTGGCACCATTCTCAACGCCAAGGATTTTGACGCGGCCGTTGAAGCTGGCTCAACCTTCATCGTTAGCCCCGGCGTGAACAAAAGCGTTCTTGACGCCGCCAAAAACTCCAAGGTTCCGCTTCTGCCAGGTGCTGCAACGGCAAGCGAAGTCATGGCGCTGCGCGACGAAGGCTACAAGGTTCTGAAATTCTTCCCGGCCGAGCAGGCTGGTGGTGCGCCTTACCTCAAGGCGCTGTCTTCACCGCTCGCAGGCACGGTGTTCTGCCCAACCGGCAGTATCTCGCTCAAGAACGCCAATGACTACCTATCCCTACCAAACGTTGTATGCGTTGGTGGCTCGTGGGTTGCACCGCGTGAACTGGTGGCAACGGGCGATTGGGCCGGCATTACCAAGCTCGCAGCCGAAGCGGCAGCGCTTTCGGCTTAAGGCCACCGCAATACTTCAAATATTTGAAAGCCAGCGTGATCACCGTCACGCTGGCTTTTATAATTTGTATTTGGCAATTGCCGTCCCTATCTCCAGTTTCGAGTTTGATCGAAACAGGAGATTTTGATGTTCGACGCCAAGAAGCTTCTTGAACAATTCCTTGGTTCTCAGGTGCCGGGGCTTTCAGGGAGCGTTCGTGACAGAGCGGGCCAGGCTGCCGATATCGCCAAGAACAATCCGCTGAAAACCGGCGCGCTCGCTGCGGCCATTCTCGGCACAAAGACTGGCCGCAAGCTGGCCGGTAATGTGGCAACGGTTGGTGGCATCGCCGCCATCGCTGGCCTTGGTTATCTCGCATATCAAAACTACAAATCCGGGCAGGCGCCACAAAACGCCCCACAGCCTGAGCCGACAACGGAGCTTTTGCCGCCCCCGGCGGATTCTCCCTTTCATCCGCAGTCTGCCACGCTTTCCAATGATTTTGCTTTGACGCTTGTTCAGGCGATGATTGCTGCGGCCAAGGCCGATGGTCACATCGACGCTGGTGAACGGGCCCGCATCATGGAAAAGGTACAGATTTCCGGTCTCGATACGGAAGCTGAACGTTTCATTGAAAAGGAACTGGCTGATCCGCTTGATGTGGACGCACTGGTGGCCGCCGCCAAAACCGAAGAGCAGAAGGTGGAGCTTTATACGGCGTCCCGTCTGACGATTGATCCTGATACGCGCGCAGAACGTGGTTATCTCGACCTCCTGGCCGGTCGCCTTGGTCTGCCGGATGCGCTGGTTGATCACATTGAAGCAACGGTTTCCGCTGCCAAGGTCTGATGGCACGGGTTAAGCCGTTCGGTTGAACCTTTGAATTCTTCCCTCCGTCTTGATCGACAGAGGGAAGGCACACGCCGATAGACTGTTGTTTTTGCAAAATGACTGGCCTAAATCTTTTCCCAACAAAATGATGAGGAAAAGAATGCGCGATCTGACCAACTTCAAGGGATGTCCGGCTCCGAAACCGGTAACGCTGCACGGTCGTTATGTGACGGCTCTGCCATTCGATCGCGCCGCGCATCTGCAAAAGCTCTGGGATGCCCTTGGCGGGACTGACACCAACGCGCTTTTGAAATACTTCCCGCAACAAGCCTTCCCGGACGCGGATGCGTTTGGTGACTGGATTGAGGGCGCGCAGCAGAAGCTGGGCTGGGTGACACTCGTCTTTACTGAAAATACGAGCGATCAGGTCGTTGGCATGGCCAGCTACATGCGGCCGGACCCGGCCAATGGCGTCGTTGAGGTCGGCTCGGTGGCGCATGGCGCGGCCATGAAACGATCGCCGCTTTCAACTGAAGTGCATTACCTGATGGCGAAACACGTGTTCGATGACCTTGGGTATCGCCGCTATGAGTGGAAATGCCACAACGAAAACGAACCGAGCAAGATCACTGCAAAACGTTATGGTTTTACCTTTGAAGGTATTTTCCGCCAGCACATGATCTCGAAAGGTGCCAACCGCGATACCGCATGGTTTTCGATGATCGATGGTGAGTGGCCGGTTATACGTGAAGCTTTCGAGGCCTGGCTTGAACCCGGCAATTTCAACGCGGATGGTTCGCAGAAACGCAAGCTGGAAGATATTCGTGCGGAGCTTTCAGCATGACGGATACTGGTCCGAAGGGAAGCTCGCCGGTTTTTGCCGCCGCCGTTATCTTCGTTGGCGTTGCCCTGCTGTTTTTTGTGATGCCAAACATCATGCTGTGGCTGGCTGATTATTCGCCTTGGCTGGCGGCCGGCTTTGGTGCGCTTGCCGTGCTGTCGTTTTTCTTCCTGTTCTGGCTGCGGGCACGCTACCAGCAACAAAAGAACAAGTCTGACAGCTAACAGCCTGCCGTGTCAGGCCTGCAGAGATGCACCCAGCAGCGCAAGGCCCATCAGCAATACAAACAACGCGCCAGCGATCTCGATGACGGTTGCGACGCGCATGGCTCTTGTTGTGCCGGAACCGGCATAACGGATGGCTACGTCCTTGGCCATGACAGCGAGTGTGGCAAGGATGGTTACAGTGATGGCTGTGCCGATAGACATGGCCAGCACCGACAGAACGCCGCCAAGATAGAGTCCGTTGAGCAGCGAAAAGCTCATCACGATAATGGCGCCCGAGCAGGGACGTAAGCCAACGGCAATGATGGCAGACCAGGCTTCATGCAGGCTGAAATCTTTTGAGCTTAGCATGGACGGGTCTGGCGCATGCGCATGGCCACATGTCGAGCAGACGTTGCCAGCGCCACTGTGCTGATGATCCGGGAAGACCTGTTGTCCCTTGAATTTGAGACCCGTGCCCATGCCCTTGGTACTTAGCGTGCTGCTGGCCACAGTTTCGGCAACCACCGGAGCTACAGGCTCACGCACCAGGATACTGCGCAGTTTGCGCACCAGCAGCCATGCGCCGAACAGGGCGATCATGGCAAAGCTGGCGATCTCCATGGTCTGCGTTGCCTTGGTCATGGTGATGGATGTGCCGCGCAACACCAGATATGCGGCGCCAACCAGCAGAATGGCGACGATGCCTTGCATCAGGGCTGAAATGAGCGAGATGAGCACACCGCGGCGCAGTTCCGTCTCATTGGCGATCATGTAGGAGGAGATGACTGCCTTGCCGTGACCGGGGCCGGCAGCGTGAAACACACCATAGGCGAAGGAAAGCCCGATCAGGGATGTTAGCGCCCAGGTATCTTCGCGCATCGCCTTCAATGCGCCAGTCAGCGCTCGATAAAAGCTTTGCTGGTGCATGTTGATCCAGGCAAAAAATGAACCGAATGGGCCCGACACTGAAAAAGAAGGTTCAGCAGAACCGATACCAAGTGGCGACTGCGCATGGGCAGCGGTTGCCAGAAACAGGCCGCTGACGAGAAGAAGCGGCACCACGCGGTTCAGTCTGTTGTTCATGGGCAGGTTACCTCAAGCCTTGTCGAAAACAGTTTCGACATGTCTGTTCCGGTCGGGTCATTAAAAAACGCGTCAGTCAGAGTGGACTGGTTTTGTGCCAGCACCTCATCGGCGTCGGGCCGGATGACGGCGCGTTGACACTTGGCAAAACCATCGCCCTTGGTGGCGAGATCCGTATCATTTGCAAAATCGATCGCGGTGTACATGGTCGGATCCCAGACACCAAAACTCATCTTGCCCTTCATCGGCATGGGTTTGGCGGGCTTGATGGAAAAGAACATCAGGATCTGGCCATTGTCGTAATCGACATGAATGGCGTCCGGTTTTGCGAGGTCAGTCTTTTTGCCATCTTCGGTGACGAAGGTGTAATAATCGAAGTCGGCAAGCGATTCATGCACCACCTTGCCCACCTCGGCCAATTCGTCCTTGTCGAGCTTCAGGTCGCTGTTCTTGTCGAAATCCAGCATCACGCTGGAGGAGAACATTTCATCGAAGCGCCAGATGTTGCGCAGCTCGCTGATATTGCCATCCGGGCCGCCAATGACTTCGAGGCGAGCTTCTGTGAAAATATGCGGATGGGCGAAGGCCGGAGCAGGGGCCAGCATGAGGCAGGCCACGAGTGCGGTTTTCGTCTTTTTCATCGGCCCATATACCCCTTGCGAATCTGTCAGCCAGTTTTAGCGGAAATTGGGACCGAATTTCGACTCAGCTCACAATCAATTTATCAGCAGAATTTATCTGCGGCTGATCTGTCCGCTTATCCCTGCTTGCGGAACCAGTTTGACAGGAAGTCCACGAAGCTGCGCACCTTGGCTGGCAGATAACGACGATGCGGGTAAACCGCATAGATGCCTCTGTCCCTGGCAATGTAGTCATCGAACAGTGTGACCAGTTCTCCAGACTGGATATAGGGCTTTGCAATGAAGTCAGGCACCATGGCAACACCCAGCCCTGTGCGGGCTGCACGCAGGGTGGCTTGCGGACTGTTAACTTCGATCGGACCGCTGACGGCAACCGAGGCATTGGCGCCATTGGGTTCGAAATACCTGATGTTGTTGTGGAAGCGTGAATTGGTATCGACAATGAACGGCACGCGGGACATGTCCTGTGGCTCATTCAGCGGGCCGTATTTGGCAACGAAATCTGCTGTGGCAACGGCATAGACCCTGAAATCCGACAACTTGCGAGCAATGAGGCCGGAATCCTCCAGCTTGGTAATGCGCACGGCGAGATCGAACCCTTCCTCGATCAGGTCGACAAAACGGTCTTCGGCAAGAATCTCAAGCTGCAACTCGGGATTTTCCTTGGCGAAATCGATCAGGCTCTGGCCAATATCGGCGTCGATGAATGTGCGCGGAACGGAGATGCGCAGCTTTCCCTTGAGATCAGCATTGTTCTCGCGAACGAGATCGGCAAGGTTGTCGATTTCCTTCAGAATGTCGGAGGCCGTGCGATAGTAGGTGTGGCCAGCTTCTGTCAGCGAGAACTGGCGTGTTGTGCGGTTGAGCAGCAATGCGCCAAGGTCGTCTTCCAGCTCGCGCACATATTTGGACAGCAGTGCTTTTGAGCGCCCGGTTTTGCGGGCTGCGGCCGAGAAACCTTCCGCTTCGACGACGTCAATAAAAGCGCGAATGCGGGTGAGGGTGTCCATCAGCATTTTCTCCTGTTTGTTCCATATAATTGAACGTTCGAGCTCTGGCGTTCAATGGAAAAATGCTTGGTGAAAAAAACCTCAACGTGATGAAAAAATCCTCTTGATTATGACGGCGAATATTCTTATTTCCCGTCTTGCCCAAAGTCGCACGTGCCCATGGGTGTCCGCCGTCCCTCGATGTGGTGAGGAGTTCGGTAAGGTACCTGGCTTTCCATCAGCCGGGGTACTAAAGAGGCACACCATCATTGCCGGAAGTGCGGTTGGGTCCAATCCCTCCAATCTATGGCAGACAAAGCCGGATAATGCCCTTGGCAGGGTCTTGTCCATATTTGCGCCTTGAGCGTATGCAACTGATCTGCGCCTCCACCGGCTGATCGGTAAGCATATCTCGAGCGTTCTTTGTCCTCCGGTTTTTCCGGAGCCGGATTCTACAGGGATTACAACGATGACGACTGCACGCATCATTGACTTCATCAAGACCCGCCGCCCAGAAGGCCCATGCCTCGTGGTCGATCTCGACGTTGTGCGCGACAATTATCACGCTTTCGAGCATGCTCTGCCGAACAGCGCGATCTATTACGCCGTTAAGGCAAATCCGGCCCCTGAAATCCTGTCGCTGCTCGCCTCTCTCGGCTCGAACTTCGACTGCGCTTCGGTTGCTGAAATCCAGATGGCGCTTGACGCCGGTGCATCTGCTGACCGTATTTCCTACGGCAACACCATCAAGAAGGAGCGGGACATCTCTCGCGCTTTCGAACTGGGCGTTGGCCTGTTTGCGGTGGACAGCCATGAGGAAGTTGAAAAGGTTTCCCGCGCAGCGCCTGGCGCCCGCGTGTTCTGCCGCGTCCTGACTGATGGTGAAGGTGCCGAATGGCCGCTTTCCCGCAAGTTCGGCTGCGTGCCGCAGATGGCTGTTGATGTACTGGTTTACGCACACCAGCTCGGCCTTGAATCCTACGGTGTGTCCTTCCACGTCGGTTCGCAGATGCTGAACCTCGACGCATGGGACGCTGCTCTTGGCGATGCAAAGCGGGTTTTTGCCTCTCTTGCCAAGCAGGGCATCCACCTGAAGATGGTCAACATGGGTGGTGGTTTCCCAACCAAGTATCTGCGCGACATTCCGTCTGCAGAAGCTTACGGTCAGGCAATCGATTCAGCGCTTCGCACGCACTTCGGTAACCAGATCCCACAGACGATCATCGAGCCAGGCCGTGGCATGGTTGGAAATGCCGGTGTGATCAAGGCGGAAGTCGTTCTGGTATCGCGCAAGTCCGACAACGACAATCATCGTTGGGTCTACCTCGATATTGGCAAGTTCGGTGGTCTTGCTGAAACCATGGACGAAGCCATTCGTTACCCGATCCGCACGGAGCGCGATCAGGACGAAATGCAGCCTTGCGTTTTGGCCGGTCCGACCTGCGACAGCGCCGACGTGCTGTACGAAAAGAACATGTATCCGCTGCCCGTCTCCCTGACGATTGGCGATGAAGTTCTGATCGAAGGCACTGGCGCGTACACCACCACCTATTCGGCGGTGGCGTTCAACGGTTTCGAACCTCTCAAATCCTATGTGATCTGAGTGTTCTTTGGTCGGGAATCAGTGCCCCGGCCACTTAACCCGGATCTTTCCGTTCCGGCCTCGCGCCACGCTTTGCGCGACCCCTGCTTGCTGCACCTCCTCCCGTGAGGACGAGCGGACGAGGGGCCGGGACGGCTAATTTCATCTGTTGTTTTGGGGCCGCTTGTGCGCGGTTATGTAACGGGAGGCCGTGATGGCCGCTGTTCTCAATTCAGTCCGGGCGTTTTTTTCGCCGCAGACCTTTCACATCGAAGCTGAAAACCCTGGTGATGTTGTTGCGCGCGAAAACCTGCTCGACCGCGCCATGGGCCCCGGTCGTCGCCGCAAGTCTTCCGAAAAGCTGCGCAAGGGGCGGATTCCGGCCGATGGGCTGGCGCTGGTTGCGCGTGACAATGACGGTCACGTCATCGGCACCGTGCGGCTCTGGAACGTTGAAGCTGGTGTCACACCGGAAGGACGGGCATTGCCCGCTCTCCTGCTTGGACCGTTGGCGGTTGATTCCATGCATGAAGGCAAAGGCATTGGTGCTGCCCTGATGCGCGCGGCCATTGCAGAAGCATCCAGCCGTGGCCACGGCGCCATTCTGCTGGTCGGCGATGCGCCTTATTACGAACGTTTCGGTTTTTTTGCCGCAAAGACGCAGCATCTTGTCATGCCAGGTCCATTTGAGCGCCATCGGTTTCTGGCACTGGAACTGAAAGATGGCTGGCTGGATGGTGCAGCGGGCATGCTGGTGGCCAGCGGTCGCAAGCTTTCCTACTGATGGATGTTTCCGAATTTATATTCAAACAGTGGCCCCGTCTGGGGCCATTATTGTTTTGGGCAACCACTGTGACTGTGACATTTTTGCCGCGACCTGATTTTCCCTGTTCGAAAACCCGGTGTTAAATTCAGACGTTTGATCTGGCTCAACTCACCCTGCCTGTTTGAGGTTTCATAGTCCCTCCAACAACCCTGCTGACCGGGAAAAACCGATCCCAGATGTGCAGGCGATGTTGCCGTGCCAAGCCTGCCACTGATGGAGCAAAGCAGGTTTCGGTGCTCAATTGGTACAAGGAGAGATGAAATGAACACGAAGAACGCAATGCGGGCCATGTTGATGGCTGGGGTAGCATTGACGGGTGCTAACGCCATGGCTGCAGATCTTGCGCCTCCAGCGCCTGCGCCAACCGTTGAAGAAGCCATTGAGGCGGCAAGCCCTTGGATGATCCGTGTTCGCGGCGTTGGCGTTATCACCCATGACAGCGGTTCCGTTGACCAGTTGCCCGGCGCTGGTCTCTCCTATTCCGATACCGTGATCCCTGAACTCGATATCAGCTACTTCTTCACCGACAATATTGCTGCAGAACTGATCCTCGGTACCACCTACGCCAAGATCGATGGCACCGGTGGTCTTGATGGCGTTGCGGTTGGCAAATCCTGGCTGCTGCCTCCGACGCTGACGCTGCAGTACCACTTCACCAATTTCGGCAACTTCAAGCCTTATGTCGGTGCCGGTGTGAACTACTCGCTGTTCTATAACCAGTCTGAAAAGCCCGGCTTCTCCAACCTCGATGTTAAAAACGATTTTGGTTACGCGCTTCAGATCGGTGCCGACTACATGATCAACAAGAACTGGGGTGTGAACTTCGACGTGAAGAAAATCTTCCTCGATACGAAGTGGACAGCCACACATGATGTGCTTGGCCCGGTCAGCGGCAAGGCCAAGATCGATCCTTGGCTGATAGGTGCCGGTATCACCTACCGCTTCTGATCTGTGCTTTCTGTGAGGCCCGTTTGACGAAGACGGGCCTCATGTCTTATAAGGGCGGTCACGGGTGAGAGCCCCGGCCGTCCGCAGGCATTTGCCATGGTGAAGCCTCTCTCGATTGAACCACGGTTTTCCGGCATTTGCGTGCGACCCGATGGCAACGCGGACCCCTTCTGAAAAGCATGCCTTTTTTGGAGAACTGTCGTGGCACATACGGCTTCACAATCAAACGCGTCTGCGACACTTCCGTCGCTCGAGACATTGAAAGATCAGGCGAAACGCCTGCGAACCCGGCTTCAGGTTGACGGGCAAACGATTTCCCATTCCAAATCACTGGAACTGATTGCTGCACAGATGGGCTTTCGGGACTGGAACACACTGCATGCGCGGGTCGGCAATCGTCCGCCGTTCAATCCCTATCTGCTGGGATCAAGGGTGCGGGGTTATTATCTCGGACAGGCTTTTGAAGCTGAGGTTCTGGGTGTCCAGTCACTGGGCGGCAGTCCTGAGCGGTACAGGTTAACGTTGCATTTAGACCAACCTGTCGATGTGGTGACGTTTGAGAGCTTCTCTGCCTTCAGGCAGCGCGTGCATTGTAACGTCGATGGCACTGGTCGAACGACGGAAAAGACATCGAACGGTCGTCCTCAGGTCGAGTTGATTTGGTAGCAATATCGCAAGACCGAACAGTTTGGGGCAGGTAGGTTTTATTCACTTATGGTCGCTTGCCCTAATGCCTTGTTTTATCAGATGATTCGCATGCGTGGGTTTTGAAGATGATATTGTCCCATGCCGTACGGCATTCGACACCACTTGTGTCGGCAAGCCCGCAATGGCGATGCAAAAATCACTATAGGAATGATTACCAACTAACACTGTTTGTAACCATTCATAAACCTAAACGGGAAAGTTATCTGAGGATTTCCCACTGTGGTAGAATTGTCATAGACAACTATAGGGAGAGGCTGTAGCGAGAGCCAATCATATCAAGGAATGTACTAATGTTGAAAAATCTTATCCTCGCCGCAGTCGCTGTATCCGCATTCTCGGGCGTTGCCCAGGCTGCTGACGCTGTGAACGAGGTGCCTGCTGCACCTGTTGCCGATTACGCTGCACCTGCATTTTCGTGGGGTGGTTTCTACGGCGGTGTGACCGGCGGTTATGCTTGGGACAAGGTGAAGCTGGACGATGGTACCGATTCCGGTTCGACAACCTTCAATGGCGCACGTTTCGGTGGTTTTGCTGGTTACAACGCTGAAATCGCACCTTCCATCATTCTCGGTGCTGAAGGCGAACTCGCTTACAACTGGGGCGACAAGACAGTTGACGACGCTAAGATCGAAGCTGGTGTGAACGGGTCTGCGCGTGCACGTGTTGGTTATGCCTTCGACAAGGCACTGGTCTATGCTGCCGGTGGTTATGCAGTGACCAAGGGCAAGCTTTCTGTCCCTGGCTACAGCGATAGCGACACGTTCCATGGCTGGACAGTTGGCGTCGGTGTTGACTATGCCATCACTGACAACATCTTTGCTCGCGCTGAATATCGTTACAACGATTTTGGCAAGAACACCTACACCGACGGCGCTGACAGCTACAGCCTCAAGGTTAGAGAGCACCAGGTCAATGTTGGCGTTGGCTATAAGTTCTAAAGAACTTTAGAGTTCTCGTTTTGAAGATGCCCGGTCTCTTCGTTGAGGTCGGGCATTTTTTGTCAAAATGTACCGCTGAAGCGCGACGCAATGGTATTGCCGCTATAATTGAAATCGGCATCTTTTTCGTCATGCAGCAGGCGACTGAACTCAAACTCCAGCTTGCGGTTGTTGCCGGTTTCAAATGACAAGGTTGCGAACAGGTTTTTTTCGCCTGTTCCATAGTCGTAGTAGAGCCACTCACTATAGGTTCGTTCAAAGCCGAGATCGACGCTGATATTGTCGGTGATAGTGGTCTTCATCACCACTTTCCAACGCCGCTCGAACTCGGCAATCGGGTCATCCATGTCGACCAGGGCGTAGTCCTGCGAAAAGGCTCCGCCAAAGGCAAAGATATCATTGGCTTTCCATTCCACCTCCGCCCGGACATAAGGGCGGGTGTGCTGCACAGTGTCGCTGATATGGGCGCTCGAAATGGTGGTTAGGCCTGCCTCCGTCAAAAAGGCGAAGTTTTCTGAAATCTTGCGGCCAAAGGCGACTGACCCTCGCAGAGTTCGGGCTGGAAAACGCTCAAATTTCTGTTGCTGACTGTCACGGATAACGCTTTCATTATAAGTGAGCGCAAAACCAAGTTCGCCGCTTGCAAACGGACGGATGTGATCTGCCTTGATGCCAAAGGCTGCTTCATTTGCTTCCAACCTTGCGGGCAGAATATAGGCTGGTCTGAAATAGGCCTTGCCCTTCAGTAGATTGGAGTAGTTGAAAGTCACGGTGTTTTTACCGCCAAGCGCAGTCAATGTAAGGCCTGTTGTGGCATCTATCTTGTGGTCGAGTCGGCGATAGCCCAGCACCTCTTCGGGAAGTTTGAGAAAGATATCTCCTGCATCACTGCGAATGCCACTGACCTTGGCGGCAAATTCAAGTTTTTCACCGATTGCTTTGGTCAGGCTGATTTCTGCTTGGGTATTGTGTTCTTCAGCAAAGCGATATTTGGGTACACGGACTTCTTCATGGCTGACAGCATAGCCAATTTTGCCGCCATCGATATCCAGAGAACCACGCAAGCCAAGGTTCGCATTATAGCTTTGAGCAGCCATATTATTGGTGTCGAAGAAATAATTGTCGTCAAAGGAATGGCCGGCACCATAGGTCACGTCAATTTCATTGGCTTGGGCGGTGTGACAGCATACGAACCCCAGAACAAGCGATGCATATCCCCCCCGACGCATTATTATCTCCATACTCTAATGTAGTAATAACTTACATTTGTATGGTTAATAACAGCTTTCTATGCACTTATTGTACGACGATAGGCTGTATTGGTTCGGCACCGAAAGTAGTGAGTGCCCGTGCCGAACGCACGCATTTAAGTATCCGTTAAAATTTTAGACGTTAATGTTAATGGTTTATTATAACATTAGCATGTTCTTGCATAAAGGTCATTCACGGCTACCATCAGAACTGCATCAACGGTGATGCTTTCAACCAAAGGGAGAGTGAAATGATTGCCAAGTTTGCTTGTGTTGCTGCTGTTCTTTCCGTTGCCACTGTTGCTCCGGCTCATGCCGGCGGCCTGTTGGGTATCCTGTCCGGCAAGAACACCAATAATGGTGCGCTCGTTGTCGTTGCACCAAATGTCGATCTCGGTGTCAGCGGCATCCTGTCCAACAACGGTATCCTGAACGGCAACAAGACCGGTATTCTCAGCGGTATCCTGAATGGCAACAACACGGACGTTGATGTTCTCAACAACAACAAGTCCAGCAGCAAGAAGAAGCGTGGCCACTAATGCCAATCCGCAATAGTGTGGCGACGGCGCAATAGTGGCCCATGGTATCGATGCGAATATCCGGATTGGACGCTCGCGGTGATACCCGTAAAAACAGGGCTAACGCTTAAAGCGCACGGTACAACAAGTTCAAAAAAACCTCGCGCTTTAAACGCTACACGGCTGACAAGAGCAACAAAATGCATTGAAAATTCAAAGGGAGCCGCGAGGCTCCCTTCTTTTGTGCCGGGGAACGCGGGCGCGCTGTGTCGTTAACCGGAAATGTCAATAACGCCGCAGTCACCAGCCTCCGAGGCAAAGGCGAGAAGCTTGCCGGTGGTGCTCCAAGACATTGAGGTGATGGCGCCCTGTCCTGGACGACGCAGCAGCGCTTCCTTGCCGTCGGCAAGTCTGACGCCCAGCACCATGCCATCGATAAAGCCGATTGCAAGCACCTCTTCGGCCGGGTGGAAGCTGACGCAGGTTGCCAGAATATTGGCGCGTGTGCCCAATTCCTGCGGCGCCTTGCCCATCGGGCCATCCTTGCCGGCAAATGGCCAGACAATGGCCGCAGGGGCGCCTGATGAGGCAAGCCATTTGCCCTTGGAAGACCAGGACAGTGATTTGACCTTGGCCGGATAGCCGGTCATGCGCATGTGGCGGGCTTCCATGCCGCCCTTTGTTGCTTCCATTTTCCAGCCGTGAAGGGCATTTTCCTGCATGGTGGTGACGAGGAACTTGCCGTCCTGCGAGAAGGTGACGCCGGTATGGGCACCTTTCCATTCCAGATCGACCGGCTCACCTGCCATGCCGACCCAATGCAGTGACACACCATTGTAACGGGCAACGGCAATGCGCAGGCCTTTGGGCGCGAAGGTCACGCCTTCGACGGTGCGGGTTTCTGTAAATTCCTTCACGCTGCCATCACCCAGGCGCACGAAAGTGGATTTTCCAACTGCGTAAGCGACGCTGTTTTGTGGGCCACCTGCAACAACCGAAATCCACTTGCGTGGCACATTGGCAAGTTCGTTGACTGTGCCGTCATGCATGATGCGCAGCACACGGCCGTCTTCACCGCCAGTCAACAGGGTGGCGCTGTAGGGATCACGTACACAGGTCAGCAAGCCCTGATGGGCTTCTGTTACCTTTTCGCCGCCATCGAGGCGGTGAATGGTGCCAGCCGCAGTCGCAAAAAACGGGACATCGCCAAGGAAGTGCGTGGAAACGACGTGACCTTCCAGATCGAATGGAGCAACTGTGGGCATTGAATACGTGTCTCTCTATGTTGTCTCTACAAGGGCGATAGAGAGGTACCCCTCTCTGTCATAATGGCCGGGCATGACCCGGCCATCTGCCAACATCTGTAGTTGATGGGATGGTTGCGTTCCCAGGTCAAGCCCGGGATGCCGCAGAACTGCCGATCAGGCCGTCGCCGTTGCTTCGCAAGCGTGGAAACTCTTTTCAAGCTTTTCACGGTCAAGATCGCGGCCGATGAAGACGAGGCGGCTTTCGCGCTTTTCGCCATCTTTCCATGGACGCTGGTGATCACCTTCGATGATCATGTGAACGCCCTGTACGACGTAACGCTCGGCGTCGCCCTTGAAGGCAATGATGCCCTTGAGGCGCAAAATGTTCGGGCCGTCCGTCTGGGTAATCTTCTGGATCCACGGGAAGAAACGGTCTGGGTTCATTTCACCACCGCGCAGCGAGACAGACTTTACCGTGACGTCGTGGATGGCCGAGACATCGCCATGGTGGTGATGGTGGTCATGACCGTGATCGTGGTGGTCATGATCGTGTCCATCATGGTCGTGATGATGGTGGTGCCCATGATCATGGTGGTCATGGTCGCAATCCGGGCCGCAGACATGATCTTCATGGCCGTGCTCGAGGAAATGCGGATCGTTTTCCAAAGCACGCTCAAGGTTGAATGCACCCTGATCAAGAACGCGGGCAAGATCAACGCCGGAGCGGGTGGTCTTGTAAACGCGTGCGGACGGGTTGATGGCATGCACGACATCTTCGATGCGAGCCAGCTCTTCCGGGCTGACGAGATCGGTCTTGTTGATGACGACAACGTCGGCAAAAGCGATCTGATCTTCAGCTTCGCGGCTGTCTTTCAGGCGCAGGGGCAGGTGCTTGGCATCAACCAGCGCAACAACGGCATCGAGTTCGGTCTTGGCGCGAACATCGTCATCCATGAAGAAGGTCTGGGCAACCGGAACAGGGTCTGCGAGACCTGTGGTTTCGACGATGATGCCATCAAAACGACCAGGGCGGCGCATCAGGCCTTCAACAACGCGGATCAGGTCGCCGCGCACCGTGCAGCACACGCAGCCATTGTTCATTTCGTAGATTTCTTCATCGGACTCGACGATCAGATCGTTATCGATACCGATTTCACCGAACTCGTTGACGATGACAGCGTATTTCTTGCCGTGGTTTTCGGAGAGAATACGGTTGAGCAGTGTCGTTTTGCCTGCGCCGAGATAGCCGGTCAGAACGGTGACTGGAATGGGTTTTGTTGTGGCTGTTTCGGTCATGGGAAACCTCAAATGACAAAGGGGCGCAAAGACGCCGAATAAAATCTGCTGTTCATATAGGCCGCGTGGTCGGGCAGTTCAAAGAGAATCTGCCTTCAGTTTTTTTGATCTATGGGTTGAACTGCGCCATATCGAAAGAATTGATGTCTTCCAGCAGTTCAATCAGCCCGGTCACGGCATGGTCAAGCAGCGCTTCTCCCTTTTCAGCCGTTGCAATGCTGGCATTGCCGGCAACACCGATGGGATTGAGGTCACGCATTTTCCAGCCGAAGGCGTGGGGGCCATAGGCGCGCAAATGCTTGTAGGACTTTGCGTAATCGGCCTGTCTGGATGAAAAATGTGCTGCCTTACCCATGTCTACAAGGTCGGGATAAAGCGCCAGCATGACAGATGTTTCGATGTCGCCACCGTGGATGTCGAGCGCCTTTTCTTCCGGGGTAATCAGACCGGTTGGCACGCCGAAGCGCGTCCAGCTTGTGGCAACCGCCAACATGCCGAACCGTACACGGGCTTCTGTGGCAACAATCGTCATCAAAGGCGAATTGCCGCCATGGGCGTTGAGCATGACAAATTTGCGGATGCCGTGTGCGGCAGCTTCTTCCGCCATGCCGAGCCAGCGCTCCACCGCCTCATCATACCGCAAGGTTTTGGTGCCGGGCACGTCCATGTGCTCGATGGAGTAACCCACGGGGTCGACCGGCAGGATGATGAGGGGCAGGGAAGGCGGGGCCGATTTGCGCAGACGCTCCACGACACCGGCTGCAATCAGCGTGTCGGTTTCAAACGGCAGGTGAGGACCATGTTGTTCATGGGCGCCCAAAGGCAGCACAACAATTCGGTCTGCCACATTATCCCCTGACGCTGTTACATAATCTTCGTAAAAATGCGTGTATGTGTTCGGCATCTGGCAGTGCGATCCGGCTTTCTGTATTGGATATCGTGCAGCTTATATCCGATCCGCTATCCGGTAAAAGGTACAAAGGCGATGGGCAAAAAAGACAAAAGCGAAAAGAAGGCCAAGGACGGCAAGAAAAAGGACGCGGTGCTGAACCCGGAAGTTCTTGCGCAGTCCATTGCCCAGGCCGCACGGTCCATGCGCACGGCACTTAGCCATAGCCTGGCTACCAGTGGCCTTTACGCTGGCCAGGATGGTGTAGTGCTGGCGCTGGCCAATGAGGGCAGCATGACACCTGGTCAGATCGCTCAGAAGCTTGGCGTGAAAGCACCAACCATGACCCGCACCATTGGGCGCATGGAAGCGCAAGGTTTTGTGGAGCGCAGTGAAGATGATGGCGATGGTCGAATGACGCGGGTAAAGCTGACCGAAGCCGGTCTGCGTAGTGTCGAACATATCAATGCTTCGCTTTCGGTGTGCGCGGCACGCGCCATAGACGGGCTTTCCAACAAGGAAGTCAAAACGGTGGTGAAGCTGCTGCGGGTCATCGATGCCAACCTGCAAACCAACGGTGGCGCAGAGTAATTTTTCTCCGCATATCTCGCCCCCACGATTTCCCCATTCATCAGTATTTCGTGATTAAACAGATTGCGAAATTCATTTAAATTCTTTAGATGATTTAAAAAGGGGACAAATAGGCCAGTCTGGCCTGATGCGGAGGGAGAGCCTTTGGCTCAAAAAATCAAGCTTTCGACGATTGCGGAAAGTCTCGGATTATCAACGGCAACCATCTCTCTTGCGTTGCGCGACAGTCCGCTGGTGGCAGCCGATACACGCGAGAAAATCAAGGAACAGGCACGCACGCTGGGTTATATCTATAACCGCCGTGCAGCGAGCCTCAGAACATCGCGGTCTGGCATCGTCGGCGTTGTGTTCCACGATGTGATGAACCCGTTTTACGGTGAAATTCTGAAAGCGATCGAAAGCGAACTGGACCGCAGTCGCCAGACATTCATTCTTTCCAACCACTATGATTCCGTTGAAAAGCAACGCAATTTCATTGAAACGCTGCTGCAGTTGGGCAGTGACGGTATCATCATGTCGCCTGCCATTGGCACGCCGACTGAAGATCTGAGGCTGGCGGAAGAAAACGGCATGCCGGCCATTCTGGTTGCCCGCTCGATGGATGGCGTTGATATGCCGACCTATCGCGGTGACGACAGCTACGGCATTTCGCTGGCCACCAATCATCTGATCAGCCTTGGCCACCGTACCATTGCCATGGTGGGGGGGACGGACCAGACATCGACTGGCCGCGACCGTTATCAGGGCTATGTCAATGCGCTGCGCAAGGCCGGTATCGAGGTTGATCCCAATCTTCGTATTCCAGGGCCCCGCTCCAAGCAGGGTGGTTTTGAGGCGGCGGTCCATTTCCTGTCCCTGCCGCAAAAGCCGACAGCGGCGGTATGCTGGAACGATCTGGTGGCAATCGGTCTGATGAACGGTATTTCACGCGCCGGTTTTGTTCCTGGGGTCGATATCTCGGTCACTGGATATGACGACCTTGAAGAGGCGGCAATTGCCACACCGTCGCTGACAACGGTGTCCAACGGGCAGGCCGAAGTGGGTCGTCTGGCAGCGCGTGCGCTGCTGGATCGCCTTGAAGGCAGCCATGAACCGGATGGTATCCATCTGATCAAGCCGGAAATGCGCATTCGCCAATCAACCGGCCCTGTCCGCCCAAGACAGTAACGGATATCGCCATCGTGACCTTTCAAAGTCATACTATTCTGTTTTAAGGTCTTGAATTGTATGACAGCAGGCAAGGGCAAACGGGGTGTCATTTCCCTGCGCACTTGCTTGAGAAAATGACCAAGGGGTTCAAACCCTTCACGTCGGGGTGGTTGTGTGTGATTGCGTCAGGTGAGCAAGGGCATGTCGTGCCGATTACTCGTCTGGTTCTCGGCACCAAACTCACTCCCGCAGGATGGATGAATTTAGTGGGGCCTGACCCTATGGAGGAAGTGCATGTCTGATACCAAAGCGACCGTTCTCATTCCCGGCAAGATCAATCCGCGCGTTACAGAACGTTTGCAGGGCAATGTTGAAATCATTACCGTTCCGGCGGGCGGCGAGCTGGTTTTGCCTGAGGGTGCGGCTGAGCGCATTCGCGCCATTGCTGTTTCCGGCGTTGTTTCCGCAGACTGGATGAATGCCCTGCCAAACCTCGAAATCATCGCCAATTTCGGCGTCGGTTATGATGGCGTGGATGCCAAACATGCGGCAACCCGCAATGTTGTTGTAACCAACACACCTGACGTGCTGAATGATGAAGTGGCCGATACGACGATTGCGCTGCTGATCAATACGCTGCGTCGTCTGCCACAGGCGGAAAATTATCTGCGTGATGGCAAGTGGTCAAAGGAAGGAGCGTTTGCCCTTTCGCCATTTTCACTCAAAGGCCGCACAGTCGGTATCCTGGGCCTCGGCCGTATCGGTCTCGAGATTGCCAAGCGCCTTGAGCCCTTCAAGGTCAATCTTGGCTACCACACCCGCACAAAGCGCGAAGATGTGGCCTATACATATTATAGCTCGCTGACAGAAATGGCTGAAAAGGTCGACACCTTGATCAGCATCGTGCCTGGCACGGCGGCGACCCACAAGATTCTGAATGCCGATATTTTCAAGGCATTGGGACCGCAGGGTGTGTTCATCAATGTCGGACGTGGGTCCAGCGTGGATGAAGATGCGTTGATCAAGGCACTGCAGGACCGGACGATCGGTGCTGCCGGACTTGATGTTTTCTACAATGAGCCGCAGGTGCCGGATGCTTTCCTGAGCCTCGACAACGTGTCGCTGTTGCCGCATGTCGCGTCAGCATCGATTCCGACCCGCAATGCCATGGCCGATCTGGTCGTGGACAATATTCTTGGATGGTTCAAGGACAAGAAGGTCCTGACACCAGTACCGGAAACCCCTGTGAAGGGCTGACGTTCTGGCGTTACCTCTCGGTTGAGCTTTCACCGTAGAGGTAAACGCTGCAGCCTCGGCGACTGTTCAATCAGGCCTTGCCGCCCTGATATTCCCGAACAGCTTTGCCAAAGGCTTCAAAAAGGGCTCGGGACGGCGCGTCCGTCTCGGCCCAATATTCCGGGTGCCACTGCACACCGACGGCAAAACCTTTTGCATCGATAACCGACACGGCTTCGATCGTACCATCCTCTGCCGTTGCCTCTACCTGCAAACGGGGGGCGGTTTCAGCAATCGCCTGACGATGCAGCGAGTTGATCTGGATTTCGCCTGCCAGACCCAGGTGCTGGGCAATACAAGAACCTTCGCGAATGAGGACCGGCTGGCGAATGGCATAGGCGGTGTGGCGGTCGACGTCGGTGGGCTTGCGATGGTCCCATACACCCGGTTGGTCCTGAATTTCGCTGGCTAACGTGCCGCCAAGCGCAACATTCAGTTCCTGGATACCACGGCAGATGGCAAACATTGGAATACCACGCTCCAGCGCACGGCGGATCAGCGGAAGAGTGGTGGCATCGCGTGCCGGATCGAAAGGTCCGTCGCTCTCCTTGGCTTCGATGCCGTAAAGCGAGGGATGCACATTGGTGGCCGAGCCGGACACCAGCAGGCCATCGACCCGGTCGAGAATTTCATTGATATCATTGCCGTCCTCAAGGGCAGGCACGATAAAGGACATCAAATTGGCAGCTTTGAGGGCAGCGTTGACATATTGTGTCTGCGCCGCATGCCAGGTTGTGCCGTCGAATTCCCTGATATCGGCTGGGATTGCAATGACTGGTCTTGGCATGATGACTCCGGCTGGCATGGGATGTTTTCAAACCTCGTAAGAATGCCTGTTCGTGATGGAAGTCAAGTTGTCTTGGCTTCCGCCCATGGCATGGCAGATATGTTGCAATCCGTTGCAAAACGGCCCAATTTTCTAAGTCTTTCGTCTAAGGTCTAAGTCTTTTTGCAGCCGAAAATTGTACGCGATGCTTGCAACCACTGGAGTGGCATGGTTACCTCCGTGGGTGTGAAACCGTGGGGAGACAGTTTTACCCCCGCAGCGATTATCTGGGAGGATATATGGATCGCCGCTCATTTCTGAAGAAGACTGCCGCAACCGGTGCCGGTGCAACAGCCGTTACTTTGGCGGCGCCTGCCATTGCGCAGGAGGCCACAAAAATTACCTGGCGTCTGACGTCGTCCTTCCCAAAGTCCCTCGATACGATTTACGGTGGTGCGGAGGACGTGGCCAAACATGTTGCCGAGGCGACGGACGGCAATTTTACCATCCAGACATTTGCCGCTGGTGAAATCGTTCCCGGTTTGCAGGCCGCTGATGCGGTCAGTGCCGGGACCGTCGAGATGGCGCATACGTGCTCTTATTATTATGTCGGCAAGGACCCGACCTTTGCGATCGGTTCTGCCATTCCATTTGGTCTAAATGCGCGCCTGACCAATGCCTGGTTTTATGAGGGCAATGGCAATGACTTGATGAATGAGTTTTACGCCAAGCATAAGATTTACGGTCTGATTGCTGGTAACACCGGTGCGCAGATGGGTGGTTGGTTCCGTAAGGAAATCAATACGATTGATGACCTCAAAGGCGTTAAGATGCGTATTGCCGGTCTGGCCGGCAAGGTGGTTGAAAAGCTTGGTGTCGTGCCGCAGCAGGTGGCTGGCGGTGATATCTATCCGGCGCTGGAAAAAGGCACCATCGATGCTGCCGAGTGGATTGGTCCTTATGACGACCACAAGCTTGGTTTCCAGAAGGTGGCAAAATATTATTATTATCCAGCCTTCTGGGAAGGTGGTCTTGCCATCCATGCCTTCGTCAATCTCGACAAGTGGAACAGCCTGCCAAAACAATATCAGGCTGTGTTGCGAGACGCGTGCGCCTTTGCCAACACCAATATGATGGCAAAATACGACATGAAAAATCCGGCGGCCGTGAAACAGCTTGTTGGGGAAGGTGCGGTATTGCGGCCATTCAGTCAGGAAGTGCTCGAGGCTTGCTACAAGGCCGCACTTGAAGTGTATGCCGAAATTTCCGCGACCAATGCGGATTTCAAAAAGATCTATGAAGATCAGGTAGCCTTCAAGAGAGAAGGTTATTTGTGGATGCAGCTTTCCGAATACACTTTTGACACCTTCATGATGATCCAGCAGCGTAACGGAAAGCTGTGATAGGTTCAGACTAAACCAAGTTCGCTCCGCATGAAAAAGCCCACCAGATTGTCTGGTGGGCTTTTTGTCATGGTGTGATCTTCGGCGGTTGGCTGAGATCCGTGGCCGGTGAGGGCGGTGGCTGTTGCGCAGGCTGCTCAGTTGGTCCGCCCAGGTTAAGAGGAGGCAGACCCAGTTGCGGTGCAGCAGGTGTCGCCGGAGCATCTGCCGGGGCCGGGCCTCCAAGATTGAGAGGTGGTAGGCCCATTGACGGTGCCTGTGTGCCAGATTGGCCAACCCCAAGCGGCGGAAGAGACAGATCTCCGGGTGCTCCGCTGCCAGGGCCACCCGGTATTTCGATCTTGATCGTGTTTGGATCGACCGTCGGGTGTGAGGACTTGTAATGCATGACAAGGCCCGGAAACGCGATGACCACGATGATCATGCAGAATTGCATGATGATGAATGGCAAGACGCCTTTATATATCTCCAGCGTCTTGACGGCAGGCATGTGTCTGCCTGTCACCTTGTCCACCCAGGGTGCATTTGGAGCGATTGAGCGCAGGAAGAACAGCGAAAAGCCGAAGGGCGGTGTGAGGAACGACGTCTGCAGGTTGATGCCCAGAATGACGCCGAACCAAACAAGGTCAATGCCCAACTTGTCGGCGACAGGTGCCAGCAGTGGGACCATGATGAAGGCAATCTCGAAAAAGTCGAGGAAGCAGCCAAGGATGAAGATGATGATTGTAACAACGATCAGGAAGCCATATTCACCGCCAGGCAACGCCAGCAGCAGTTCCTCAATCCAGACATTGCCATTTATGCCGTAGAAGGTCAGACCGAATACCCGGGCGCCGATGAGGATCATCATAACAAAGGCAGAGAGCTTTGTTGTTGCATCCAGAGCATTTTTGAGCGTGCCGACGTTCAAACGACCTTTGGCAAGAGCAAGGATCAAAGCGCCTGTGGCGCCCATCGCACCACCTTCTGTTGGCGTTGCTATGCCAAGGAAGATCGTGCCCAAGACCAGGAAGATCAGGGCAAGCGGTGGAATGAGAACGATAATGACCTGTTCAGCCAGCCTCGAAATGATCTTGACCTGCATACGGCTGTTGGCAATGGCCACGGCGTAAACCACAAGAACGGAGAAGGCCAGAGCTGCAACGAGCTGCCATTCAGGGCTGGAAATGTCCACGAACAACAGATGCATGCCGATGTAGTAGAGGGCAATCGAGATGGCAATCATCACCAGAAGTGACTTGACCCCGTTGCCCAATGTCCGTGCTTCTGCAGGAAGGGCCGGGACATATTGCGGGCGTACCAGCGAAACGACAAAAATATAGGCGCAGTAGACAGACACGATGATCAATGCCGGATAGAGCGCGCCAATATACATGTCGCCAACCGAACGGCCGAGCTGGTCTGCCATCACGATGAGAACCAGTGACGGTGGAACGATCTGCGCCAATGTGCCTGATGCGGCAATGGTGCCTGCCACCAATGGCTTGTTGTAACCATAACGCATCATGATCGGCAAAGAGATCAGACCCATGGCCATGACAGATGCGGCAACAACGCCGGTTGTTGCGCCAAGCAACGCGCCAACCAGAATAACGGCGTAGGCCAGGCCACCGCGGATCGGACCAAAGAGCTGCCCAATCGTGTCGAGCAGATCTTCTGCCATCCGTGAGCGTTCAAGAATAATGCCCATGAAGGTAAAGAACGGGATCGACAGCAATGTGTCGTTATACATGATCCCGTAGATACGTTCGGGATGTGATTGCAAGAGCGGCCAGAAGAGCCGGATTTCCGGAGAAATCCATGACAGTTCAACGCCGATGACAAAAAAGATGAGGCCACCTGCGGCGAGCGTGAAGGCGACGGGGTAACCAAGCAGCAGCATCAACATGACGCTGCTGAACATGACAAGTGGCAAATTGTGCGCGATGAAATCGATCATGTCAGTTTTTCACCTCGCCAGTTTCTGTCTGATTTTCGGCAGGCAGGTTCGGGTCAGCCATCACGCCGATTGCGATAGCGAATTTTTTGATGATTTCGGAAAACGCTTGCAGAAGCAGCAAAGTAAAACCAAGCAGTACGACCAGCTTCGCAGGCCAGATAATCAGGCCGCCGGCATTTGAAGACACTTCGCCTGACATGAAAGAGGTCATGAACCAGGGGTATGACAGGTAGGTCATCAACGCGGCAAAGGGCACCAGGAAGATGACGTGCAGCACCAGGTCCACGATGTTGCGCGTACGGTGCGACCATGATGATGAAACAATGTCGATACGGACATGCTCGTTTTTGAGCAGGGCGTAAGCCGCAGCCATCATGAACACCGTGCCATAGAGATACCATTGTACTTCAAGCCAGGCGTTCGATGATACATCGAACATTTTTCTCGTCACGGCGTTGATTGCGCTGATAACAACTGCGGCAAGCAAAAGCCAGGACACGGACTTGCCGATGGTTTCCGTAATTTTATCGATGATGCGGCTTACTAATAAAAGAAAGCTCATTTTCCCCTCCTCAATCATGTTCCGGGTTCTTGGCAAGACACTTGCCCGGTACATGCACAGAACTGTAGTGCATCCAATGAATGCAGGATGTTGGCTGCCATTGCGGTGCAGCGTTATTTTTACTGCCACGTGAATGCAACCGTGTTGACGGTCCGATTGTGTTTTTTTGCCTCTATTTCTGCGGGTTTTGGTGAAATTCGCAACGGTGAACCAGACAAAACCTGCAAATATACAGCCCATATGCTGCTAAAGGCGTAGACGCGGTGAAGGCAAACATTGTGTCGACCTCGCGTCGGCGAATCTCGGGTGCTGTTTCGTTTTGATGGTGCCCTGAATGCGCATATTTATTGAACGGCGCATAAAAGTGTTTCAACAACTCACTTCGATTGAGTTTCAAACGATTTGATGCGGCATCACGTCCATTGCGCAGTTTAGTTGCTTTGTGGTAGGTCTCGGCGTGGAGAGAGAGCCGTAAAGGTCACGTATTCCGGCGTTTTATTGCGTATCGCGCTTTGAAGAGCGTCTGTTCTTTTACGGATTTTTGGAAGGGAAATTACCATGAGCGAACATCATACCGGACCTGTCGAAATCGGTGCGCCGATGAATTATGCAGAGCACGAAAAAACCTACAACATGTTTTTGAGCGCGACCAAATTCGGTACCATTGCGCTGTGCGCATTGATGATCGCCATGGCTGCAGGGTTCTTTACCGCTGCCGGCTTTTTTGGCGGACTGATTTTGTTCGTTTTTCTGGTCGTTGCGGGCACAATCATCCTGCGCTGATTTTTATCACCGATCTGATTGGTCGAAACCATCCTGCTGGAGATCGAACGTCTCCAACGGGGTGTCTTGCTGTGAAATTTAATGGATGGAATATGCCGGGCGCATCTCCGGCGGTTCCAGTGATCTAAGGAGAGTCTGCGTTGAGCAGTGTGGTATTTGTGGCGAAGGAAACCTCGCCGGACGAACCGCGAGTTGCCGCTTCGGCGGAAACCGTGAAAAAGATGATCGGCCTCGGTCTTGAGGTTGTAGTCGAGGCAGGCGCTGGTTTGCTGTCGCGTATTCCGGACGCGGATTACGAAAAAGCCGGCGCAAAAATCGGCAAGGCAACCGATGCCAAAACCGCAGACGTCATTTTGAAGGTTCGCCGCCCGGTGGACAAGGAAATCAAGTCCATCAAGCAGGGCGCCATCGTCATTGCCATCATGGACCCCTACGGCAACGAAGAAGCACTCGCAGCACTTGCCAAAGCCGGTGCCACGACATTTGCCATGGAACTGATGCCGCGTATTACCCGCGCGCAGTCGATGGACGTTCTGTCGTCGCAGGCCAACCTTGCTGGTTACCAGGCGGTTATCGATGCGGCTGCCGAATATGATCGCGCCATGCCGATGATGATGACCGCTGCCGGTACCGTGCCAGCGGCCAAGGTTTTTGTGATGGGTGCCGGTGTTGCCGGTCTGCAGGCCATTGCAACGGCGCGCCGTCTGGGTGCTGTCGTATCGGCAACCGACGTTCGCCCAGCTGCCAAGGAGCAAGTTGCCTCGCTTGGTGCCAAGTTCATTGCTGTCGAGGACGACGAATTCAAGGCGGCGGAAACCGCTGGCGGTTACGCCAAGCAGATGTCGGACGAGTATCAGGCCAAGCAGGCGGCTCTGGTGGCTGAGCATATTGCAAAGCAGGATATCGTTATCACCACTGCACTTATTCCCGGTCGCCCGGCACCGAAGCTCGTATCGCGCGCCATGCTGGCGTCGATGCGTTCCGGTTCGATTGCGGTTGACCTTGCCGTCGAGCGCGGCGGCAATGTCGAAGGAGTTGAGGCCGGTAAGGTTGCTTATGTCGAGGGCGTCAAAGTCATCGGTTACAGCAACGTGCCGGGCCGTGTGGCTGCTTCGGCGTCACTGCTTTACGCAAAGAACCTGCTGACTTTCCTTGAGACGATGATCTCCAAGGAAACCAAGCAACTTGCCCTGAATACGGAAGATGAACTGGTCAAGGCGACCATGCTGACGCATGGCGGCGCTGTCGTTCACCCGAATTTCGGTGGCGTCAAGAATGAAGGAGCCGCATGATGGCGAATGAAGTTTTGAACAAGGCTCTGGACGGGCTTGATCAGGCTGTCGAGGCGGTTAAAGCTGCTGCGGCGCAGACGCCTGAGGTTGTTGATGCCGTTGGTGCTGCGGCCCATGGCGTTTCCGGTGGCGCGATCGATCCTTTCGTGTTTCGTCTGGCCATTTTCGTGCTGTCGATCTTCGTTGGTTATTACGTGGTCTGGTCCGTAACGCCTGCACTGCACACGCCGCTGATGGCTGTTACCAACGCGATTTCCTCGGTGATCGTGGTGGGTGCCTTGCTCGCTGTTGGCATTTCCATGTCCGGTCTTGCCACTGGTTTCGGTTTTGTGGCGCTGGTCCTGGTTTCGGTAAACATCTTTGGTGGCTTCCTCGTCACCAGCCGCATGCTTGCCATGTACAAGAAAAAAGATAAGTGAGGGCCGCCTGAATGTCCGAGAATTTTGCTGCCTTCCTTTATCTCGTCTCCGGCGTGCTGTTCATCATGGCGCTGCGTGGCCTTTCGCATCCAGCCACCAGCCGCAAGGGTAACCTGTACGGCATGGTCGGTATGGGCATTGCCATTGGTACGACGCTGCTTCTGGCAACGCCGTCCTTCGGCGGTCTGGTGCTGATCGTACGCGGCATTGCCATTGGTGGTGGTGTCGGTGCTTACATTGCCCGCACAATCCCGATGACTTCAATGCCGCAGCTCGTTGCGGGTTTCCACTCGCTGGTTGGTCTGGCTGCCGTGCTGGTGGCTGCTGCTGCCATCTACACACCGTCGTCGTTCGGCATTGGCGAGCTTGGTTCAATCCATGCACAGGCGCTGATTGAAATGTCGCTTGGTGTGGCTATCGGTGCGATCACCTTTACCGGTTCGATCATTGCGTTTTTGAAGCTCGACGGTCGCATGTCCGGCAAGCCGATCATGCTGCCGATGCGTCATGTCATCAACGCATCGATCTTTGCGGCGATTGTCGTGCTGATTGGCGTTCTGGTTGCGACCGAAAGCCATTTCGTATTCTGGCTGATCGTTGCGCTGTCGCTGGTCTTCGGTGTTCTGCTGATCATCCCGATCGGTGGTGCTGATATGCCGGTTGTCGTATCGATGCTGAACTCCTACTCCGGTTGGGCTGCGGCTGGTATCGGTTTCACACTTGGCAATCTGGCGCTGATCATCACCGGTGCGCTTGTCGGTTCGTCCGGTGCGATCCTGTCCTACATCATGTGCAAGGGCATGAACCGCTCGTTCATCTCGGTCATTCTGGGTGGCTTTGGTGGCGAGGCTGCGTCTGCCGCTGCCGATGACGGCGTTCAGCGCACGGTGAAGCAGGGCTCTGCCGATGATGCGGCTTACCTGATGGCAAATGCTTCCAAGGTTATCATCGTGCCAGGTTACGGCATGGCGGTTGCTCAGGCTCAGCATGCGCTGCGTGAAATGGCTGACACGCTGAAGAAGAACGGTGTGGAAGTAAAATACGCGATCCACCCGGTTGCCGGTCGTATGCCTGGCCACATGAACGTGCTGCTGGCGGAAGCCAACGTGCCTTATGATGAAGTGTTCGAGCTGGAAGACATCAACTCCGAATTTGCACAGGCTGATGTGGCCTATGTGATCGGCGCGAATGATGTGACCAATCCTGCCGCACGTGACGACAAGACATCGCCGATCTATGGTATGCCGATCCTCGACGTCGACAAGGCCAAGACCTGCCTGTTCGTCAAGCGTTCGCTTGGTTCCGGTTATGCTGGCATCGACAATACGCTGTTCTACAAGGATGGCACGATGATGCTGCTTGGCGATGCCAAGAAGGTGACGGAAGAAATCGTCAAGGCGATGAACCACTAATCATCAGCTTTAGAGTGATTTGAAGGGCGCGTGCAGCAATGCATGCGCCCTTTGTTTTTGCTGTGTCGGGCAAAGGACAGGGCGGCTTGACATGCAAAAAGCCGGAAGGTTTCCCTTCCGGCTTTCGCTCATAATTACGAGTGGCAGTTAGCCTTATGCGCCGCCGCGTGTACGGGCCACACCATCAAGTGCTGGCTTGTACTTTGGGTCGAGACGTGCGGCATGCGAATAGGATTTCGCGGCCTTTGCCGTCTCGTTGCGACGTTCATAGACCAACGCCTGGTTCGCCCAGGATTCAGCGATCTTGCCGTCCAGCGCAATGGCGGTGTTGAAATCGGCAAATGCGTTTTCATCATCGTTGAGCGCGATATAGGAAATGCCGCGGCCGTTGTATGGCTCAGGCGAGCTTGGCGATAGCGAGATGGCTTTGGAGAAGTCTTCGATCGCCTGCGCATGCTGGTTACGCAGCTGATAGATCAGGCCACGATTGTGCCATGCACGGCCATCGGTGGTTTCAAGCTGGATGGCACGGCTGAAATCGTTGAAGGCCTCGTTGGTACGGCCTGTCTGACGATAGAGGTTGCCTCTGCCAATATAGGCCACGTCATAGGATGCATTGATCTGCAGTGCGGCGTTGTAATCAGCAAGAGCCTGCGCCTGCTGACCCATGTTGCGGTGAACCAGCGCACGGTTGGCATAGGCCTGATAGAAGCGCGGGTTCAGCTGGATGGCCTTGTCGAAATCGGCAAGGGCGCGGCGGAAATCACCGGCGCGGCCGTAAGCGGAGCCACGTACGTTGTAGCCTTCCGGATCCTGCGGGTTGGCGCTGATCACCGACGACAGGGACGCGATGTTTTCGCTGGAGCCCTGGGCGCGATCGAGGCGGATGGCATCCGATGGCTGGGTGGTGGTAGCGCAACCGGACAGGCCAGCAACAAGCAGGCAGGCCATCAGCGGAAGAAGTGCCGAAGTCTTGTGCTTATCAACGACGTCCCGCCGCAGGGAGTTGGAACGAGCGGCTGCACAATTCATGTCGGCGATCATCTGGTGTCTTTTCCCTTAAGGCCTGGCGCTCAATCCATGCTTGAGGCCGTAAACTGAAAAAGCGGCGACGAAAATTCGCCCCCGCCCAACAAGCATTCAAAAACGTCGAAAAAACGACTGCTTAGCGAGCCGCACGAGCGCCAGCAACCAAGCCTTCGCGCTGTGCACGCTTGCGCGCCAGCTTGCGAACACGACGAACAGCTTCGGCCTTTTCGCGGACGCGCTTCTCGGAGGGCTTCTCGAAATGGTCGCGCATCTTCATTTCACGGAAGACGCCTTCGCGCTGCAGTTTTTTCTTCAGGACGCGGAGCGCCTGATCAACGTTATTTTCGCGTACAAGTACTTGCAAGTGGATCACGTTCCTTTGTTTGATTTGGGGCCGATGATGCGTACATCCTCAGGCAAACAAAATATCGCTCGTCTGGCCAGAGGGCCACGCGATTGGTGAGCTCCTTACCAGATCATGTGCGGAAAGTCCAGCCGTCAGTCAGGCCGATATATCAAAAAACCCTGATATACAGGGTGCGAGCAAATCATCGCCGCAGTCTGGGTCAAGGAATATGTTGCGTCATGTCAAAACATCGTGTGTCATGCGTCGCAAAATGGACGATACGACATGTCACGATTTGCCATGTGTATGTTGGTGTGGTCATGCCGAGATACTCTACCTGTCCTTCCAAAGGAGTCTGAAGTTAGATGCGGAAATATTCGGTTTTTGCCGTTGCCCGCGAGGCACTGCGCGGTCACAAGGGATGGGATGCCCAGTGGGTTTCGCCTGAACCTCGCAGTGAATACGATGTCATCATCATCGGTGGCGGTGGGCACGGCCTTGGAGCGGCATATTATCTGGCCAAGGAACACGGTATTACCAATGTGGCCGTTCTGGAAAAGGGCTGGCTGGGCGGCGGCAATAGCGGCCGCAACACCACCATCATCCGTTCCAACTATCTCTATGAAGAGAGCATGGATATTTTCGAGCATTCCCTCAAATTATGGGAAGGCTTGAGCCAGGAGCTGAATTACAACGTCATGTATTCGCCGCGCGGAGTTATGATGTTGTCGCACAATATTCACGACATGCAGTCATTCAAACGCCATATCAATGCCAACCGCCTGTATGGCATCGACAATGAGTGGCTGACGCCGGAACAGGCCAAGGCCTACTGCCCACCGCTCGATATATCTGGCACAGCCCGTTATGCCATCAATGGTGCCGCCTTGCAGCGCCGTGGCGGTACGGCCCGCCATGATGCGGTGAACTGGGGCTATGCCCGTGCAGCCTCCGACCGTGGTGTGCACATCATCCAGAATTGTGAAGTCACTGCCATCCGCCGTGGTCCTGATGGTGCCGTCACGGGTGTAGAAACCAATCGCGGTTTCATCGGCGCCAAAAAGATCGGTGTTTCGGCGGCTGGCCACTCTTCCGTCGTGATGTCTATGGCTGATGTGCGTGTGCCGCTGGAAAGCCAGCCATTGCAGGCACTGGTGTCGGAGCCGCTCAAACCGATCATTCCTTGCGTGATCATGTCGAACACGGTGCATGCCTATATCTCCCAATCTGACAAGGGCGAGCTGGTGATTGGCGCAGGAACGGACCAGTACACCTCCTATTCCCAGACGGGTGGCCTGCAGATCATCACCCATACGCTGGATGCGATTTGCGAGCTTTTCCCGGTCCTGCGTCGCGTCAAGATGATGCGCCAGTGGGGCGGCATTACCGACAACACGCCGGATCGTTCTGCGATCCAGAGTGTGACGCCGGTGCCAAACCTCTTCGTCAATTGCGGCTGGGGAACGGGTGGTTTCAAGGCCACACCAGGTTCAGCCCATCTGTTTGCGCATCTGATTGCACGGGGTGAGCCGCATCAGCTTGCCGCCGGACTGACGCTGGACCGTTTCCGTTCCGGCCGTCTCATCGATGAAGCCGCTGCTGCGGCTGTTGCGCATTAAGGCTTGAGGATTACACCATGCTGCTTATTCGTTGCCCTTATTGCGAAGATGATCGTTCCGAACTGGAGTTTCGCTGGGCGGGGGAGGCGCATATTGCGCGCCCTGAAAACATTGCCGATATTTCTGACGAAGCCTTTTCGGAATTCTTTTTCATGCGTGACAATACCAAGGGGCTCATTTTTGAGCGTTGGCGGCACATTCATGGCTGCGGACGGTTTTTCAATGCTGCCCGTCACACCGTGAGTGATCGGATTTATCTCACCTACAAGGCGGGGGAGCCGAAACCTGATGCCGATGTCATCCTTGAAACTGCCAGTGATAAAGGAGCGTCGAAATGAGCGGCGCCTATCGTATTGCCGGGGTCGGGCGCCTGACGCCTGCCCGTACCGCCCGTTTTACCTTTGATGGAAAAATCTATACGGCGCTTGAGGGCGACACGGTCGCGGCCGCCCTGCTGGCCAACGGGGTTCACCTGATTGGCCGCTCCTTCAAATATCACCGCCCGCGCGGGTTTCTTTCGGCTGGTCCGGAAGAACCGAATGCACTGATCGACGTGTCGCGTGACGCCGGCCGTCGCCAGCCCAATGTGCGCGCCACCGTCCAGGAAGTGTTCGACGGGGCCATCATCCAGTCGCAAAACCGTTTCCCGTCGTTGTCCTTCGATGTTGGGGCAATCAACGATCTGTTTTCGCCGTTTTTTGCGGCCGGTTTTTACTACAAGACCTTCATGTGGCCGAAGAGCTTCTGGCACAAGATTTATGAGCCGGTCATCCGCCGTGCTGCAGGACTTGGCGTGGTGCCTGATGAGGCCGATTCCGACCATTACGCCACCCGTTATGCGCATTGTGATGTGCTGGTGGCCGGTGGTGGTGCCGCAGGTCTGGCTGCTGCATTTGCCGCTGCCCGTACTGGTGCAAGCGTCATTCTGGCCGATGAACAACCTGAGGCTGGTGGCGCCCTGCATTTCGACAAGGGTGCGATTATCGATGGCATGGAAGGATATGACTGGGCGCAGGCAACAATTGCCAAGCTGAAGGCCATGCCCAATGTGCGGTTTTTGCCGCGCACCACGGTGTTCGGTTATTACAACCACAATTTCCTTGGCCTTGCAGAACGTCTCAGCGATCATCTGGTGTTGCCGGAAAAGGCGCAGCCGCGTGAACGTCTGTGGCAGGTGCGTGCCAAGCAGGTGGTGCTTGCAACCGGCTCCATCGAACGTCACATGGTGTTTGCCAATAATGACCGTCCCGGCATCATGCTGGCATCCGCCGGACGCACCTATCTCAACCACTATGGCGTGGCGGTCGGTCACAAGGTCGGCGTCTACACCGCCCATGATTCCGCCTATGAAACGGCCTTTGATCTCAAAAAAGCAGGCGTTGAGGTTGCTGCCATCGTTGACTGCCGTGACAATCCGGCCGAAGCGCTGCTGGCAGAGGCCCGTTCGCTTGGTATTACCGTTTTGACCGGCCACAGCGTGTTCAACACATCCGGCCGTCTGCGCGTGTCTTCCATGACGGTTGGCCGTAATGGCGGAGCCTCCAAGCGCAAGATTTCTATTGATGCTCTGCTGGTTTCGGCGGGCTGGACGCCTTCGGTGCATCTGTTCTCGCAGTCACGGGGCAAGCTACGCTTCGATGCGGAGAATGATCGCTTCCTGCCTGACATTCATGTGCAGGATTGCGTTTCCGTCGGTGCCTGCAACGGCACGGATGATCTGGCGGCACTGATTGCCGAGGCGCTAACAGCCGGTGAAAATGCTGCCAAAGCGGCGGGCGCCACCGAAGAGGCGGATGTCTATTTCACCGGCAGCAATTCGCGGGACTGGACCGGCGGTATGATCGGTGCTGCCGAGGGTGCTGGAGAAGATAGCGGCGTCAAAGCCTTTATCGATTTTCAGCATGATGTCTGCGCCAAGGATATTCGCCTTGCGGTGCGTGAAGGCATGCATTCGATCGAGCATATCAAACGCTTTACCACCAATGGCATGGCGTCGGATCAGGGCAAACTTTCCAACATGCATGGTCTCGCCATTGCTGCGGAAGCGCTGGGTCGCGAGCTGCCGAAAGTGGGCCTGACCACCTTCCGTGCGCCTTATACGCCGGTGACCTTCGGGACACTGGTCAATCACTCACGTGGCCATCTGTTCGATCCGACGCGCAAGACGCCGATGCATGCGCTGGAAGAGGCCGCCGGTGCGGTGTTTGAGGATGTTGGTAACTGGAAACGTGCCTGGTTTTTCCCGCGCGCCGGGGAAAACATGCATGAGGCGGTAAACCGTGAATGCAAGACGACACGGGATACGGTTGGCGTGTTTGATGCATCGACACTAGGCAAGATCGAGGTGGTTGGTCCGGATGCGGCCAAGTTCCTCAACCTGATGTACACCAATGCCTGGGATACGCTCAAGCCGGGCAAATGCCGTTACGGCATCATGACCCGCGAAGACGGCTTCGTGTATGATGATGGTGTTGTCGGGCGTATTGCCGAAGACCGTTTCCACGTGACGACGACAACAGGTGGGGCACCACGCGTGTTGCACCACATGGAAGATTACCTGCAGACCGAATTCC
>NZ_DAMDBP010000001.1:18661-64684 GCF_032092815.1 Agrobacterium sp. | reverse complement strand
GGTTGACCTCGGCCACCGAACAATGGGCGGTGATTGCGGTACAGGGACCAAAGGCGCGTGAGATCATCGAACCCTTTGTCGAGGGAATTGATATTTCCAACGAAGCCTTCCCGCATATGAGTGTTGCGGAGGGGACATTCTGTGGCGTGCCGACAAGGTTGTTCCGTGTATCCTTTACCGGCGAACTTGGTTTTGAAGTGAATGTGCCTGCTGATTTTGGACCAGCTGTATGGGATGCCATTCGCAAACGGGCAGAAGCGGTTGGCGGTTGCCTCTATGGCACGGAAACCATGCATGTTCTGCGCGCCGAAAAAGGGTACATCATTGTCGGTCAGGATACTGACGGCACAGTGACGCCTGACGACGCCGGCCTTTCCTGGGCCGTATCCAAGAAGAAAACCGATTTTGTCGGTATTCGCGGCTTGAAGCGCCCTGATCTGGTCAAGACCGGTCGCAAGCAGCTGGTCGGCTTGTTGAGCAAGGAGCCTTCCATCGTGCCGGAGGAAGGCGGGCAGATCGTGGCTGATCCGAACCAGCCAAAACCGATGACCATGCTTGGCCATGTCACATCGTCCTACTGGTCAGAAAATCTCGGCCGTTCCATTGCTTTCGGATTGGTGGTGGATGGTCACAAACGTGTGGGCGAAACGCTTTATATTCCGCTGGTGGATAGAACGATTGCCGTCGAAGTGACCGATATGGTGTTCTTCGACAAGGAAGGAGGCCGTATCCATGGCTGATATGGTTGAAGCAACAAGAACGCAGCCAAATGCCAGCTTCCGGCGTATTCACGGCAGTGTGTCGATCGAACAGGCGGCATTCGCTACACGCATTTCCCTGCGTGCCAAAAGTGATGCGGTTGCAGCACTTTCCACTGCACTGGGTCTTGTTCTACCGGTCAAACCGAAAACATCCAGTGTCTCAGGTCTGCGTTCAGCCCTTTGGCTCGGACCGGATGAATGGCTGGTGATTGACATGTCCGGCGGAGATTTGATGGCCGTATGCGCCACGGCTGACGCCATGCATTCGGCTGTCGATATCTCTCATCGCAACACGGCCTTTATCGTGTCGGGTGAAGATGCAGCCGATGTGCTGAATGCCGGTTGCCCGCAGGATCTGTCGCTTGCAGCTTTTCCGGTCGGAGCTGTATCACGCACGCTGTTCGGCAAGGCCGAGGTTGTTCTTTACCGGGTCACGGATGATACGTTCCGGGTGGAATGCTGGCGCTCATTTGCCGAATATGTTGGTGGACTTCTGCGTGAAGCGGCGAGTGAAGTGATCTTCTGACACTGTGACTGCTTTGCGCGGTCACGAGCAACGCAGTCGGTTTGATCAGGTCAAAGACCGAGCCAGCCAAACCATTCGACCCAGCGGCCGTGAAAATCAGCACGGCCGATCTGGTGTTTTTCGCCCGTCGGCCACAGCTGCAACGTCAAGCTGGCACTGCCCGGTGTGTCATCGGCTTCCATTTGCAGATGTGCCAGCGGCGCATTCTCAGATGCATTGTGTCCGGCATGTTCAATCAGTTCGAGCCCCTGCTGTTGCAAGGCGGCAGGCAGGTATTGCCAGGCGATGGAATGGTAGATGACGTGGCAGGCGCCGTTATGCACCTCTGACAATCGTGTCTTCAGCCAATCCACTGCATCGGCACGGGTGACGGTGAGGTGATGCTGATGGGCAATTTCCAGTGCGTTGGCGGTACGTTCGATCCGCTCGGCCTGATCTGCCCAGAGGTAGGATATCAGACGCTGGCGGTCTTCGGCCGATGAAGGATCCAACGGATTGAGATCGCACCCGGCTCTTTGCAATATGTCGATCGGAACGGACAAAGGCTGTTTTCCGCGCCATTCCGGCTTCAGGAACACTGGGGATGTATCACCCCAGGCCACGTCACCCAGCTGATACTGGTAGAAATCCCATTGCAGGTTAAGGCCGGCACTTGCGCCCACTTCCGACAACATCAACGGTTTTCCGGTGAGTGCGGCAATGGTCATGAAACCCGGCAGCAGTGCTGCCGAACGCCGGACCTCATTGGTTTGTGGAGCAGACTTCAACCGCTCAAGAATGAAATCGGTGCGCTGCCTGAGTGCATCGGCAACTGCTGGCCACAACTCTTCATCGGATGATTTGTGCGGCGGATAGACGTGCTGCAGGCTTGAGCCCACGCCAAGAACCACAAGGGCATGCAGGGCGCCAGCCAATCGCAAAGGCACTGAATCAGCGGCATGACTGGCATCGCCTGGCCAGTCGAGAATGGTCTGGCCAACGATTGTCTGCCTATCCAGATGTTTGGCAACTAGGCGACACAGGCGGGCGGTGAAGGGAGAGCCAAGCGTATCGCAAGCGACAGCCTGCTTTTCAAAGGCCTGTCGTACATCCGCTTCGCTCATGATCTCAATCCTCGTCTGGTCTGTCCTTGGGGTCGAACTGCACAATGGTGGTCCAGCGAGCCGTCAGGGCAGGTTTCTTTTCGTTTTCGATCTCTACCGACACATCGTAGCTGGTCATCATCATCGAACCACCACGCAGGCGTGCTTCGACCAGCGTGAAATGGCCGCGAATGCGGGCACCACTTTTCACCGGGCTTACAAAACGAATATTTTCAAAGCCGTAGTTGATGCCCATGGTCTGTTCACGGATCTTCGGCAGAGCACTGTAATTGATGGCAGACAGCAGGGAGAGCGTGAGAAACCCATGCGCAATGGTGCCGCCAAACGGGCTTTCGGCTTTGGCGCGCTCCGGATCGGTATGAATGAACTGCTCGTCCAGAGTGGCCTTGGCAAAGGCATCGATCATGGCCTGGTCGACGAGGATCCAGTCCGATACGCCGATTTCGCTGCCGATCAGGTTTTTTACGTCTTTTAATGAAATTTCACTGGTCATGATATTTGTTACCGGGGAATGTGTCGTCGTATTCTTCTTAGATGTTCGCCAGATGTGGCAACAACAAGATTTCTCATGGCTGATAATAAAAACCGACACTGCGCGCCGCGACGGGCG
This sequence comes from Agrobacterium sp., assembly GCF_032092815.1. Taxonomy (GTDB): domain Bacteria; phylum Pseudomonadota; class Alphaproteobacteria; order Rhizobiales; family Rhizobiaceae; genus Agrobacterium. Next base: position 61,684 of record NZ_DAMDBP010000001.1, on the reverse strand, counting down.
TGATGCCGTTGCTTTCGTCTTCCCCAACAGCTTTCCAGCCGCCGCCAGGCAAGACAAAGGTTTGAGCTTCGTATCTGCGGTTGAAGAGGACAGCAAAACGCGCGTTCTTACGAGTTTTCAGGTCCTTGGTTTTCAACAACATCGCCAAGGGCGTTCCATCAGGCCTTTCCCAATCTGCAACGCTCATCGGTGCGCCATCGGGGTTCAACCATTCAACATCCTGGTCATTGCCGGTGAAAAATTCCGTTGAGGAAAAAACAGCGAAACGTTTGCGCAAGGAAGACAGGAACGCGGTGTGGTCCACCAGTTCGCTGTTCAGTTTGTCCCAATCGAGCCAAGTAAGCTCGTTATCCTGCGCATAGGCATTGTTGTTACCCTGTTGGGTGCGTCCACCTTCGTCACCTGCCGTCAGCATGATGGCACCATGGGTGACAAACAGCGTCGACAGCATGGCTTTGATATCAGCGATGCGTCTTGAAACGATCTCAGGATCGCCGCTGGCGCCTTCGGCACCATTGTTCCACGAATGGTTTTCGTTATGTCCGTCGCGATTTTCTTCGCCGTTGCGTTCATTGTGCTTGCCGGCATAGGAGACGATGTCCATCAGGGTGAGACCATCATGGGCGGCCAGAAAGTTGACGCTGCGGGTGCTGGTGCCGCCATGTCGAGAAAAAATGCCCGAGGAACCGGCCAATGCATCGGCGAGCGCGCCGGTTGTCCATGGATCACCACGCCAGTATCGGCGCAGATCATCACGCGCCCGGTCATTCCATTCCAGATATCTATCCGGGAAATTGCCGAGCTGGTAACCGTCCGGGCCGATGTCCCATGGTTCGGCAATCAGGATGCGATCTTTCAGCAGAGGGTCGTTGTGAATGGCCGCCAGTGTCTGTGACTGGCGGTCAAAACCACGCGCCGTTCGGCCCAGGATAGGGGCCAGATCAAAACGAAATCCGTCGATGCCAGCATATTGAACGAAGTGACGCAGGCTATCGACAATAAGTCGACGCACTGGCTCGCTGTCGCAGGCAACGGTGTTGCCGGTGCCGGTGTCATTGACGAGAACACCGGGATTGTCTGCCGCGTGGCGATAATAATTGAGATTGTCGAGCCCGCGCAGTGACAGTGTTGTTCCGTATCGATCACTTTCACCGGTGTGGTTGAACACCAGATCGAGGATGATGCCGATATCCTGTGCATGGAGTGCGGCGACGGTGTCGCGCAGCTCGTTGACGCCACCGGGCGCAAGCCTCGGATCAAGCGCCATGAAGGCAACGGGGTTGTAGCCCCAGCCATTGGTCAGGCCGAGAGGCGGCAGATGGCGTTCATCGATCCATGCGGTAATCGGCATCAGTTCGATGGCATCAACGCCGATATGTTTAAGGTGGTCGATCACGGAAGGGTGGGCAAGCGCTGCAATCGTACCACGCTGATGTTCAGGCACATCAGGATGCAACATGGTGAAGGGTTTGACGGCTACTTCGTAGATGAAACCGCCCGTATTGAACCGCGGTTTTTCCAGCGTGACGGGCTTGTGCCGTGTCACAACCGATTTGGGGGTGACTGCACCAGTGTCCAGACCAAAGGTGAACAGGCTTGGATGGTTGGCAAATGGGCGGTCGAGTATGGTCGCATAGGGGTCGACGAGCAGCTTTGTCGGGTCAAACCAAAGGCCATGATCGGGGGCATAGACACCATGTGCCCTGTAGCCATAACGCGCACCGGGTTTGACGCCGTCTACGAACAGGTGATGCACATGATCGTCGCCACGCTCCATTGGCAGGCGGGCGATTTCCTTGTTGCCGGTATCGTCAAACAGGCAAAGCTCGAGTTTCGAGGCATATTGCGAACGGACGGCAAATTCTGCGCTATCCTGAAAAAGCTGTACACCGCCGTGTAAAGTACCGCCGGTATCTGTCAATGCGGTGTCATTGGCCATTGGAGGGGACTTCCAGAGCTTTTCCTGTGCGGGTTCGACAGGAAGGTTTCGACCGGCGCGCATGGTTACGGTGCCGCACACCACTCGATGTGCGGCACCGTTGATATTATCAGGTAATAACGGTTGGCTCGGAACGGCCGGTATGCGACTTGATGCCGGCAATGGTGTCGGCCACGGAAATCAGGTCAGCCAGGGCTTCCTGCGTGTCGATGGCGTGACGGGCCGAATCCGGCTCGTAACGTTCGACATAGAGACGAAGCGTTGCACCTGCCGTGCCGGTGCCCGACAGGCGCAGCACAATGCGCGAGCCGCCTTCAAACAGGATGCGGATGCCCTGATTTTTGCGCACCGACTGATCGATTGGATCGTGGTAGGCAAAATCATCGGCAGAGGCGACCTTGAGGTTGCCGTAGGTGGTGCCGGGAAGGGTTGCGAGCTTTTCGCGCAGCGTTGCAACAAGGGTGTTGGCGGCCGTTGCATCAACCTCTTCATAGTCGTGACGTGAATAGTAATTGCGGCCATATTCGGCCCAGTGTTTCGTCACGATGTCTTTGACGCTTTCCTTGCGGGCCGCGATGATGTTGAGCCAGAACAGCACGGCCCAAAGGCCATCCTTTTCACGCACGTGGTTGGAACCGGTGCCGAAGCTTTCTTCACCGCAGACGGTCACTTTGCCGGCATCCAGCAGGTTGCCGAAGAACTTCCAGCCGGTTGGTGTTTCATACATGCCAAGGCCAAGCTTTTCGGCAACACGGTCTGCTGCGGCACTGGTTGGCATGGAGCGGGCAATGCCTGAGATGCCAGCTGCATAACCGGGCGCCAGTTTGGCATTGGCGGCAATGATGGCAAGGCTGTCGGACGGGGTCACGAACATGCCCTTGCCGACAACCATGTTGCGGTCGCCGTCACCATCGGATGCAGCACCGAAATCCGGGCCTTCCGCACTCATCACATCGACATAAAGTTCCTTGGCGTGCACGAGGTTCGGGTCAGGGTGATGACCACCGAAATCTGGCAGAGGCACGGCATTGCGCACCGAACCCTTTGGCGCGCCGAGGCGCTTTTCCAGAATTTCAACGGCATAGGGGCCGGTCACGGCGCTCATACTGTCGATAACCACACCGAAACCACCTGAGATCAGCGCCTTGATGGCGCCAAAATCAAACAGGCTTTCCATCAGTTCGGCATAATCGGCAACCGGATCAATCACGTCGACGGTCATGCCGCCTGCATCGACCGAGCCAACGGCATCAAGATCGATATCGGCAATATCGGCAATCTTGTAGCTGTCGATAACCTTCGTGCGGGCAAAGATGGCATCGGTGATTTTTTCCGGTGCCGGGCCGCCATTGTCGACATTGTACTTGATGCCAAAATCTTCATCCGGGCCGCCGGGATTATGGCTGGCGGACAGCACGATGCCACCGAAGGCACCATATTTGCGAATGATGTTGGACGCGGCTGGCGTGGACAGAATGCCACCCTGGCCAACCAGAACCTTGCCAAAACCGGCGGCTGCGGCCATCTTGATGGCCTTCTGGATGACTTCGCGGTTGTAGTAACGGCCGTCGCCGCCAATCACCAGTGTCTTGCCTTGGAAGTTTTCAAGTGAGTCAAAAATGGACTGAATAAAGTTTTCTGCATAATTGGGTTGCGCGAAGACTTTCACCTTCTTGCGCAGACCGGACGTGCCGGGTTTCTGATCCTGAAATGGCGTCGTTGAGACGGTCTTGATCATTGTTCAATTGCCTTTCGAAGCAAGACGGGAATAAAGGTCGGCATAAAGGCCAGCACTTTTCTCCCACGATACGTCTGATTTCATGCCCTGTTTCTGGATTTGCGTCCAGAGTTTGGGTTCATTGTAAAAACGCAATGTCTTGCGCAATGCCTGGCGAAGACCGTTGGCTGAGACCGGAGAGAACTGAATACCGGTTGCTGCCTTGGCGGCAAGGGCTGCCGGATTGGCATCGATAACCGTGTCATTCAGGCCACCGGTGCGGGCGACAACGGGCACGCAACCGTAACGCAGGGCATAAAGTTGGGTGAGGCCACAAGGCTCAAAACGGGAAGGGATGATGATACTGTCGCAACCTGCCTGCATGAGATGTGAAAGTGGTTCATTGTAGCCTATGGCGACGCCTAGGCGGCCATTGTGGCGGGAAGATGCCGCAAGCAATGCGCCTTCAAGCGCGATATCACCAGCGCCAAGCACCACGAGGCGCGCACCCATGCCGACAATCTCATCGGCCACTTCGGCCATCAGGTCGATGCCTTTTTGCCATGTCAGGCGGGAAATGATGCACAAAAGCGGGGTGTCGTCTTCATCAATGCGGAAGTGCGATGCAACGGCAGCCTTGTTGGCCGCACGTGGCTTGATGTTGGCCTGGCTGAAATTATCGGCAATCAACGTATCCTTGGCCGGGTTCCAGACCGCTGTGTCAATGCCATTGACGATGCCGAACAGTGCGTCGGCGCGGCTGGCAATGACCCCTTCAAGGCCCATGCCAAATTCCGGCGTCAGAATTTCCTCGGCATAGGACGGGCTGACAGTGCTGAGCGCAGTTGCGGTTTGCAGACCACCCTTCAGGAAACTGACAGAACCATAATATTCGACGGCCTCCATGAAGGCATGGGCTGGCAGACCCAGCTGACTGAAAATAGTGGCGTCAAACTGGCCCTGGAACGCGATGTTATGGATGGTCAGAAGGCTTGGAATTTCCGGTGCCTCAGCATACCGCATGTAGATCGGCGCCATAGCTGCCTGCCAGTCATGGGCGTGCAGAATGTCCGGTTGCCAGCCGGGCAGTTTTCCGGTGGCGATTTGCGCCGCCGCCAGCGACAGGGCGGCAAAACGCTTCCAGTTATCCTGATAGTCCTTGCCGGTTGCATCGAGGTACGGCCCACCCGACCGCGCAAAAAGGCTTGGCGCATCCAGAACCAGCAGGTCCAGCCCCTCATGCTTCACCTCGAGCAGATCGCCTGTTTCACCAAGCAGATTGTCGAAGGTCGCAATCTTGCGCGCATCCTTGATGGCCGACATGACGGGCGGATAACCCGGAATGAGGGTCTTGGTTTCCACCCCTTGCGCTTCGATCGCAAGGGGTAGGGCGCCTGCAACATCCGCGAGGCCGCCGGTCTTGATGAGCGGGTAGACTTCGGATGAAACCGAAAGAACTTTCATGGGTTTTACACGTCCAGCTTGTCGATCATGGATTGGGTGATGAGGCAGATGCCATTTTCAGAGCGGCGGAAACGTTTTGCATCCATTTCCGGGTCTTCACCGACAATCAGCCCTTCGGGAATTGTCACGCCGTGGTCGATCACCACGTTGGTCAGCCGTGCGTGACGGCCAATCGTGACCTTGGGCAGGATGATTGCGCCTTCCAGACGGGAATAGGAGTTGGCGCGAACACCGGTGAACAAAAGGCTGCGGTAGAGTGACGAGCCGGAGATGATGCAGTCACCCGAGACCAGCGAGGAAATCGCCGAGCCACGACGACCCTCATCATCATGCACGAATTTGGCTGGCGGATTGATCTCCGCATAGGTCCAGATCGGCCATGACTTGTCGTAAATATCCAGTTCCGGTTCGATATCGGTCAGGTCGATATTGGCCTGCCAATAGGCATCGATGGTGCCGACATCACGCCAGTATGGTGTGCGCTCGAAATCGGAGCGCACGCAGGACTGGGCAAAACGGTGGGCAACGGCTTTGCCGTTTTCCACGATGTAGGGAATGATATCCTTACCGAAATCGCGGCTGGAATTGGGGTCTTCGGCATCGCGACGCAGGCATTCCATCAGGAACTTCGTATGGAAGACATAGATGCCCATCGAGGCCAGCGCAAAATCCTCATTGCCTGGAATGCCAGGCGGATCAGCCGGTTTTTCGATGAAGGCGCTGATTTCGTCCTTGTCGTTGACATGCATGACACCAAAGCCGGTCGCTTCCATGCGTGGCACTTCCATGCAGCCGATGGTGACATCTGCACCTGAATCGACGTGCTGCTGCAACATCAATTCATAGTCCATCTTGTAGATATGGTCGCCGGCCAGGATGACCATATATTCAGGCGCGTAGGGTTCGATAATGTCGATGTTCTGGAAAACGGCGTCGGCCGTGCCTTCATACCACTGCGTTTCCGACACGCGCTGGCTGGCGGGCAGAATATCGAAACTTTCATTTCGCTCCGGACGCAGGAAGTCCCAACCACGCTGCAGGTGGCGGATGAGTGAATGCGCCTTGTATTGGGTGGCAACGCCGATACGGCGGATACCGGAATTCAGCGCATTGGAAAGCGCAAAATCGATGATACGGGCCTTGCCGCCGAAATAGACGGCGGGTTTGGCGCGCCGGTCTGTCAGTTCCTTCAAACGGCTGCCACGTCCACCGGCAAGCACATAGGCCATGGCATCACGCGCCAGAGGCTGTATTCTTTTCTCGCTCATGTTCGTCCTCCCTCATGGGCCTTTATGTATGTGCTGTCAGTTTTCTGGTTCCAGCATGATTGTTGCCAAGGGCGGCAATGTCAGCACCGCACCGATGGCCCCTCCCGCATCCACGGCTTGTACCTTGCCGCCATTTCCTTTGCCGCTGCCGCCGTAAATCTCGGCATCGGTATTGAGTATTTCGCGCCAGCGGCCAGCGCTTGGCAGGGGCACGTAGTAATTTTCCCGGTAAACGGGCGTGAGATTACAGATGACCGCGACAGGTTTTTCACCCGGTGCCGAGCGAAGCCAGGCAAAAACCGAATTTTCCTGATCTTCGACAACCAGCCAGCGGAACCCTTCCGGCTCGCAATCGCGGGCGTGCAGCGCAGCCTTTGAGCGATAGGTCAGGTTGAGGTCACGGACCAACCGGCGGATGCCCTCATGCATGTGGTATTGCAACAGGTTCCAGTCGAGAGACTTGCTTTCGCTCCACTCGCTCCACTGGGCAAATTCCTGACCCATGAACAGCAGCTTCTTGCCGGGGTAACCCCACATGAAGGCGTAATAGGCGCGCAGATTGGCAAATTTCTGCCAGTCATCGCCGGACATCTTGGCAATCAGCGACCCTTTGCCATGTACCACTTCGTCGTGAGACAGCGGCAGCACGAAGTTTTCTGTAAACGCGTAGAGCAGGCCGAAGGTCAGTTCCTGATGGTGGAATTTGCGGTGCACCGGTTCACGCGAGAAATAGCTTAGCGTGTCGTGCATGAAGCCCATGTTCCACTTGAAACCGAAACCAAGGCCACCTTCATGTACCGGATGCGAGACCTTGGGCCAGGACGTGGATTCTTCGGCAATGGTCATGATGCCCGGATTGGCACCATAGGTCAGCTCGTTCATCTTTTGCAGGAAGCGCACGGAATCGAGGTTTTCACGCCCGCCATATTCGTTGGGGATCCACTCGCCTTCCTTGCGCGAGTAGTCGAGGTACAGCATCGAAGCAACGGCATCGACACGCAAACCATCCAGATGGAATTTTTCCGCCCAGTAGAGAGCGTTGTTGATGAGGTAGGACATCACCTCAACGCGGCCAAAATTGTAGATGGCGGTGTTCCAGTCCGGATGCATGCCCTGACGCGGGTCGGCATGTTCGTAAAGGGCTGTGCCATCGAACTGGCGAAGGCCATGTTCGTCGGTCGGAAAATGGGCGGGAACCCAGTCCAGAATGACGCCAAGGCCAACCTTGTGCGCGCCATTCACGAAGCGGGCAAAACCTTCCGGTTCACCGAAGCGGGCCGACGGCGCAAACAGGCCGGTCGTCTGGTAACCCCAGGACGGGTCATAGGGGTGTTCGGTAATCGGCAGGAATTCGATATGGGTAAAACCCATGTCGATACAGTATGGAATGAGCTCTGCGGCCAGTTCGTCCCAGCTCAACATGCCGCCGTCTTTGTGGCGGCGCCATGAGCCTGCATGCACTTCATAAATGCTGATGGGCTGGCGGCGCTGGTCGACCTTGGCCCAATGTTCCATATGTTCCTGATCTTCCCATTTCTGGATCAGTTCAGGTGTGGTCATCGAACCGTTCTTGGGGCGAAGTTCGGCGCGGCGGGCATAGGGGTCTGCCTTCAGGGGCAGACGGTTGCCGTCAACACCAATGATTTCGAACTTGTAGATACAGCCGGCATAAACATCCGGCGCGAAGATTTCCCAGATGCCGGTATCGGCGCGGTTGCGCATGACATGGCGGCGGCCATCCCAATTGTTGAAATCGCCGACGACGGAGACACGTTTGGCATTGGGTGCCCAGACGGCAAAGTGGAAACCTTCGACGCCTTCGAGTTTGAGGGGATGTGCGCCCATTCGGTCGAAAAGGCGAAGATGCGATCCTTCCCGCACGAAATAATCGTCCATCGGGCCGAGCACCGGCCCGAAGCTGTAAGGATCGGTCACGGCCCATTCGGCATCACCACGCTGGGCGCGGTATCTCAGCGCCTTGCGGGCGGTGACGGTGATTGGGCCTTCAAAGAACCCGGCCGTATCACGGCACGTCAATTCACCGACCACGGTGCCGTCAATCGTCAGCGCGGTGACCTCTTCCGCGCCGGGAATGAAGCAGCGCGCCACAAAACCATTCGGGGTCTCATGCACACCAAGTACCGCAAATGGGTTGGAATGCAGACCGCCCGTTATCGCCTCGATTTCTGCTTGAGATATTTCACTCGTCTGTTTTTGATCAGGCGTATCGAGCGGTTTTTTCATCAAGCCCTCCAGATTTCAGATGCATATTGCCGTATGGTTCTGTCGGAAGAGAACCAGCCCATACGCGCAGTGTTGTAGATTGTTTTGGAATACCAGGAGGATGGATCGCTCCAGATTGCATCCACATCACGCTGGGCCTTGGCGTAGGAATCGAAGTCCGCCGCCACCATGAACCAGTCATTGTTGTAGATGCCATCCATCAGCCCTGCAAACCGCGAACGGTCATCGGGCGAGAACACACCGGATGCAATGGCCGAAAGCGCCTGCGACAACTCGCGTGAGCTTTCGATGATGGCACGTGGATTGTGTCCATCGGTGCGAGCCTGCGCCACTTCTTCCGCCGTCTTGCCAAAGATGATGATGTTGTCTTCACCGACATGTTCGAGCATTTCGACATTCGCGCCATCGAGCGTGCCGATGGTGAGAGCGCCGTTGAGAGCAAATTTCATGTTGCCGGTACCGGAGGCTTCCATGCCAGCGGTTGAAATCTGTTCCGACAGGTCAGCGGCTGGCACCATGATTTCGGCCAGCGAAACGTTGTAATTCGGAATGAAAACAACCTTCAACAGGCCGCGTACCGATGGGTCATTGTTGATGACGCGGGCAATGTCATTGGCCAGTTTGATGATGAGCTTGGCATTGTGATAGCTCGGTGCTGCCTTGCCCGCGAAAAACTTGACGCGAGGGGCCCAGTCCAGCTCAGGGTGGGAGCGTATCTGATCATAGAGGGCCACCGCCTCAATCAGGTTGAGAAGCTGGCGCTTGTATTCGTGAATACGTTTGATCTGGATGTCGAACATTGCCGACGGATCGACACGAATGCCCATGCGCTGCGCAACAAGATTGGCAAGCCGTATCTTGTTCAGGCGTTTGACCTCGGCAAACTTGTCACGGAAGGCGCTGTCCTGTGCAAAGCCATCCAGTGCCTTCAGCTTTTCCGCATCATCCAGGAACTCGTCGCCAATGGTTTCGCGCAGCAGGCCGGTCAGACCGGGATTGCACTGCATCAGCCAGCGGCGTGGTGTGATGCCGTTGGTCTTGTTGTTGATGCGATCAGGGTAAAGCTTGTGCAGATCGGCAAACACCGTTTCCTTCATCAGGTCGGTATGCAGGGCCGAAACGCCGTTCACCGAATGCGAACCGATAAAGGCAAGATTGCCCATGCGCACACGCCGCTCGCCATTTTCGTCGATCAGCGAAATCGAACGGATCTGCTGGTCTTCGACCTTCTTTTCCTTGCGTGCGGCAAACAGGATTTTGGCATTGATCGCATAGACGATCTGCATATGGCGTGGCAGCAGACGTTCCAGCAGAGGAACGGGCCAGCTTTCGAGCGCTTCCGGCAACAGCGTGTGGTTGGTGTAGGAGAAGGTTTTGCGGGTCAGTTCCCACGCTTCATCAAACTCTAGACCGTGGATATCGGTCAGAAGACGCATCATTTCGGCAATCGAAATGGCTGGGTGCGTATCATTGAGTTGAATGGAAACCTTGTCCGGCAGGCTGGTAAAATCCGGATACTGCTGGAGATGGCGACGCAGAATGTCCTGCAAAGATGCCGACGAGAAGAAGAACTCCTGTCGCAGGCGAAGCTCCTGACCGGCCGGGTTGGCATCGGCAGGATAAAGGACGCGCGTCAGGCTTTCTGCCTTGTTGCTTTCACGCAGAGCACCGATATGATCGCCGGCATTAAAGGCATCAAGAAGAATGGGGTCAATCGGCTGGGCAGACCACAGGCGCAGCGTGTTGACGCGTTTGCCGCGCCAGCCAACCACCGGTGTGTCATAAGCCATGGCGATAACACGTTCAGCCGGTTTCCAGACGAAGCGTTGCGCGTCCTCATAACCGCCGATCGTTTCAACCGAACCGCCAAAGCCGATTTCATAGGAGCTTTCGCGGCGTTCGAATTCCCAGGGGTTACCGTGCGCAAGCCATGTCTCGGGCAGTTCAACCTGCCAGCCATCGGCCATCTGCTGGCGGAACAGGCCGTGCACGTAGCGGATGCCGTAACCATAGGCCGGGATATCAACCGTTGCCATGGATTCCATGAAACAGGCGGCAAGACGACCAAGGCCACCATTGCCAAGGGCGGCATCCGGCTCAAGTCCGGCAATGACGTCCATTTCGACGCCAAGCGATGTCAATGCATCGCGAATTTCATGCATCAGGCCCAGGTTCGAGACGGCATCACGCATGAGGCGCCCAATCAAGAACTCGAGGGACAGATAATAAACGCGCTTGGCCCCGGTCTGATAAACCTTGCGGGTGGAATCCATCCACTTGTCGATAACACGGTCGCGGATAACAAGGATGGTTGCGGTCAGCCAATCATGGGGCTTTGCAACCTTGACGTCCTTGCCGATTCTGTATGTCAGGCGTTCGATGATTTCCGAGGCGAGAATTTCCGGATCGGAACTGCGCGGAGTGGGGAGAGGAAGATCGGCCGGAGAGAGGTTATTGATCATTGTCTGGTCAGCACCTTGAGAGGGAGGGAGGGTCTGATTCTGTCGATCTGGCTTGCACTTAGTCCGTCCAATTTATGCACCGATACGGAGACGTTGCAATAATCGTTTTTGCAAGAATGATGTTCCCGATGATTATTTTATTCTATCGAAAATTATCAGTCGCATTGTCGCGCTCTGTCTTTTGCGTTTTGACAAATAGGCAAAATGAAAAACGGCAGCGTGGTTACGCTGCCGTCAAAATGCTGTCATGGATTTTGTTTTATCAGTTGGTGAGGCGGCTGGTCTCGTCGTTCATCTTGCGAGCGATTTCACCGAATGCCTCAACAATTTCTGACATGTTTTCAGGTGCATAGTAGTTTTCCGCACTTGATGCGCAATATTGTAGAAGCGACTTGCCATTGGTCGGCGCCATGAAGGCGACCGAGAAGATCTTGATGCCGTCATTCTTTATGGTCTGGCACATGGTCCGCACATTGGTGTCGATCGATGTGCTGGACATTTCGCCATCGGTCATGAAGACGATGTAACGTTCGTAGGACGAGCTGCCATTACCCTTATGGGCTGTGGCCTCTGTCGTGTTCGACTTTCTCAAGGCGGCATAGGCGTTATTCAGGGCCGTGTAAGCGTTGGTGCCGCCTTCCGGATAGGCCGGGATTGCCTTGACGTAATCATTGACCTTTGTGGTGCCCCAGTTCGTTGCCTGCGCGCTGTAGGTGACATCGCTATAACCGATGGCGCCAGTGCGGATCAGTTTCGATTCAGGATTGCCCTTCTTGACGTAGCTGTAGTCGGCCTTGTTCAGCGTGTCGACGAGATAGTTGACGGCGGTTTTCAGCGACGCGCTCTTGTTGATGTAGCATGGGCTTGAGGTCACCTTCGACTGGCTCTGTCCCCAGTTGCTTTCGGTATAATTGGCGCAAGACGACTTTGTCGTATCGATCGTGTCCGTCTTGAACGACATGGAACCGGAACGGTCGAGCACCAGATACATGGACAGTGGTGAACCCTTGCTGATGCTGCTTACTGCCGTGCTGGTCACGCCGATCGTCACAGTGCGCGAAGTGATTAGCGAAATCAGCGGGTTAAGCTGCATGTTGTAGTTCAAGTCTGCCGTGATCTTGTAGTTTTTGCCAGCCACGTTGTCGTCAATCGACGCCGTGACATTGGTATTCTTCATCATGTCTTCTTGGAGCTTTTTCTTCTGCTCTTCGGTGTATCCGGCACTGTCGCCCATTCTCTTGGACGTTTCTTCAACGATGAAGGCCTGTGCCTGACGTGCCGCCTGGTCTGCCGAGACGTTTTCGTTCTCATGCATGAAGGCGGTGGCCGAAGACAAGGTCGCCGCGTCCAGCGCGTTTTGCAAATTCGCCTTGGCCTGCATGGCGTTGGTCATTTCAAGGGCTACGCCGGCCGTTGCAATCGTCACCGGAATGAGAATGGCCGTCAAAATACCGAAGTTGCCGTCTTTGTTGGCAACAAGGTTGGTTAGCATCCGCATTTTCTTCGAGAACACCGTCATGGCTCAGCCCCTTAATTAGTGAGCCACAAATAATCCAGACTGTCTTCTTGAAGGCTTAAACTCTTCGCTCAAATTTTAGCGATACTCATTTTGGTGCAGAAATACTGTGTGACCGACATAAAATTATGCAGGTGTGACCTGCAAATGCACACTTAAACCGATGCGATCGGAATAACGTCAACAGCTTGTACAGTCTGTTGATTGCCGTAGCTTTTGAGTACACCAATAACGGGTGATACGTCAGAGTAATCGCGCCCGTATCCAACCACGATATGGTCATTGCCAGCGTAAATATTGTTGGTCGGGTCTAGCTCGACATAACCGGTAATTTGCCCGCACCAGACACGCACCCAGGCATGCATGGCATCAGCGCCCTCAAGCCGCTCCTTGCCGGGTGGCGGAATGGTTCTGAGGAAACCGCTGACGTAACCGGCCGGAATGCCGAGACTGCGCAGCGCCATGATGAAGACGTGAGAGAAGTCCTGGCACACACCACGCTTCAGTTTGAATGCTTCGCTTGGCGTGGTGTCGACCGTTGTTGCCTTCGGGTCATAGGTAAAGTCGGTGTGGATGCGTTTGCAGAGTGCCCGGGCGATCTCTTGCACCGTCATGTCGGCCATGATTGTGTCAAGCGCATAGGCATGGATTGCTTCGTCCTGGGGAATGCGCGGGCTGGTGCCGATGAGGTGGTGCGGCGAGCCTGCATCGAGAGACCAGTGATTGGCAATTTCTTCCGGCAGGCGAGACAGCACAGGCGACAAGTCAGCCTGTTGCGGTTGTGTATCCACTTGCACCCGGGCCTGCATGCGAATGTCGAATTTTTCGTGGGCAGCGCGCAGAAACACCGATGTGGCCGTCTGCTGAAAAAAGTCGGTGAAAGAGGTTCTTTCATCCGGTGTCGGGCTGACCGCAAGCGAACCGGCAATCAGCCGTTGGCGATTGGGAAGCGACAGCGGCATGACGCGAATGATGTGGCGTGCACCGCTTGCCGGTGCATCGTAGACATAGCCCATATGCATGGAGAGGTCATAAAGCATGGCGCATCAACCAAGGTAGGTTTGAGCAAGAAGGTCAGACAGGCGCTCAAGATCTTTTTCAAGCTGCCGGTAAAGCGCCACGTCGAGCTTTTCCGGCGTCATGACCGCAAGGCCGGAATGGATGCGCATGGCTTCACGGTAGAATGGCGACATCTGGCTGTTGACGAGAGCATTCGGCAATTGCTCGACCTCTGTGCGGATTTCGTTCAACTGGAACAGGATCGAACGTGGGTTGAGCGGGTCCAGCGCCAGAAGATCGGTCACGGTCAGGCCTGCCGTGTTGACATTGTAACGGCGACGGTGGGTCATGACGCTGTCGCCGATTTCAAGCAACATGTCGAAACTGCCATCAGGTGCATCCGGGCCGGTCATGTGGCCGAGTAGCCGGGTCATGTGCAGGCCGCGTTCAAGGTAACGGCCAATGGTCAGGAAACGCCAGCCAGTAAACCGATACATGTTTTCATGCACAAGACCGGCGAACCCTGCCAGTTTGCGCAGAAGAATGGTCATGGCGTGGGTGGCGTCATCACCGGCCGAAATATTGTCGTGGAAGCGGCGTGCCGTCTTGGCAAGGTCGTTCAGTGCCAGCCATCCATCCGGTGAAAACCGGTCGCGAATGTTGCTCGCCGAATAGATCGCGCTGTTGATGTTGGCTATCAGACTTGCAGGTACCGCCTCGTTCATTTCGATATCGATGGTGGCAAGGTATTTGGTGACATGGGCGAGAAGCGGCTGGCGCGGATCGGCCGATTCAGCGTAGCGGGCATTCCAGGCACGCAAAATGCGCAGTGCACCTTCGGCCCTTTCAATGTAACGGCCGAGCCAGAACAGGTTGTCGGCCGCGCGGCTTGGCAGGCTGCCGGGCATGTTTCGGCTGAATGTCTCCTCGGCGGGCAAGAGCGTGGTGCGCTCTACCGGCTTGTCACTAACGATCCACACATCGGCCGCTGTCCCGCCATTTTGCATGGCGATGGCTGTTACATCATGGCTGCTGCCGATACGCGCAAAGCCACCCGGCATGATCTGCCACCCATTTTGGGTGCGCGCGGCAAAAACACGCAAGCTCATTGGACGCGGTACCAGCTTGCCGTCGACATAAGCTGGTGTGGTGGACAAGGTCACAACTTCCTGGCCGACCAATTTGTTGCCATCGCTGGCAAGCCATTCGCCGATCGATTCCTTTGCCGTTTCGCGTAAGGTGGCGCCCAGCACCGACTGGCCGTTATCGTCAAAGAACGGCATGCGCGAATAGGCCGGACCAATGACCATTTTTTCGATGTTGCGCGCTACGTGTTCGCGTTCCTGCTTCTGGCCGCACCACCATGTGGCAATCGAGGGCAACAGCAGGTCTTCGCCAAGCATGTGTCGGCTGATGGTTGGCAGGAAAGACAAAAGTGCGCGGGTTTCGAGAATGCCTGAACCCAGTGCATTGACGATGGTGACCGATCCGTCGCGCAACGCCTGCACAAGACCCGGCGTGCCGATGCGGGAATTGTGATCCAGTTCCAACGGGTCGGAATAGGAGGCATCCAGACGGCGCCACAGTACACCGATCGGTTTGAGGCCAGCCACAGTGCGCACCATGACCCGGCCATTGACAACGGTCAGGTCTTCACCTTCCAGCAGCATGAAGCCGAGATAGCGCGCGATATAGGCGTGCTCGAAATAGGTTTCATTGGCGGGGCCCGGGGTCAGAACTGCAATACGTTCTTCCGGATGTTTGCGGCGTGCCTGCAACGTATCGCGGAACGCACCGAAGAAAGAGGCAAGCCGGTGTACATGGGTTTCGGCATAGATGTCCGAAAAGGCGCGGGTCGTTGCCACGCGGTTTTCCAGTGCAAAACCTGCACCTGATGGGGCCTGTGTACGGTCTGCCAGCACCCACCAGTTGCCATCCGGTCCGCGGCCGATCTCGAAGGAACAGAAATGCAGGTAATGACCGCCTTCCGGTTTCGTGCCAACCAAAGGCCGCAGGAATTCAGGATTGGCGGCAATCAGGGCAGGCGGGATATAACCTTCCTGTACCAGCCGGTTCTCACCGTAAATATCGGCAACGATGGCTTCCAACAGATTGGCGCGCTGGATAAGGCCGCGTGACACGTTTTCCCATTCCTGACCGTCAATGAGGACTGGAATATGGGAGATCGGCCAGCTGCGCTCGATATTGGCACCAGACCCATAGTCACGATAAAACACGCCAGCATCGCGCAGATATCGGTCGGTCCTGGCAAAACGGTCGTGCAATTCCCTGTCTGGCATGCGGGAAAGGGCAGCCACCATGTTTTGCCAGACCGGGCGGATCTGGCCATTGGTGTCCAGCATTTCATCGGCAATGCCGGGCAAGGCGCTATAGGCAAACAAGGAACGCTTGTCTGTCTGTTTTTTGCGTTGCGATGCCGGCGTTCTAGCCAATTCAAACTCCCAGAGGGCGACGTAGATCGAGTGTTAGCGGAAATTCCGGTGAAACCGTTTCCGGTCGCAGCGGATAATTTCCGGCGGTATGTCCCCATGGCTCAAAACGTGCAAGCCTGCGTGCTTCCGCTTCGTTGCCATTGACAGGAAATGTGTCATAGTTTCGGCCACCGGGATGGGCAACATGATAGATGCAACCACCAACCGATCTGCCAGACCATGTATCATAAATGTCAAAGGTCAACGGTGCGTTGACGGGCAAGACCGGATGCAGGCCTGACGCCGGTTGCCACGCCTTGAAGCGAACACCCGCCACGGCAACGCCGGATGTTTCGGTTTGCCTCAACGGAACGGCCCGGCCATTGCAGGCAACGGTGTAACGTTCAGGGTTTGCTGTTTCCAGACGGACCTGCAGACGTTCCACAGAAGAATCAACGTAACGCACGGTGCCGCCGATTGCGCCCTGTTCACCCATGACATGCCAGGGTTCCAGCGCCTGGCGCAGTTCCAGCTTGGCGCCCTCATATTCCACTTCCCCAAAGAAGGGAAAACGAAACTCCAATTGTGCCTTGAACCAGTCTGGCTCGATGTCAAAACCATTGGCCTTGAGATCGGCCAGAACATCCATGAAATCCTGCCAGATGAAGTGCGGCAGCATGAAACGGTCGGCAAGCGCCGTACCCCAGCGCACGAACTTGCCACTGGCCGGATATTTCCAGAAACGGGCAATGAGTGCCCTTACAAGAAGTTGCTGTGCCAGCGACATGCGGGAATTCGGCGGCATTTCGAAACCACGGAATTCCACAAGTCCAAGGCGTCCAGTTGGCCCATCCGGTGAAAACAGCTTGTCGATACAAATTTCAGCGCGGTGGGTGTTGCCCGTCACGTCGGTAAGCAGATTGCGGAAAAGCCTGTCAACCAGCCATGGCAGCGGTGGCACCCCTTCGCCGGGTGCAGGAACCTGCGCCAGCGCAATTTCCAGCTCGTAGAGGCTGTCATGCCGCGCTTCATCAATACGCGGCGCCTGACTTGTCGGGCCAATGAACAGACCGGAAAACAGATAGGATAGCGACGGGTGACGCTGCCAGTGCAGAACGAGGCTTTTCAAAAGGTCCGGGCGACGCAGGAACGGGCTGTCATTGGGGTTTGCGCCACCAACGACCACATGGTTTCCACCACCGGTGCCGGTATGACGGCCGTCGATCATGAACTTGTCCGCACCCAGACGCGACTGGCGTGCATCCTCATAAATGGCCGAGGTAATGTCGACGCATTCTTGCCAGCTTGACGCGGGATGAATGTTGACTTCGATCACGCCGGGGTCGGGTGCCACGCGAATAACGTTGATGCGCTCATCATGCGGCGGGGCATACCCTTCAATATGGACCGGCAGCTTGAGTTCGGCTGCGGCATTTTCAGCCGCTGTAATCAGTTCCAGATAGTCTTCGATGCGTTCAACCGGCGGCATGAAGATGCAAAGACGGCCATCACGCGGTTCGACGGACATTGCGGTGCGCACTGCGCCACCCAGCTCACCAATGGTTTGTTCGACCCGTTCCTGTGCGGTGGTTTCATCCGCATTGAAAGATGCTTCAGGCATGACGCGACCAGCAGTTGCGGCAATATCCGGCAGCGGTCCTCTTTCGATAGAAGGATCTGCTTCGTGAATATAGGGGTAGGCGGCTGGAGGCACATAGGGCAGGGTGCCGAGCGGCAGACGATAACCAACCGGGCTGTCACCGGGCACAAGGAAGATGCGACCGCGCCGCGTTTTCCATTTTTCACTGACCCAGCGTTTGCCGGATGCCTTGGCGTTCCATGCCTGTACTGGCAGAATGTAGCCGGTTGGGGTTGTCAGTCCACGCTCGAATACGCGGGCGATACGATTGCGCTCTTCCGGATCCTTCAGCTTTGAATTTGATGGATCGACATTGTCGGGCAGATTGCCTTCCTTGACGAGCCATTCGGCCGGGTCCTCATAGGCTGGCAAAACCATGTCATTGGCAATGCCAAGATTGGTGGCGATGCTGCTCAAGAGATGTTCGGCATCTGCTGTGGTAACGCCGGTATCGGCGCCTTCTTGCGCAACCAGCGCTGGATTCTGCCAGATGGGTTTGCCGTCCCGTCGCCAGTAGAGCGAAAATGTCCAGCGTGGCAGGCTTTCACCGGGATACCATTTGCCCTGGCCATAATGCAGAAAGCCGCCGGGCGCAAAACGCTCTCGCAATTTGCGGATCAGGATATCTGCTTTTTCGCGTTTGGTCGGCCCAACCGCTCCGGTGTTCCATTCTTCCGATTCGAAATCGTCGATGGAAACAAAGGTCGGTTCGCCGCCCATCGTCAGGCGCACGTCCTGTGCTTTCAAGAGCCGGTCAACCTCTTCTCCAACCGCGTTCAGCCGGTCCCAGCTTTCATCGGAAAAGGGTTTGGTAATGCGTGGGTGCTCAGCAACGCGACGCACCTGCATGTCAAAGGCGAATTCCGTGTTGGCCTGACCGTAATAGCCGCCGGAAATTGGAGCCGCGTTGCGATAGTGCGGTGTCGCTGCCAGCGGTATGTGGCTTTCGCCGGTCAACAGTCCGGATGTGGGATCCAGACCCACCCAGCCAGCGCCCGGCAGATAAACCTCGGCCCAGGCGTGAAGGTCGGTAAAATCGACCTCAGTGCCGGAGGGACCATCCAGTGCCTTGAGATCCGGTGTCAACTGAATGAGATAACCCGACACAAAGCGGGCGGCAAAGCCGAGATGACGCAATATCTGCACCAGCAGCCAGCTTGTGTCGCGGCAGGACCCCATCTTGCTTGCCAGGGTCTCTTCCGGTGTCTGAACACCCGGTTCCATGCGAATGACGTAGCCGGTTTCTTGCTGCAGACGGGCGTTGAGGCCCACGACCATATCAACCGAGGGCTGACCGGGCGACTGATCCACGGTTTGCATGAAGGCCGAGAGGTATGGCCCTGCCGGTTCCGGCTTCATGTAAATTGACAGGTCGTCACGCAGCGTTTCCGGATAATCAAACGGCCACTCGGTGGATTCTTCCTCAACGAAGAAGTCGAAGGGATTGTAGACGGTCATGTCTGCGACTAGATCGACCTCGATCTTGAATTCGCTCACGGGCTCAGGAAACACGAACCGGGCAAGGTAATTTCCATAGGGGTCCTGCTGCAAATTCACGAAGTGATTTGCCGGCGTCACCTTCAATGCGTGGCTGATGACCTTGGTTCGAGAATGTGCTGCCGGTTTTAGCCGGATAATCTGGGGTCCGAGCCGGACCGGTTTGTCATAGGTGTAATGGGTGAGATGATAAATACTTGCCTTTATAGACATATTATCCTTTTTCCGGCCACGCCGGTTACTGCGGACTTTGCCGCCCCCTCTGTTATTGAAGGGATTTTGTGCAATGCACGCAAATAAAGCAAGGCGGATTATACAGGGTTTATCAGGGATTTTGCCCTATGTTGCAGAGGAGGCAGTTCCTTATGCTTTGGGCTTGCGGTAAACAGGTTGGGCAGCTTGCGTTCCCGAGTCTCGACGATTTGGCTGCTGCTGCGCTTTACTGTTTGGACGAACCGCATGGAAAATACCCGCCAGGTTGATTTGAAACCTGATCCAGCAGCGCCTTTGAATTTTGAACTTGGTTTTATGGACCAGTTGAGAATGATGGGAAATGCGTTCTGGATTTCGCCGGTCCGAAACAGACTTCTGGCCCTGATCTTTGCGCTTCTGTTCATCATTCTGGTGACCGCTTACGGGCAGGTCCGCCTGAATGAGTGGTATGCGCCGTTTTACAATTCGCTTGAGCGGCGCGACATGGGGGAATTCGTCCACCAACTCAAGATATTCATGATCATTGCCGGCACCCTGCTGGCGCTGAATGTTTTCCAGACCTGGCTGAACCAGACAACGGCGCTCTATATGCGCGAAGGCTTGAGCAAGGATATGGTCAATCAGTGGCTCAAACCGGGACGTGCGGCGAAACTTGCCGGCTTCGGTGCCATTGCGATCAACCCCGATCAGCGACTGCACGAAGATTCCCGCAATCTGGCCGAAAGCACCACAGGTCTGGCCATTGGGCTGGTTAACTCCACCATCCTGCTGTTCAGTTTCATCGGCGTTTTGTGGGGGCTGTCGACCGGGTTCTACCTCACTATTGGTGGCTCGCAGGTTGCTATTCCGGGCTATATGGTGTGGGCCGCCATGTTCTATGCCGGGTCGGCTTCGCTTCTCAGCAATCTGGTCGGTCACCGTCTGGTTGGGTTGAATGCCGAGCGTTATTCAAAAGAGGCAGAACTGCGCTTTTCTCTGATGCGTGCCAATGAGAACATGACGGCGATCACGCTGGCGCGTGGCGAGCGCAATGAAAGGGCCAGGATTGGTGCGGACATCAATTCGGTGCTCAGGGTTATTCGTGGCCTTGCCATGGGTTTGACACATCTGACCTGGGTATCCTCAGGCTACGGCTGGCTTGCCATTGTTGCGCCAATCCTGATTGCTGCACCGGTCTATTTCTCCGGTAATCTGACTTTTGGCGGATTGATGATGGCGGTTGGTGCGTTCAACCAGGTCAACAATGCCCTGCGTTGGTACATCGATAATTTTGGCGCCATTGCCAGCTGGAAAGCGACGTTGCTGCGTGTTTCGGCGTTCCGGCATGCCCTGCTGCAAATGGATAGTGTCGAAAAGCAGGGCGCGACAATCGATTTCGAGATTGACCCTGCCGCCAAGTCGATTGTCATGTCCAATGTGATGGTCTGTGCAGAAGCTGGAGCCAAGCAAGTAACGCGCGGTTTTCGTCTCAAAGAGGAATTTGTCGAGCTGCAGGCAGGTGAACACTTGCTGGTCAATGGTGATCAGGGCGTGAACCGCAGATTGCTGTTTGCGGCGATGGGCGGGCTGTGGATGTGGGGGCAGGGGCGCATTGTCGTGCCGCCGCTTGAAGAGGCGCTGTTGATGCCGCAGCGGGGTTATATTCCAATCGCACCACTGCGCGAAATCCTGTCATATCCACATTCGCCTGTTGTGTTCAACGACGAGGAATATGCCGAGGTTTTGGCTTTGTGCGGGCTGGACGATCTGGTGTCGCGGCTGGATGAAAATGCCCGCTGGGACAAGCAGCTCGATACCGATACCCAAATGTGCCTGCGGGTAGCGAATGCCATTCTGCTCCAGCCTCGCTGGCTTATTCTGGACGATATTCTGGAGGGGTTGGAGCCGAGCACTCAGAACCGGCTGGCTGATGCCCTGCTTGGACTGAAAGACAGCGCTGTTGTGTATTTCGGACGCTCCGAAACCTTCCTGAGCAAATTCGCGCCGACGGTGGTGCATCTGGAAGCGCTGCCGAACGCGGTAAACAACCAATAAAGGCCGGTAAAGGTTACAGGCGCAACTGCCACTTGTCGGTGGTCAGCATGTAGGGATTGTCATGTTTCGGAGGCGCTGTTTCCGCCAGAAGCGCAGCGACGCTGATCGCGGTTAAAAACAATGCAGAAACGATGCATGCTGCAAGAAACCTGTCGTCACGCTTTTGCATGACGTTATTGCCAGTCCAGTCGTACGTCATTTAGCACCTCATATGTGAGCGGATACTGGCTGATCATGGTTAATGATCCGTCTATGGTGCATGCTGAAATCCGGGGGGATTATACCAAAATTTGGGCATTCTGTTTCCGTGCATAACAGGGTTGCACAGCTGTGGGGTAACTGGCCCTTGGCGGCGGCACTTTGCTTTTGTTAAGCATGGGGCGGGAGGCTCTTGAATGAAGGTATGCATCAATGGACGGTAATCCTCCTCACAATATGGAAATGACATTGCGCACTCTTGCCATGCCGGCCGATGCCAATCCGGCCGGCGATATTTTCGGTGGCTGGGTGATGTCGCAAATGGACCTTGCTGCCTTTGTTCGCGCCAATGATGTGGCTGGTGGGCGAACCGTGACGGTCGCGGTTCATGAGATTGTCTTCAAGAAGCCGGTCAAGATTGGTGACACGCTCTGTGTCTACACCGATATCGTCAAGGTGGGTCGTACTTCCATCACACTCAAGATCGAGGCCTGGACGCGCAGGCATTATCAGGACTCGCGCGAGAAGGTCACTGAGGCGGTTTTCGTAATGGTGTCCGTCGATGATGATGGCAATCCGCGCCCTGTGCCACCGCGTGCGACTGAAGCCTCGGCCTGATGAAATTGTGACAGGAAATCGAACTGGCGCCCGCTGCATTTTGTGGCGGGTGTATGTGCATTGAAATGGCGCTGTATTGGGGACTGTTGAAAGGTGTGTTTCCAGGTTCAATGAACCCAAAGGGCACTAAATAAAAAGGCCTCGCAGCGTTCTGCAAGGCCTTGATATTTAAGGAATTTGGATGGTGGGCGTGACAGGGATTGAACCTGTGACCCCTACGATGTCAACGTAGTGCTCTCCCGCTGAGCTACACGCCCATCCGATGAGGCGCATAGACCACAAAACCGATTGATGCGTCAACTGCTTTTTTTCGGTTTTGTGAAAGGTTTTTTGAAAGCCTTACGCCACAAGGAGTTTGTTGACTTCATCCACAAGGTCACGCAGGTGGAAAGGCTTGGAAAGTACCTTTGCATCCTTCGGAGCCTTCGAATCGGCGTTGAGTGCGACAGCTGCAAAGCCGGTGATGAACATGACCTTGAGGTCCGGGTCGAGTTCGGTGGCGCGGCGCGCTAACTCGATGCCGTCCATTTCCGGCATGACAATATCGGTCAGCAGCAGCGAGAAAGGCTCTTCACGAAGCCGGTCATATGCGCTTGCGCCGTTGTCAAAAGAAGAAACCTGGTAACCGGCTTTCTCAAGCGCTTTTACCAGAAAGCGGCGCATATCGTTGTCGTCTTCTGCGAGAAGAATTTTCTGACTCATTTAGGTGACCGTAACTGCCTGTAAAATTGAGAATACCGTACCCCAATTATAAGCTTCCTCGGGTAAATATCCCGTGAATGGCGTTTGAGGGAATCCGGTAATGGTGGTGCCAGTATGGACTTGTGGCCATGCAACTGGCAACATATGTTCATCGGCATATTTGTGACATGGTAAATATCATCGGATGGACTGGATAACGGGTGAATATGAGCTGTTCGAAGTCCGCGAGCCGGACACGCACAGAATCCCGTTCGTCTTCAATTCACCCCATAGTGGCCGTTGTTATCCTGTTTCGTTTCTCGAATTGTCTCGCCTTGATTCGTCAGAAATCAGGCGATCTGAAGACCATTTCGTCGATGAGTTGTTTGCTGCAGCACCAGAATTGGGTGCGCCATTCCTGATCGCCAACTTTCCGCGCGCCTATCTCGATGTCAACCGGGAGCCTTACGAGCTGGATCCGCGCATGTTCGAGGGGCCTTTGCCGCCCTATGCCAATATCGGTTCGATGCGTGTGTCCGGTGGTTTGGGGACCGTGCCGCGGATCGTGGCGGAGAATATGGAGATTTATAATCACCGTATTCCCGTCGAAGAAGGTTTGCAGCGCGTAGAGGCCATCTACAAACCGTATCATACCTGTTTGCGTCGGCTTATTTCCCGCACCCATTCGCAATTTGGTATGGCGGTGCTGATTGATTGCCATTCGATGCCGGGCAATATCCGTGTGACTGGCTCCAATGTCAGGCCGGATGTGATTATCGGTGATCGCTACGGCACAAGCGCTTCACCTGAGATATCGCGCGCTGCCTTGCATTTCCTGGAGGAATTGGGGTTCGTTGCGGTTTGCAACAAGCCGTATGCGGGTGGTTTCATCACCGAGCATTACGGGCGGCCCGTGCGTTCACTGCATGCCTTGCAGATTGAAATCAACCGCGCGCTCTATGTCGATGAGAAGACGCTTCTCAAAAGAAGTGACTTTGCAGCGCTGTCTGCCGTTTTGTCGGTGTTCATGCGCCAGATGGGCGAATTCGTGACCGACTATTGCAGTGACCTGGCTTTGGCCGCCGAATAATTCTCTATTTATTGCTGATGTTTGCGTGGTGTTTGCCTGCGTGCGGGCAAAAAAAACCGCGCTCGTGGCGCGGTTAAGTCTAGGGAGGAAACACCCAAGGAGGGTATTTACAGTCAAAGACTGTATAAGAAACATACGCCAGAATGCACAAATGTCAATCAATTTTATTTTTGCTTAATAAATGTGCTCATTGCTTTGCCGTGGGCAGTGTGGCGTGATTGCTGGCGTAAAATGCAGCACCTCACACCAATCTCATGCCTTGAGAGCATTGCAGGGGTTGGTCACCGCTATCCGCGATGATGACGGTCAGGCGCATGATTTTTCCCAAAAAAGTTGCAAAAGCAGTTCCTCTTTGGCAGCAGTGCTTTTACAACGCCTGAAGTTTTTGTTTTGCCAAGTGGAGATGCCATGCTGCCGGACCGGGATTTTTTCTTTTCTCTCGCGGATGCTGCCAAAGCAGAGACTTTGCCGCGGTTTCGCACCGGCATTGATGTGGCAAACAAGGAGGCCGGTGGATATGACCCGGTGACCGAGGGCGATCAGGCAGCAGAGCAGGCCATCCGTGCGCTGATCGGCAAGACCTATCCGGACCACGGCATTCTGGGGGAAGAGCATGGCAGCGTCGGTCTGGACCGGGAACATGTCTGGGTGATCGATCCGATCGATGGCACTCGCGCGTTCATATCAGGAGTTCCTGTCTGGGGCACGCTGATTGGCCTGCAGACCAATGGCCGCTCCGTCATGGGCGTCATGGATCAGCCATTTACCGGCGAGCGTTATTTTGCCGATGGCAAGGCTTCCTGGTACAGCGGACCGGATGGCAGCCGCCAGATCAAGACCCGCGACTGCAAGGATATTTCCGCAGCGACACTGTTCACGACCTCGCCGCATATTTTCGATGCTGAGGAAGCGCCGCGTTACAAGCAGGTACAGGACAAGGTGCGATTATTCCGCTACGGCGTTGATTGCTACGCCTATGCATTGCTGGCTGCTGGCCATATCGATCTGGTGGTCGAAAGCTCGCTGAAGCCCTATGATGTTGGTGCGCTTATTCCAATCATCGAGCAGGCTGGCGGCGTGATCACCACGTGGGATGGTGGCAGACCGGAAGCGGCTGGACGCATTATTGCAGCCGGCAGCAAGGCGGTTCACGCGCAGGCACTGGAAATCCTGTCCGGCCGTTAAGGCCGGATCGTCCTCAGCGTTTATTCCTCGGGCGCGAAAAATGCCTCAATGGCGGCAAGCGCCTGACTTCTGAAAATATCGCGCTCATGCAACAGTTCATGGCGCGCGCCGGTGACCGGAATAAGCTGCGCTGCACGGAAATTGCGCGACAGTTCTTCCTGCGCGCCAAAGGGCGTGATCGGGTCCAGCACCGGTGCCAGCAGCAGGGTCGGCACATGAATATTGGTGAGGTGTTCCTGCTTGGTAACGCGGCTTGCCGTTTTCAGGGTTTCATAAAGCCATCTGGCGGTCGGTGAGCCGATAAAGAGCTCTGGCCGTGTCTGCATGAGTGCGAGATTGCGGGCAAAACGGATTTCATCTGAGGTCAGCGGATTGCCGATGAAGCTGCGTTCCCGCTGATCCTTCCCCAATCGCATACGGCCAAGGCCTATGAGGCTGAGCGTTGCGGCAATGGCAAAAACTGCCGGCCGGGGCAGTGCTTGCCCAGCAAGCTGGATAAAGGGTGAGCACAGCGCCATGCGCTCGATACGGTTGGCGAGATTGGGTGCCATGGACAGGGCAACCAGCGCGCCGGTTGAATGCGCGACCAGGTAAAATGGCAACCTCGTATCCGGCAGAACGATCTGTTCCATGAACAGCGATACGTCATGCTCATAATCCCTGAACCGCTGAACGTGGCCAGCTTCCGGGTTTTTCACGAGCCGGTCCGAGCCGCCCTGACCGCGCAGATCGAATGTTGCAACCCAGAAACCCATGGCAGTCAGGTTGATGATGGTTTCGTAGTATTTCTCGATACATTCATTTCTGCCCTGCAGAAGAACGATCGTACCTTTGGCCACGGAATGGGGGCTGCGGAAAACAGCGTAGCGCAGTTTCTTGTTGCGATGTCCGGTAAAGTATCCGGCCGTAAAGTTCTCGGGCAGCGGATTGCCGGGGGTGGCGTGCAGAATAACGTCGTCCATTACCTTTTCCGGCCGATTCCTTGGTGGATAAGAATGGGATAGGTCGAGTGCGTTTGCAGGTCAAAGAAAAAAATGCCGGAACCGTCGGTTGTGCGCAGTCACGGTCCCGGCCAACAGGACTGAAGAAGAAGGGACGTTGTACTCTTCAGTCAGCGGAGTTTGTCTCCGATGGCAGTTTACTAACCGGCAGAAGATGAACGGGTTTGGAACTGGCTGTTCATTTGAAGTTCAGTTTTCGGCCTGCCCTTGACGAGTGGGTTTGGCATTCCCATCTCAACTGCACGGTCGCCAGAACGGGGCCGTGACCCGGCTTCCTCATCGCCAATACGGGATGAAAGCCTTAACCGCAAACAGTCGCTTCTCAAGGAGGACACCATGCGTCATTTGGATTTTTCGCCACTCTACCGCTCCACTGTCGGTTTTGACCGCCTTTTCAACCTGCTTGATAATGTCGGGCAGCCGGAACAGGCGCAGAGTTATCCGCCATACAACATCGAACGGACCGGTGATAACACCTATCGTATAACGATGGCTGTTGCCGGCTTTGATGAAGACGAGTTGAGCATTGAGGCGCGTGCCCATGTGCTGACCATCAAGGCTGAAAAGTCGGAGCAGGACAAGGCGAACGAAGGTGAGTTCCTCTATCGTGGCATTGCCAAGCGCGCTTTTGAGCGCCGCTTCCAGTTGGCCGATTATGTGGAAGTCCAGTCTGCGTCCTTGAAGAACGGTTTGCTCCACATCGACCTCCTGCGTAACCTTCCAGAAACAATGAAACCGCGTCGTATCGCGATTGTCTCTGATGCTGCTGAAGGTGCAAAGACCATCGAGGCGCAGATTACGCCAGCGCAGGTCAACTAAGGCCAAGCAGTCGGATTAAGAATGATGGACGGCCCTCACGTGAGGGCCGTTTTTATATTGGCTGTTTCCAGTTCTTTTGCCTTTGCCGCTCTTGCGTAACGCTGGGCAATCACCGCACAGGCCATCAGCTGGATCTGGTGGAACAACATGATTGGCAGCACGATGGCGCCAATGCTCTGGCCTGCAAAAATTGCGCCTGCCATTGGCACACCGCTTGCCAGGCTCTTTTTCGACCCGCAGAAAGTGATGGTGATCTCATCCTGTTTGTTGAAGCCGAGAAGACGGCTGCCAAACATTGTGACGCACAGGACCACGGCCAGCAGAACGATGTTGATGGCAACCACGACGCCGATGTCGCGCAGGGTAAACTGCTGCCAGATGCCCTCGATGACCGCCTCACTGAAGGCGAGATAGACAACCATCAGGATTGAACCGCGATCGACAGGTGCCAGCAGCTTCTTGCGCGAACGGATCCAGTCGCCGATCCATGGCTGCAGGGCCTGACCTGCAATGAAGGGCAAAAGCAATTGCAGGAAAATCTGCCCGAAAGCATCAAGCGAAAATCCACCGCCGTGACCGCCAACCGTAAACAGCAATCCGACCAGCAGTGGCGTCAAGAACATGCCGAATATGTTGGAGGCGGATGCTGAGCAGATTGCTGCGGGAACATTGCCGCCAGCCATGGATGTGAAGGCTATGGATGATTGCACGGTGGAGGGCAGAACGCAAAGGAACAGCACGCCCATATAAAGCGGTGCCGGTAGAATGCTTTCAGGGATGTAGCCGAGTGAGACGCCAATCAGCGGGAAAAGCCCGAAGGTGACCAGAAGGATGGCCAGATGCAGGCGCCAGTGCAGGATGCCGGCAATCACCACATCACGGGCCAAACGTGCGCCATGCAGGAAAAACAGCAATGCAATAGCCAGCTTAGTCGCCAGGCCAAAATATTCGGCTGGCTCACCACTGATCGGCAGCACACTTGCCAGAATGACCGTGCAGATCAGCATCAGGGTGAAACGGTCGGGCAGAAAACGGCTCATGGTCTTTGTCTCTTTGGAAATTCCGTTTACATATCGCTTATTGTGAAGCAGGATGCAAAGACTAACAGTTATTATGATCTGTGATAACAATGCTCAATCTTCATCATCTCACAAGTTTTGTAACTCTTGAACAAACCGGCAGTTTCACGCTGGCCGGCGAACAGCTCGGCATTGGGCAATCAACAGTCAGCCAGCATATTCAAAGGCTTGAGACCTTTCTCGGTCAAAGACTGATTGAGCGGAATACCCATCAGGTCCGATTGACGGCAGAAGGCGAGGCGCTGCTTGGTTATGCGCGCTCCATGCTGGATATCAATGGCAAGGTGTCGTCGCTTTTTACCGCGAACCGACTGCGTGGACGGTTGCGGCTTGGTGTCTCCGAGGATTTTGTCGCCAATCGCCTGACCGTCATTCTGGAGGACTTCATCCGGCTTTACCCGCTGGTTGACCTTGAATTGACGGTCGCCTTGAGTGGTGTGCTCTATCAGATGCAGGATAATGGCGACCTGGATGTGGTTTTGGCCAAGCGTCGGCTCGGCGATCGTCTTGGCCGGTTCCTCTATCGTGAACCGCTGGTGTGGCTGGCACGTGACCCGGAAATTTTGAAAGCTCATGACGGTGTTGTGCCGCTGATTGCGTTCCCGCAACCCAGTATCACCCGCAAGGTCGCGCAAGAGGCGTTGGACCGTAACGGCATTGCTTGGCGCATTGTCTGCACCTGCGGCAGCTTGAGTGGGTTGGTTGCGGCGGCGCAAGCTGGAATGGGCGTGCTGGTGCAGCCGCGCAGCATGACGCCGGCCGCCTTGCGGGAAATCACGCAGGGCAGTTTGCCGGCGCTGGAAGATGTGGAGTTTGTGCTGGTGCCGAGAAAAGGTGCGTCACCAGAATTGGTCGAGGCGCTGGCCGCACGTGTTGTTGCAAAGGTGGCGATCGCACCCCATGCGG
The DNA here is from genome assembly GCF_032092815.1 of Agrobacterium sp. Classification (GTDB taxonomy): domain Bacteria; phylum Pseudomonadota; class Alphaproteobacteria; order Rhizobiales; family Rhizobiaceae; genus Agrobacterium. Next base: position 32,683 of record NZ_DAMDBP010000001.1, on the reverse strand, counting down.
CCTAAGCGCATGGGGTGATGTTTATCGAAGCCTGGGATAATCAGGCGGCGCCGCAAATCGCCAGGAAGCTGTCGACGTCGGCTTCGCTGGTGGCAAAGCTGGTAACAAGTCGAACCAGCGTTTCATTCTCCTGTAGCGGCTCTGCCATGTCATGCGGTGCAACCCAGTCATAGAAATGCGCGCCCTGCTGTTTTGCAGCAATGGCGGTTTCCTTTTGCAAGACCACGAAGAGTTCGTTGGACTGGGTTGGCCAGGCGAGGCGGGCACTGTTGGAAGTCTCGACCCCGGCACGCAGACGGCTTGCCATCGCATTGGCGTGGCCAGCCAGAGCCAGCCAAAGGCCGTCATGGAAATAGGCCTCGAATTGTGCGGCAATGAAGCGGGTTTTCGAAAACAGCTGCGCGGAACGTTTGCGCATGAATGGCAAATCCTTTGCCATTTTCGGGTCCATATAAACGATGGCTTCCGCACACCAGCAGCCATTTTTGGTGGCGCCGAACGACAGAATATCAACGCCGCGTTTCCAGGTCATCTCAGCCGGATTGGTGCCAAGTGTCATCAGCGCATTGGCAAAACGCGCGCCATCCATGTGCAGCGGCAGGTTATGCTGTTTGGCAATTGCCGAAATCGCATCAATTTCATCGAGCGAATAGACCGTACCGACTTCGGTTGCCTGGGTCACGGTGACGGCCATCGGCTGGCCCTGATGGATGGAGCCGGGCGGAAAACGACGAATGGCAGCGCTCAAGTTTTCCGGCAGCATTTTGCCATTGGGGCCAGCAACCGGCATCAAACGCGAAGCGTTGGAGAAATAGACCGGCGCGCCACATTCGTCTTCAATGACGTGCGCTTCGGAATGACAGAAGGCAATGCCTCCAGGACGGGCGACGCTGGCCAGCGCCAGAGAATTGGCGGCCGTGCCGGTGCCGACAAAAAATACGGCAACTTCCCGTTCGAAGATTTCGTTGAACTTTTGCTCAATGGCTTTGTCGAGCTCGCTGGTGCCGTAAGCGGCCGCAAAGCGGGTCGATTCTTTCATGAGGCGTTCATTGATGGCGGGGTGAGCGCCAGCCCAGTTATCGGAAGCAAAAAACATGTGTCTACGCTTTCAGATGAGATGATGCGGATTGGGGCCAGAAGAAATGATCTGTGTGAATCTTTTATGGCGTCAGAACCGCGTTGGCAAATCGGGCAATGAAAGCAACGGACAAGCGGTGTGTGGCGTAAGAAAATTTCTCGGTCTCGCATGTTGTCGTAATTTCACTGCCAAACTCATGTTTATATTTTGTTAGCACGCACTTGCGAAAGGCGGGGCTTTCTGTCAAAATTAGCAAGAATTGAGACAGTCTTGCTGTCCTAAATTGAATGAGCCGGTTTGTGAAGTTCCAGTCAAAAGGGATTTCGTCAATCCGGCTTTTGCTGCCGTGTTATGCAATATTTTGCAGGAGGGACCAAAATGACCAACAAGCCGGAAAGCGAATTTGCTGCCGCAAATCTGACGACAGACTGTCCCACCGCGGCCGGGGCCGCGTCCGTCGTCGCTCAGAAGAGCTTTGTGCGTGGTATTCCCGAGCGTCAGGGTCTCTATGATCCTCGCAATGAGCATGATGCCTGCGGCGTCGGCTTTGTGGCGCATATGAAGGGGCAGAAGTCTCACCAGATCGTCAAGGATGGTCTGTTCATTCTCGAAAACCTGACGCACCGTGGTGCCGTTGGTGCCGACCCGCTGATGGGCGATGGTGCTGGCATTCTCGTACAGATCCCGGACCGTTTCTTCCGTGAGGAGATGGCAAAGCAGGGCGTTACGCTGCCAAAGGCTGGCGAATATGCCGTGGGTCACATCTTCATGCCATCCGATGCTGAACGCATCGAGCACTACAAGCAGGTGATCATCGATGTTATCGGGGAAGAGGGGCAGCAGTTCCTTGGTTTCCGCGACGTGCCGGTTGATAATTCCTCGCTGTCCAAGGCGCCGGATATTGCTGCGACCGAACCTTACCATGTGCAGGTTTTCATCGGTGCAGGGCGCGACGCCGCGACCAATGCCGAGTTTGAACGCCAGCTTTTCCTGATCCGTAAGGTTATTTCCAACCGCATCTATGATGAGCGCGGCGGCAAGGAAGCGCAGGATTTCTATCCGGTGTCACTGTCGTCCTCGACCATTGTCTACAAGGGAATGTTCCTGGCCTATCAGGTTGGCGCCTATTACAAGGATCTATCCGACCCGCGGTTTGAATCGGCTGTTGCGCTGGTTCACCAGCGCTTCTCGACCAACACCTTCCCATCCTGGAAGCTGGCGCACCCATATCGCATGGTGGCACATAACGGTGAAATCAACACGCTGCGTGGCAACGTCAACTGGATGGCAGCGCGTCAGGCTTCGGTTTCGTCCGAACTGTTTGGTGAGCACATCTCCAAGCTGTGGCCGATTTCCTATGAAGGCCAGTCGGACACCGCTTGCTTTGACAATGCGCTGGAATTCTTGGTGCGCGGTGGTTACTCCATGGCGCATGCCGTGATGATGCTGATCCCCGAAGCCTGGGCTGGCAACCAGTCGATGTCGCCGGAGCGCAAGGCATTTTACGAATATCACGCTGCCCTGATGGAGCCATGGGATGGTCCGGCTGCCGTTGCCTTTACCGATGGCAAGCAGATCGGTGCAACGCTTGACCGTAACGGTTTGCGTCCGGCCCGTTATCTCGTCACCGATGACGACCGTATCATCATGGCATCGGAAGCTGGTACACTGCCGGTTCCGGAAGAGCGCATCGTCAAGAAGTGGCGTTTGCAGCCCGGCAAGATGCTACTGATCGACATGGAAAAGGGTCGCATCATTTCCGACGAGGAAGTGAAGCACGAGCTAGCCGCCAAGCATCCTTACCGCACATGGCTGGATCGCACGCAGCTGATCCTTGAAGATTTGAAGCCGGTTGAGCCACGCGCGCTGCGTCGTGACGTGTCGCTGCTCGATCGCCAGCAGGCCTTTGGTTACACGACTGAAGACACCAAGCTGTTGATGTCGCCCATGGCGACAACTGGTCAGGAAGCAGTCGGCTCCATGGGCACCGATACGCCGATCTCGGCCATGTCGGAAAAGGCAAAGCTGCTTTACACCTATTTCAAGCAGAACTTTGCGCAGGTTACCAACCCGCCGATCGACCCGATCCGCGAAGAGCTGGTGATGAGCCTGGTGTCCTTCATCGGCCCGCGCCCGAACATTCTCGACCACGCCGGCGCTGCCCGCGCCAAGCGCCTGGAAGTGCGCCAACCGATCCTGACCAATGGCGATCTGGAAAAGATCCGCTCGATCGGTCACACGGAAGATCGTTTCGACACCAAGACACTCGACTTCACCTATGATGTGGAGCGCGGTGCCGAAGGCATGCCGGAGATGCTTGATCGCCTGTGCGAGCGTGCAGAATCTGCCGTGCGTGGTGGTTACAACATCATCGTTCTGTCCGACCGTCAGCTTGGACCGGACCGTGTTGCGATCCCGGCGCTTCTGGCAACGGCTGCCGTTCACCATCACCTGATCCGCAAGGGGCTGCGTACTTCGGTGGGTCTCGTTGTTGAGACCGGTGAGCCACGTGAAATCCACCACTTCTGCCTTCTGGCCGGTTACGGCGCAGAAGCCATCAATCCATATCTCGCTTTCGATACGCTGCTCGACATGCACAAGCATGGCGCGTTTCCGAAGGAAGTGTCGGAAGATGAAGTGGTTTATCGCTACATCAAGGCGGTTGGTAAGGGCATTCTCAAGGTCATGTCCAAGATGGGCATTTCCACTTACCAGTCCTATTGCGGCGCGCAGATCTTTGACGCCATCGGTCTGTCCTCGGAATTTGTCGAGCAATATTTCTTCGGTACGGCAACCACCATCGAAGGTGTTGGCCTTACGGAAATTGCACAGGAAACCGTTTCGCGTCACGCAGCGGCGTTCGGCAAGGACCCGATCCTCGCCAACACGCTCGACATCGGCGGTGAATATGCCTTCCGTATGCGTGGTGAAAGCCATGCCTGGAGCCCGGATGCGGTTGCAACTCTGCAGCACGCCGTTCGTGGCAACAGCCAGGACCGTTACCGTGAATTTGCCGAGATGGTGAATGACACGGCGCTGCGCATGAACACCATTCGTGGTCTGTTCAAGGTCAAGACGGCCGAAGCGCTGGGCCGCAAGCCGATCTCGGTTGACGAGGTTGAGCCTGCCGTCGAAATCGTCAAGCGTTTCTCGACAGGCGCGATGTCCTTCGGCTCGATCAGCCGTGAAGCACATACCACACTTGCCATTGCCATGAACAAGATCGGCGGTAAGTCGAACACCGGTGAAGGTGGTGAAGAGGCGGATCGTTACACGCCGCTGCTCAACGGCCAGCCGAACCCGGAACGTTCTGCCATCAAGCAGATCGCCTCTGGCCGCTTTGGCGTGACGACGGAATATCTCGTCAATGCCGACATGCTGCAGATCAAGGTCGCACAGGGTGCCAAGCCCGGTGAAGGTGGTCAGCTGCCTGGTCACAAGGTAGATGCAACGGTTGCCAAGACCCGTCATTCCACGCCAGGCGTTGGTCTGATTTCGCCGCCGCCACACCATGACATCTATTCGATCGAAGATCTGGCACAGCTGATCTACGACCTGAAGAACGTCAACCCGGAAGCCGATGTTTCCGTCAAGCTGGTGTCAGAAGTCGGCGTTGGTACGGTTGCTGCCGGTGTTGCCAAGGCGCGTGCTGACCATATTACCGTTTCCGGTTTTGACGGTGGTACCGGTGCATCGCCGCTGACATCGCTCAAGCATGCCGGTTCGCCATGGGAAATCGGCCTTGCCGAAACCCAGCAGACGCTGGTGCTGAACGGCCTTCGTTCGCGCATCGCCCTGCAGGTCGATGGTGGCCTGAAGACTGGCCGTGACGTCATCATCGGTGCGATGCTTGGTGCTGACGAATTCGGTTTTGCGACGGCACCGTTGATTGCCGCTGGGTGCATCATGATGCGCAAATGCCATCTCAACACCTGCCCGGTCGGCGTTGCGACGCAGGATCCGGTGCTGCGCAAGCGTTTCAAGGGTACGCCTGAGCACGTCATCAACTACTTCTTCTTCGTGGCCGAAGAAGTGCGCGAAATTCTCGCTTCGCTCGGCGTTGCCAAGCTGGATGAGATCATCGGCGCTTCCGAATTGCTCGAGAAGGATGAGATGCTGGCACACTGGAAAGCCAAGGGTCTTGACTTCAGCCGTATCTTCCACAAGGTCGATGCACCGAAGGCAGAGACATTCTGGACGTCGCGCCAGCACCACCCGATTGACGACATTCTCGACCGCAAGCTGATTGAGAAGTCTGCACCTTCGCTGGAAAACCGCGAGCCGGTTGTCTTTGAAGTGCCGATCAAGAACGTTGACCGTTCTGCAGGCGCCATGCTGTCGGGCGCGCTTGCCAAGCGCTGGGGTCACAAGGGTCTCAAGGACGACACCATCCACGTTACCCTCAAGGGTACGGCGGGTCAGTCCTTCGGCGCATTCCTGGCACGTGGCATCACCTTCGATCTGGTTGGTGACGGTAACGACTATGTCGGCAAGGGCCTGTCGGGTGGACGCATCATCGTTCGTCCGCCGGAAAATGCCCGCATCGTTGCGGAAAACTCCATCATCGTCGGCAACACCGTTCTTTACGGTGCGATCACCGGCGAGTGCTATTTCCGCGGCGTGGCCGGTGAACGTTTTGCCGTTCGCAACTCCGGTGCGGTTGCCGTTGTCGAAGGCGTGGGTGACCATGGCTGCGAATACATGACAGGTGGTATCGTTGTCGTGCTGGGTGAGACCGGTCGCAACTTTGCTGCCGGCATGTCGGGCGGTGTTGCTTACGTGCTGGATGAAAAAGGTGACTTTGCGACCCGCTGCAACATGGCCATGGTTGAGCTTGAGCCGGTGCCGGAAGAAGACGACATGCTGGAAAAGCTGCACCATCACGGCGGCGACCTCATGCACAAGGGACGTGTAGACGTTTCCGAGGACATGACGCGCCACGATGAGGAGCGCCTTTACCAGCTGATCTCCAATCACTTCCATTACACCAACTCCACCCGCGCCAAGGATATCCTTGATCGCTGGACAGAGTTCCGTCCGAAGTTCCGCAAGGTCATGCCGGTTGAATACCGGCGTGCGCTTGAGGACATGGAACGGATGCGGATGGGCGTCGCGGCGGAATAATCCGCCGCATGAAGGTACTACACCGGCTGATTTCGCTGATCATTGCGGTTGCCGCAGCTGCGGCAACCTATCTCGCAAGTGGTGAAATCAGGATTGAGTTTATCATACTGGGAGCGGGCATGGGTTTCGCTTACTGGTATTGGGGCCCAAGAGGCACCCTGCTTTGATGTGAGGATATAAAGTGGGTAAGGTTACAGGCTTTCTGGAAATCGACCGTCAGGTAGGCAAGTATCAGCCTGCATCTGATCGTATTCGCCATTTTCGTGAATTTACGATCCCGATGTCGGATGCCGAAGTACAAAAGCAAGCTGCGCGTTGCATGGACTGTGGCATTCCGTACTGTCATGGGCCGACAGGCTGTCCCGTGCACAACCAGATCCCAGACTGGAACGATCTGGTGTATAATGGCGGTTGGGAAGAGGCGATCCGCAATCTTCACTCCACCAACAACTTCCCGGAATTCACCGGTCGCGTCTGTCCCGCGCCTTGTGAGGAGGCGTGCACGCTGAACCTTGAAGACACACCGGTTGCCATCAAGACCGTTGAGCAGGCAATTGCCGACAAGGCCTACGAGCTTGGTTTCATTGTGCCGAAGCCGGCAACAATCCACACTGGCAAGAAGGTTGCGATCATCGGTTCCGGTCCTTCCGGTCTGGCCGCTGCCCAGCAGCTTGGCCGTGCCGGTCATGAGGTTCACGTCTATGAGCGCGAGTCCAAGGCAGGTGGTCTGCTGCGGTACGGTATTCCTGACTTCAAGATGGAGAAGAACTTCATCGATCGCCGCGTTGAGCAGATCAAGGGTGAAGGCGTTACCTTCCATTACGGTGTCAATATTGGTGTTGACCTGACCGTTGAAAAATTGATCGCCGATCACGATGCCGTTCTCTACTGCGGTGGTTCTGAAACACCACGTCCAGCCGGCATTGGCGGGACGGATTTCCACGGCGTTTATGATGCCATGCCATATCTGGTGCAGCAGAACCGTCGCGTCGGCCGTGAAAACATCGACAGTGTCGGTTGGCCTTCTGATCCGATCCTGGCCGGCGGCAAACATGTCGTTGTTGTTGGCGGTGGTGACACGGCGTCTGACTGCGTCGGTACTGCGTTCCGTCAGGGTGCTGTGAAGGTAACGCAGCTCGACATCCGCCCGATGCCGCCTGAAAAGGAAGACAAGCTCGCCGTATGGCCTTATTGGGCAACAAAAATGCGCACGTCGTCGTCGCAGGCCGAGGGGGCTGTCCGCGAATTCCAGGTGGCAACACTTGAATTTGTTGGCGACGAAGATGGCGTTCTGACCGGGGTGAAGTGCTGCCAGGTCGATGACAGACGTAAGCCGATTGCCGGCACGGAGTTCATCATCAAGGCTGACCTGGCCTTTATTGCGATCGGATTTTCTGGCCCGTTCACCGACAGCGTTTTGAAGGAAATGGACGGTAAGCTGACGCTCAATACGGACCGTCGTGGCTCGACAAACGTTGTTGCCAATGAAACCGACTACAAGACCTCGGTGGACAAGCTGTGGGCGGCCGGCGACGTGCGTCGTGGTCAGTCGCTTGTTGTCTGGGCAATCCGTGAGGGCCGTCAGGCGGCGCGCGCCATCGACGAGGAACTGATGGGCGCAACGGTTCTGCCGCGCTGATAACCAAAAGGCGACCAGTTGGTCGCCTTTTTTCATAAATGATCCCCGCATCACGCGGGGATTATCCTATATCTGTGACAGTGCTTGTTTTTAGCGTTCTGCTGACCAGACTTGATATGCTGTTCGTGGATGCCACCTTTGTGGGCCATTATGTTTGCTCATATCCCATCATATTGGCAGAGCGACTGCTGCTCTACGGAAGCTGAACCATGGCGTCTGAGGATCGTTGCAGCTTTAATGTATTGCGATGGCCTGCCCAAGGCGTCGATTTCAGCAACTATTCGGTGGATGCTGTGTCGGCTGCAGGCATGCGATAATCATCCACACGTCCCTGAGGTGCATCAGCCATCTCGCCCCGTTTGATCAACAATTCGCGCGGTGTTTCGCGGATGGTCACGGCAGGTGGTTTGTCACCCAACAATACCTTGCCACCATCAAGCTCGGGGTCCGTCAGGCTGATCGGTTGGGTTCTGACCTGCCCCGCGTCAATGCCAAGCGCTGGCAGCGAGGTGAGGGCCGGGAGATTGCCGGCGTTCAAATCCTGTTCTGGCGCTGCTGTATCGACGTGGCGACGCAGGAATTTTTCGACATAAAAGGCGAGCTTGCGTTTTCCCGCCTGCGTCATGCCAATGCCATCGGCTTCACGCAGGCGGGCCTGCTGCCCGTTGACGTCATAACCGGTGATGATGAACTTGCCGCCTTCATCGACAAATCCATCCCAGACATCAACAAACTCGCCGCCGTGTTTTTCGGTGTGGCTACGATACAGACGATTGAAACCAACAAAATCGGTGGTCAGCGACGGCGACTGGAACGCGGGAAGGCCGACCCACAACAGCGGTATTTTCTGCCGTGAGACAATCGTTGCCAAGGCATCGATGCGCCGCTCATATTCCTTGAACCAGAGGTCGGTGCCGTATTTTTCCCTGAGATCACCGATCATCATCAACTGGCGGTCGTTGGAACCGATCATGATGACGACGGCAGCCGGTTTAACCTCCTGAATGAAATTCGGCAGGTTGGACAGCCAGTCGTAATAATCAGTGCGCACAAGGCCTGACGAACCATTCGATCGGACATCAACGGCGATGGCCGGTGAGGTGGCAAAGGTCTTGACAAGTTCGTCACCCATGCCGCTGGCCAGAAAGTCACCCACCACAAGTACACGGCGGGCATTTTCGAGCTTGGTAACCGGTGCTGGCGGTGCCGTGGTGCGCATCTGGGTAACGGATGGTGTGCGGCGTGGTGCCCGTGGCTGGGAAACGGACCGTTCGCGCTGAGGCGGACGTCTTACACGCTGCTGTTCATCCTGCATACGGCGGCGATCGCGGATTTCCCGTTCACGCGGTCCGCCAAACAGCATGTCCATCAAGGTGCGAGGGCGGCCGGTTTCCTGCGCCAGAACAGGCGCTGGCACAAGCGGCAAAATGACAAGCAGACAAAGAGCGCTCGCACCTGCGCGAACACGGGCTGGCCTGCTATTTCTTGCCTGCTTGATCATTATGCATCCTCACGTGACAAATCCTATCACAGGCGTGCCTATAACCGGAAGCCTGCTCCAGGATTGTCAGTTTCTCAGCGCACGCAGAAGCCGCTGCGATGGCTCGCCGTCATTGTTCATGCCCAGCCGCTGTTGAATGGCGCTGATGGCAGCTTTTGAGCCGGAACCAAAATTGCCATCGATCTCGCCATCATAATAGCCAAGCTCTTTCATGCGGGTTTGCAACTCGAACTTTTCACGAATGTCGAGCGTTCCATCTGGGCGCGGCCAACGCTGTTGCATGCCGCCGTAACCGGCGATCTCATCGGCCAGAAGGCCAACGGCAAGGGCATAGCTGTTGGACGCATTGTATTTCTTGATGGTGAAGAAGTTTTTCATCATCAGGAAGCCAGGGCCGGACTTGCCGCCCTGCATGACAAGCTGTGCCCGGTCAGAACCACGCGGGAAGGCTTTGCCATTCGGGCGGACAAAACCAAGTTTTGCCCATTCAGCCAGTGTTTTGGTCTGGCCTTCGTAACGCGCGGCACCGGCCGGAACAGCGGCTTCATAACCCCAGGTCTTGCCCGGCTGCCAGCCGTTCTTGGCCAGAAGATTGGCAGCGGTTGCCAGCGCATCGGGAATGGAGTGCCAGATGTCGCGCTTGCCGTTTCCATCAGCGTCAACCGCATAAAGCAGGTAGCTGGTTGGAATGAACTGCGTGTGACCCATGGCACCAGCCCATGAACCGGTGAGGTTCTTCGGCGAAACATCACCGTTCTGCAAAATTTTCAGCGCTGCAATCAGCTGCGTTCTGGCGAATTTTGCGCGCTTCGGATCGGCATAGGCCAGTGTGGCCAGCGTGGTTGGAATGTGGTGCAGGCGTTCCGGTTTTTCGAGAACCGCACCGTAATTCGATTCCATCGACCAGATGGCGAGCAGAATATGTTTGTCGACGTTGAAGTGGCGCTCAATGGCATTGAGGGTCGAGGCGTGTTTCGCCTTCATTTCTCGACCAATACGAACCGTATAGGGATTGACGCGCGAGTCGAGATAATCCCAGATTTGGCTGCTGAACTCCGGCTGGAAGTTTGCTTTACGTAGCGCTTCCGGGTCTGGTTCAGAAACGCCTGAAAAAGCCTTTTGATACGTTGCCTTTGTAATACCACTTTTAGCAGCAGTGGTATAAAAGTCGTTGATCCATTTTCTAAAGCCAGCATCCGCGCTGGCGGAAACTGGTGTCAAAGTTATTGCCAAGCCTGCAAAAACCATGCAGCCAAATTTACGGACATCTGAAAGGATCATCTTTTTCATCGTCAGTCTTTCGTCTCTCGAATTTCATTTCGATGGCGAGATACGCATCGGGCTTCACGATGGGATAACAAATTAATGTCAACAAATTCTTTACCATTAACCGTTCGTAGCGTCACCCTTTGCAAATCTTAAAAAGATTTGGAATATAACGCTGCGCGGGGAATATTATCCAGTTAGTCTCTCAGGAGGGATGCGTGGTAGAAAAGACAAAAATTCGGAAGGCCGTTTTTCCGGTCGCAGGTATGGGAACTCGTTTCTTGCCAGCAACAAAGGCAGTTCCGAAAGAAATGCTTACTGTAGTTGATAAGCCTGTCATTCAGTACGTGGTCGATGAGGCCATTGAAGCTGGCATTGAACATTTTGTATTTGTTACCGGCCGCGGTAAGGCCGTTATTGAAGACTATTTCGACATTCAATTCGAACTCGAACAGCTGCTGCGCGAGCGCAACAAGAAGGCTGAACTGACGCTGCTGGAAGATCTTCTTCCAAAGGCCGGTACCGCAAGCTTTACGCGCCAGCAGGCACCGCTCGGTCTTGGCCATGCGGTATGGTGCGCACGTGACATCGTCGGTGACGAACCATTTGCCGTGCTTCTGCCTGACATGATCATGCATTCCGAAAAGGGCTGCCTCAAGGGCATGGTCGACGTCTACAACCAGACCGGCGGTAACGTGATCGCCGTTCAGGAATGCGACCCGGATCAGGCGCATAAATACGGCATCGTCGGCGTTGGCGACAAGGCAGGTGACGGTTTCAAGATCACCGAAATGGTCGAAAAGCCAGCCAAGGGCACTGCACCGTCCAACTTCTACATCAACGGTCGTTACATTCTGCAGCCGGAAGTTTTCAACATTCTGGAAACGCAGGAACGTGGTGCCGGCAATGAAATCCAGCTGACCGACGGCATGCTGACGCTTGCCAAGAACCAGGATTTCTTCGGTTACCATTTCCAGGGCGACACCTATGACTGCGGCGCAAAGGACGGCTTCATTCTGGCTAACCTGGCATTCGCGCTGGAGCGTGGCGACATTCGTCCGTCCATCGAAGGTCCATTGAAGCAGCTGGTTGCCAAGCTTAAGTAAGCAACGGCACAGTCAGAAAACAGAAATCCCGGTGAGAGCCGGGATTTTTTATGTCCTGAATTGAAGCAGATTGGTGCTTGAAGGACAGTTATCGCTTGAAGGCGATGCCTGCGCCGATCCGCCATGTGCCGGTATCGTAGACAGGTGTGGTCTGGTAGCTGATATCGCCGGTCACATCGAGATAACGGTTGAGGCTCCATGTCAGCCCTGCGGCAGTGAAATATTCCGTCACATCCCGCGTGTCGCCCGATGGGAAGTTGCGACGGGTAATCTGCCCGGTCAGACGTGCAACGAGATTGTTGCGCAACTGATGTGTCAGGCCGGCAGTCAGGCGGTGGGAAACCCAGCCACCTTGTGAACCGCCAGCGAAATCTTCAATCGTTGTCCGCAATCCGAGGCTGACATCGGTGCCGCGCTGCGGCGACCATGACAGATCACCATCAACGCTAAGGCCGTTGATGGCATCCAGCCGTTGATCGTCATAACTCTTGCGCAAATAACCAAGGGCCAGTTCACCACGCATCTTCTCACCCAGATCAAGCTCAGTGCCGATCTTGGCTCCGTAGGTTCTGGACGAGCGCTGATAACCGGTATCATCAAATTTCTGGTCGTAACGGGTCAGCCCGGATGAGACCTCAAGAAACGGAATGAGAGCAGGGGAAAGCTCATATCCTGCGCGCAGGCGAACATCGCCGCCTGTCCGGTCGCGGGCGCTCAGATCAATCGAGCTGCCATCAACCGCCTTGGCGGCGGAATAGACATTGCGCTGCAGTTCGATGGCCGCCAGTCCGCGGATACGGCCGAGGTCACGGGCAACGGCAACGCCGCCGGAAAATTCATGCACGCCCGATTGGACCGAGGCATCATTCAATGCGTTTGGATCGTCAGTGTCTTCGCGGCTGAAATTATAGCCGCCTGTAATGTTGACCGTGGTGTCTTTTGCCAGATCAAGCTGCAGGTCGGCATCGATGGAGGCGCGAGGCTCTTCGCCGCTTTTATCTCCACCGAAATTGCGCTCCCAGGCACCATCACCCGTGACGGTCAGCGAATGCCGCGACCAGTCGCTGTTCAGCGTGCCACGAATGCCCGTTGTCATGTAGTTGCGACGATCGGAGTTGCCGGACGAGTTCTGCTTTTCGGTGTTGAGGGTCTGGCTGATGGTCGGGCGCAGAACCATTGTGCCCAGACGAATACCAGGTGTCAGATTTGTGGCAGCGCTCGGATCAACATCACCACCATCAATGGTTGGTTCGTACGGGTTCAGCTGCTGTTCGTAGGGTGAGCTTGCCTCATCCGGCTCATCGGTGATTGCGTCACCGGCATTAAACACCGGTGGCGTTACCGTTTGCGTGGTCACGCCGTCCTGATCTGTCGTGGCGGCATCATCCGTTCCAGCAACGGCTTCCGTCTCGGCCTGGTTCTGACGAAGGGCAGTAGCAACGCGACTATCGGTGCGGCGCTGCAGAACGGGCGTTGTTGCGGTGCTCTGGGCAAAGGCAATGGCCGGCTCATACAGACACGTGCAGGCCACCAGCACGGCGGCTGCATTGCGCCACGCGTTATGGCGTCTGGCGGCGCTGTCTGTGGGTTTCGGCATGGCTTTTCCGGCAAAATTCCAAATATTACCCAAAGGTAAAGCCATGTGGTTAACATCTGGTTTCAGCCGCTACCGATAGCCCTTATATAATGGGCAACGGAGGCGGCTTTGAATGCTGGACAGTTTTTTTCGAAAGGAGTAACAGTCCGGCATGATTAAAAGATCTGTGAAACTCACCGATAATCTCGCCATCGACTCGGCTCTGCGCACGATCAATATCGAGCGAAAGGGCCTGGAGGCACTGGAACTGGCGCTGCAAAACGGTCTTGCCGAGCCTTTTAACGCTGCCATCGAGACCATTGGTTCGATTGACGGGCGTGTGATCATCACAGGCGTTGGCAAAAGCGGGCATATCGGCAGCAAGCTGGCCGCAACATTTGCCTCAACCGGCACGCCGGCTTTCTTCGTGCATGCGGCCGAAGCCAACCACGGCGATCTTGGCATGATTGCTGGCAATGATGTGGTGCTGGCGATTTCCAAGGGTGGCGAGAGCGCAGAGCTTCGCAGCACCATTGATTATACGCGACGTTTTTCCATTCCGTTGATCGCGCTGACCTGCTCGGAAAATTCATCTCTCGCCAAAGCCGCTGACATAGTGCTGCTGGTGCCGAATGAGCAGGAGGCCTGCCCGCACGGTCTTGCGCCAACCACGTCGACGCTGATGCAACTGGCGCTGGGTGACGCGCTTGCGGTTGCGCTGCTTGAGGCTCG
>NZ_DAMDBP010000001.1:6625-18651 GCF_032092815.1 Agrobacterium sp. | reverse complement strand
TTACCGCGGGAGATTTCCGGGTATTCCATCCCGGTGGCAAACTGGGTGCGAGCCTCGCGCAGGTGGGCGATATCATGCACACCGGTGATCGGGTTCCACTGGTTGCCAAGGGCACCTTGATGCCGGAGGCGGTCAAGGTGCTGTCGCACAAACATTTTGGCTGTGTTGGCATTCTGGATGAAGACGGACGTCTGTGTGGTATCGTCACCGAAGGTGACCTTGCCCGTAACCTGTCGCGCGATCTTTCTGGGCTACAGGTTGACGACATCATGACCCGCGCGCCGAAGGTGGTTAAAACAACCATGTTGGCGACCAGCGCACTTGCTTTCCTTGAAAAACATCAGATTGGCGCGCTGATCGTGGTGGATGATGAAAACCGGCCGCTGGGGCTGGTGCATTTCCACGATTTCTTGCGGCTGGGCGTTGCCTGAGGCGCAAGGCTGATTTCAGATTATTCGACAGCTTCAACGGTTAGATTGCGTCCATGTGCCGCAACGATACGCACACGCGTTCCTGACGGCAGATCCGGGCCGCTGATCGGCCAGACCGTGTCATCCAGTCGTATCCGACCGCGACCTTCGCTGATCGGCTCCATCAGCGTCGCTGTTCTGCCGATCAGGCTTGCCTCGCGCTGATTGAGAAAGGGTTCGTCGGTGCTGGTTTGCCCCTTGCCGAAATAACGACGGCCAATCAGGGCAAAGGCAATCGACAGAACGGCAAACAGCACGAACTGAACCTGCCAGAACCAGAGCGCTGCGTCCCACAATAGCAGCGACAATGCACCAACCACGATTGCAGCAGCGCCAATCCAGATCAGGAACACACCCGGTGCGGCAAGTTCTGCTGCAAGCAGGATGAAGCCGATGATCCACCAGCTCCACGGACCAAGCTCAGCAATGGCCTGTTTTATCATGATTATCTATCCGACGGTGGTACGAATGGATTGACCTGAGGTGCTGCACGTGGCGGGGTTGCGGGGCGCGGCCGGGGTTCCGACTGGCGTTGCGTGCCGTCATTGCCGAAGACTTCCTTGGCAATGGCGCCAATGCCGCCCAGCGAACCGATCAGCGACGAGGCCTCCATTGGCATCAACACGATTTTTGCGTTGTTGGCGGTGCCAATATCCGACAGGGCTTCGGTGTATTTTTGCGCAATGAAGTAGTTGATGGCATGCACGTCACCGGCCGCGATAGCTTCGGATACCATGCGGGTTGCCTTGGCTTCGGCCTCTGCGAGGCGCTCGCGGGCTTCAGCGTCACGGAACGCAGCTTCACGCTGACCTTCGGCCTGCAGAATGGCCGACTGCTTGGAACCTTCCGCACGCAAGATCTGGGCAGCACGCGAACCTTCCGCTTCCAGAACCTGTGCACGCTTTTCGCGCTCTGCCTTCATCTGGCGAGCCATCGAATCGACCAGATCCTTCGGTGGTGCGATGTCCTTGATTTCAATACGGGTGACCTTGATACCCCACGGGCCAACGGCCTCATCCACAACCCGCAGCAGGCGGTCATTGATGGCATCACGGTTGGACAGCAGTTCATCAAGATCCATCGAACCCATCACCGAACGTATGTTGGTCATGGTCAGGTTCTGGATGGCGTTTTCCAGATTGGAAATCTGGTAAGCGGCCTGCGCAACATTGAGAACCTGGTAGAAGGCAACGGCGTCCGCAGAGACACTGGCGTTGTCGCGGGTGATGACTTCCTGGGTTGGAATGTCGAGTACCTGCTCCATGACGTTCATGCGTGCGCCGATGGATTCGATGAAGGGCGTTATGATGTTGAGGCCCGGTTCCAGCGTGCGCGTGTAACGACCGAATCGCTCCACCGTATAGCGAAAACCCTGTGGGACGGTTTTTATACCCGCAAACAGGACCAGAATGACCAGCGCCACCCCGACCAACACCACAATATCAAACCCTCCGAGAACCATCGGTTCCTCCATATGCCAGTTAAACTTTCCGTAGAAAGTCTTATGCGCTTATACCCAGCCTTGCAATTCCCGGCGCACAACTGTTTCCAGAACGCGCATGCCATCTTCGCTGTCGTTGAGGCATGGAATGTGCGTGAAATGTTCGCCGCCATTGTGCAGGAATATCTCTCCCGCTTCACCGGCAATTTCTTCCAGTGTTTCCAGGCAATCTGAGACGAAACCCGGGTTCATGACCGCGATGCGTTTGACGCCTTCCTGTGCCAGTTTTTCAACGGTCTTGTCGGTGTAAGGCTGTAACCACTCCTCGGGTCCAAAACGTGACTGGAATGTCAGGAGGAAACGGTTTTTGTCCATGCCCAGTTTTTCACGCAGCAAACGTGCTGTTTTCGCGCAATGACAATGGTAGGGATCGCCCTTTTTGAAATAGGACTGCGGGATGCCGTGGAACGAGGCAATGATCTTTTCCGGTTCCCAATCCAACTTGGATAGGTGCGATTTCACCGAGTTGGCAAGCGCTTCTATGTAGGCGTCGTCATCATGATAAGGGGGGACGGTGCGCACGGCTGGCTGCCAGCGCAGTTTCATCAGATGTTCGAATGCCTTGTCGTTAACCGTTGCCGTCGTGGAGGCGGCATATTGCGGATAAAGCGGGAAAATCAGCAGCTTGTCGCAGCCTTTGGCTTTCAGCGCATCAATGCGTTCGGCGATCGATGGCTGGCCATACCGCATGCCCCAGTCGACAACCACATCGGGAAGATCGGTGAGGGTCTTGCCTAGCAGATCAGACTGGTTGCGGGTATAGGTGCGCAGATAGCTTTCGTTCAAATCCTTGTTCCAGATTTCTTCGTAAGCCTTGCCGACCTTCTGCGGGCGCTTGTTGAGCACGATGCCGTAGAGAATGGGATACCAGTAGAGGCGTGACCATTCGATGACGCGCTTGTCCGAAAGGAATTCCGCAAGATAACGACGCATGGACCAGTAATCGGTTCCATCCGGTGTTCCGAGATTGACGAGAAGTACGCCAACCTTGCCGGATGAGACAGGAGGGTGATCTGCCGGAATGACTGAAGTGCTGGCTACCATACATAAAATCCTGAATATCAATAGGTTGTGTGCAATACGTCCGTATTGCTGCAGCGGTTCACTCTTCTAACGGAAAATGGTTCACCATGAACATTTTCCGGAATTACTTTTCACCTCCCATAAAACGGCAGGCGGCGGCCATTGATATGACATATGTCAAATAATGGCGGTTTTTCATATATTTATAGAGCAGTAAAAAACAAAGGCCGGCCCCAAAAGGGCCGGCTCTATCATGTGCGGCAAATTGTCTTTGCGCGCTTAGTTCTTGGCTGGAAGTTCAAGCTCGGCGCCAACCTCAATGTGGTTTGGACGCTTCAATGCATTGGCTTCAGCAATCTTCGTCCAGAAGGTGCCGTCGCCGTATTTTTCAACGGCAATCTTCCACAGCGAATCGCCCTTGCCCACGACATATTTGGCAAGGTTTTCAGCCGTTGCCGGTGTGGTTGGTGCAGGAGTGGTTGCAGCAGGCGCTGTTGCGGCTGGTGCCGTTGCTGCCGGAGCAGGGGTAGCCGCAGGGGCTGCCGCTGTCGCAGGGGCTGCCGGAGCCGCTTCCTTGGCAGGGGCAACATAATCAGCCGGGGTCACGTCGGTGATACGCCCATCCGTAGCAGGCTTGTATGGATTGTTTGCTGTCAGGTAAGCCGCAACGGAATCTTCAAGGCTTGGTCCGAAGTCGTAAGGGTTGACCGCCTTCGTTGCGAAGACCTTGTAGCCGTCGCCGCCCGAGCGCATGTAGTTGTTCGAAACGACGCCATAAACCTTCTCGTTATCCAGCGGCACGAATGTGTCGCCTTCCTTCACCTCGACGGAAACGATGCGGCTTCCGGCTGGCTTGGAACGGTCGAAGGAGTATTTAAGGCCGGCAACCTGGGCGAAACGACCAGCGCCTTCCTCGATCTGACCTGCGCCGTTTTCAAGTGCGGCAACAATGTCGGAACCCTTGAGCTGGAATGTGGCGACCGAGTTCTGGAATGGCAGAACCGTCAGCACTTCGCCCATGGTGATGGTGCCAGCATCGATCGATGCACGCAGGCCGCCACCGTTCTGGATGGCAATGGTGATGCCCTGATCCTTGACGCGGTCGAGAAGTGCGTCGGAAACCAGGTTGCCCATGGTGCATTCCTTGGCGCGGCATACTTCACGCGAGCCGTCGATGCTTTCCGTTGCGGAGCCGATTTCCTTTTTCTTCAGCTCTTCAAGTGGCTGTGCAAGTTCTGAAACGCGTGTCACGTAGCCCGCGTCAGGGGTGACAGATGCGTCGAGCAGCTTCGGTGCACCTTCCCAGGACTTCACGACGCCATTGTCATCGAAAGTAACCTTGAGATCGCCGAGATACTTGGAATAGGCATAAGCGGTAACAATTGGAACCTCGACGCCCGATGGGTTCTTGACCAGTGTCGGATATGGGCCGGCGG
This sequence comes from Agrobacterium sp., assembly GCF_032092815.1. Taxonomy (GTDB): domain Bacteria; phylum Pseudomonadota; class Alphaproteobacteria; order Rhizobiales; family Rhizobiaceae; genus Agrobacterium. The sequence goes on along the minus strand of NZ_DAMDBP010000001.1, from coordinate 14,221 downwards.
CCTTGTCATCGGTGCTGGACAGAAGCGTGTGGCTGTGGCCACCAACGATCACGTCGATGCCATCAACTGCCTTGGCGATTTCCTGATCCTTGACGTAACCGACATGCGACAGCAGCACGATCTTGTTGACGCCCTGATCCTGAATTTCCTTTACCGCACCCTGCAGATAGGAGATCTCGTCTGCAAACAGGATCTTGTCGCCTGGCGAAGAGGTTTCGTCAGTGTCTGTGGCCAGAACAGAAACGACAGCGACCTTCTCACCGCCCAATTCCTTGATCACATACCCCTTGAACTTGTCTTTCAGGATGGAGCTGTCGCCCGCCATGGTGTTGCCCGAAATAATCGGGAATTTGAGTGCATCGATGAATTTCAGCAGTTCTTCCGGGCCATCATCAAATTCATGGTTGCCGATGGCCATGGCGTCGAAGCCGATGCCGTTCATGAATTCTGCAACCGGGCCGCTCTTGTACTGCGTGTAGAAAAGTGAACCCTGGAACTGGTCGCCTGCGTCGAGAACGAGGGTGTTGGCGTTGCCAAGCTCGCCACGGCGCGCCTCAATAGCACTCTTTACGCGTGCAATGCCGCCAAAGCACTCATTCTTGGCCGCTTCACTTTCAGAGCATGTCGAATCGAATTTGTTGATTGCCTCGATGCGTGAATGCAAGTCATTGATATGGAGGATGTTGAGTTCGTAATCGGCAAAGGCGGCGCTTGTCGACAGCGTAACGACCGATGCGGCCAGCAAGCCGAGCTTGGTTAGTCTGTTCATTTTTCTCTCCTGTATCAATATGATATAAACGACCGCCGCTTTCTGCGGAGGCCGCTATCTCTCATGAGCTGTTCACCCGAAATGAATGTTTCCATTTGGTTGCGTGAACTGCAAGCTAAATTGTGACAGGTGTTTTGCTTGCGAACACACTTCTCATGCGTGCATTCTTTAGAACGGAAATATTACAGGAATGAATCAGCCCTGACGTGTCAGAGAAAACTGATTGTTGCTGTCGGTCGTGCAGTTCAACTGAGACTGCGAAACCATGGCGCAATTGACCTTGGACTGGGTATTGCGAACCAGCGACGTCATGTTGATTTCAATCAGGGTTGGCGAAATCATGGTGTAGTTGCCGGAGGCAAGCAAGGTGTTGCTGTCGGTCGAATGGGTGGAGAATGTGCCATTCTGGAAGGAAGAGACAATACCGTTGCGGTCCACCCAGCGGCCGTCAACGGCCGGTCCCTGGGGTGCTGCCGGTGGCATCGAACGCGGGGGCGGTGCAGAAACGCACGATGCCAATGTTATGGAAGCCAGGCCCAGAACAATACCGGTCTTGATCTTCATGCTTTAACTCCCTGCGATTCGATATGTATGGTTTTGGAACATGCCGTGAAGAAGGGTGCGTTGCAAGGATGCATTGGTTTCAATCACGCCACAGGACAATAGATTTCAGATATGCGTTGCACAAAAACTCGATCTTCTATGATGAATTTTGCAATTGTGAGCGGTAAATGCACTTGAGGCGAAATCGTTGCCTTGTTTTTCAAAACCTCAGATAAGTTCAGCCGGAATAAGGCCATACACCGAATTGCCGACGAAAATACGCCGGCCTTGCAGGTCTTCCAGTTTCAGTGCCTGCCCGCGTGCACGACGTTCCCGGATCAGGTCGGCTCGCAACACGCCGGGCAGAATGCCGCTGTCAAGCGGAGGGGTTAGCAATTGTCCCTCGGCATCTTCCACAAACAGGCTGGTGGAGGAACCTTCGCAGGCTTCACCACGCTCATTCAACAGCAGTACCTCATCGGCTTGCGACAGCGGAAATTCGGCACGCGCCGTTTCATAGGGTTCGCGCCGTGATGACTTGTGCCGGTAAAAGGTGTCGCTGGAGTCCAGCCGTGTCTTGTTGGCCACCTTCAGTTTCCACACCGTGCCTTCTGGCAAAACCGGCAGGATGGCGGTGGTGATATCCAATTGTCCCTTGTAGTTCATCACAAGGCTGACCTTGAGCGGGTCTTCGCCGGACACGCTTTTTTCCAGGGTCTTCTGGGCATCGACCGGCTGGCGAAAACCGAGCGCATCGGCCGAGCGTGCCAGACGGCGCATATGCTGCTCCAGACGATGAAAGCCGGTTTGTGGCTCCCATCGCAAGGTCTCCATCAGGGTCAGATCGACTGGTTTGCGTTTCATCGCTATTCCATCCGTTTACCAAAACGCGCGCCACCCCGCTACCGCGGGGCGGATATTCCCGGTGCATTCAGGACTATGAAACTTGCCCGAAATTTATGGATTTTCGTCTTTATCGAGAACTTCCAGTTCATCGATCAATTCTTCGATCATGGAGAGGCCTTTGGTCCAGAAGGACGGGTCGGTCGCATCAAGGCCAAAGGGCTTCAGCAGTTCGGAATGGTGTTTCGTGCCCCCCGCCTTGAGCAGCGCGAAATACTTGTCCTGGAAACCCTCTTCCGCATTGCGATAGACCGCGTAGAGCGAATTGACCAGGCAATCGCCGAATGCATAGGCGTAGACATAGAAAGGTGAGTGAATGAAGTGGGGGATATAGGTCCACCAGCTTTCATAGCCTTCCGAAATGCGGATGGCTGGACCAAGGCTTTCTTCCTGAACGGACAACCACAGTTCACCGATTTGCTCGGAGGTCAGTTCACCTTCTTTTCTGGCAGTGTGAACCTTGCGTTCGAACTGATAGAAGGCGATCTGGCGCACGACCGTGTTGATCATGTCTTCCACCTTGCGCGCCAGCATGGCCTTGCGCTCGCGCTTGTCGGTGGTGTTTTTCAACAGGGCGCGGAATGTCAGCATTTCGCCAAATACGGATGCTGTTTCGGCCAGTGTCAGTGGCGTTGAACACATCAGCGCACCCTGTTCGCCAGCCAGAACCTGATGCACACCGTGCCCCAGTTCATGGGCGAGTGTCATGACGTCGCGCGGTTTGCCAAGATAGTTGACCAGCACGTAGGGATGCGCCGAGGGAACGGTCGGATGCGCGAACGCGCCCGGTGCCTTGCCGGGACGGGCAGGGGCGTCGATCCATTGTTCATCGAAGAAACGGGCGGCAATTGCTGCCATTTCGGGTGCGAAGTCGCCGTAAGCCGAAAGAACCGTGTCCTTCGCTTCGCTCCAGGAAATAAGCGTATTGGAGGTAGCTGGCAGGGGCGCGTTACGGTCCCAATATTCCATCTGTTCCATGCCTAGCCATTTGGCCTTCATGGCATAATAACGATGGGAAAGACGGGGATAGGCCTGCTGGACGGCTTCGGCCAAGGCATCCACCACCTCACGTTCGACGCGGTTGGCCAGATGGCGGCTGTCGGCAATATCTTCGAAATTGCGCCAGCGGTCGGAAATTTCCTTATCCTTGGCCAGCGTGTTGGTGATCAGCGTAAAGATACGGATGTTTTTCGCGAATGTGGCGCTCAGGGACTTGGCGGCCTTGGCACGGGTTGCGGCGTCCGGCTCCTGCAACAGATTGAGGGTGGCTTCGAGCGGCAGTTCCGCGCCATTGATATCGAAACGCAGTTCCGCCATCGTCTCGTCAAACAGGCGGTTGAAAGCGGCGGCACTGGTCATCGATTTTTCGAGGAAAAGCTGTTCCAGCTTATCATCAAGCTGGTGCGGCTTGTCCTTGCGCAGATCGACAAGCCACGGACGATAATGTCCCGCAACCGTATCATTCTGCATGGCGTTTTCCAGCGTCGCGTCGTCCAGACGGTTCAGCTCCAACGTGAAAAACAGAAGATGGGCGGAGATGTCAGTCAGTTTCGACTGGGTGTCGCCGTAGAGTTTGCCGTTGGCCGGGCTTGCCGTATCGGCAAAATATGTGAGGCCGGCAAAGGAGCCGATTTTGCCAAGCAGATCATCCAGTGCTTCATATTCGCGCAGAGCCTGACCAATGCCTTCGTTGCCGGTTTTGCTGGCAGCCTGTTCCAGCTTGCCCTTCCATTTGTCTTCAAACGCCTTGGCGTCCGCGGCGGATTTTTCGATGTCCTGCTTCAGTGCTGTTGAATCTGCCGAGGGGTAAAGATCAGACAATTTCCAGACGGGAAGTTCTCCAAGGGCGGGATCGAATGCCTGCCCACCAGCAGCTGCGGTGGAAAAGGTGCGGTGTCTGCCTTGTGTTGGAACTGTCATTTTAATGTCCTCATCAGCCTTGCATCTTGAAAATTTGCGCCTCTTGTTTCCCCCGCCGATAGATAAAATGCAAGCAATTCTCAAAACTGGATGTTCAAGCCTTATGTGCAAGTGTGGCGTCAAAGGGTCCGCATGAAGTGGGTCCATAAACCGGAAACCGGGAGCCCAAGATGATCGCGCAAATTCTCGTTATTGATGACGATCCAGTTCAGCGTCGCCTGCTCAAAAATGCGGTGGAACGTTATGGTCATGCCGCCATGGTTGCGGAAAATGGTCGGGCTGGTCTCGAGCTGCTCAAGCAGCACAGTGGCGAGATCAGCGTTGTGGTTCTCGACTTGATGATGCCTGAGATGGACGGGCTTTCCTTTCTCAAGGCGATCAGCGAGCAAGGTATTGATGTGCCAGTGGTCGTGCAGACCGGGCAGGGAGGCATCGATACCGTTGTGCAGGCCATGCGCGCAGGCGCGTTCGATTTCGTGGTGAAGCCGGTTTCACCTGAACGGATTGGTGCTGCGATTTCCAACGCGTTGAAACTGGACCAGCGTGAGGCCAAGGCCCGCACCGGTCGACGTGCGCGTCATCATGCCGTTGGTTTTAACGATATCGTGTCGGCAAGCCCTGCAATGTTGCGGGTTGTCGAACTGGCCCAGCGTGCGGCACAGTCCAATATTCCGGTGGTGCTGGAAGGTGAATCAGGCGTCGGCAAGGAAATGGTGGCTCGCGCCATCCAGTCGGCTGGCGATCGCGCCGGCAAACCTTTCATCACCGTCAACTGCGGTGCCATTCCGCAGAATCTGGTCGAAAGCATTTTGTTCGGTCATGAAAAGGGTGCCTTTACGGGTGCGACCGAAAAACATGTCGGCAAGTTCATGGAAGCTGATGGCGGTACATTGTTCCTGGATGAAATCGGTGATCTGCCGCTTGAGGTGCAGGTGAAGCTTTTGCGCGCCGTGCAGCAGGGCGAGATTGAAACCGTTGGTTCCGCCAAGGTTCAAAAGGTCAACGTGCGGCTGATCTCGGCGACCAACAAGAACCTTATCGAAGAGGTCAAGGAAGGCCGTTTCCGTGAGGATCTTTATTATCGCCTCAACGTGTTCCCCATTACCATTCCGGCCTTGCGTCGTCGCAAGGAAGATATTCCTTATCTTGCCCGGGTGTTTGCCGAGCGGTTTTCCGTCGAGCAGAAGCTGCCGCATGCCATGGGCGTGAGTGCAAGTGCCTTGGCCTTGCTGACGGCCTATGACTGGCCGGGCAATATTCGCCAGCTCGAGAACGCGATTTTCCGCGCCGTCGTGCTGGCCCAGGGCGATGAGCTGACGGAAGACGATTTCCCGCAGATCGCATTGCAGATGCCGGAATTTGCATCGTCCGATGAAATGCATGATCTGAGTCATCGTATTAGCGACCGCATGCTGTTGAGCACACCGGCGCCGGATCCCCGGCCGGTTGCGCGCACGCCAGATATCCTGTCCGTGATGGAAGCATTCTCTGCCGAAGACAGTCACTCGTCGCCAGCTTTCTCCGGTGGCAACCTGATTTCCAGCATTGATGACAGCGGAAATGTACGAAAATTGGCCGACATTGAGGAAGAGCTGATCCGGTTTGCCTTAAGATTTTATCGTGGCCAGATGAGCCAAGTCGCCAGAAAACTGGGGATTGGCCGCTCAACGCTTTATAGAAAATTGAAGGATTATGGCATCGATCCGGATGATCCGCTCAACGAAGCCGCTTAAAAATAACGGTTTTCTTGCGTTAACCGTCAGGCAAGGATATTCCCTTACCGTCTGTAAACCTCTTATTAGTGGACTGTTCACTATAATGAGGAAGGTTGTATATGTGTGGTAAATTTGCCATCGTGTCACCGTAATTTACGTTCATCTGAGACACTATGACGGGTTGTCTATCAGACGGGGATCAAATTGCCAGATTTGAAGCGGAATATAGCGCGCTCGGGCAAAAGCGTGTGTGACAGGCTGAAACTAGCAGGAAAGAAACTTTCCGGGCGTGGTATCGCCCTGATTTTTGCTGCTCTCGTGTCACTGCCTGCATTGTCCTTGTCTGCTGCCCCGGCGGCGGCAGAAACCCGTAGCCTCAAGCTCTACTACATCCATACGAAAGAGAAGGCGGTCATCACCTTCAAGCGTAATGGCAAGTATGACCAGAAGGGTCTGCAGGAGTTGAACCGCTTCCTGCGCGACTGGCGTCGTAACCAGCCCACAAAGATGGACCCGAGACTCTTCGACCTCGTTTGGGAAGTCTATCAGCGCAGCGGCGCGAAAGAATATATCAATGTTGTATCCGCATTTCGCTCGCCAGAGACAAATGGCATGCTGCGTTCGCGGACCAAGGGCGTGGCCAAGAACAGCCAGCACACGCTCGGCAAAGCCATGGATTTCTACATTCCCGGCGTAAAACTTTCTCGCCTGCGTGAAATCGCCATGCAGATGCAGATCGGCGGCGTGGGCTTTTATCCAACCTCCGGGTCTCCCTTTGTGCATCTTGATGTTGGAAGCGTTCGCGCATGGCCACGCATGAGCCGTCAGGACCTCGTGCGTATCTTCCCGAAAGGCAACACCATTCACCTGCCTGCCGATGGCAAGCCGCTGCCGGGTTATGACCAGGCCATGGCCGACTACAAGCGTCGCGTCAGCTCGTCATCGATCCAGGTAGCCAGCACGGCTGGTGCCGGTCCGACATCGTCATCGTCCGGCGGCAAGAAGAGAACATTGTTGTCTGCGCTGTTTGGCGGAGGTGATGAGGACGAAGATGCAGATAGCATCACGGCACCAGCACCTGAGGAGCGTCCAGCTCCGGTGGTGCAGGCACAGCAGCCAGTTGCTGTGGCAAGCGCGGAACCGCCTCCGGGCGTGAACATTGACGCTCCATTGCCACTTTCGCGTCCATCCCTGAATAACCAGCAGGCCAATACGGGTCTTGCAACCGCACTTTACTCCCCGACGCGTAATGCCGCGCAGGAGGCCTTGCAGGCTGCATTGCCACCTACGCCAACCCCGGCAACCGAACAGTTTGCAGATCTTGGTGACTACAAGATCCCGGTTCCGACTTTGCTTGGACCACGTGGCATGCGCGGTGACGCACAGGCCGGTGTTCTGACGGCGGCTGTGGATCCGCAGGCCGCAGGCACATCTGACGTGATGGCACCGATCCCGGCAAATCGTCCTGCTGTTGCTGAAGCGCTGCTGGCTGCGGCCGATGCGGATGTCGAAGCTCAGGCCGACGCAGCCGATCAGAAGGAAGCCGTTCTTTCGCCAATCGTGGTTGCAGCACTGGAGCGGAGCGGGCAAAGCGCACGTGACAGCATGCAGCATGTTTCGACACCGGTTCCGACAGCTCCAGCTCGTGAAGACAGTATTGCTGATCTGATCCAGAACCATCCTGCTCAGACACCAGCGCCAGCACAGGCACCAAAGAAGCAGGTCGCTTCGCTTGCCCCTGCCACC
>NZ_DAMDBP010000001.1:0-6610 GCF_032092815.1 Agrobacterium sp. | reverse complement strand
AGGGAAACCAAGCCGACGGCCGCACAATTTGGCGATGCCTTTGATGTCAGAGGTACTGTTGACAATGGCCTGCGCGCTGGGCTGCCTGCCAAGGGCGGACGTCCAAGCAAGCAGGAAGCTGCGATTTCTCAGGAAGCCATGTCGGGCGGTGGTCGCCTGACGCAGGATCTGATCTCGGGTTGGGCGCTGAACAAGACCAAGGGTGAAGCACCGCGCAACGTCAAGGCTCCGCGTGTTGTCAGCAACCGTATCCTCAACAATGAGATGACCGCTTCGAACACCCCTTCCGGCTTCAAGCAGGGTGCTGGCACGATCGACTCCAGCCGCTTCAGCACTCCGGTCAGAATGCCTTAAGGCAATCCAAACTCTGGACATCAAAAAGCCCGCTGATCACATCAGCGGGCTTTTTGTTGGGCAATGGTTTTTGCGCTGGGCTTGAGAGTGCGGCACACATTGCTGCATGCCGCATTGTCTAGATCAGACGCCGCTCTGGCCGTCAGAGCCGATATAGGCGATGCGAACCATGTTGGTGGCGCCTGGTGTACCGAGTGGGACACCAGCCGAAATGATGATGCGATCGCCTGGATTGCCGAAACCTTCCGACACAACGATGCGGCATGCACGGTTGACCATGTCGTCCAGATTGTCCGCGTCACCGGTGACCACGCAGTGCAGACCCCAGACAACCGACAAGCGGCGAGCCGTCTGGATGACCGGAGACAGGGCGATGATCGGAACCTGCGGGCGTTCACGTGCGGCACGCAGGCCGGTGGTGCCCGAAGATGTGTAGGTAACGATGGCTGACAGTTTCAGTGTTTCGGCGATCTGGCGGGCAGCAAGCGAAATCGCGTCTGCACCGGTTGCTTCCGGTTGGGCGCGCTGCGCGTAGATGATGCCCGAATAATGCGGATCGAGTTCAACCGTGCTGGCAATCGATGCCATGGTCGAAACTGCTTCAACAGGATAGTCACCAGAAGCTGATTCTGCTGAAAGCATGATCGCATCGGCGCCTTCGAACACGGCTGTTGCAACGTCCGAGACTTCCGCACGGGTCGGAACCGGCGCGGTGATCATTGATTCCAGCATCTGCGTTGCCACGACAACCGGCTTGCCAGCGCGGCGACATGCGCGGATGAGCTGCTTCTGCAGGCCAGGAACGGTTTCCAGCGGCATCTCAACGCCAAGGTCACCACGGGCAACCATCAGGGCATCAGACAGCTCGATGATTTCTTCGATGCGCTCGATAGCCTGTGGCTTTTCGATCTTGGACATCAGGCCAACGCGACCGCGGGCAATCTTGCGTACTTCTGCAAGGTCTTCCGGACGCTGAACGAAGGACAGGGCAACCCAGTCGATTTCATTGGTCGCCAGAACCGCATCAAGGTCCACACGGTCCTTGTCGGTCAATACACCAACGCCGAGCAGGGTGTCTGGAAGGCTGATGCCCTTGCGGTCGGAAATCTTGGTGCCGGCAACGACGGTCGCAACAATGCTCTTGCCATCGCACTTTTCAGCGCGCAGGTGTAGCTTACCGTCATCGATCAACAGGCGGTCGCCCGGCTTTACGGCTTCGAGAATTTCAGGATGCGGCAGGAAAACGCGGTTCTTGTCGCCCGGCGCCTCGTTGCTGTCCAGTGTGAAGGTCTGGCCTGGAACCAGGTCGACCTTGGTATCTGCAAATTTGCCAACGCGCAGTTTCGGTCCCTGCAGGTCGGCCAAAATGCCGATCGGGCGGCCGTTGCGGGCTTCAACGGCGCGAATGCGGGATACCAGCGTGCGCATGAGGTCATGGCTTGCGTGGCTCATGTTGATGCGGAAAAGGTCTGCACCGGCAAGGTGCAGCTTTTCGATCATGGCTTCATCGCCGGAAGCCGGGCCGAGTGTTGCAAGAATTTTGACTTTGCGATTACGCCTCATCAGTGCTGACTTTCCTGTGTTCCGGGCGTATCCGAAAGCTGGACCATCCAGCTTCCTTGGCGACCCGTATCATATTCCTTGAAACCCATGCGCTGGAAGCTGCGAGCGTAGCAATCGTCAACGCCGGCAATCTTGAACTCGTTTTCCGCCACGCACATGTTGACGTCACCAGTCCAGCGGCCGCCACGTGCAGCATCTTCCGCATAGAGATAATAATATCGTGATTGTAGCTCACCTTCGATCAAGGTGGCGCATGTGGAGGCCGGAACCTGCCACCATCCTTCACTGATCCAACCCGATTCCGCACGGTAGCCGATCGCAACGCCAACCAGGTTCTGTGTGCTGTTGCAGACGCGAAAATCCGCTTTTGCCGGCACTGCTAGCAGAAACGGAGCGACCAGAAGGGCGCCGATGGCGGGTGTTGCGGCGCTAAGCCGGACAGGTACTCGAAGGAGAGAGGAGATGGTTTTGCGCAAGGCTTCCCTCCGGTTTCCAAAGTTATTCATGATACACTTTCTTGGCGCGACGGGCGGCGAATGTCAACGCAAGTCTAATCGATTATATTCAGTGTGTGTCTGCATTCTGATGGCTGTCAGGAGCTTGTCCTCCCGTTTTGCTTGCGCTGGTGGGCCAGCCATGTCATCAAACGCGCTCCCACGAATGCTTTCAAGAAATTGACGATGCAAGACTTCCCCGCGTTTGAAATCCTAGATGGTGATTATGACAAAGGCATGGTTCTGATTGCCGATCATGCCATGAACATTGTGCCTCCCCAGTATAATCAACTTGGCTTACCAGAGAGTGCATATTCGAGGCATATTGCTTTTGACATCGGTATTGAAGGTTTGACCCGATCACTTTCCAGAAGATTGGGCGTTCCGGCGGTGATGAGCTGTTTTTCACGGCTGCTGATCGATCCCAATCGCGGGGAGGACGATCCGACGCTGGTGATGAAAATTTCTGATGGCGCGATCATTCCTGGCAATCATCCGATTTCCGATGAGGAATGGAGCCGGCGCATCGAAACCTATCACCTACCATATCATGATGCCGTTGATCGGGTATTGAACAAAGTAATGGACACCACGGGCAAGGCACCCCTGGTGTTTTCACTGCATTCCTACACGCCGTTCTGGAAGCAGACGCCCCGTCCCTGGCATGCTGCCGTATTGTGGGATACCGACCACCGGGCAGTTCACCCGCTGTTGAAGGCGCTGCGAGAACCCGGCGACATTCTGGTTGGCGACAACGAACCCTATGACGGCGCCCTGAAGGGCGACTGTATGTATCGGCACTGCATGAGTCTGGGTCTTCCCCATGCGCTTTTGGAAGTGCGGCAGGATCTGATCGCCGATAATGCCGGCATCGCGGCATGGTCAGACCGGCTTGCTCCTATTTTTGCCGCAATGAACAGCGATCCGGCTTTGCACGAATACCAGATATTCCAGTCCCGGACCGGACCTTATGCCTGAAATGGGGAGTAATGTTTTGACGACGCCGGACAACAAACAGCAGATAGAATTCGAAGCAGCTGCGTTTCGCAGACTGGTTCAGCATTTGCGCAACAGAACGGATGTTCAGAACATCGACATGATGAACCTGGCAGGCTTTTGCCGCAACTGCCTGTCCAACTGGTACCGGGATGCCGCAGAAGGCGCAGGGGTCGAGATCAGCAAGGATGAAGCCCGCGAAATCATCTATGGCATGCCTTATGAAGACTGGAAAAACCAGCATCAGAACGAGGCATCGGATGCGCAAAAAGCGGCATTTGAAACAAATAAGCCAAAGGAATGAGGTTTTCCGCAATGGAACAGGCTTGACGCGGGCGTTTCCAGTCGGCAGTTCACAGCGGGAAAAATTTCAAGCCATGTTCTGGACAGCTGTTCCGCGAGCATGTGCCGGATGAACATGCCCGAACGGGCACATAAACAGACAAGATGAAGGAATTCACGATGGATGAGACCAGCACAACAGAAACCGTAGCCGCTGCCGAGCTGCGCCAGTTCATCGAGCGCATCGAGCGCCTTGAGGAAGAAAAAGCCGCAATCCAGGGCGATATCAAGGATGTGATGGGCGAAGCCAAGGGCCGTGGTTACGACACTAAGGCGATCCGCACTATCATCCGCCTTCGCAAGAAGGACGCCAATGAGCGTCTGGAAGAAGAATCCATTCTGCAGACCTACATGGCTGCCCTTGGCATGGAATAATTGTCCTTCAACGGGCAATAAAAAACTGGCCGTCTCCTGCGAGACGGCCAGTTCTTTTTTACACTTCAGCTTCCTGTCGCACACTGGCGCCGCGGAAGCACATTTTTAATGACGTGTATCTTTTTTCAGTTTCTGCAATTCATCCTTCAGGCGAAGTTTGCGCCGTTTAATGTCCGCAATTTCTTGGTCGTTTGACGACGGGGAAGCAAGAATACTTTCGAGCTCGTCCTCAAGAGCTCCGTGTTTCTTTTCGAGCGATGCGATATGAGCCTGTATGGTCATGCTGCACGTCCTTCCTTCTTTTGTGACCTACCTCCAGCTCTCCAACGCTGGAGTTTCAGGTTTACGAAACTAATGTGACACGGATTGTTAGGATTGTCGAAGGCGAAATCAGGGCAACATCTGGGCAATTTGGTCGCAATGGATAACTTCCCGTTACAGGCATTTGGTGGTAGAGGCAGTGCCAGCGACGTCAGAACACCGGCAAAGCCGGCATTATAAAATGGGGATGCAGAAATGCCCGATCAGTCACAGGCAGATATCAGATTGACATTGGCGCGTTTGCGGCAGGAACATGAAGATTATGATGTCGCCATCAATGCCATGATCCAGACCAACTGCGACGCCTTGCGCGTTCAGCGTATGAAGAAGAAAAAACTGGCAGTTAAGGATCAAATGAGCCAGATCGAAGACCAGATCATTCCCGATATTATCGCCTGACAGGGGGCCGACGAGCATGACCACAGAAACTCCGCCAGTCGCAATCATCATGGGCAGCCAGTCTGACTGGGAGACCATGAAAAATGCTGCCGACACGCTGGATGCTCTCGATATTGAATATGAGGCGCGTATTATTTCTGCGCATCGTACGCCGGAACGGCTGTTCAATTTTGCAACAGGCGCGCGCGACGAAGGTTTCAAGGTCATCATCGCTGGCGCTGGTGGCGCTGCCCATTTGCCTGGTATGGCGGCTGCCATGACCTCCCTGCCGGTGTTTGGCGTACCCGTTCAGTCCAAAACCATGTCCGGACAGGACAGTCTTTATTCCATCGTTCAAATGCCGGCCGGTATTCCGGTTGGTACACTTGCCATCGGCAAAGCCGGCGCAATCAATGCAGCACTTTTGGCTGCTGCCGTTCTTGCGCTGTCGAATGACGATCTGGCCGACCGGCTGGATGCGTGGCGTGCGCACCAGACTGCTTCGGTTGCAGAATATCCGATGGATAATCCTCAATGAATATTTTGACGGTTGGTATTATTGGCGGTGGCCAGCTCGGACGTATGCTGGCCATGGCGGCAGCGCGCATGAATTTCAAAACCATCGTGCTGGAGCCGCAGGCCGATTGTCCTGCAGCGCAGGTGTGTAATCTCCAGATTGTGGCGGCTTATGATGATGCAGCCGCCTTGGCGGAACTGGCGTCACTTTGCGACATCGTGACCTATGAATTCGAGAATGTGCCTGTTGGTGCTGCCGAGGCGCTGGCGCGTTCGGTGCCGGTTTACCCGCCGCCCAGAGCACTCAGTGTTTCGCAGGACCGACTGGTCGAAAAGACCTTCATCAATGATTGCGGCATCAAGACTGCCGATTTCCGTGCGGTGGACAATCAGGCCGATCTCGAGAAGGCGCTTGCCGAATATTCTGGCAGGGGCGTGCTGAAGACCCGCCGTTTTGGATACGACGGCAAGGGTCAAAAGCTGTTTCGTGGTGAAAGCGCCGAAGGCGCATTCGACGCGTTGGGTGGTGGCGCACTGATTCTCGAGAGCCTGGTGAATTTCGAGCGCGAAATTTCCATTATTGCTGCTCGTTTTCAGGACGGTTCGGTCGTTTGTTACGATCCGGCAGAAAATGTTCATCTCAATGGCATACTGCACACGTCGACCGTTCCGGCGACGATTTCCGAATCGACTGCCAGCCTGGCGCTGGACGCTGCGGCCAAGATTTTGACTGCGCTGGATTATGTCGGGGTTATCGGGATCGAGTTTTTCGTCCTGCCTGACGGTTCTCTGGTTGCCAATGAAATCGCACCGCGTGTCCACAATACCGGCCACTGGACGGAAGCTGCCTGCGCTGTTTCGCAGTTTGAGCAGCATATTCGTGCCATCAGTGGCCTCCCCGCGGGCGATGCCAGACGTCACTCCGACTGCGTCATGACCAATCTGATTGGTGATGACGTGGAGGCTGTGCCTCAATGGCTGGGTAAATCCGACTGCGTTCTGCACCTTTATGGTAAGTCGGAAGCGCGTCCAGGACGCAAGATGGGACACGTTACAGAACTGAAAGGTGCTGTAAAACAACGCTCCTGAACCGGAAACACGGCTTTGCGTGTTGACAGGGCGGGGGCGACAGGGTATTTGCCTGCCAACCGAAAAGAGCGCGCCTCGTTGCGCGTTTTTGATTGTTAGATACCACGCGAGACAGAATGTCTCGCAGAACTGCGGACCAGTAAAATGAAGATCAAGAATTCGCTTAAAGCGCTTAAGGCCCG